>JBMNOE010000017.1:0-55450 GCA_050942895.1 Christensenellales bacterium
CGCCTGCATTCAGTACCCTTAAGGATACTAAAAGGCTAACTCAAACATATAGTTTGCCTTCGCTCAAAATCTCAAAAGAATTACTTTTTCCTTTGCTTCTTCATCTATGTTCCGTTTTCAATGTCCTCACCGTCACCTTCCCAAGCGACAGCTTTGTTATAGTATCATACCCTCATTTTATTGTCAATACCCTTTTTAAGTTATTTTTTCATTTTTGAAAATAAAAGGCTGTCTCTGCGCAGACAGCCTTCACAATGCCCATTTTTGCCTATAAATCAGGATTATTTTTTGCAAACAGCGCCAGCTTGCAATAGAAGTCCTCCAGTATAAGCCTCGCGTCCAGATAATTGTACACGCGAACGGGCCTATACTTGCCGGTGTGGATGTACAGTGAAGTTTCTTTGTCCACCAAGGGGGCGGGTATCATATCGAAAAAGAACCGATGTTCATAGAGCATCAGCCCCACCACTGGGGAATCGCCCAGCACCCATGATTCGCCTGTCCTGAAATCGCTCCGGCGCGCCGAGGGCGTGAAAGCGGTTTCATCCATCAACTGATTGCAAAGATACTCGCCAATCTTTCCGCAGGGGCGCACTTTAAGGTCCAGCTCGGCAAACGAAACCGGCATATATTCATAGATATTTTTCGGCACCTGCCAAAGGTCTATCTCCGATTTCATCACGACGTTCACGGCGTTGATGTCGTTGTCCTGGTTAAACTCCTGCCTGCCGCCGGGATAAGTTCCTCCGCCGATCCAGATGGCGGTAAGCCTCCCGGCTATCCTCGGCTCCAGCAGATATGCGCTGGCAAGGTCCGTCAAGGGGCCCATAAATGTGACGTAAAGTGGGCTTTCATCATCTTTCATGGCCTCGCGGATTATCAGCCTGGCGCCTTCGCTGTCCACGGGGGTTTCCTCGTCCTCAAGGGGATGGGGAGCACCTTTGAAAATCATGTCCTTTTTGTCAAAGCCCATCAGATCAAATATTTTTGCTATCTCATCGCAGCTTTGCTCCATCGTGTTGCCGCGCTTTGTGCCGAAATGAGCGCCGATATAGCCCACATTATCGAACTTCGGAGAAAGCATGGTGTGGACGATGGCAAACTGATCGTCCCCCTCGTTCTTGGCATCCGTGTTTGTGATCACCCTTATTATCTTCTCCGGGGGCACTTTAAAGCCGTACTTGTCATAGATCATCGCGCTATTCTCCCATCCATTCATTTATATTATATGCATGTTCCTCCATGCCGCTGATTATCTCGCCCGTTACCGCATCAAGCTGGAAATAGCCGTTGTCGTCGGTGTAAAGCTCCCAAACAGGGGCAAGCACCGCCTTTTCAGCGTCTCCCACCACCCTGAAGGCCTCGTAGACCAGCTCCGCCCTTTTGAATATCAGATCGCCGTAGAAATTAATATCCTCCTGCTCCAGCTCAAGCAGGCTCTGCGCCGCCTCCCATGCGCTCAGGGTTCTGACGGCCTCGCCGATGGGCCTGAGCTCCCCCTCCAAATTCAGATACGACATCGCCAGCACATCGCCGGCGGAGACTATCGCGGAGATGCCCAGGTTTGACAGGGAAACCTTCAGCCCGTCCACCGGCTCCAGGCTGAAATAAAAGACATCATCCCTTTCACCCGGGAAAAGCTTTCCGCCGTCCTCCTGGAAAATGAGATTATTATCTCTCAGGCCGTGAAGCTGAAGCACTTCTCTGATGAGTGACTCCGCCCTATCGGCCCTCACGCCCGGCCTTCCGGCTTCCTCGATGTCGCCGCGCTCGAAGTATAGCTCGCCGAACTCAAGGTGAAAGAGATACCGGCTGTAGTCGCCTTCGCTGGCCCATGTGCGGGTTATCTCCGTTATGACCTCGCCGTCATAGCTTTCTTCATATATATACACATCCTCCGCCATGCCGAAGACATAGAACAAAAAAGCCTCGGCATCCACGTTCAGATATTTAGCCGCATATTTTTGGACATCATACGCATCCTTCATGGCGGAAAGTGCCTCGATGCTGAGAACTGCGTCCCGCTCCGGCCCGTCATGCTCGCCGATTTCATCCCCGGCCCTTGAACGGATGTATTCCACTGCAAATATCCCCAGTGTAATCAGAACAAGGGCCGCCAAAGCCGAGATTATTATGACCCTGCCCTTGCCCGTTCTTTGATCTGAATCTTTTTTTCTTTTCTTTTCCTTTTTCTTCTTCATCCCTTCGGCCTCCCGCGCCAATACCAATGATATATCAATATCGCAGCACCGTCAACGCTGCATTAAGGCCCGCAACAAAAGGGAAGGCCTTTGCCTTCCCTTTTTTATTCATGTTTTTTAATAATTATTCAAAGAAATAAAAGGAGAGAAAAGTTATTCTGTGATTATCTTGCGCAGATCCTCCACATTTTGGCGCAGGCGGTAGTCGGTCTTAAGCTCATTCGTGATCTTCTCGCAGGAGTGCATCACCGTGGTGTGATCCCTGCCGCTGAACTCCGCGCCTATTCTCGGCAGCGACATGGACAGCATGTCCCTTATGAGATACATTGCCACCTGCCTGGGCACGGCGATTTCCCTTGAGCGCTTCTGAGACTTCATGTCCAGCACGCTTATGTCATAATACTCGCTCACCGCGTCGATTATCACATCCGCCGTTATGCGCTTAGGGTCCTTTATGGACTTCATGTCCCTCATCACTTCCTGGGCAAGCTCCACATCTATGGGCCTTCCTGTGACGGCGGCGTAGGCGGTTATGCGGGTTAAGCAGCCTTCCATTTCCCGAACGGATGAGAAAACATGCTGGGCGATCATCACGAACACATCCTCCGATATGAAAAGGCCGTCCACCTCCGCCTTCTTGCGAAGGATTGCCACCGTGGTTTCAAAGTCCGGCTTGGTGATATCCGCCACCAGACCGGATTCAAACCTTGAAACAAGCCTTTCCTCCAGCATTTGGATATCCTTTGGATGCTTGTCCGACGAGAGGACGATCTGTTTCCCGGACTGATACAGGGCGTTAAAGGTGTGGAATATCTCCTCCTGGGTGCTGACCTTTCCGGCTATGAACTGTATGTCATCGATCAATAGTATGTCCAGCGTGCGGTATTTTTCCCTAAGCTCAATGTTGCGCTGTGACTGTATGGCCGATATCAGCTCGTTTGTGAAGCTTTCGCTGGTGACATAGAGCAGCTTTATGTCTGGCTTGTATCTGATTATATGGTTTCCTATGGCGTGCATCAGATGTGTCTTGCCCAGGCCCACCCCACCATATATGAAAAGAGGGTTATATGCCGCCCCCACCGAGTTTGAAACCGCCATGGAAGCGGCGTGGGCAAAGCGGTTGGATGAGCCCACCACGAAATTATCAAATGTGTACTTGGGGTTGAGCAAAATATTGTTTTGCGGCCTCATCTGAGAAGCCCGCTCTTTGGCCTCGGCAGGCAGCACAAATATGACCTTGCGAAAAACCCCCGTCACCTGCTCAAGGGCGTTTTCTATGAATATGCTGTAGCGCTGGCGCACATAGTTTATCTGGTATTCTCTTTGGAGCATCAGCACTACCTGCTCCCTGTCGTATGAAACCGGAACGATTGGCTTGATGAAGTTTTCATAGCTCATCTCACTAAGCTGTAATCTCAATGCCTGAGAAGCCATATTCCATGCATTTTGCAGATCAAAGTTCAAATCCTGCACCATATTACCTCCCGTGTGTAAAAAAGCCGATTAATACCGCATAAGCCTTATTAAATCTGCTTGAGTTTATATCATGTTTGCAGACAGCGGAAACGCTCTTTTTCAAGAAGCCGCCAGTCTACAGCATTTTTAAAACGACTAGCCCCATTATAGCATATGTTTTGCTTTTATGACATAAGGACTGCGAATATCTTAACGAATTATCTGGTTAACATGCCGAATTAGCGAGTTTCTTCGCTTTTTTCCGAACCGCTAATCGCGCAAAGCATCTATTCCTCCCATATCAGCGCGCGGCAGGGAGCACCGTCGCAGCCCTCTATCTTAAGGGGCGCGGCGCAAAGCTGATATCGCCCGGGATTCACCGGCGAAAGATCCAGGCTCTCCAGTATGATCACTTCATTTGAAAGAAGTATCATATGGGTGCTCCTGGGAGAGCCGGGCATTCCCACCGTCAGCCCTTCGATGCCTATCAGCAAAATATCCGCATCGACAAGGGCCTGCGCGGCATCGTCGCCCAATATGATATCGCCCTTTATAAGAAGCCGCTTTTCCCAAAATGCCGAAAGGTCCCTGATTTCTTTAGCGCTTACAAGCCCCTCTTTTTCCCAGACTGTGCAGGGGCCCACGAAGCGGGAAAGCTCAATCTGATCGATGGTTCTTCCGCCGCTTACAAAATGGCTCGGAGCGTCCGCATGGGTTCCGCTGTGGGATGTCATGCATATGTGGGACATATTATAGCCGCCGCCTTTTTCAATGCTGCTCACAGCCTCCACCCTTGGAGCCATATCCCCAGGATAAACCGGGGCGGCCAAAAGCCCCTTTGATATGTCGTATATCTTCATCGCCCTTATTCGCTTTATAACCTAAAGCTCGGTCTCCTGTCCTGATTTCTGCCTCTTTTTACCCGCTAAATATCCTCCTGCGCGAAAACCTCAGCCGACTGTTCAGCTTTTCCCAACTTCCCCAAAACCCCGCCTGCCCTTATGGCCCTGAGCATTTTGTCCTTCGCATCCGGGGTGATGGTGCAAAGATGGCTTAAAAGTTCCTTCATCTCCTGGCGCTTGGTGTGGCCGTTTGCCGGGCAGGGATTGTAAACTATTGGCAGTTGGAGCTTTTTTGCCATGCTGATGACATGTGATTCCGGAAGGTATATCATGGGCCTGATGGCGGTGATTCCGGAGCGGGTCAAGTAAGTTTTGGGAGAGAAGGTGTGAAGCCTTCCTTCAAAGAGCAGGCTTAAAAAGAGCGTCTCCAGAAGGTCCTCTCTGTGATGGCCCAGCGCGACTTTGTTTGCGCCGATCTCCACCGCAAGGGAATTGAGGGCGCCCCTTCGCAGGTTCGCGCACAAGGAGCAGGGGTTCTTCTCCTTGCGCTCATCAAAGACGATGCGGGCGATCTCGGTTTTGCGCAGAATGTATGGAATGCCCAGTTCCCCGCAAAGGGAATGCACGGCTGAAAAGTCAAGGCCGTCCATGCCCATGTCCAGAGTGGCGGCGGTGAGCCTGAAGGATGCCTTTGAAAAATACTGATAGAGCCTTAGGGCGCGAAGCAAAAGAAGGCTGTCCTTGCCCCCTGAAACCCCTATGACGATATGGTCGCCGTCGGATATCAGGTTAAAATCATCATCCGCCCTACGGATACATCCCAGCACTTTTTTCATGAACAAATTACCTCGGGTTTTATTGTGAGCCGCTTTTTTGGAAATCGGCGAAGGCTATTATACTACATACAGGCGGCTGTGGGAATAAGAACTTTCCTTTTTTTCAGGCACGCAGGGCCCCACCCGCCCACGAAATACAAAACGCGCCACCCGCGTTTTGCATTTCTCCCACTCGGCGCCGCGAAAGAAAGCGGCCTTGCTCCGGCTTCACAGCATGACCGGCAACGGCTCCCTGACGAAAATCCCCTCGCGGGTAACATCGCAGGAGAGAGCTAAAACATTCACGCCGCTCTTTTGCGCAGACCTCAGCGCCTGCGCGAACCCCGGGTGTTTTTCCTCGTTCGGGGAAAATCCGTGGGCGAAATCCGCCTTGACGATGAACACAGCCCAGCTCACAAAGCCGTCGGAAGCGGCTTGTGCCAGATGCTCCAGATGCCTCACGCCTCTTTCCGTTGGCGCATCAGGAAAAAGTGCGACGCCGTTTTCTATCAGTGTGACGCCCTTCGTCTCAACCAGATGCCTTTCGCCGCCTTCGCCCGTGATCAAGAAATCCAGGCGCGAGGAGAGATATCTGTGCTCCCGCTTTATCTCCGCGGGCCGAATCGGTCCGAGTCCTTTCAGCAGCCATTCCTCAAAAAGCTTGTTGGGTGCTTGGCTGTCGATGTTCACATAGCCTTTTTCCGTCTTAACGCCGATCAAGTCGTGGCTGGTTTTCCTTCCGGAAGAATTCACCCTTTGAATGACCAAAGCCACCCCCGGAATCAGCAACTCACCCAGCCTGCCGGTGTTTTTCACATGGCAGAGGGTTTCAGCCCCGTCGATCTCAGCCAACGCCACAAACCTGTTGGGCCGCGATATAAAAACGCCGTCGCAAATGTTATCATAGCGCATTTTTCTTCACAACCCTGCCCAGAGCACCCACCGGCACAAAGCCCATGGCCCCGCCGTCGTTCATCACATAGGCATAGCCCCCGCAGTCACCGTCCAGAAGCGCCAGCAGTTCACCTTTCCTCGCGCTCATAAAAAATGAGTTTGAGCATTTATTATAATAAAGGCCATCCGCATCCTGACCGATATGCTCGTTTTTCACAAGACCTATCTGCCCGGATATCTCCTTCCTGCACAGGGCAAACTCCGCGCCCTTCTGCAAAAGCGCCAGGCGGTAATCCGGCCAGTTTTCCTGCATGGGAGGAACCGGGTTCTCGCCGAAAATATCGCGGGCCGCCTCAAGCATCGGAAAGCGGTGGGCATATTCGCACGAAACATTGCCGCCTTTTTCTCCGCCTTTTATTATCAATGCGTTCAGCCTGCCCCAGGATCTCACGTTGATGCCGCCGTCGATGCCGATAATATTGCGCTCTTCGTCGATCAAAATACCGCAGGAAGAATAGCCCCTGCCAAAGTTGGCGGTGGGGTAATGGCCGACGATCACCCTTTTTTCGGTGTTGTTCTCGCCGCTATAGATGAATTCGCCGTCAGAAAGCAACGTTTTGGCATCGGCCATGCCTTCGGCGGGAATTTCCCTCATGCCTGAATGGACGAAGATGGTGTCCGGCGTCTCCAGATATAGGGGCAAAGCGCCCATCCATTCGATGATGTGGCCGTAGTTCCTGTCGATGGCATCGCAAGCAGCGTCCAGGTTTTCCGCGTCCAGCTGCGGATATCCAAGGCTCATTGCCCAGGAAGAGAATATATCGCCCTTCCACCTTTTGGCATAACCCAAAAGCCATGAGCGGTCGTTTAAGTAGCTGTCAACATTGTATTTTTCGCCGTTGCCCGCCAGTACATATATGTTTTCACCCTTGTCCATCTCGTAAATAAGCTCAGTCATCTCCCGGCAGTTTGCGCCCTTGTTGGAAAAATCGCCGATTATGACCAAGGCGTCCCTTTCCGTCAGCTTCACTTTATCAAGCAAGGCTGAAAAAAGCTCCATATCTCCGTGCATGTCGCTGATGCATATAACCCGCCGTCTGTCTGAAAAATCCGCCTCTACATACTGTTTCTTTTCCAATCCGGCAGTCCCCCTGAAAATGTTTCTTTAAAATATTATAGCATACGCAAGGGCTGCTGTGTTACCATGTTGGCATAAATGTAAAAGAGGGATTTTATGCAGATCACAAAAAAGCTTCCGCTTTTCATAGTCACAGGCGCAAGCGGCGTGGGCAAAACCTCCGTTTGCAACGTCTTATTTAAAAACGAGACCAATTATATCGTCCTGGATGGCGATCTTCTTTGGAATGATTCATTTGACACGCCCGAAAACGGCTTTCACAGTTTCCGTGAAACTTGGCTTAAGCTCTGCGCCAACATTTCCCAATGCGGCCTTCCTGTGGTGCTCTGCGGCGCCGGAGTTCCTGAGCAGTTTGAAAGCTGCCAAGCACGCAAGCTCTTCAGCGCCATACACTATGCCGCCGTCACCTGCTCAGACTCTGAACTTTCAAGAAGAATGAAGATCAGCCGTGGCATTAATGACGAGCGCTGGCTAAATGATTCTCTTGACTTCAACGGCTGGCTCATTGAAAACGCCGGTAATACGCAGCCTCCCACTGAGATTTTTGACACCACCCATCAATCACTGGAAGAAACCGCAGCCCTCCTTGAAGGCTGGATAATCAAGAAACTAAAAGACTAAAAAGAGGCGGTGAGCAAATGCTCTCCGCCTCTTTGCAGAACTTGTTAATCCTTTAAGGACAATTACACCTTAAGGTTGTAGAAGCATTTAAGGCCGCCGTAGACTGCGCTGCCCTCCAACTGAGCCTCGATCTTAAGAAGCCTGTTGTACTTGGCGATGCGGTCAGTCCTGCTCATGGAGCCGGTCTTTATCTGGCCCGCGTTTGTGGCAACGGCGATGTCGGCTATGGTCACGTCCTCGGTCTCGCCGGAGCGGTGGGAGATGACCGCGGTGTAGCCCGCGCGCTTTGCCATTTCGATTGCCTCGAAGGTCTCAGTCAATGTGCCGATCTGGTTGACCTTGATTAAGATTGAGTTGCACATGCCCATTTCGATGCCGCGGGCAAGGCGCTTTGTGTTGGTGACGAAGAAGTCGTCCCCCACCAGCTGAACCTTGTCGCCAAGGCGGGCGGTTAGCTTCTTGTAGCCGTCCCAGTCGTTCTCGTCCAGGCCGTCCTCGATGGAGATGATGGGGAAATCCGTCACAAGCTCCTCGTACAGGTCGATAAGCTCGTCAACGGTGAGGCTCCTGCCCTCTCCGGCCAGGTCATAGTTGCCGGTTTCCTTGTTGTAAAACTCGGAGGAAGCCACGTCCATGGCGATCTTGATATCTTCGCCCGGCTTGTAGCCTGCCTGCTTGATGGCCTCAACGATTACTTCAACAGCTTCGCGGTTGCTCTTAAGGTTGGGGGCAAAGCCGCCCTCATCGCCGACGGAAGTGCTTTCACCCTTGTCGGAGAGGACTTTCTTAAGGGCATGGAAAACCTCTGCGCCCATGCGGATGCATTCCCTGAAGGAGGGCGCGCCCACGGGCATTATCATGAACTCCTGGAAGTCCACGGAGTTATCGGCGTGGGAGCCGCCGTTTAGTATGTTCATCATGGGGGTGGGAAGCTGCTTTGCGTTGAAGCCGCCCAGATACTGGTAAAGGGGCAGGCCGTGATAATCCGCCGCGGCATGGGCAACAGCCATCGAAACGCCCAAAATGGCGTTTGCACCCAGCTTACCCTTGTTCTCGGTGCCGTCAAGAGCGATCATCGCCCGGTCGATGCCGACTTGGTCGGTCACTTCGTAGCTGTCCACCAGAGCGGGAGCGATGATATCGTTCACATTGGCAACCGCTTTAAGCACACCCTTGCCCAAATAGCGCTTCTTGTCGCCGTCGCGAAGCTCTATGGCCTCATGCTCGCCCGTGGAGGCCCCTGAAGGAACCATGGCCCTGCCATATGCGCCGGATTCAGTGTATACTTCGACTTCAACCGTGGGGTTTCCCCTTGAATCGATAACTTCAAGAGCGCTAATTTTCGTAATAACAGACATTTTAAAATCTCCTTTGTATAAAGTTTTCACCTTTGCAAGTATATCATGTTTCCCCTTCGAAAGGAAGCATGAAACAGCCTTATTCTGTTAATATTATGCTTAGAATGTTGAGGAATCATTCCCTGGATGGTATACTTAATTTATCTGTATTAAAGGATTCCGGAGGCATATCATGAGAGAAAATACGGGAGAAAGTGCGGGAAATTTTATGGAAAGATATGATGTATATTTCGGCAGCTTTGCCAGCCGCGGCGGCACATTCACGCCCTTCTATGAATTCAGCGAAAAGGACGGCTCATTGACATATAAAGGAAGGCTGGAGGGGCTTTTCAATCCATCCTACACCAATTTTGACAAGGAGTTTAGGTTTTTTTTCAGCGTCTCCAAGGATCAGGAGACGGGCAAGGGCTTCGTCCACGTTTGGAAGTTTGAGGACGGCGCAATGGTTTTTCTTGACAAATATCACACCGGCGGCAATGATCCCTGCTATGTGATGGCGGACAGAACCAACTCCTTCGTGGCCGCTGCCAACTATACCTCCGGCAGCTTTAGAATCTGGAAGCTGAATGAGGACGGCAAGCTCACGCCCTACGGCCAGACAAAGCGGCATCAGGGCCGGAGCATTGATCCAAAGCGCCAGACACACCCTTATTGTCACAGCACGGTCTGGTCCCCCTGGCATGATATCGTCTATGTCTGCGACCTGGGAACAGACAGGATAGTCTGGTATAAAAAAGATGAGGATAAGCAGGCCTTCATAAAAGAAGGTCAGGCGAAAGTTAAGCCCGGCAGCGGGCCAAGGCATCTGGCCTTTGCGCCGGACAGGCAGGTTTGCTATCTGCTGAATGAAATGGGCTGCACAATGACCGTCTATAAGGTGCTGAACAATGGCGCGCTGATAGAGATGCAGTACATTAACACATTGCCCGAAGACTTTGACGGCTTCAACACCTGCGCGGATGTGCATGTGAGCCCCGACGGGAAATTTGTCTACGCCTCCAACCGCGGCCACGATTCCCTTGCCATATTCAGCCTTGACCAATACGGCCAGGCCAGCCTGGTCGGCCACGCTCCTTCCATGGGGAAAACGCCCAGAGGTTTTGCCCTTTCCCCCTCCGGCAATTGGCTTATATGCGCAAACCAGGACAGCAATAATATAATCGTTTTTATGCGGGATGAAAAAACCGGCTTGCTTGAGCCCAAACACGAGTATCAAAGCGATACGGGCCTGGTGAACGTCCGCTTTAAGCTGAAGTAGCTGGAGGTTGGCGGGGGAAAACATCCCGCAAGGGGATGCTCCCCTTGGCCCCTCTCACAGGAGATGCGGCATACTTTTCTTTATTAAATTAATTTACTGCTGGAAGCTTGTGCTGCAAATATAGAATGTATCAAGGAACATTATCGAGCTATAGGAACCTGGAGTATGAAAGATTATGTGAACTTTAATAAAGAAAGATGAAATAGAATGACCGCAGAAAGGGAAAATCTCGACATAAAGACAGTTCACGCCGATATGACCGCAGAATTTCCATTTGAAGATGAATCATTTGACATCATATTTTGCCCTGTTTCAATGCCTATATTGAAAGTCTGGACAATATGTACAGTGAGTGCTACAGGGTTTTAAAGCACCATGGATTGCTGGTGATCGGTTACATGAATCCTTTGATATGCATGTACGGAGCTGATGATGTTTGGGATCATCCTGAAAAAGAACAAATTAGAGGGCAATTGAAATTTGGTTTCGCTGCGATAGATTTTTAAGAATTAAAAGATGTGAGCAACAGATTAAGCAAATTTGCAAGCGATTATATTGCTAATTTGAGTATTAAGTTGTAATTATTCTAAAAAAGAGGAGAATGAGATGACCAATCTTAAAAAAATAGTATACGAACAAAACATGGAGCTTTTCCGCCGCGGTCTGGTGGTTTACACTTGGGGAAATGTCAGCCAGATCGACAGAGAGAAAGGTGTTTTCCTGATAAAGCCCAGCGGAGTTCCATATGAAAACATGAAGCCTGAGGACATGGTGGCCGTCGACCTCGATGGCAGCGTAGTAAACGGCGATCTTCGCCCCTCATCGGACATGGCCACACATCTGGCGCTTTACAAGGCCTTTTCGCAGATCGGCGGCGTCGTCCACACCCATTCCCGCTATGCCACCGCTTGGGCACAGGCCGGCCTTTCCATACCAGCCCTTGGCACCACCCACGCCGACTATTTTCACGGCCCTGTGCCGATAACAAGGTCACTTTCCCCGGAGGAAATAAACGGAGACTACGAGGCGGAGACGGGCAATGTCATAATCGAAACCTTTGGGGGCATAAACCCCTTGCACCTGCCATCGGTTCTCGTCAAAAACCACGGACCCTTTTCTTGGGGCAAGGACGCCGCCGAAGCCGTTCACAACGCCGTGGTGCTGGAGGAACTGGCAGCGATGGCCTATATATCAAAGGGCATTAATCCTCTCTGTCAGGAGGCTCCGCAGGAGCTTTTGGACAAGCATTTCCTGCGCAAACACGGCGAAAACGCCTATTACGGTCAACGGGCAAAAAACAAATAAGGGGGAATGACAGATGAACAAAATTGACTTACTGCTAAACTCATTCGTTGAAAAGAAAATGGCTGCCGGCGCTTCGGCACTGGTGACCAAGAACGGTCGGGAGGCATACTTTGGCAGCTACGGACTTGCAGATCTGAGCGAAAGCACTCCCCTTGAAAGAGACAGCGTCCTTCGGGTCTATTCCATGACTAAGCCCGTCACAGCCGCCGCGGCGATGATGCTGATCGACAGGGGCGTTTTCTCCCTTGATACGCCCGTTGGCGAGTTCCTGCCCGAATTTTCCCGCACCCCCGTCTGCCAGGAGATCGACGGGCGGGTAGAGATTGTGCCTGCCAAGCGCCCCATGACAATTTTCAATCTGCTGACGATGACCTCCGGCATTTCATATGGCGATAACAACAGCATAAACGCCGCCACCTCCGTCTCCAATTCCTATATCTCAAAGCTGATGCAGGAAATGCTAATGGATGAAAACAGCGGTGAAAAAGGCGAAAAAGATGAGAAAATAGACACTGTCTACTTCGCACGGCGGCTTGGGGAATGCCCCCTATGCTTCCACCCCGGCGATGAATGGCGCTACGGTATGAGCACCGATGTGCTGGGCGCGGTTATAGTGGCTGCGTCCGGAAAACCGCTGAGCGAATTCCTCCGCGAGAACATATTCGCACCCCTCGGCATGGAAAGCACCTGCTTTGTGAACCCCGGCGCACCTGAGCATATCATCAAGCGCCTTGCGAAAACATATATCCCCACAGCCAAGGGGCTGGTTGAAAAGAAGCGCTCATTGATGTTCGAGCTGTCGTCCAATTCCTGCGCGGAGCTTCACTCCGGCGGCGCGGGGCTCATTTCCACCCTGGATGACTTCGCCAGGTTCGGCAACATGCTTTTAAACGACGGCGAGTTAAACGGCGAAAGGCTCCTCAAGGCCGAAACTGTGAGGTTGATGCACACAAGGCAGCTAAACGACCGGCAGCAGGCGACTTTCCACCAGCCCGACAGAAATGGCTACAGCTACGGCCTGACCATGCGGGTACTTGAAAACCCCTCACTCACCGACTACTGCGAGAGCAAAGGCTCCTTCGGCTGGAACGGCGCCGCCGGCACAAGCCTGCGGATGGACCCTGTGAAAAAGACCGTCACCGTTTTCGGCTGCCAGCGGATACCCGCAGAGCATGAGCTTTTTCTGCCCGCCCTTACCCAGGCCATATCCGAAACCATCTGATCAGAGCGCCAATAAAAACTGTCCGGCTGTAAATGCACAATGCCGGGTATATATCAGCAGAATATCAGCAAAAGCGGAAAGCCCCTCGCTCTCCGCTTTCTTATTTCGCCTTGATTTCATTGGCAAAATATGCTTTAATTAAGTCATAGACTATGACTAAAATACAATTAAAACTGGTCGCAGCTCTCGCATTAAGAAGCCGTCCAAGGCGGCTGTTTAATAAATCGAATAAAAAGAGAATGAAAGGTGTGCGCCATGATTATTCCCAATTTTCACGAAGACCTTACGAAACTGCATGTGAACACCGAGGAAAACCGCAGCTATTATATCCCCTGCGATACACGCGAGGAAGCCCTTTTCGGCAGCAGCTCCCGCCTGCTGAACCTTTGCGGCCAGTGGGATTTCGCCTATTACCCCTCCCCCTATGATCTGCCGGAGGGTGCATTCTCGCCGGATTATGATCGTGGGGGCATGAGCCCCATCCCCGTGCCTTCCGCATGGCAGATGCACGGCTACGATTCACATCAATACACAAATGTTAAATATCCCTTCCCCTATGACCCGCCCTATGTCCCTTCCATGAATCCCTGCGGGCTGTACGTCCGCGAGTTTGATTTGCCCGACTTCGCGTCCGGCACACGCCATTACATCAACTTTGAAGGCGTTGACTCCTGCTTCTATCTGTACATCGACGGCAGGTTCGTCGGCTACAGCCAGGTCTCCCACTCCACCAGCGAATTCGATGTGACGGATTTCCTTCGCGCAGGCAAAAACCACATCGCAGTGCTGGTTTTGAAATGGTGCGACGGCAGCTATTTGGAGGATCAGGACAAGCTGCGTATGAGCGGCATTTTCAGGGATGTGTACCTGATCTCGCGTCCGGAAAATCATCTTCGTGATTTCTTCATCCGCACAAATCTTACGGACGGCGGCAGAGCGGATATCCGGGTGGAACTGATGCGCCGGGGCGACTGCCATGTTTTTGCCGAGCTGCTGGCCCCGGACGGAAGCCTCCTTGCCGCCTGTTCAGCCGAAGGCGACGAGCTTTCCTTCACTGTGGAAAGCCCCATTCTTTGGAATGCTGAAAAGCCCGCTTTATACACGCTGATAATAAATGTCGGCGGCGAGTTCATCGCCCAAAGGGTGGGGATCCGTAAGATAAGCATATCAGACGGCGTGCTGCTGCTGAACGGCGTCCCCCTGCGCTTCAACGGCGTAAACCGCCACGACAGCGACCCTGTCTTGGGCCCTGCCGTCACTCGGGAAGCGGTTTTGAAGGATCTTCAGATTATGAAGCAGCACAACATCAACGCCATACGCACCAGCCACTATCCCAACGCCCCCTGGTTTGCCGAGCTTTGCGATGAGTACGGCTTCTATGTGATTTTAGAAGCGGACATCGAGTGTCACGGCACTACAAGCATTTATGGCGGAGGGGCGGACATCACATATGGCCTGATCGCTCAGGACAGCCGCTTCGATGAATCCATAATGGATCGGGTGCAGCGCGCCGTCATCCGGGATAAAAACCGCCCCAGCGTGCTGATCTGGTCCTTGGGGAACGAGTCCGGCTATGGGCCCAGCTTTGAGAAGGCCGGGTGCTGGGCAAAGGACTATGATCCCTCTCGTCTGGTGCATTACGAAGGCGTCAGATGGCAAACCGGCGGCCACAAGGCCGACGATTCCATGTTGGATTTTCACAGCCGCATGTATGCCTCCCTTTCGGACATAGTCCAATATTTTGAGGATGGGCAGGAAAAAGGCGCGAAGAAACCCTTTGTCCAGTGCGAATACATCCACGCCATGGGCAACGGCCCCGGCGACGCAGAGGATTACTTTGAGCTGATGGAAAAATACCCGGGCTTTTGCGGCGGCTTCGTCTGGGAATGGTGTGATCACGCCGTTTATATGGGCCGCACCGCAGGCGGCAAAAAGAAATATTACTACGGCGGCGATTTCGGCGAATTCCCCCATGACGGCAACTTCTGCATGGATGGCCTGGTCTACCCCGACCGCACCCCCCACAAGGGGCTTTTGGAGTATGCCAATGTGTGCCGCCCAATCCGCGCAAAGCTTGAGGATGACGGCTCCGTCACCTTCACAAACAAGCTGCGGTTCACAAATGCGCAGGAGCTTCTGGCCGCCTCCTGGGTTTTCACCCGGGATGGCAAGGTCTTGGCCGGCGGGGATATTAAGCTTGACATACCTCCCATGGAAAGCAGAACGATAAAGCTTGATTATCCTCCGGCCAATCAGGGCGATTGCTGCCTTGAAATCAGCTATTTGCAAACAGCCGAAAAACCCTTCACTTCCCCCGGACATGTTCTGGGCTTTGACCAAATCATGCTCTGCCGCGAGGAATTTGAATTGCCGCAGCCCGCGAAGTCCCATGCGCCGGTCATAGAGCAGTCCGACACCGCGATAGTCCTAAAGGGCCCCGCCTTCCGCTATGTGTTCAGCAGGCTTTCCGGCACATTTGAAAGCATGAGCTACTCAAACCGCAATCTGCTTGAAAGGCCCATGGGCTTCAATATCTGGCGCGCCCCCACCGACAACGACCGCAGAATCCGTCTGGAATGGGGGCGGGCAGGCTATGATCGCACAACTGTGCGGGTGTACGAATCCTCCGCTGCGGTGGAAGATGGAGTCGCAGTTATCAGGGCCAGGCTTTCAATCGGCGCAGTTTTCATCCAGAACATAATCACAATGGACGCCCTCTGGCGGGTGGACGGCGACGGCGGCATATCGGCCCAGCTTTCATGCCTGAGGGATACCGCTTTGCCCTTCCTGCCCCGCTTTGGCCTGCGGATGTTCCTGCCCCAAAGTATGCACACGGCTCAGTATCTGGGCTGGGGCCCCCACGAAAGCTATTGCGACAAGCGCCGCGCCTCACGCTTTGGTCTTTTCAAGGCTACGGCGGAAGAAATGCACGAGGACTACCTGAAGCCGCAGGAAAACGGCAGCCACTGGGGCTGCAAGTCTGTGAAAGTTTCCGGCAAAGGCAGCGCTCTTACCATAAAAGCGGACGGATTCAGCTTCAATCTCTCCCCCTATACCCAGGAGGAGCTCACCGCAAAAGCACACAACTTCGAGCTGGAGCAGTGCGGACATTCGGTGCTCTGCTTTGATTACGCCCAAAGCGGCATAGGCTCCAATAGCTGCGGGCCGCCTCTTATTGAAAAATATCGCTTCCAGCCGGAGGAGTTTACATTCACTTTCCACATGCAGCCCGCAGCGGAGTAAACGAAGACCGAGCCAGTCTCTTAAGGGAACAGGCATTAATTAAGAATATGAGAACAGAGGAGTTGTCATTGTGGAAATAAATCGTTGTCTATATCTAGATTCGCAGCATAATCTCACGATTGAGGAGAGGGAAATCCCCAGGCCAAAGCGGGGCGAGGTGCTTGTCAAGGTTGCCGCAAACGGCATATGCGGCTCGGACACGCATTTCTTCAAGGAAGGCAGGCTGGGTAATTTCGTTGTTACCACCCCATATATACCGGGGCATGAGGCAAGCGGCACTGTTGCCGCAGTCGGCGAGGGCGTCAAAAAGCTCCGGGAGGGCGATCGGGTGGTCATTGAGCCGGGCATCGCCTGCGGCCGCTGTAATTTCTGCAAAATCGGCAGGTATAACCTCTGCCCTGATGTGGTTTTCCTCTCCGCACCGCCTATAAACGGCACCTTTTGCGACTATGTCGCCGTAAATGAGAGCTTTCTTTTCCCCATCCCGGACGCTCTTTCGCTGGTGGACGCCGCTATGGCCGAACCCCTGGCCGTAGCGGTTCACTCCGTTAACCGGGCACGCATTCAGCCTGGAACAACGGGCGTGATCGTGGGCGCAGGGCCCATCGGCCTTCTCACTTTGCAGGCGTTCAAGGCAGTCGGCGGCGGGCGGGCCATATGCGTTGACCCAATCGAAAGCCGCCTTGCTCTGGCGAAGCGCCTTGGAGCCGACGAAGCCTGTCTGCCCGGCGATCCCTCTCTTGCGGACGCCGGTGATGCCGTCTTTGAAACGGCGGGGAGCTCCAAAGCCACAGCGGGGCTATTCTCCATGGCGCGGCCATGCGGTAAAGTCGTGCAGGTGGGCTGGCCGGATGGGAACCTGGTGGAGCTGGACGTGGCGACCCTTCTGGAAAAGGAGCTGGATTACATGGGCGTTAACAGATATGCGAACGCCTTTGATACGGCGATCACATGGCTCTGCGACGGAAGGATAAAAGTTAAGGAGCTGATCACCCACCGCTTTAAGTTCGACCAAGCGGCCGAAGCCTTTAAATGGGCGGCTGAAAACCCCCGGGAAACCATAAAGGTAATTGTGGAAAATTAAAGAAAAAAGCAAGGCTTCCGATTTGATTTGTCGGAAGCCTTGTTTGTTTTTTGTTCCATAAATATTTCACCGCTGAGGTTTTCCATGTTGGTTTTTCATGTATTCCCCCGGGGCCATTCCGGAAATTTTCTTGAACACCCTGTAAAAATGCTGTAAGTTTGAAAAACCGCAACGGATATATATCCGCTCAATATCGGCATCCGGCTTTTTCATTAAGCTCTGCGATTCGATCACCCGTCTTGATTGCAGATATTTCCATATTGTAAAGCCGGTTGTTTCCTTGAACACTCTGCTCAGATGAAATTTGTTGATTCCAAACTCCCCTGCCATTTCCTCCAGACTTATCTTCTCGCCAAAGCTTTCGTCAATATAGTGGATAACCTGCTGAACCAGCAAACCCTTTTTATAGGGCGGGGGTTGAATTGTCTTTTTCATGAGCATGTCAAGCTTGTTTAATATCACAAACAAACAGGATTGCAAAAGTGCGCCTCTTATTGCATGATTACCCTTGTCGCTCTTCAGATATATGCTGTACATTTCCTGAAAAAACCCCTTCATCTCCACCACTTCGGCCGGACTAAGGCTTATCTTTTTATAGTTCCTGCCAGAAATGGAATCAAGGAGCTGCTGGACACCCGCCTCCCGCAACTGAGAGCTAAAAAATGTTTTGCTGAAATTAACACCATAGCGCACATATGGCTTTCCGCTTTCATAGCCGACCTTGTGAAGGTCGTATTCGTCAATAAAAATGATATCCCCGCTCTGCAATGGATAGTTTATATCCTTCACAAAGAAGCTCAGGCTCGCCGTTAAGTAGAAGTTCAACTCATAGGCATCGTGATAATGTTCAAAGGGCTGGGTTGTCACGGCCTCCATCTCACCGTATTTCATATAAAACCCCGGCACCGGGCAAATCATTCCCGGAGATTCCGCCGCCTTTTTTTGTTCTCTCAACAAAGATAACATACAACAGCCCCCAGTAAAGTTTTCTTTATGTTCTTATTTTTTGCTCACACTGCGCCCATCTCGGGCCAGGCTTCAGCGGAACTTTTTCTGTTTTTTATTTTACCATACCTGCAAAACTTAAAATGCGCGATGCCGCGCCGCCAGCCCCATGCCGGAGGAAACGCAGCACCGCGCGGAAGATCATATCATTTGTGATATTTGTTCTTAGTTATTTTGTTTTACTATTTCACACGGTCATAAGCAGCGATACGCAACTGACTGGCTTCTTCAAGTCCCACTTTTTCCATGTCGGCAAGATATTTTGCCCAGTCAGCATCGTTGTTGATATCCAGGTCGCCCATTATGAACTTTATGCGGTATTCGTCGGAAACGTCCTTGATGGTTACCTGAAGCTCGTTTAAGCGCGTGCGCTCCTCAACAGTGAGCCCGCTGGGATACTGGGGGCTGTACTTCGCGTCGGGGTCGCTGTTGAAGGCGTCGCTCAGAACGCGGTTTGATATCTTGTCAGTCTCGATCAGATAGGGATCGGGCTGCACAAGAGCGCCCATGTACATGCCATACATCCATTCGTTCTTGCCTTCTGGGTTACGAGAGAAGTGATACATGTGGTCCATGAACTGGGGAATGCCCTCGGAGTTATACTCCCAAGTCACGCCTTCGTTACCCATAGTCATGAAAACTGCGCCCTCATCGGAGCAGATGTACTCGATCCAGTCAAGCACGCGGTCGATAGCTTCGTCGCTCATCTTGTCGGTGAAGCCGTAGCCGTTCAGGCCAACGGGGTTCTCCTTGCCGTAAAGGAAGCCCTGTTCTGGGAACTGGGAAATGTTGCGGAAAGAGGAGGACCACTCGACACCAGGAACGGTGGCGCTCATGGTGGCCTCGGCCCATACCTCGCGCTCGACATAGCTGTATTCGATGTATGTCAAGCCCTGGGCGTAGCGCTCAGTCCACAGTGTGTCGTTCATGGTGATGAACTCGGGGTCAACAAGCTTTTCCTCGTAGAAGGTGTTCGCCCACTTGAGTACCTCGCGGTAATCGTCGGTGACGCGGCCATAGGGGATGAACTCGCCCGTTATGGCGTGCACGTATTCGTCGTCGCTTTTCACGAAATAGGCCATCTTGAGGCCGTCTATGATTCCGCCGGTGCTGCGGTTGGGCATCGGGATAGAGCTCGGATCGTTCTGCTTGATGGTCTTGAGCAGCTCGTACAGATCATCCACGGTGTTGGGGAATGTCAGGTTCCACTCGTCAAACGCGGTCTGCCTGTAGATCCAGCACATGGATGCGCTTCGGTAGTTGGGGCCGCTGAAGAAGTACATGTTGCCGTCCGCAGCGGATTCCATGGCCAAAAGGGTGGCCCAGTCCTCATCGTTAAACTGTCCCCGCAGGTTCGGCATCCTGTCAAAGTACTGGTTGACAGGAATCATGAAACCTTCCAGGCCGCGCTCGTTGATGTAATCCCTGTTGACGATATCCCAAAGGAATTCCGGGTATTCGTCAGATGCGAACATCATGTTCAGGCTGTCCGACGCAACAGCATCCTGTACGTCAATCCAGTCGATGACCAGGTTCAGGTTCTCCTTGAGCCATTCGTCCACCAGCGAGGGGCGGTTGGGCAGGCGGCTCTTGGATATGCGATAGAAAGCTTCGATCGTGATTTCGTCCGCGTATTTGTCGGCCGGCTCCTCTGTGGGCTGTGCAGCCTGGGTTGCTGCCGGCGCAGCTGTCGCAGATTGACCGCCGCCGGAACCCGGAGTGGCTGTCGCCGAAGAGGTAGGCTCCTGAGGGCTGCATGCCATCATGGCGATCATGATGAAAGCCAACAGAAGCGGGAGTATCGTGCGTCTAAACATTTCATGTCCTCCTTTGGGTTTTCCTAATGTCTTTGCGTCTTGGTGTTTTATATACAGGCCGCATTTAGCTGCCGGTATCTCTCTTTTTCTTTTTTCTTTTTATTTTTTTGTTTCTTGTTTCTTTTTATTTTTATCTGCCGCTCTTCCTTGTTCCGCTTATAGCGCCAGCATAAAAGCCTTACTCATCAGCCCTTTATGGAGCCGATCATCACGCCCTTCACGAAATATTTCTGTATGAAGGGATATATGAGCATCATGGGCGCCATGGATATGACAAGAGTCGCATATTTTATGCTGTTACTCGTCACCGCCCGGGACATTTCCTCTGCCGCAGCGGCCTGCCCCTGCTCCAAAAGCTCATCGGCCATCTGGTTTTCGATAACTATGGCCCTTAGTATGACCTGCAAAGGATGGTCCTTGGCGCGCTTGAAGTATATCATCGGGCCGAACCATGAGTTCCAGTGCCCCACCGCATAAAACAGCGAAATGGTGGCGATGGAGGCCATGGACAGGGGTATCACTATCTTGAACAGGACCTGGAAATCGTTAGCGCCGTCCAAAAGCGCCGATTCCTCCAGCTCATAGGGAATGCTTTGGAAGAATGTGCGCATGATTATCATGTTCCATGTGCTGATTGCGCCCGGCAAAGTGATGGCCCAAACCGTATCATAAAGGTTCAGGTTCTTCACCAGAAGGAACGAGGGGATCAGCCCGCCGCCGAAGAACATGGTGATCATTATGAGTATTGTGTAAAAGGGCCTGAAGGTCAGATCCTTTTTTGACAAAGGGTAAGCCAGCATTATTGTCATTATCACGTTAATAACCGTGCCTAATGCGGTGTATTTAACCGAGTTCATGAACGAATTCGGCACCGTGCCCGCATTCCAGATTATCTTGTAGGCCTGAACGCTGAACTCCACCGGCCAAAGAGTGACGTCGCCCCTGTTAACGGCATCGCTGGATGAAAACGAAATGGAGATTACATGCAGCACGGGCACAAGAGTAATCAGCACCACAATTATCATCGTCATGTGCACAATTATGTCCATCACTTTTGATGAAAGCGATTTATCTCTAATCATTTGCTCCTCCTCCTACCACAGCGATGTCTCGCCAAGCCTGCGGGCAATACTGTTGGCGGTAATTATGAAAAATACGTTTACCGCTGAGTTGAACAGGCCCACGGCCGCTCCGAAGCTAAAATCCGCCTCAACAAGGCCGCGTCTGTAAACATATGTGCTTATCACATCTGAAACTTCATATGTGATGGGCTGCTGCATCAACAATGCCTTTTCTCCGCCGCCGCTCATCAAACCGCCCATTCGCATTATGAGTAAAATGGCGATAGTCGGGCGGATGCTGGGTATTGTGATATATAGCATCTGCTGAAAGCGGTTGGCGCCGTCAATGACCGCCGCTTCAAAAAGCTCCTGATCGATGGCGGAAAGGGCGGCGATATATATGATTGCGTCCCAGCCGATATTCTGCCAGATTCCAGATCCAACGTACACTGTTCTAAACCATCTGGATTCAGCAAAGAAATATATGCTTTCCCTGCCGAATGCTTTTAAAATGTTGTTTACTATACCGCTTTGTGGAGAAAGTATCATCACCAACATGCCCACAACGGAAACCGTTGAGATAAAATGCGGCAGATAGCTGATGGTCTGGACAGCCTTTTTATATCTTACATTGCGCACTTCATTCAGCAAAAGCGCAAATATGATGGGCATGGGAAAACCCCATATAAGGCTGTATAGGCTTAAAATGAAAGTGTTGCGGATAAGCCGCCACAAGAAGGGGTAAGCAAAGAAGCTTCTGAAGTGCTTCAGGCCAACCCAGGGGCTGCCCATTATGCCAAGCCTTAGGCTGTAGTCCTTAAAAGCGATAACAACGCCATACATCGGAACATAATGGAAAATAATGTAATATGCCAAACAGGGCAGAATCATTATCTGCAGATATTTGGTCCGCTTTAGGCCCTTTCTTACCGCCTCTAACCGGGAGCGCGCTCCGGTCGAAGAAGCGACAGAGGTCACGGTTTTGCTCATGCTATATTCTCCTTGAAAAAAATTTACGTACAGTAAGCGCTTCACAGGCCCTGAAGTGCCGGGCCTCAGAGCCAATCATTTCATCGTATAAAACAAGCCATGCCTAAAATCTGTACCATCACAAGACTGCAACGCTTATATTCCCAGTGATATTAAAAGCTCCCCGCCGCAGTTCCCCGGGCAATCTCCTCAGGCATGCTCCGGCCATATAAATATAACAGAATCCTTAAAATCTTTGCTCAATGTTGCTGTCATTATAACATCAATTTCTGCAATATTCAATAGGAAAGCTGGCTTTTGAATAAAGAATTGGCTAAAAAATCAGTCAATATAAGTTAGTTTTACGGCCTTAGCAATATATGCAAAAACATATGTGAAAATGTCTTTATGGCATCAAAATATTTTTTCGGCGCCCACGGAAAACAGCATAGTTCCATAGACGCCGAAAGTATTTGGCTATATTTATTGTTTTAATAATGTTTTAATATTTTTTTATAGAATACGAGGGTTAACTTATCATTTATAGCATTTTCTTCACCCTCGCGCCTATAGCCGAGCTTTTCGTAAAAGTAAAGATTGCGCTTTTCCTGCAATATCGTATCAAGCTCCCACGAATTCGCTTCCGGATATAGGGCCTCCACCAGCCGCATCGCTATTTGGCCAATCCCCAGGCCTTGAAACCGCGGCAAAATGAAAATTCCACCAAGGTGGTAGCGCGGTATACCCGCCCACCGGGCTGTACGCACACCGCCTACAAACTCGCCATCTTTTGTAATGAAAAAATGATCCCTTTGAGGAGCCCTCATCCGCTCTATAACCCGTTCCAATGTTTCCGTCGCGGGACTTGTTTCGTAATCTTGATATTTCTCAAGCAGCGGCGCGTATGCTTCCTTTTGCAGCTCCAGCCATTTCTCTGCCTGCTCCACAGTGGCTTTTTCCAGCTCTATTACCATCGTTTTCATCCCTTCTCGCCATTTATCTGCCGAAGCGCCGCTGGATCGCCGCTATCCCTTTTGAAATTTTCAGGGCAACAGGCCTTTGACATCCCTCCAATATTTGTCCGCATGGTCCAAAAGCCTGTGGGCGTTTTCTTCCTGCATGGGGGCAAAGTACATAAAAAGCGCATTTGAGCCATACCTTTCAACAAGTTTGTCAAGCCTTTTAATCTGCTCGTCAAGGCTGTCTGAATATATATGCACCCACAGCCCCTTGCCCGCCCTCACCGCTTTATCATAGATATCAAACCACTGCTCAAAGCTGCCGTCCGGGTTGTAACTGCCGCTGGTCCATTGAAGAGCGTCTATTTCGTCGATCTCAAGGATCGCGTCCAAGTGCTTCACTGCATCGGGGCCGTCCAGATGGTAAAGCACATTATCAAGGCGCTTCGCCTGCTTTCTGAGGGATTCCAGAACAAACTCCCTGAACTGGCCGGGGGACATGACCGCTGAAAAATCGCACTGAAGCTTCGCCGTCTTGCCCTCGCCCCAGATCTGGAAAGTGGTATAGGCGGAGCTGTTTCCTTCATATTTCACGACATCATAAAAGCTGTCGTAATAATCGAAGTAGATATCATCCAGCTCGCCGATTCTTTTGCTTATCTCCTCCGGCTCGTCGATCGTGTCATATATCAGGTTTTGCGCGCCGCGCATCGAGGCGAGAATATCCATATTCTCGATTATATCCGGTATGCAAAGGATCACATCTTCCCCGACAAGGGCCTTTATGTCCTTATAAAGATTAATATGCTTTTTGAAATAGTGGTTTTCAGGATCGAATTTCAGCTTGCCGATATCCTTCCAGTCTTTCACAAAATCCTCATACCAGACGGTGTTCATATCAAAAACCGTGTTGCAACCAAGATATGAAGCCATGGAGCCGGGGCCGAAGTCCGGATTAATGTTGGGGAAAGACTCCGCAAGAAATTCATGGGTCTCACAGAAATGCCTGTATCTTTCCACCCTTTTTTGCGCATTGAAGTATTTATCGTCCACGTTCTGGGAAAGAAGCGCCTTTCCCTTTTCTCTGTCATGTTCCTTTTTAGCAATGACGCACATCAGCGGCCGGCCCTCGTTGCTTCTGCGCCAATAATTTTGCCATTTGATCTTCGTCTCATCCCAATTCTTTTTATATAGCACTCTTTTTTCCTCCCTGCTTTTTCTGAAAAAACTTCGCGAACCCGCCTAAGCTTATAATCTTACGGACAACCGGCCGCCGCTGTATTCAACTTGCTTTTCCGTCTTTTTGCCTGCTTCGCCGAATACAGCCGCATTGAACCGGCAGGAGCATGGGTAATCCCCCTCCATGTGGCTGATGCGCAGTTCCCCGGCGTCATCCTTCCACTCCAGCTTTATAAAAGCATAGTTGCCCTTTTCATATGTATAATCATCCCCACTGTCGAAATAAAGCTTGAACTCACCGTCCGCGCCGGAGTATATCTCAAGGGAGTCAAAATCGTTGAGATTGCTTGCCATCGGTATGATCGAGCCGGCTTTTACATAAAGCGGCATCGTCTCAACGGGAGCGTTTGCGCTTATGCTCTGGCCTGAGGCCATCCCTTCCTTGGTGTAATAATCATACCACTGCCCCCGGCTGAGCTTCGGCAGGTAGACATCCCTGCGCTGCTCTTTGTCCAGCCTCTGGTTGTTTGGGCCAAACTCCATGGGCTCAAAAACCGGGCATGCCAAAAAGCTGCGCCCATACATGAACTGATCGTCAATGCCTGCGGCTTTTTCGTCGTGGGCGAAGTCAAATGCCAGGCTTCTCATCATAGTGAAGCCGTCATGATATACCTGGGCGGCCATCGAATAGCTGTAGGGCAAGAGTTTGTGCCTCAGCTTTATATATTTGACTATGCTGTCATAGTATTTTTCACCCTGGTCGCCAAATTGCCAGGGCTCTCTGGGCGTGTCCGTTCCATGGGAGCGCATTATCGGAAGGAAGGTTCCCATCTGCAGCCATCTTGTGTAAAGCTCGCGATAGCCGTAGTCAAAAACGCCCTGCTCAAAATCTCCCTGCCAAAACCACGGTGCATCGCCCACATTGTTTTTGTCACGCCGCCTCCAGGTTTCGTTTGCGCCTGCGAAAAAGGCGCCGATATCCAAAGTCCAGTATGGTATGCCGCTGATGCACATGTTCAGCCCCTCGGCCAACTGATCCTTAAAAACCTTCCAGGTGGCCATGATATCGCCGGACCAGAGAATCGCGCCATATTTTTGAATGGAGGGATAGCCGGAGCGGGTCAGGTTCACCACCCTTTTTTCTTCCGAGTTGTTCCTTTGGTTTTCGTACATTCCCTTCGCGTGAAATAAGGCGTAAGCGTTGGCGTTCCTGGGATCAAAATATTTCGTCAGCGATTCCTTAGAAAGCAAATATCTTTCCTCGTCGCTCAGCTTAGCCGTTCCCTGCCAGTCAGGCGTGAAGGGCTCGGTGGAATCGCACCACCAGCCGTCCACACCCCCTGAGAAGATCTCCTCCTCGCATTGCTTCCAGAAAAGCTTGCGGGCGTCCTCGTCGAAGGCATCATATGTGGAAAGGTTTGCCAAAAGCTTCCCCGACCTCAGCATCTCGGCATTGTTGTCACTGCTTCTGTGCATGTTGGGCCACACGGATATCAGCAGCGCCTTGCCCTTCTCGTGGAGTCTGTCCATCATCCCTTTGAAGTTAGGAAAGCGGGATTTATCCAGAATCTTGTTCCCCCATTTTCCCTCCTCCCATGATAGCCAGTCGAGTATTATGCAGGAAAGAGGAATATCCCTTTTCTCAAACTCCTCCACCGTTTCAAGAATTTCATCCTGGCTCTTATACCTCTCCCGGGACTGGATATAGCCGAAAGCCCATCTGGGCAGTAAAGCCGCAGCCCCCGTAAGCCGACGGATTTTAGCGATGATGTCGTCAAAATTCTTACCGGTGATGATATAATAATCAATTTGATCTATGGCGTCGAACTCAATCGTTATTATGTTTTCCTTTTCCTCGTATGTCATCAGGCAGTTTGCGTCAAAGAACACCGCGTAATTATTGCTTGATACAAAGACAGGCATCGGAATCTTCATGTTGTTTTGGTATAGATACTCTTTCTCATTGCGATGGCTGAGCAAGCCATGCTCGTTTTGGCCAAGGCCGAAGATGAGCTCCCCGTCCGCTATCTGAAAGCTGATTTTCCCCGAAAAAGCTTCGCCGATCTTAACCGCCTCGGCCCCCTCCACAAAGGATCTTTCGCCGTCGGCCGTCTGCCGGGTGACGATTTTAACTTTTTCGTCAGCAATATATGCGAAAAGCTCACGCTCGTTAAGCTCCCAGGAAAGCATCTTTATCAGCCTGCCCTCGCGGCTTTCAAAATCCACCGCCCGGCTTTCTAAGAAAACAACGGGCTCCACTTTTTCCTGGATAAGATAGCTCGCCGGCCGCGCTGCGTTATCTTTAGAGCATACAATCCTTGTGATCTCATCTGTGATTCTCATAAAACCCTCCGCTCATACCGATTCTTTTTTAAATGATAATTATACTGTAAACCTTACACTTTTCCGTATTGATTTTATAGCCTCTTTCAGTCTTTTCGGCGGGAATCAAAGCCCCGTTTTCGCTAAATATCAGCCTTTGGGCTGTTATTACCTCCAACTCCTCACCAAGACAGGACTTAACCTTCGCCTCTTTCAGGGAGCCCTCCTGCCAGGTGATGTCCACCTCAAAGCCCTTTCTCGCCCTCAGCCCTGACACCGACCCGCTTCTCCAGGCCCCGGGCAGAGCCGGCAGCAGCTTGATCGCATAGTTTTCATAGTGGCTTTGAAGGAGCACCTCCGCGATCGCAGCGCAGTAGCCCATGTTACCGTCTATCTGGAAGGGCGGGTGCATGTTGAAAAGATTGTCGTAGGTGGAGTTCTTGAAAAGCATCTTCAGAAAATCATAGACGCCCTCGCCGTCACAGAACCTGGCATAAGTGCAGATGAGCCATGCGCAGCTCCACCCGGTATGCCCGCCGCCGTTTTCAAGCCGCCGCTCAAGAGTAACCCTTGCCGCATTGATAAGCTCATCCTGCTGGCCCACGGCGATATCGCTGCCGGGATAGATGCCGTAAAGATGCGAAAAATGGCGGTGGCCCGGTTCGTATTCGTCAAAATCCTCGAACCATTCCATCAACTGCCCATGCCTGCCGATGCGGTATGGCGGCAGCTTGGCCGCGGCAGCTTTCACCCTTTGGATAAAGTCGCTGTCATTGCCCAGAATGGCCGAGGCGTCGATCAGCGCGGCAAAGCACTCTTTTATTATGGAGATATCCATGGTCGATGCCTTGAAAACGCTTGATATATCGCCGTTTTTCGCCACGAATATATTTTCCGGCGAGACCGAAGGCGATGTGACCAGATAGCCGCTTTCATCCTCGATCAGCCAGTCCATGAAAAACTCGGCCGCTTTTTTAATGATATCATAAGCGCTGTTTCTAAGAAAATCTTCATCGCCGCTGAAAAGATAATGCTCCCACAGATGGCGGCAGAGCCAGCCCCCCGCCACGGGCCAGAAGGAATGGGTGGCGTTTCCCGATGCGGGGGAGGTTTTGCGCCAGATGTCCACATTATGATTCACACAAAAACCGCCGCAGCCAAAGTAGTTCCTGGCGGTCTTTTCGCCGGTTATGCTCATCTCCTCTATGGCTTTAAACAGCGGCCTGGCAAACTCCCCCAGATTTGCGGTCTCAGCGTGCCAGTAGTTCATCTCGGTGTTTATGTTTGTGGTGAGGTTGCTGCTCCACGCCGGCCTAATTTCATGGTTCCATATCCCCTGCAGATTAGCCGGCTGGCTGCCTCCCCTTGACGATGAAACAAGAAGGTATCTGCCGTAATTAAACAGCAGAGCCGCCAGGCTGCCGTCGTCCACCCCCGCTTTCATCTTCTTCAAAAGCTCGTCGGTGGCCAGCGGCGTTTTTTCAACATCCGTTTCAATATTGAGCTTAACCCTGTTCATAATCTCGCTGAATGATTTAATATGTCTGTCTTTTATTTCTTCATAGGCTTTAGCCGCAGCATTCTCAATTGTCTCAACGCATTTTTTTCTTAAATCCATGCCCCTCTCAGGCTCTTTATCGAAGGAAATAAAGTTAGAAAACGCGGTTATATATATTAATACTTCATCCGCGCCGACTATTTCGATTTTCCCCTGATGCCGCTGACGCCTGCCGCCCTTGCTTATGAACTTCGCAGCCATTTCAAACTCTATCGTGTTCTTTGTGTCGTCATATACGACGGGCTTTTCGCATTTCACATAGCTGGGTTCAACCCTTGAAGGGCATCTTCCCCGCAGGAAAAGATAGTCATCCTCGGCCAAGGCTGAGCTTCTGATAACGCTGTCAAGGAAGGCCGTGAAGCTTATTTTACCGCCATCGGCTGAGAAGATTCTCATGGCTATCACATCGTTTTCGTAATCTGCGAATATCTCTCTTTCAATACTTCTAAAATCCACCCTGAAATCATTTAAGTCCTTTTCATATGAAACGGAGCATATGCCCTCAGTCAGATCAAGGCTTCGCTGATAATTCCGGTGAGTGCCGGACTTTGAAAATCGCAAAAACAGATCGCCCATGGTCAGGTATGATTCCGTCCAGTCCCCCTCCATGTTGGCATCGATGTAGCTTTTTGCATCGGCATATCTGCCTTCGTCTATTAGCCTTCGCACATGGGTGAAGTCCTCCGGGGAGTTTGTTTTACGGTCATCCTTCAAAAAGCCGGACCAAACCGTGTCCTCGTTGAGCTGAATTCGCTCCAAATCCAGGCCGCCGAAAATCATGGCGCCAAGCCTGCCGTTGCCTATTGGAAGCGCCTCCTCCCAATAGCTTGCGGGCTTATCATAAAACAATCGGTTGTTCATCTTGACCTCCTAGAAGAAAGTTACTGCCGGATTGTGAACGCCATGGACAGGAAATCATCCGTCACGCCCCTGTAATATTTCCCCTTTTCCACGCTGAACTTCACCAGATGATAGTTCTTATCATTTACGCCATCGGGGAAAAAGTCCGCCAGGTAGTCAGACAGAAACCGCCGCCTGGTTTCGATGTCAGTCACCGCCTCCATATGGCCCATAAGCGACAGCGAGTAATATTTTTCATCGACCGAAGGATAGGGGATGTTCGGGTCGTCGTCGAACAGATACGCGGATGTCCGCGGATGGGCCAAATACCACTGGAAGAACCGCGACTGGGGCGAGGTGCAAAAGTACAGCGCTCTGTAGCCGTCGTTCCCCAGCTTCGTCACGCCCTTTATGATGGGAACGCCGTCCTCATCCAGCGCACTGATGATTAGAGTCTTTGTTCTTTCGATCAGGCTCAGTATTTCATTTCCGGTCCTTTCATCCATTATAATATCCCCCATTCCATTTATTCGCTATAGTTAAACGTTTGGCTTCTTGCCGCCCATGGCCGAGCCGCCATGAATGCCGATCTCGTAGCGCTGTGACCAGACGCCGTTTTCGCAAAACTCCTCCAGCAGCACTCCGCCATTGCGCAATATGGTCCTGATGGCCCCAACATTGCTCTTGCGGGGAACGATCTGCACCGTTTGGAATCCCATCTCCAAACAGCGCGACAAGGCAAGCCTGAGCATTATCGTCCCATAACCCTTCCCTCGGCGCCATGGAACGACGCCCGCATGGAGATGCCCCCGGTGGGTGCAGGAATGATTGATGACAATGCTCCCGGCGATCTCTTTATCCGGCGTCAGCAAAAAATGTAACGTGCAGGGAACGTTGGTTGACAGCATCGAACCGGTCGTGCGGTCGTCCTCGCACCAGGCCAGCCACTTGGCATAGGGCACGGTTTCCCCCGGATTTTTGCCATAGCGCCGCATCAGCACCGGCTGGATATTCGTCTCCAAGGCTTCCCACCTGTCCATCACGCGGCAGTACTCCGCCTCGTGGCTTGCATCCGGAATGACCAGCGAGAAGCCGGCAATGTCCTGTCCATTCATCCGCTGATACCTCCCATGGAGCTGCTAAAGCTTGTATATCTCGTCGGCTTCGGGGGGAGCGAGGGGCAAAGTTTTTCCGGCAAGGGTAATCCTGCTTTCGCCGCTGACCAGCCTGCCGATAACCGTGGCCTTAACCCCATGCTTTTCAAGCTCAGCGCAAAGAGCCTCTCCCTTCGGGTGGGCGATTATCATGCTGCCGCTGGCGATCAGCCGCAGGGGGTCCATGCCCCTTTCTGCGCATGCACGGGCTGTCGCCGGATGCACAGGTATCTCGTCTGCGTATATATGCACCCCGAGGCCGCCAGCCTGGGCGATCTCCCAGGCCGCCCCAAGAACTCCGCCCTCGGTTGCGTCGTGCATGGCGCTGGCGCCAAAGGCGGAGGCTATGCGCGCCTCCTTTGAAACTGAAAGCATGTCCTCGCTGAAGGGCGCATCATCCCCCATCATTATGCGGGTGCCTTCTATGGCGGCGTATTTTGTCATAACGATATCGTCGCCCTCCTTGGCGTTTTCGGCGCGGATAAGCTTATCGCTTGCGATCTTGCCCAGGGCAGTGACGGATAACACTATTCTGTTGACGGCATCGGTCACCTCGGTATGGCCGCCGATTATTTCGATGTTTTCCTTCCTCGCCATCAGCTGCGCATCCTGAACAATTGCCGCTATTTCGCTGATATCCACATCCGGCGGGGCGAGTATTGTCAAAAGCGCAGCCACTGGCTCCGCCCCGGAGGCCGCCACATCGTTTATGCTCACCTGAACTGCAAGAGCGCCTGCCCCTGCGGTTTTCACGGTTATGGGATCTGTGGAAACAACGCAGAGCTGATCGCCAAAGATCACCGCGCCGCAGTCAACCCCCACGCCGGGGCGCAGGACCACATCGTCCCTGGCCGGTTTCAGCTCCGACAAAACTATTTCGGATAATTGCTCATTGGTCAATTTCCCCTGCCGCATGTTTTTTCCTCTTTCTCCTCTTTTGTTTCTCTATCTCTTTTTTCCCTTTTACTTGTTCTCTATTTTTATATGATATCATTATCGGATGTCGCTTTTCCGGCCATGCGCAAAAACTCTTCTTCGCCAATAACCCTCACGCCTAAAGCAAGGGCCTTGTCCAGCTTTGAGCCGGCGGCCTCCCCCGCCACCAAAAGCGATGTCTTTTTCGAGACGCTGCCGGAGGCTTTCCCCCCCAGGCTTTCCACCAGCGCCTCCGCCTCCTTGCGCCCCATGCTCTCAAGGGCGCCGGTTATCACCACAGTCAGCCCCGTGAAAGAGCCGCCCTCATTTGCCTTAGCTTCCCCCTTTGGGTCAACGCCGTGGACCTTAAGCCGCTTTATCATGGCCATGTTCTGCTCATTTTCAAAGAACTCCACAATGCTGCGGGCCATGATTTCGCCGATATCGCCGATTTGCACCAGCCGCTCAGCCTCCGCCGCCGCCAGTTCGTCTATATCTTTAAAGCTCCGGGCGAGATCCCTTGCCGTTTTAACGCCCACGTTTGGAATTCCCAGGGCGTTTATGAAGGCGGAAAGCGGCCGCTCCTTGCTCTTTTCAATGGCAGAAAGCAGGTTTGCCGCCCGCTTTTCGCCAAAGCCCTCCAGTTCCTTCAGCGCATCCATCTCCAGCTCGTAAAGATCTGCGGGGCTGCGCAGATGCAGCTCATTGTAAAGAAGTTCAGCCGTCCTTTCGCTTAAAGAGCCGATGTCCATAGCGCTCCTTGAAGCATAGTGGTCGATGGCCCGCACCGTCTGGGGCATGCAGCTTTCAAGGTTGGAGCAGAAAATGTTCGCGCCCCTCTCCTCCACCGGCGCTCCGCAATGGGGACAGACCTCAGGCACCGGCACCGGCAAAAGCTCGTCGGGGTTCTCGTCCGCCGTGCCCGTTATCTCTGGGATCACATCATTCGAGCGCCGCAGCCACACCGTCGAGCCCAGCTTCACATTCTTTCTTTTAATATCTCCAGCGTTGTTTAAAGTGGCCCGCTTAACCGTCGCGCCCCCCAGATCCACCGGGGTAAGATGAGCCTGAGGCGTCAGCTTCCCTGTGCGCCCCACATTCCATGTGACGGTTTCGAGGGTGGTGGTGACCTCTTGCGCTTCGTATTTATAGGCGATTGCCCAGCGGGGAAAGCGGTCGGTGTAACCGAGACTTTCGCGGAATGAAAGCTGGTTTAGCTTTACCACCGCGCCGTCTATCAGCGTGTCCTCATGCGCCCTGCCCTCGCCCACCTCAGCCACGGCGTCTATGACCTCCTGCGCCGTTTCACAGAGCCTGAAAAACACACCCGCTTTAAAGCCCTGAGAAACGAGAAAGTCTCTCATGGTCGCCTGGCTGTCATAGGGCAGCTCTGCGGGGTTTTCGGCGTATGATATATTATAAAAATAAGCGTCCAGCTTTCTGGAAGCCGTCTCCCTGGGGTCCAGGTTGCGCAGCGCCCCCGCCGCAGCATTTCGAGCGTTTTTCAGAGGAACCAGGGCCGTCTCGTTATATTTTTCAAGGGTGCTCAGGTGCATCACGCCCTCGCCCTGCACCACGATGGCGCCCTTATAGGGTATGCTCAACGGAATGGAGGATATTGTCCTCACCTGGGCCAATATGCTCTCCCCAACAATGCCGTCGCCCCTGGTGGCAGCGTTGACCAAAAGACCGCTTTCATAGAGCAATGTCACGTTCAGCCCGTCATATTTTTGCTCCACCGTGAACTTCGCCTCCGGAAAGCGCCCGCGGATTTTGTCCATCCATGATAAAAGCGCCGGCTCAGACTGGGCCTTTTCGAAGCTCCAGAGCCTGGTCGGGTGGACGTATGGCTCAAAGCCAGGCAGAATCTCCCCGCCGATCCGGATCGTCGGGCTGTCGGGCAGCACCGTGCCCGCTTCCCTTTCCAGCTTCAAAAGTTCGTCAAAAAGCCGGTCGTACTCCGCGTCGCTCACCACCGGATCGTCCAGCACATAATACCTGTGGGCCAGAAAGTTTATCCTTTCCACAAGCTTTTTCATATCTTCCATTTTCAATTCATCCATTTTTGATGCATCACGCCGCATTTATTTCCCGTCCTTTATGTGTTATTGCCGCCGCTGGTTAGCCTTTTGCCCCGACGGCAGGCTCCTTTTCAACCTCTCTGTGATTGCCTTTTTCCGCCTAAGGTCAACCCTTTGAAAAGGGCTGGAGCCCAAACTTTATATCATATCGATTCCATGCGTCCGGAATATCCCACGCTGTCTACAGCTTTTTCAGCGGCGCGATTGACGAGATCAGCTTCCTTTCCCCCGCGTCCATAAAGGCGATGGTCACCGTCTGTCTGGCGCCGCTCCCCTCCACTTTGCTAACAACGCCCTCACCAAATTTAGGGTGTGAAACTCTTTCTCCCACGTCATAGCTTTCGCTGTTTAGGGAAGTGGAGATAGGATTGCCGAAGCTGGGAATTCCCGCCCGCTCACCGGCCGCTTTGGGCGTTTCCCTTCGCCTTTGCTGTCTTTCCATCCCGCCGAAGGAGCTGAAAGAACCAAAAGAGCCGGCCGAAGCAAAGGATTCTCCACTCGGCAGCGAAAGATCCAGCATTTCCTTAGTATCGGCCGGGATCTCCCTTAAAAAACGTGAGGGCTGGTTTCTCTGCGTCATGCCGAAGAGCATTCTTTGCTTCGCCCGAAGGAGGCACACCCTTTTTTCGCCGCGAGTGATGGCCACATAGCAAAGCCTGCGCTCCTCCTCCAGCCTGTCATGGTCGGTGAATGATCTCGCGCCGGGGAAAACGTTTTCCTCAACGCCTATCACATAGACATATGGAAACTCAAGCCCCTTGGCGCTGTGCATCGTCATCAGCGTGACGGCGCCCGTCCCGGCGTTTTCCTCGTCCGTGTCGGAAACAAGGGCTACATTTTCAAGGTATTGCTCCAAAGTTGCCCCGGGAACTTCGCTGGCAAAGTTATCCACCGCGCCTTTGAACTCCTTTATGTTCTGCAGCCGGGCGACGGATTCATCGTCGTTTTTGTCCTCATATTGTGAGCGAAGGCCCGTTGTGAATATCACCTTTTCTACAAAATCTCCCAGGGGCATCTCATCCTTTATGGCCATAAAGTCGCCCATAAGATCGGCGAAGCCGGAAAGCGCCCTTTTTGCCTGAGGGCGAAGCTGCACTTCCTCCAGATCAAACAGCGACATGAACAAGGATTCACCGCTTTCAATGCCCCGCGCCCTTATGGTTTCCACCGTGGCATCGCCTATGCCCCGCCTGGGGATGTTTATTATCCTGGTCAGGCTCACATCGTCCAGCGGGTTGGCGATAAGCTTAAGATATGAAAGAATATCCTTGACTTCTTTTCTGTCATAGAACTTAAGGCCGCCAAAAACCCTGTAGGGAATGGCCGCCTGCACGAAATGCTCCTCCATCACCCGGGACTGGGCGTTCATGCGGTACAGCACGGCAAAGTCCGCCGGCCTTGCCCCCTGGCTTATCAGGCGGTTGATGTCGCTGACCACAAATGAGGCCTCGTGTTTTTCATCCCTCAGGCAGACTTCAAGCACGGGTTCGCCCTCGTCCTTGCCTGTCCAGAGCTTCTTGCTCTTTCTGCCCATGTTGTTTTTTATCACGCCGTTGGCGGCGGCAAGTATATTTCCGGTGGAGCGGTAGTTTTGCTCCAGCTTTATGACGGTGCAGTTCTTATAATCCTTTTCAAACTCCAAGATATTTCTGATGTCCGCACCCCGCCAGCTATATATGGACTGATCGTCATCCCCCACCACGCAGACATTTTGATATTTGCCGCCCATCATGTGCACCAGCATGTACTGGGGTATGTTAGTGTCCTGATATTCGTCCACGTGGATATATATGAACTTGTTCCGGTAATATTCCAGCACCGGCGGATGCTGGGCGAAAAGCTCCAGTGTTTTCACCATAAGGTCGTCGAAGTCCAGAGCGTTGTTTTCCTTCAGGCGCTTTTCATAGACGGAGTAGATGTCGTGTATTTTGACTGAGCGGAAGTCGCCCTGGGTGCTCTTTAGGAATTCCTTCGGGCTTTGCAGTGCGTTTTTCGCCGATGAGATGACGTATTTGATGTCCTTTGCGGCGTACAACTTGTCAGAAAGGTTTAAATCCTTTATTATCTGGCGCAAAAGTGTGATGGCATCATCCTCGTCGTAGATGGTGAAAGCGCGGGTGTACCCCAGCTTTTCGATGTCGCGGCGGAGTATCCTGGCGCACATTGAGTGAAATGTGCTGACCCAGATATCATTCGCGCGCTCGCCAAGGAGGCCCTCAAGGCGCTCCTGCATCTCCCTGGCGGCCTTGTTGGTGAATGTTATTGCAAGTATGTTCCATGGGGCGATGTTCTTATCGGATATTATATGGGCGATGCGGTATGTCAGCACCCTTGTTTTTCCCGAACCCGCGCCCGCCAATATCAGCAAAGGCCCTTCCGTGCACTCGACTGCCTGCCTTTGCGGGGCGTTCAGGGTCGATAGGTCTATTGAAAACATTTATTCTCCTTCGTTGGTTAAAGGCTGAATATTATAGCCTTGATTAAACTTAGCGGCAGGTTTTTGCCGCTTTTTCGCTTTTTCCGCTTTTCCGCTTTATATCAAACTGAAACGGACATCTTCTTTCTAAATTACGCTCTTGATAAATGATCATTTTTGCAGGGCGTCTGTCTCTATGTTTTTCGTTTCGTCGTCCAGCCTGTCCAAAATCCGCCTGTAGCCCTCAGCGCCGAATATCAGGCATCTGTTTACCCGGCTGATAGTCGCCGTGGATGCGCCTGTCTTGCCGGCGATGTCGCTATAGGTCATGCCTTTGTCCAGCATTACGGCCACCATCATTCGCTGCGAAATGGACTGGAGCTCGGATATTGTGCAAAGATCATCGAAAAAGCGATGGCAGTCCTCCTCGGTTTCCAGGGCAAGGATGGCTTCATAGAGCAGATGCAGGCTGTTTGATTTCAGTTTTGAGCGATACATGTCGCGCCTCCTAAAGAAACAATTTGCGTTGGCTTTATTTTACCACGTTAAATCATGGAAGGAAAGCCCTTTGTGCCGCTTCGTCCATCCGGGGAGGGCCCACCCGCCCACGAACAGCCGCCGGGCGCCCTCGCGCCGCTGCCTGTTCTCCCTAAGGCGCTGCCAGCAGGAAAGAGCCTTTCTCCTTTTGTTTTTTGACACCCGCCTTCCCGCTGTGATACAATATGTTTTGGATGAAAATTCAAATTCCTTCCATAAAAACACAACAAAAAACGGAGGAAATATGACTAAAAGCAGCAGTGACAGGCTTGCGGGCCTTAAGGACATACGTTGTTTTCTTTTGGACATGGACGGCACCTTCTACCTGGGCGAAAGGCTGCTTGAAGGCTCCCTAGACTTCATACGGGCATTGGATAAAAAGGGCATAGACTACCTTTTTCTCACCAACAACTCCTCCCGCAGCGGCAGCCATTACATCGAAAAGCTCAGGCGCATGGGCCTTGAGACCGACCAGGTCTTAACCTCCGGGCAGGCAACGGCCATGTATCTAAAAGAGGCGTTTGCCCAAACCCCCATATTCCTCCTTGGCAATGAAAGTCTCAAGGACGAAATGATAAAAAGCGGCCTTAACATAGTGGACCAAGGCGCGAAGGCCGTCTGCATCGGCTATGACACCACTTTCACATATAAAAAAATGTGCATCCTTTGCGATTATGTGCGCGCAGGCCTGCCCTACATCGCCACCCATCCGGACTTCAACTGCCCGGTGGACAGCGAAAGCGGCTTTGAGCCGGACATCGGTGCTGTGATCGCCTTTGTGGAGGCGTCAACCGGCAGGAGGCCGGACGCGGTAATCGGCAAGCCCAACAGGCATATAGTCGAAGCTGCCCTTGCAAGGACGGGATCTAAGGTGGAGGAAACATGTATGGTCGGCGACAGGCTCTACACCGACATCGCCACAGGCCTTAACTTCGGTATGCTTTCACTTCTGGTGATGACGGGAGAGGCCAAGGAAGAAGATTTAAAAACAACGCCCTTTGTGCCGGACATCGTGCTGCCCCGTTTAAGCGATATCATCAAATATATTTAAAAATCTATAGTTTTTAATCTGTCTATAATTATCTGTCAATATAAAACACGGAGGAAAACGGAGGAAAAATCATGGAAAAGAGGTTTCCGGAGCATTACAAGCGCGCCCTTGGCCAGCCGATACGCCTTTGGCCCCAGGGCGAAGCGCCGCTCTTTGACGAGGCCCTCGGGCAGGATGAGCCTATGCTCTTCCCCTATCTGCTGAAGGATAAACCGCAGGCAGGAGTTGTAATCGTCTGCGCCGGGGGCGGCTACACCAACAGAGCATACCATGAGGGCGAGCTGGTGGCGGAAAAGCTGAACAGCTTGGGCTTTCACGCCGTGGTATTAAGCTACAGGGTCGCTCCGTATAAATATCCCGCCATGCACCTGGACCTTAAAAGGGCCATAAGGACGATGCGCCACCTGGGCCAGAGTCTGGGCGTTAATCAAGAAAAAATTGCGGTGATGGGCTTTTCTGCCGGCGGACATCTGGCGGCTTCCTGCGCCACCGTGTTCGACCACGGCGATCCCGGCTCGAACGATCCCGTCGAGCGCGTATCCTCCCGTCCTGACGCCGCAGTGATCTCCTACGGCGTGATCAGCCTGATGGCAAACCCTCACCAGGGCTCGCGCATAAATCTTTTGGGTGAAAACCCCGACGAGGAGCTCTTAAAGCTTCTCTCTGCCGAGCTGAATGTGACTGCACAAACGCCGCCTTTCTTCCTCTGGCACACCGCCCAGGATAAGGGCGTCCACCCGTTTAACTCGCTGAACATGGCGGCTGCCCTCATAAACGAGGGTGTCACCTGCGCGCTGCACATATACCCCTACGGCGGCCACGGCATAGGCCTTGGCGTTGAAAGAGAGGGCGTTCATCCCGAAAACTTCCAGGCTGTCCACTGGCCGGAGGAAGCCGCTCGATTCCTGAAGGAAGAAGGCTTTTAGTTTTTTCTTAAAATAACTAAGGTAGCTTCAAATCAGATTTAAAACCCTTAAAGCTAAAAAGAAGCCAAGAAAGGAAGTGGAAAATGGTCAAATATATTGATCTCACCCATGTGATCGACCCCGGCGCCGTCCAGCGGAAGTTTTCAATCGAGCAGATAGGCGCCGAAACCGTCAACCCGAATGTGGTGCGCCTTGAGGATCAGTGGTATATCATGAGCAACATAAACATGGTCTCCCATATCGGAACCCACATCGAAGCGCCTTATCACATTCTGCCGTCGGGAAAGGATCTGGCTGCTTTGCCCCTTGAAACACTGTGCGGGGATGCCGTCTTGCTGGATCTTCGAGGATTGCCGCAAAAAAGCGCCATCTGCGAAGAAACAGTGAAAGCTGCGGCAGAAAAAGCCGGCGGCATCAGAAAGGGCGATATCGTCCTTTGCAATCTTGGCTACGCCGACCATTACGGCGCCGATGAATATTCAATGAGCCCCCATTTCACCACCGAGGCGATTGAGTTCCTGGCCAATTCGGGCATGAAGATGATGGGCGTGGATGCAGGCGGCGTTGAAATCCCCGCGAGCGAGGAGCATGTGAATCATCTGGCCCTTCTTTCTAGGGATATCCCCCTGATAGAGAACGTGGCGAACTTGAACGCCCTTCCTGCGCATAGGTTTAAGGTCTACGCCTTCCCCATCGCCGTTTTGGGGCTGGAGTCATTTCCGGTGAGAGTTGTAGCCCAACTGGGCTGAAGCTCCAGCTGGCCGCCGCCTTTCCTCAGATAGATAAGGAGGGATTCCTTGGCCTTTTTGAAACTGCTGGAAAGCCTTCGCACGCCCTTTTGGGACAATGTTATGGGCATAGTCACATATCTGGGCGATGAATACGCCTATCTTGCGGCCGTGCTTCTGCTGCTCTGGTGTGTGGATAAGAAATGGGGCTACAGGCTGTACGTCTTCGGCATGTTCGCAAACACTCTAAACCAGCTTTTGAAGGCCCTTTTCCTGGTCCCCCGCCCCTGGGTCAGCGATCCGGGCTTTTCAATCGTGGAAGCGGCCAGAGCCGCCGCCAGCGGCTATTCCTTCCCCAGCGGACACACCCAGTCCGCCACAGTGCTATTTCTCGCCTTGGCCCTTAGAAAAAACAGGAGCCGCCTTCGCGGGCTTGTTTGGGCTATCTGCCTGGCGCTGATATTTCTGACGGCCTTTTCGCGGATGTATCTTGGTGTCCACACCCCTTTGGACATAGGCGTTTCCCTTGTAACCGGCGCTCTGTGCGTATTTCTGCTGAATCCGCTTATGGAAAGGGCAGAAAAATCCGAAAAGGGGATCTGGGCCGCGGCGATCGGCGTCTTCGCGTTTGCGCTTGCATTTTTAGCGCTGATCATATTTCGGATTCCGGGTGAGAAAAACATCGCCGAGTTTGACCAGCACGCCCTGAAAAACGCCTACACCATCGCCGGCACAACCGCTGGCGCAGGCGCCGCCTGGATTTTGGATATAAAGCACACCCGTTACCGGACGGAAGCCATCTGGTGGGCGCAGATACTCAAAGTGGCTTTAGGTCTGCCGATAGTGCTTTCAATTCAAATCTTGCTAAAGGAGCCCCTTTACAGCCTTCTGAACGGTCATTTTCTTGCCGATGCACTGCGGTATTTTCTCCTGTCATTTGCAGGCGCGGGCCTTTGGCCCATGACATTCCGCTTTTTCGGCAAGCTGGGAAACAAGCCGTAGATGCTGGAATGGCTACCGGATAAAACAAAAGCCGCAGGGATTCCTCCCCGCGGTTTTCTTCTTTATTAAAATTAAAGAACATATTACAAGCGGCGGTCATATGGCCCGGCTTAAAACAATCCTTCGTTTATATGCCGCGCATCATTACATGGCCAAACAATGCGGCTCTCGATTAAAACCCACCGGACCCCATAGTTGATCTGCGTTTCTTCTGTCTCCTTATAGCGGCCAAAACCCTTAAACAAGTGGGGGCCGCAGTCCTGCACCCTCAAAGCCTGATGAACAAATCCGCCTTCAATTTTACCGCTTTTTAGCCGAAGTTGATCCTGTTTGTAGCCAGAAGGTATATCAAAACGCCCGTTCCAATCAAGGCCACGCCCAACACGCCAAGGATAATATATCTTAGAATCGGCGGCTTTTCGCTCACTTCGAATTCGTCGATTATGGCCTGGGCCTCGCTTTCGGCGGCCTCGGGCTGGGCGACAAGCTCCGTCGTCTTGATGCCCTCCTCTACTGCCGCTGTCTGCATCCGGACGATAGCCTCCTCCGCCTGCTTTGCCGCTGCGGCTTTCTGGCGCTCGTCCTCCGCTTCGCGGCGGGCCTTGTTTACCCTCTCGTCCAAAATATGTCTTAAATGCACCATGTTCAGGTTCTGCATTATCCATGTGCGGTTCATCCCGCAGCGCTGACAGGATGTGTTGTCGTTCTCATTCGCTCTTCCGCAGGTGCAAACCCAAAAATGCTCATCCTGGCGAGGCAAAAACCTATACTCGGTGTCTATGCTCGAATAAAAGCTGTTTTTCAAAAGCTCGTTGAATATGGCCTTGAGATCGTCCCCCAGCTCATCGAAGTCGTGGGCGCTTATTCTTACCGGCTCGTCCTGTCCTCGCCAAACCCTGCCATCGCCATAGACCACCCGCGTCACAAAGCACTGAACCTTTGTCACTCTGCCCGAGCGCAGATAATGGGTTTCATCCTCACCGAAAGCAACGCCCTTTGTATTTATAATATCTTTGTATATAACGCTGACGGGCTCATCGAATATGGGCTCACCTTGATCATCGTAGCAGAAGATGTCGATATATACGCTGGATATGCGCTTATCCGTCGACGAGAGCAAGGATAGCTGAAGGCAATGCTGCCCCACCAGGCTGTCCATTATAAGCGCCCCCTGGAGCACCTCCACCGGGCTTTTGGGCACCCACATATCGTTGTCAAACACCTCTATAAGCGAATAGCGTTCGTTTTCCATAGATTGTTTTCACCCCAATTTCTATATAGGTCAATAGTAACCCATTTGGGGTGCATGCGTCAATCCAAAAAGAAGCTAAACCGCACAAATAGGCCCCATCATGGCAAACAAAAGGCGAAGGAAACTCAACTTCCCCGCCTTTGTTCGTTTGCTTGCTTTAATGCGCCCTACACCGAAAGGCAGCTTTCACACTGAAAAAAAACGGCGAAGAAATCCGCCAGAGTGTCGGCCATCTGCCTGTGCCCCATCGCATTTGGATGTATGCCGTCGGAGCAGATCAACTGCGGGCAGTCCTTCCTGCGCAGGAAATCGGAGCGAATGTCTATTATGGGCGTGGAAGTCAGCTTCGCCAGGTTTTGAACGGTGATGCTGTACATTTCATGCCAGCGGTAGATGCGCGCCTTGTCCCCCAGCCACTCCAGTATTGCCTCGCCGTTTAAGCCCCTGCTTATTCTGTCGAAATATTTTAAAGGATCAATGGGGGGCAGGTTCATCAAAAGGGGCCTTCCCCCCGCCTGCTTTATCGCCTGTATCAGCTCCAGATATTTTTCCTCGAACAGCTTAAGGGGCGTTTTGGGCTCATGGTTTTCTCCCGGCGCTTTTGCGATTGCTGCCCAGTCAAAATCGCAATCGTTGCCGCCGAATTCCAGCAAGACCGCGCTAAATGAGCTAAGCTCATCCTTATACCTGCCGGTTATCTTAATCCCTTTTTCTATGGTGCTGCCAAAAGCGGCGTGATTTTTCACCCGCGCGCCTATCATCGGCGCCAAAAGGGAAGAAAATCTGTCGGTGATGACCGTGTACCTCCCGCTGGCCTCGTCCAACACAACGCCCCTGCCGATGGAATCCCCCAATATGCATAATGATCTCATCTGTCCTGACCTCCCAAACCATGTGATGTGGTGTTTAAAACTATATCATGCCGTCTCTATTCTGTCAATGGCAATTGACAATATTCCCAAGCGCCGTTATACTATTTTTATTCTAACCAAAAAGAGGTGAATTTAGCGTGGAAAACTTGGAACAATTGCGAGAGCTCTTGACCAGCCAGCGGCCTACCCCCTGGAACTCGCTGCCCGATCTCGAGCTGTACATGGATCAGGTGCTAACCTATATGCCCAGACAATACGGCGCTTCCCGCAAGGAGGAAAGGCTTACCTCCTCCATGGTGAACAACTACATAAAGGAGGGGCTTTTGCCCAGAGCCAACGGCAAAAAATATTCGAAGGAGCATCTGGCATATCTGACGGTGATATCTATGCTCAAACAGGTGCTTTCAGTGAAGGACACTGGGTTTTTGGTGGGTCAACTGGCGAGTGATGTCGGCCCGGAGGAGTTCTACCAGCGGTTTGCCTCCGCCCTGGACGCCGAGATGAGCGATACCGCAGGGCTGATCCCGGACGAGCTTTCCCGCGAGAAACTGACAGAGGCGGCCATGAAGCTGGCAGTGGAAAGCTATGTGAGCAAGCTGGCCTGCGAAAGGCTGCTGGACATGCTTTCGCCCCCCTCCCAGGAGAAGAAGGCGAAGTAAACAAGGGCAGGCATTATGTGCTAAAGCCCTTTCCCTGCGAATATTGTCTAAAACAGGCAGATTAAATTTGCGCAGGGGAGGCTGAAAAATGGTCGCTTTGATGAACGCCGGCCGGGGCGCAAGGGGTCGGGTTTTGCTCATAAAGGCCGGGCTTAAGCGCAGGCGAACGTTAAGAAAAATGGGCATTTTCGAGGGCGCTATGCTGGAAGTAATAAGCGATGCAAGCCCCGGTGGGATTTGGATAAGGACAAAGCTGGCGCAGATTTCGCTGAGCAAAAAGAGCGCCGGGGATATTTTCATAGGATAAGCGTTTTATTCCGTATTATTCGGGCAAAGAAAAACAAAGAGAACAGAGATAAAGCGGCGCACTGAAAGAACGCCGCTTTTTTGCAGAAAAAATTTTGCCGAACGTATTGACATAAAGACTCTGTTATGCTTAAATATTATTCGCATGTTTGATATAATCAAACATCAGGTTTAATTATACTTAACTTTTACATTTGGAGGCAGGAGTCATGGTTGGCGAGAATAAGTCTATCGGCGAGAAGCTGCGGGATCTGCGTTCCATGAGGGAGCTGACTTTGGAGGAGGTGGCCAACCGCTGCGATCTTTCAAAGGGCTATCTTTCCCAGCTTGAGCGGGATCTGGCCTCGCCCTCCATCGCCACGCTTACGGATATACTCGAATGCCTCGGCAGCGATCTTCGCACTTTTTTCAGCGACAGCAGGCCGGACAAGGTGGTCTTCACCCCGGATGATGTGTTTGAAAAGGAGGACGAAGCCCAGGGCGTCAAAATAACCTGGTTGGTGCCAAACGCCCAGCGCAACGAGATGGAGCCGATTTTGATCGACATCGAGCCGGGGGCTTCCACGGTCATCGATTACCCCCACGAGGGCGAGGAGTTCGGATATGTGCTCCAGGGCAAGATAACGGTCTGTCTTGGGCAGTATAAGTATATCGCCAGAAGGGGCGACAGCTTTTACATATATCCCCATTATGTGCATTTTCTGCAAAACAGCGGCAAGAGCTTGGCGAAAGTGCTATGGGTTTCATCTCCCCCCAGTTTTTAGGCAATCATATAAGAGAGCAGTTTTCGGAGGTGTTAGCGCGTGTCAATAGTTGAGAAAGAACATATAATCGATTTGATAGGCGTTTCCAAACAGTACGACGGCACCGATGTACTGAAGGAGATTGACCTTTACATCAGAAAAAAGGAATTCATCACGCTGCTGGGGCCTTCCGGCTGCGGAAAGACCACCACCCTTCGCCTCATCGGCGGCTTTGAGGTGCCGACGAAGGGAAAAATCCTTTTCGGCGGCCAGGATATGGACGGCATCCCCCCCTTCAGGCGCAAGGTGAACACGGTTTTTCAGCGCTATGCCCTGTTTCCCCACCTGAATGTGTTTGAAAACATCGCCTTTGGTTTGCGGCTTAAAAAGCTGCCGCAAAAGGAGATCGAATCCAGGGTAGATGCAATGCTGGAGATGGTAGGTCTAAGGGGCTATTCAAAGCGGGATGTGGAATCTCTCTCTGGGGGCCAGCAGCAGCGGGTGGCCATTGCAAGAGCCCTTGTAAACAGGCCTGAAGTGCTGCTTTTGGACGAGCCCCTGGGCGCTTTGGATCTTAAACTGCGCAAGGAAATGCAGCTTGAACTTAAGACAATGCAGCAGCAGCTTGGCATCACCTTTGTTTATGTCACCCACGATCAGGAGGAGGCTCTCACCATGAGCGACACAATCGTGGTGATGAACGAAGGGCGCATCCAGCAGATAGGCAAGCCCGTGGAGATATACAACGAACCTGAAAACGCCTTCGTGGCCAACTTCATAGGCGACAGCAACATACTCCCCGGAACTATGATAAAAGACAAGCTCGTCCGCTTTGACGGGCGCAACTTCGACTGCGTGGACGGCGACTTCGGCGAGGACGTTGCCGTGGACGTGGTCGTCCGACCGGAGGATATCAAGCTGGCAGACGAAGATGAAGGTATGCTAAAAGGCGTAGTGAACTCCGTCATTTTCAAGGGCGTTCACTATGAGATGATAATCGAGACAGAGGGCTTCATATATACCGTCCAGTCCACCACGCAAAGCTCGGCGGGAAGCCGTGTGGGGCTGAACATTTTACCTGATGATATCCATATCATGATGAAGGGAGAGGGCACATGAACCGCAAGTGGTACGCTGCGCCATACGGCCTTTGGATGCTGATTTTCACAATCATCCCCTTCGGAATAATAATCGTCTACAGCCTCACGGTGAACGGCGTTTTTTCCCTTGACAACTTTGCCCGTTTCTTCGACCGGATCTATGTGATGGTGCTGCTTCGCTCCCTTGGCATCGCCGCTATAACGACTGTCATCTGCCTACTTTTGGGCTACCCCGCCGCCTATTTCCTGGCGGACAGAAAGGTGGACAAGACCGGCATAATGCTGGTGCTGTTTGTGATTCCCATGTGGATGAACTTCCTTTTGCGCACATATGCCTGGATGTCGCTGCTGGAATCCAACGGGCCGGTTGCCATTGCGGTGAACTCCGTCATCAAGTTCTTCGGCGGCCAGGAGGTACGGCTTTTGTACAACTACAACGCCGTCCTTATGGGCATGGTCTATAATTTTTTGCCCTTCATGATACTTCCGATATATTCTGTGCTCAAGAAGATAGACAGAAGGCTGATCGAAGCCGCGGAGGATCTTGGCGCCAACAACCTTACAGTCTTTGCCAAGGTGCTTTTGCCCCTTTCGGTGCCGGGCATAGTCTCGGGCATAATCATGGTTTTTATGCCGGCGGTCACCACATTTGTAATATCAAGCCTTCTGGGTGGGGGCATCAGGCTCTTTGGCGATCTTATACAAAACCAGATGCTAATCACCGGTGACTGGAACTTCGGCTCCGCCCTTTCGATGGTCATGATGGTTTTGATAATGCTCTCCATGGGCTTCATGAACAAATACGGCGGCAAGGAAGGAGGCGGGCTCCTGTGAAATTCAACACCCTTTTTAAGCGCCTCTACCTTTACCTGATACTGTTTTTCCTTTATATGCCAATATTCACGCTGATCATATATTCCTTCAACGATAACAGGACCCGGGGAAGCTGGGGCGGCTTCTCCCTCAGGTGGTACATACAGCTTTTCGCAGACCCAAGGGTGATGCAGGCGCTTTATGTCACCGTGGGCATAGCGGTAATCGCCGCCATAGTCGCAACCGTGCTGGGCACAATCGCCGCCATAGGCATACACTCCGCCGACAAACTGCCCCGCTCGCTCCTGATAAACGTCTCCTATCTGCCCATGCTCACCCCTGAGATCGTCACCGGAGTAAGCCTGATGATACTCTTCCTTGCGGCCAAAGTTCAGCTTGGGTTTTTCACGATGCTTTTAGCCCACATCACTTTCGACCTGCCCTATGTGATCTTCGCGGTGCTGCCAAAGCTCAGGCAGATGAACAAGCACTCCTACGAGGCCGCTTTGGATCTGGGCGCAAAGCCCCGCACAGCCCTTTTCAAGGTGGTTTTACCTGAGATAGCGCCGGGCATGTTCACAGGATTTCTGCTTTCGTTCACCCTCTCGCTGGATGATTTTGTCATCTCCTACTTCACCGGCGGAAACGTGCAGAACCTTTCCGTCATGATATACTCGATGGCAAGGCGGGGCATAAACCCCACGATAAACGCCCTTTCCACCATAATGTTCACGTTCATAATATTGCTTTTGCTGATCGTCAACAAGAGAGCTTCTCTTGCGGATAGATAACCTCGCACAATCTTTTATGCATGGAGGAAACAATTGATGAAAAAAATTATCGCTATTGCACTTGTGCTGGCCTTTGCCCTGGCCCTTTCCGGCTGCGCGGGAGGAAGCGGAGAGACTATCGTGGTCTACAACTCTGAGGACTACATCGATCTGGACCTCATCAAACAGTTCGAGGCTGAAACCGGCATCAAGGTCGTATACAACAACTTCGTCACCATGGAAGACCTTTACATACAGATGGCCAAGGGCGGCGCGCAGTATGATATCGTCGTGCCTTCTGATTATATAATCGAGCGCTTGATAAAAGAAGGCAGGGCCGAGCCCCTGGACAAGAGCAAGCTGCCCAATCTCAGCAATATCTACGATTGGTTCAGCGAGTCCGACTATGACCCCGGCTTTGAATACTCCGTGCCCTACATGTGGGGAACCGTCGGCGTCCTTTACAACTATGAGATGACCGGCGAGGACATCACCTCCTGGTCGCAGCTTTGGGACACCAAGTATGTGGATCAGGTGGTCATGATGGACTCCATCCGCGATACAATGGGCATCACCCTTAAAATGCTGGGCTACAGCATGAACGACACCAGCGACGAGGCCTTAAACGCAGCGAAGGAAGCCCTTATAGAGCAGAAAAGAAGCGGCATAGTGATGGCCTACGGCGTGGACGACATCAAGGACAAGCTGATCAACAACGAATGCGCCATAGGCATGGCTTGGTCGGGCGACGCAGTTTACGCCATGAGCTATAACGAAAATCTGCGCTATTCAGTCCCGGAGGAAGGCTCCAATGTCTGGGTGGACGGAATCGTCATACCCAAGGATGCGAAGAACAAGGAAGGCGCCTATAAGTTCATAGACTTCCTTATGCGCCCCGAAGTTGCCGCGCAAAACAGCGAATACATCGGCTACTCCACCCCCAACGAGGCCGCAATGGCGATAATCGACGAGGAACTGCGTGACGTCGAGGCCTTCAATCCGCCCCAGGAGATAATCGACCGCTGCGAATGGTTCCACGATATCGGCGAAAACCTCTCCAAGGTGGAGCGCGTATGGACGGAGATCACCGCCCAGTAATAGCATTACCCCCGGCCTAACCGGCGGTGACATAGGAAAACAACCACAGATACAGTGCTTTACAAACGGTATCTGTGGTTGCTGTAATAAAAAGAAACAGCAAGCATAGGAAGTGGGGCCACACATCCGAAAACCCTCTTGCCGGGAAGTTCCCAAACCCCAATAACCACAGCGATCTTATAGCCGCAAATAATTTGTCAGAATTCAATTCTTGTTGATATGCTTTAAAGATAGTAGTTTGACGACGATAATTTATATTTTCATGGGAGAAGTTATGAAATTAGTAATCATAATTGGTGCAGGTGCTGTATGAAAAATGACCGTTGGGCAGGAATTGATGAAGATAACGGATTTACGGCTATATCATAACCATATGGATATTGAAATGGGGATAGAAATATTCGGACACTTTAAGTATATTGGTGGAGTTGTCAGACGCATACGCGAAGTAATATTTGAAGAATTTGCTAAAACTGACTTATACGGTATGATTTTCACCTATATGTGGGCGTTCGACCATCAATCCAATTGGGATTATATAGACAGCCTTGTTGACGTTTTTCGGCGTGATGGCGCGGATATTTATTATGTGGAGTTGGTTGCGCCACAAGAAATCAGGCTTCAAAGACACATAACGGAAAACAGACTTCAACATAAGGCTTCTAAGAGGAATGTCGATTTCTCAACCGCTCTTTTGCTCAACGAAGATAAGAGTTATCGCCTTGTAAGCAACGACGGAGAAATTCCATTTGAAAACTACATCAAAATTGATAATTCCAATTTGATGCCTGATGCTGTAGCTGAAATGATAAAAGAAAAGTTCTCATTGTAATATGCGCTAATATGCATTATCTGCGTTCACCTTCACAACATAAAGCTTTATAAGTCGTGTTATTACTACCTATATAAAAATGGCGAAGACTTTTCTTCGCCATTTTATGCTTTCTTATCTCACCGTTCTCTAATCGGGGGTTTTTCTTTTTGCCGCTGCTCTCCCATCCCATAAGGTCTGCGTAAAAATCACGGCTGCGCTGCGCGTTCGCACAGTCAACCATAAGGTCGCCGATTGTCATATTTAGTATAATTTATCCCTCGCTTTGTTTTTGCGTAAGCCTGCTCCCACGACCTTAGCCAGAGCCATGCGCCATTCCCAAAGCCCCGGCATAAAATCACTGAAGCTCCCTGTGGTATAAGCCCCGTGTGCGCTTAAAGGCCGCCGGCGCGCCTTCCTTGCAGGCCGCAAGAATGGCCTTGCACTCCTGCTGGCTTTCGATGGTGAAATAGGCGGTCATGAAGTCGAGGCCCTTCATATTCCTGTCGAAAACATAAAGCGGCAGTGAGTTGAGCATTGTGGAATAGTTTCCGGAGCAGATGACGGGAAATTCCTCGTTTTTCCTGTCCTTTAACGTGGATAAACCGCCGCAGCCCTTGCAGCCCTTTCCCTTTCCCTGCACCGGGCAGCTTCTAAAGCGCATCAGAGGCAGATATCCATAGCCGATGGCGCCCCTTTCCAACCTTCCCCCCAAAGCGGCGATGTCTTTTCCGTTCAGCTCAAACGAAACGGTTGCCATATCAAGGCCAAAGCGTGCATATTCCTCCAGGGCGGCGGTGTTCAGTATGTTCAGCCCATGGCCGCCGATAGCCTTCAGCCCCGCTTCTTTGGCCAGCATCAGCGCGCCGATGTTCTCGGCCAACGCAGCCTTAACGCCCATGCCCCGCAGGCTTTTGATATCCTCTTTAAGGCTCTCCTCCTCCGCCGGGAATATGAGAGCGGGCAGTTCCGCCGCAAGTCTATCGCCAAACCGCTGTGCAACCTTAGGGTTTTCGATTATTTCCCTCAGGGGCAATATAAGCCGTTGAACGCCATCCATTTCCGCGCCTGATATCTGGTCATAGCTTTGCGCCATCACCCAAAGTTCCGCGGGGGCTTTTTCATCGCGCTTTGCTTTTTCGGCAAAAGCAGGCTCCGCAAATGCGTGGGGCCTTGTCTCGCTGCGAAGAGCCAGCAGCTTTTCAAGGGCCTCGCGCCGCATTTTACCAAGCTGCGAGCCGGCCATCATCATATCTCCGGCTATTTTTCCATTCAGCTCAGCCAGAACAAAGGGAGTGCCTCCTGTCTTTTCAAGGCTCCTTCTGGCATAATCGATATCCATCGGCCTGTTTTGCGCCTCAAAGGGAACTTCACCTTCCTGCAAAACGCTGTTTTTGCCGTCGCTAACTCTAAGCATAGCGGGCTTGCCGGGGAAAACGTCAAGGGTCATATCCACGGGGATGCGGCTCAGCTCATTACGGTAAAGCCCTGCCAGCTTCCCCAGCACGGCGGCAGATGCCTCCACGTCCTCCTTCCTCCGCACGCCGAACATTGAAAGATCACGCTTGCCGGTGAGATGGCCATCTGTGAAGCCGCTCCTTGAAAATACCGCCTGAAGAGTTTCCATGTCGGGCTTTTCGCCGTCTATGGCGGCTCGGCAGGCGGTCACAGCCGCTGCCACATACTCAGGGTGCTTCATACGCCCTTCGATCTTAAACGAGCTGACCCCTGCCTTCATCAGGCCCTGCACATGCTGAATGTACGACATATCCTTCAGCGAGAGGGCATATTCCCTTTCACCATGGCGAAAATTAAGCCTGCATGGCTGGGCACAAAGGCCCCTGTTGCCGCTTCTTCCCCCCAGCATGGATGAAAGATAGCATGCCCCTGAAACGCTCATGCACAGCGCGCCGTGGATGAAGGTTTCCACTTCCATAAGACCCAGATCACATATATTCTTTATCTCGTCCAGTGAAAGCTCCCTTGCCAGAACAACACGTGAAAAACCCAGCTCCTTGAGAGCGCGAAGCCCCGCCTCGTTGTGCACCGCCATCTGCGTTGAGGCATGCATGGCGATGTCAGGGCAGCACTGCCGCAGCAGCTTTGCCACCCAAAGATCCTGCACTATCACAGCGTCGGCACCGCTTTGAGCCACGCTTTTAAGAGTCCTAAAAAGCTCATCCTCCTCTGTGTCCATCACAAGGGTGTTTACAGTCACGTGCACATTAACGCCCCTGCCATGGCAGTAGGAAACCGCCTCCGCCAGGCCCATATCACCGAAGTTTTCGGCGTTTCGGCGGGCATTAAAGCCCTTCGCGCCCAGATATACGGCGTCCGCGCCGCAGCGGACCGCCGCATAAAGCTGTTCCTTTCCGCCCACTGGCGCCAGCACCTCAGGCCTTCTGTTTTCTATGGTTTCATATGTCATTCTTGCGCATTTCCTTTGCTTTTTTAACTTCCTCCACGAGGGCGCTTCTTTTGTTCTCCAACTCGCCGTCCATAACCATTTCCAAAAGGATATTCAGCGTCCTGCCGATTTCCCTGCCCGGCGGATGGCCCAAGGCCAGCAGATCATGTCCGCTTATTTCCAGATCAGTCAGTTGAAAGCATTGCTTTGTGCTGATTATGCGTGAGAGGGCGTCCTCCTGCCGGGTCATATCTTCGCCCAGAGCTTTTTTCACGGCAATTATTCTGAGAGCCTGTTCTGCACCCACCTTATTCAAAAGCCGCTTCAGCCGCCCTTCATCGGGTGAAATTTCCCGCGCAACGTAGTCCGCCGCCTGCAGGCTGTTTTCGATTATAGTCTTTGGCAGCCGAATTCCTTCCAGCAAAGCCCTTCCATCGCCCGGATATCCCGCCAGCAAAAGTGCAAGCCTGGCACAAATATCAGCGCTGCCTACCCCCATGCGCTCAAAGCTTTTGCTGACTGCCGCAATATCGGGCATGGAGGATATGCCCGGCATTGCTTCGTCCAGCACGTCGATATATTCAAGCAAAATCTCTCCCGCATTGACGCCCCGCAGCAGCCTTTGAAGCTCATTTCCTATGCGCTCCCGGGCGATGTTCGAAAGCAGCTTTTTCTGCCTGCGAATTGCATCGGCAGTTATTTCTTCTATTTGAAAGCCCAGACAGGCCGCGAAGCGCAGCGCCCTAAGTATCCTAAGACCGTCTTCGCCAAACCGCTTCGATGGTTCGCCCACGCAGCGTATAAGCCGCCTTTCGATATCCTCACGGCCGGAAAAAAAGTCCACCAGTCCGGCTTTGGGGTTATAGGCCATGGCGTTAATAGTAAAATCCCTGCGCCTTAGATCTTCCCTAAGGTTTGCGGTAAATTCAACGCTATCAGGGCGGCGATTGTCGCTGTATGCGCCGTCCACCCTATAAGTTGTAATCTCAACAGGGATGTTTTCCCTCTGCCCTTCTTCAAAAATAACGGTCACGGTGCCGTGCTTAAGGCCGGTTTTTATCACGCGCCTTCCGCTGAAAACCCTCGCGGTTTGCCCCGGCAAAGCGGATGTGCAGATGTCCCAGTCAGCGGGAGTGCAGCCCAGAAGGCTGTCGCGAACACAGCCGCCGACGGCATAGGCGTCAAAGCCGGCCCTGATAAGGGAAGCGATGGCTTCGGCAACATATTCCGGCAGTTTTATTTTCATATTTCGCCTTTCAAATGCGTTCATGCTTTCAAAATCTCCTTGGGGAAATTATAGCATAACAGCGCTCCCGCCACAAACCAAAGCTTCCGGACTTTATTCCAAGCATCTTCTCGGGCTTGACTGCACTTAGTCACGGAAGTATAATCAAACCATAGCAAAAAAATTTTCATATCCAGGAGGAAGCGAAATGATTCCAATGCATTTTCCAAAGCTGTCCTGCTTTGAGCGCAGAGGTGAAGCCTGCACAATCGCCAGCCCTCACGCCATGGGCAAGCTGAAAAATCCCGAAGATGCGGGCGTGTTTTTCGGCGAAAGCGCTGTGCTTTCCCAGAGCAAAGCCACCGCATTCTGGCCCGACGGCTCTGTAAAGTGGCTGCTGACTCACTTTCTGGCGGATCTTCCTGCCAACAAGGGCAGCGATGATTACCGTATTGAGCTTAGGAAGGCGGAACTCTCCGGCGCCGCTGTAAAAACTGCAAAGGCAGAAAAGGGCGAAGGCGGCTGTCTTGTCATCGACACAGGCGCTCTTAATCTGGTTTTGGGCAGCCCGGGCGAGGAGCCGATCCGAAGCGCCAGCTACGGCGATGTTTCCTTCTCCCAGGGGGAGGTTCAAGGCCCTTCTTTCAAGACCGGCGGTAAGGAATATGCCGCCCTTGTGGGCAATGACGGCTGGGAGATAGTCGAGAATGGCCCGGTACGGGTTCTGGCTGTCACAAAGGGCAAGCACAAAGGCAAAGATGGCGAGTGTTTAGACTTTCATCTGCAGATATATGCCTATGCCGGCAAGCCGTACGTACAGCTTGAGTACAGGTTTATTAACCTTGAAAAGGATGCTCCCTTATATCCCCTGACGGCCATGCAGATTGCCATTAAGCCCAAAACAAAGGGTGAAAGCTGCACCATCGCCCATTCAAACTATGCAACCCGCTACAACAAGAGCAACGGCGAAGATATTTCCAGCCTGATCGACGCCACTTTCCTTAAGTATCTTTCAAACGAGCAGATCTGCGAGATAAGCATGGGCACCTATTTCGCCGACTGGCGCGATAAAAACAGGGGCGTTGCAGTTACCATGTTCCAGGCATATCAAAATTTTCCCAAGGGCTTTGATGCCAGCTCAAAGGGTATAAATGCGCAGATAATCCCCGGGGTCTGGGGAAATATTGATGTACACCGGGGTATGGCAAAAACCCACAAAATGCTGCTGCATTTCCACAAAGCGGACAGCCCCGTGGAGGGCGAAGTCGGCTTCCGCTCACTTCAATATAACATGCCCGACAAGCCCGTGATCGGCTGGCGCGCATACAAAGATGCGGGCCTTTACGAGGAATACCTGGGCGAAAAACGGCAGATGAATGTGGAGCTTTATCTTAAAGCGCTGGGTGAAAGCACCGCTAGGGCCTTCGGTATGATGCACTGGGGCGATGCCCCCGACAGCGGCTACACGCTGCAGGGACGCGCTCAGGGTGATTATGTCTGGACAAATAACGAATATGATTTTCCCCATCAGTGCATGATCGAGTTTGCGAGGACCGGCGACAGAGCTTATATGGACAAGCTCCTTGTGGCCGCCGAACACTGGCGCGACGTGGACGTTTGCCATTCCTGCGACGATCCTTTAAAACAAGGAGGCCAGGTGATCCACTCCAAGGATCACACCAGCAGCAACTGCGTACCCTCTCACGAATGGGTGGAGGGGCTGTGGGACTACTACCACCTGACAGGCGACGAATTTGCCAAGGAAGTTGTGATGGGGATCGCAGACAACATTCGAAGGGTTCTATTGGAAAAGATATTCCCCATGGAAAGGTACACCGCCGCCAGAGAGGCCGGCTGGGCGCTGCGCTCCTTCTGCGCCATGTATGACGAAACTGCTGACGAGCAGTGGCTGGAATATTGCGAGCGCATCGTGGACTATTTTGAAAAATGGACGGATGAATATGGTGCATGGCTGCAACCCTACACCGACCACACGATGGTGCGCGTGCCGTTCATGATATCTGTCGCCTGCGTCAGCCTGCACATGTACTATAAGATAAGGCCCAACGAAAGAATAAAGAAGCTGATTTTGGGTGCCATTGACGATGTCCTTGAAAACTGCTTCACATATGACGGCACTCTTTACTACAAGGAGCTGCCGAGCCTTCAGCGCAGCGGCACCAACCCGATAATTATGCATGCCTTGACTCTGTGCTATTATCTAAGTGGCGAAAAGAAATATCTGGATGCGGGGCTAAATTTCTTTAAGCTTGCCGTTTTTTACGGAGAGGCGCCCGCCCTCAGCCTTGGAAAGATAGGCGACAAGGACTCTGTTATCTGCTCTGGGCAATCACCAAAGCGCTTTGCGCAAAGCTATCCCTGCATTTCTATTTATTACAAGGCTGCCATGGACAATGACATGCTGCCAAATGAACTGGCCACGCTCGCTCCTTGGCGCTAAACTTTTTCGCAACTGCTATTTCCCCTACAAAAGCCCCGGTATTATGAGCCGGGGCTTTTTATTTTCGGTTAAATTGTCTTCTTCTCTTTTCTCTGATAAAATGAATTAAGACATCAAAGGAGGAAGATCATATGTGCAAAAGTATGCTGAGGAGAGTGCCGCTTGAAGGTGCTTTCAACTTCAGAGATTTGGGGGGATACCCAGTTGCGGGCGGCCTTTCAACAAGGTATGGTGTTTTCTACAGGAGCGGCTGCATCAACGATCTGACAACCTCGGACAAGGAAAAGATCAAGAAGCTGGGCGTAAAAACGGTCATCGATCTGCGGGGCGAGCATGAGCTGCAATCGCGGCCCGGGGCATTCACGGGGGATGCTGATGTGCGCGTAATAAACATAGATCTTCTCTCAAAGCTTGATCCCAACAGCGTTTATAAGCACACAACTGATGATCCGAACTTTATCCCTGATTTATATATTACAATGATCGATAGCTGCGGCGAAAAGATAGGCCAGTTCATTAAAGCGGCGGCGGAAAACGCACAGAGAGGCGCGGTTTTATATCACTGTTCAGCCGGTAAGGACAGGACGGGCATGATATCCATGTTTTTGTTGGGCTTGGCAGGAGTCGAAAGGATGGATATAGTGGCGGACTATCAGGTGAGCGAGACCTATATCGAGCATGCTTTCCCCGGCGCAAAACACGCCCTTACGTCATCTCCATTGCATATCCAAAGAGCTCTGAAATATTTGGAGGATGAATACGGGGGGATCGAAAGGTATGCGCGGACCCACGGCATAGTCAGCAGCGACATCAATGCACTCAGGGCGATCTTTCTGGGAAACGAATGAGCTATCGCTAAAGACCGAGGATGCTGCAGGGGGCGCCCTCCGCGTGGCAGGCGCCTGCCACGCATTCGTAGTCTGCGCGGAAGGGCGGACCCTTCCGCGCAGACTACGAATGCCATATGCGCAAAGCGC
>JBMNOE010000018.1:0-53299 GCA_050942895.1 Christensenellales bacterium
AAAATGATACCGACCCAGTCGTATGGAGAGGGCCAATTATCGCCGGCACAGTCAGGCAGTTTTGGACTGATGTAATCTGGAACGATGTGGATTTTATGTTCATCGATATGCCGCCGGGCACCGGTGATGTTCCCCTTACCGTATTTCAATCCATGGCTGTGGATGGGATTATCGTTGTGACATCTCCGCAGGAGCTGGTATCCATGATTGTTTCCAAAGCTGTCAAAATGGCCGAGATGATGAACATACCCATTATCGGCCTTGTGGAAAATATGTCTTATTTTAAATGCCCCGATAACGGCAAAGACTATCAGATATTTGGCGAAAGCCATATTGAGGAAATTGCTGACAAACATAATTTAAGAGTTCTTGCGAAACTTCCTATTGATCCGAAACTTTCAGCTGCGTGTGACAAGGGCATGATAGAGCTTTTTGATGGCAACTGGCTTGAGCCGGTTGCAGCAATATTAGAAAAAATGGAGGAAAACTAAAATGATGAAAATTGCTGTAGCAAGCGAAAACGGAATGGTAACCGAGCATTTTGGACATTGCGAAGGGTTTATGATTTATGATACGGATAATAATCAAATCGTCAAAAGCGAAATCATTGCCAACCCTGGGCATAGGCCTGGTTTTTTACCCAATTTTCTCGCCGATCGCGGTGTAAATGTCATCATCAGCGGAGGCATGGGCGGAGGTGCCGTTGAGATTTTTAACGAAAGAAATGTTGAGGTTGTTGTGGGAGCTTCCGGCGATGCGAAAGCGGCCGTAGAAGCGTACCTGCATGGTTCTTTAAAATCCACCGGCTCCGTTTGCCATGAACATCAGCATCACGATGAATGCGGCGAATAAATACAGCAGTTGCATTCCTAAATTAAGATGGCATAAAATTGCAAGGCATTTTTTAAATATGTCTTGCAATTATATTAGGAAAAATAAAGAAGTAATTGTAGTAATGGAAAACAGCAACTTTATTCCATACTTTGGGCGCCCGGCAAGCCGTTACATCCTTAAATATACTTACAACTTTGTTGCTTCTCATAAGTGCATTTAGCTGAAAAGTTATCGAAAAACAATTGAAAAGAGGCACAGGAAACATGATGGCCCTGCGCCTCTCTCAATGACTGATATGTTATTTTACAGGACCTCCAACAGAGCTAGCAACTCCAACCAGGCGTCCAATTCCCCTGCCGGAGCCGCTCAAAGACGAATCGGCAGAATGCTGATGTCCCGATGCCGGCAAATTAATCTGTTTCCGCCGCAGGAAGCCGCGTTCCCTGCTCTGTGATTTGATCGAGAATCTGATTGAGGGGCTTGAGGCTTTTCATGCCGCCAATAATCCGCCCCACAAGCAGAGCCGCAGCTAATGTGCCGACGCCCACATGCCTTATCTCGCGATATATAATCAGCGAACCAACTGCTGCGATGGCCACCATAAAGCAATCAAGAATCACCTTTGTCTTGCTGAATTCGAGATTAAACTTTTTTGATACGGTTGCAGCGAATGCGTCCGGGGCCAGCATCAGCAAATCTACCTTCAGCAGCATAAAAACGCCCAAAGCCAAAACAACCATGCCCAGCAGACACATCACTATTTGCAGAAATATTGTATCCACCTTAAATGCCTGCATCATGCTGCTTGTAAGATCGATCATATACCCAAACAAATAGGCCAGCACCAACTGAAGCAATTGAAATGGCTGAAACTTTTTTTTCAAGATTATAATCTGACCGACCACAAACAATGCGCACACAATTCCCATGACGATGCCCACTGAAAGATTCAACGGCCCGCTGAACACAGCCGGGCAGCTTCCGATCGGCGAGGTCCCAAGCTCCGCCTTCAGCGAAAAGCTGACCCCTGCCGCCGCAAAAAACACACCAATCAACATGAGAATAATTCTTGTTACAATGCCTTTATACTGCATATTCACTCCCCTTATATAATACAACATATTGTATATTTCAACAAAAAAACAAGCGGTTGTCCGCCGCAAAGAAACAATTTGATTCTATGAGTCTAAGTTGGCGCTGATGCGGTCCAGAAAAACCATCAACTGATCCAATTCCTCCCCGCTAAACCCTGCAAGAAGCTGGTCCCCTCTTTGCATACTGTATTGCTTTAGGTCATCGCACAGGCGCTTTCCCTTTTCCGTCAGGCAGACGGATCTATACCGCGCATCTTCATCGGAAACGGCAACATGCAAAAGTCCGCTTTTTTTCATGCGTTCCACCAGGTTTCTGGCGGCCTGGTGGCTGATTCCCAAATGACCCTTAAGGCCAGATGCCGAAGCGCCTGTATGGGTGTTAAAGAATTGCAAGGCATCCGATTGCTTTGCCGTGATTGAAAACGCTCTGACATCATTGTTTCTTTCATTCACAAGATGATTTGCAATTCTAAAAATCTTGCGCGTAATCTTAAACTCATTATTCATAGCATCCATAGCCTTCTCCCAAATATACAATGCATTGTATATATTATATCTCATTTTTCCGCTTATTGCAAGCGCCCCTTCTTCAGCCGGCAAAAGATATAGATTACATCATATACCTTTTCGAATTGCCATTGAGCCGTAAAAAGATTATAATATTGTTATTGCTTTCTATTAAATGCCAAAAGGAGGAGCCAATGTACCAAGCGGTTTTAGTTGACGACGAGTCGTTTGTTCTGGAAGGACTTGCCCTGGCTATCGACTGGGAGGGACACGGCTTTGAAATTGCACTGCTGGAAACAAATCCGCTGCTTGCGCTTGAATACATTCGCGTTAACCCTGTCCATCTGCTGATTACGGACATATCAATGCCGCAGATGACGGGGATAGAGCTGATGCGTGCTTGCAGGCAGGATCATCCGCAGCTATCGGTTTTGGTGGTAAGCGCATATGACCGCTTCGAATATGTGCGGGAAGCGATGAAGCAAGGGGCGGAAAACTACCTGCTTAAGCCCGTTGACGAAGACGAGCTTTCAGAAACGGTTGGTATGCTGGCAAAGCGGCTGAACGAGCGTGCGCGTCTGGTTGACAGGCAGGCGGCGGATCTTCTGCCATTTAGGGCGAACTTTACCGAGGGATGGCTCAAGGGGAATCTTACGGGGGGTGAGCTGAGGGCGCGGGCCGAGATGCTGGGCATAAATGTGAGCGCCGAAAGCTATGCTGTAGTGCTTTTCTTTGCGCCTCAAGGCGAGGCAACTTTGCTCCCGCGCTTTTTTGAACACCTGAAAGCGAGCGCTGAAAACAAGTACGAACTCCACGGATCTTTTGAAAGCATACAGCGCATTGCGTGTATTTTTTCTCCCGCGCGCCAAAAAGACCTGCAGTCGTTTTTGGATGTCTTACTGAAAGGCGCCGCACTTTTGGGGCTGAACATCTCAGCCTGCGGCGGCGAATCCGTCCACTCCGCCGCCGATGTTCACAAAAGCTATCAGAGCGCAGGAGCCATGCAGTTTTTGCAGTTCAGCCGCCGCTGCATAATGACCGAACAGCTTGCACTGCCAGCCAAGTTGCAGGCACAAATTGAAAGCCCGGATGCGCAGACAAGCCCGCCAGAGTATATAAACTGGCTGCAAGCGCTGTTTTACTCTGGCAAGCATGACCCCTTCGCGCTGACATGCGCGGTGGTGCGCTGGTGTCTGAAGCCACTGGACGGAGAGTCCGTTGAGTTTTTCCAGCGCTTTGCGCAGGCTGAAAAAATGGTAAAAGATATGCCCCAAAAAGGCGCAGGAGCGGATGAGTACTTCAGTTTCTGCGCCCGGGCGGTGACAGAAAGCGCTCAACTGCTTCAAATAAGGAGCGGCGCAATGTACCCGGTGGTGCAGGCCGTGCTGGAAGCCGTAAACGAGCTGAGCGATAAAGATATTTCCCTTAAAACGCTGTCGGCACGGTTGAATGTAACCCCTTCTTATCTGGGAAACGTTTTTCACCAGCAAATGGGAATATATTTTAACGAATATCTAACCCAGGCAAGGCTTACCCATGCAGCCAAGCTGATTGAAACCACAAATATGAAGATAAAGGATATTGTGGACGAGGTGGGCTTTTCCAGCCAGACATATTTTAACCGCGCATTCAAGCGGCAATTCGCTTTGTCGCCGGTGGCTTATCGGCGTAGGAAGCTGATAAATCAATAAACCTCATTAAGCCGTAGTTCACGCGAACGTCTCTGGAAAGGATAACCAGGGTTTACGTCGTTTGAGCGTTCAGCTCCTCCGGGGAACGTATGCGGAAAAGCATTTCGATTTTAAAGCCCTTATCTTCATGGGCATAGCCAAGGGTCAGGCCGCTTCCCTCCCCGAAAACAATGCGCAGCCGACTGTTTACATTATGCAGGGCGAAGCCTTCGTAGCTGTCCTGGTTGATCACCGAGTTTTTCAGCCTTTGCCTGAGCTCGTTGAGCTTTTCAACGCTTATCGAGCGGCCGTTGTCCTCCACGGTAATGCAGGCAAAGTTTTCGCCGCCGCGCAATACCCGCTCGGCGGTGATCGTCAAAAGGTTATCGTCTGACTCAGGGTTAAGGCCGTGGACAAAATAGTTTTCTATAAGGGGCTGAAGGGTGTTTTTGGGAATGCCGCATTGCACCAGCTCTCCTGGTATATCAACAAAATATTCAAAGTTGCCAAACCTGTATTGGTGCAAAATGATCAGATTTTCACAGTGCTCAAGCTCCTCGGCCAGGGAAACGTTCATGCTCTGCCCTAATTGGCTGTGGTATATTTTGCTCAGAAGCAGAAGCATGCGCGAGCCGTCCTGGGGCGAGCCGTGGAGTATATGCACACGGATAAGCTCCAGAGTGTTGAACAGGAAATGCGGATTGATGCTTGTCTGCATGGCGTAAAGCTCCGCTTTTTTTTGTTCCAGCTCACGTATGTACAACTTCTGCACATTCTGGCTTATGCGGTCGCACATATCGTTGAAGCCCCGAATAATCTGGGCAAACTCGTCATCGTTCCCCGGATCGGGGATTCTGTAGTCCAAATCGTGGGCGCTTATTCGAATCATTCCTTTTTGGATCATTCTCACCTTGCGCACGGTTGAACGCAGGGCAAGGCTGTAGGCTAAAACAGAGAAAACGCAAATGGAAGCCGCCAGAAGAAACATCAGCGAATATACGCCGCTTTTCGGGGCAAGCACCTGGTAAGACACCGAAAAGCCATATTGCCGGTTTTCAAGGCGCGCCACCTCCCATTTTCCGTTGTCTGCTGATACTGTCTGGTGTTCACCGCTGGAGTCTTGCGCCAAAATAATATCTTCCGAAAAGTCATACGGGCCGTAAGATCTGAAAATGACGGAACCTTCCTCATCCGTAATGCTAATTATGCTTTCCGGATCAAGATGATGCCGGTCAAGGATGTCGACGAAATCTGAAACAGAGTAAAGGATGACCATCTGCCCCACCACAGCGCCGGCGATAGTATCGTCAATCAGCGTACCACCCAGGCCGTAGAGGCTGTTACCCATATTATGGAGGCGCACGCCCATGCTTTCCAAAGCGGCGCTTCCGATTGATATGCGCGTAAAGGGCTTGCTGTCGGGGAAGGCAGAATCAGGGCTTATCTGTTTTACGGAGCGCAAATGGGGGTCATACAGATACATTGTTCCAGTGCTTTCAGAGCGCAGTAAAATTCCCAGGCTGGAGTCGTCCTTCTCATTTACAGCATTCAGCAATGCCGCCACATTTGCACGAGCCGCATCCTCCTGCTGCCGGGTCGCACCGCCGCGCAAGAGATCAGTCAGATATGCGTATTGAGCAGGGCTTTCAAACAAAGGCTTAAAGCTGTTTCTAAAGCCTCTATGGCCGGCATAGAAGCTTGAATACAAATCGTTTATGGCGATATCATATTTTTTAAGGGTAAGAAGGCGCTCCTGCCCGGCGGCGACTGAGCCTATCATGCTTGCAAGAACCACCGACACCGTGCAGGTTATGCCGATGCAGATCAACACGATGCGTGAGTAGAATCCTTTGAACATTTTAAACAAGCAAACACCTCTTTTGGGGATTAAAGCTGACCCTATTCTACATTATATTAATGAATCAATCAATCAGGTAATTAAAATTCATTAAATGCGCTGCAAGTATTCTGGAAAAATGCTGGAAAAATGCTTTAAGTTGCGTCAGAGTTTGAATTTGTGCAATTTTTTTGAGTTTTTACTATATACGTTTTGATTTATAGATAATAAAATACTTTTATATAGCAAGGAGTTGTGCTTAATGACAGCAAAAACAAGCGGCGTTGTGCCCAAAAATAAAAAAAGTCCGCGCAGTAAGGACGGCATCAGACTCTTTTTTCTTACGCTTCCATTTCTTATCGCAATATTCATTTTTTGTTATTTACCGCTCTACGGTTGGATTTATGCGTTTTTCGACTACAAGCCGGGCATACCTTTGGCCCAGCTTCCATTCACCGGCTTCAAGTGGTTTTTAATGCCTTTTGAAAATGCGGTGCTGCGGATGCAATTTGTGCGCGTCATGAAGAACACCCTGGGCATCAACTTTCTTTATCTTTTGTCAATGGTGCTGCCCATGCTATACGCAGTGTTCCTTATGGAACTACCCTTTCTGCGGTATAGAAAGGCTGTTCAGACGCTGACGACAATCCCCAACTTTATAAGCTGGGTTCTGGTGTATTCCGCGTTTTTTGCACTTTTATCAACGGAAGGGTTGCTGAATAATCTGCTTTTGTCGCTGGGCATTATTAAAACCCCTGTCAACTATCTGGCGGACACAAGCCATATGTGGCTGAAAATGCTGGGCTATCATCTGTGGAAGGGCCTTGGATGGAGCGCAATCATCTATATCTCGGCCATCACTTCCATCGATCAGGAAATATACGAAGCGGCTGATATTGACGGCGCGGGGCGCTTCGCAAAGATACGCCACATCACAATCCCGCACCTGATCCCCACATTCTTTGTTCTTCTTATTTTGCAGATAGGCAACATCATCAACAACGGCATTGATCAGTACATGGTGTTTTCCAATGCAATGACCAAAGACAGCATCGAGGTCCTTGACCTTTATGTGTACAATAACGGCCTTAAGCTGGGAAATATCTCATATGCTACCGCCATAGGAATGTGGAAATCCCTTATAAGTCTTATTCTGGTTTTTTCCGCAAACTGGTTGTCCAAAAAGGTACGCGGATCGTCCATATTCTAAAAATACTGCTAAGAAGGAGGGGCATATGGCACAATCGGCGCTAAAAAAACAGACAAGTATTTCATACTCCGGCAAAGGCATCGGCGCATGGTCATTCGATATTTTTCTTTGCATTTTGTTCGGTTTATTTACCCTGGCATGTCTGTTCCCGTTTTATTATATTTTTATCAATACCATCAGCAACAACAACTTGGTTGCCACAGGGCGGATTCATCTCATACCCAGAGGGCTGCATTTAAGCAATTATGTAAGCGTTTTGAAGCTTAAAAACATTGGCTCTGCTGCAAGCGTATCCCTCGCCCGAACCGTTGTGGGCACCATTATCACGCTGATAGCCGCCTCTTTCCCCGCATATGCCTTTACGCGGGATGAGTTTTGGCATCGCAAGCTGTTCTATAGGTTTGTTATCGTCACCATGTATTTTTCGGCAGGGCTCATACCTCAGTTTTTGACATACCGCGCTCTGGGCATATATAACACATTTTGGGTGTACGTCCTTCCAAGCCTTGTTACTCCCTTTAACCTGATACTGTGCAAAACCTACATTGAATCGCTGCCTTCTTCTCTGGAGGAATCTGCGGAAATTGACGGGGCAGGTTATATAAGCAGATATATACGCATCATCATGCCTCTGTCAAAGCCTATTTTGGCAACTATCGCCGTTTTTGCCGCAGTGGGGCAGTGGAACAGCTTCATGGACACCGTTTTATATGTGAGGAGTTCCAGCCTGTTTACATTGCAATATGTCCTTTACGACTACCTGACCCGTGCCAACGCCATAATAGAGATAATGAGGACCGACCCCAACGCGATGGCAAATCAGGATATTTCAACCATGCTGACCCCCCTTACGATTCAATATACCATATGCATGGTTACTCTCTTGCCCATACTTTTTGTCTACCCGTTTTTCCAGAAGTACTTTGTTAAAGGCATCATGATTGGTGCGGTAAAGGGGTAAAGCCTTAACTGCCTCAACACTAAATATTGACATAAATTAAAGGAGGAATACAACATTGAAAAAAGCGAAACGTCAAATTTCACTTCTGTTGGCCGTTATTCTAATGGCATCGCTGATGGCTGCCTGTGCAGCGCCTTCGACGACTGCCAGCCCCACGGCCGCAACTGCGACCGCAGCGCCCACAACCGCCGGCGCCGTAGCAACCGCTGCCCCCGAGGTGGTAGAGCCTGAAAAAGAAGAAATTACCCTTACTGCTTTTGTTCAGCAGTCCGCCACAAGCGAATCGGGCATCTGGCAGGGCTGGGGTGCAAAGTATCTTTATGACGAAACCAAGATAAAGATCGACTTCTATCCCACCGGAAACGAAGTTGAGCAAAAGCTGCAGCAGTACCTGGCCGCAGGCGATCTTCCTGATATCATCGGTTTCAAGGGCCTGGACCAGGCGCAGCTTGCAATGGATGCAGGCAAATTGCTGCCCCTTGATCAGCACGCAGATAAGCTGCCCAGCATTTTTGACAATGAGGTTTACGTAAATGCTGTAAACTATTCCCAGGATTTTACATCCGCAGATACGGGCAATCTCTTGATTATGCCCACAGCAATAGGGCCCACGGGCTATAACTCCTTCAACTGGCAGCCAATGCTCCAGTGGGATGCGTTTAAGAAGACCGGGATGGATGCTCCCGCCACTCTTGAAGGTTACCTGGACCTTATCGAAGCGATGGTAGCTGTGAAGCCCACCACCGAGAACGGCGAAAAGGTTTATGGTTTCTCCCTGTTCTCAGACTGGGACAAGCACACTGCTTTGCAGGTGTCCACATTGTCATTCTTCTATGGCATAGACTCCGAGTATGTGTCCCACCTGATGGAGACAAATGTTCTTACCAAGACCACAAAGTCCGCTTTGGATGACGACAGCTTCTACAGACGCGCCCTTGCTTTCTACTTTGAGGCAAACCAGCGCGGCCTGCTTGACCCTGATTCCATGACCCAGACATTCTCCAATGTGGACGCAAAATACTCTGCCGGCCGCGTAATGTTCTCCCACTTCTCCTGGATGACCGGCAGCTATAACTCCCGTTCCTCCGGCAATGTGGACAATCCAGACGGGCCGGACGGATACGAGGCCATTGTTGCAGATGATATGAAGCTGTATGTCGCTCCCGAGCAGACAATCGGCCGCAACTGGTACTTTGCTTTAAACAAGGACACAAAGAATGTTGACCGCACCCTGGAGTTCCTTGACTGGTTCTATAACCCCGAAACCATCGCTTACCTGAGCAATGGCCCTGAGGAAACCATCTGGACCCGTAACGAGTCCGGTGAGCCTTACGTCATCGAAGAGGCGTATAGCATGGTCGACAACAATGCCGATCCCCTTATGCCCGAAGAGTTCGGCGGCGGAGCGTTCCGCGACGGAATGTTCGCATTTAACACCCCCGGCCTGCAGGCTTCTGTCGTTATGGACGATGGCTACACCCTGGGATACCGCTACTGGCCCCAGCACATCGCCCGCAACCCAACACTCATGAGGCTTGAATGGCGTGAGCGTTTTGATGCCACCGTTCTGCAGGATTATGTAAGCCGCGGAAACAATATCGCGAACTCAACGCAGGCTGTAAACATGATCACCCCTGCATCAGACGAGCTTGAAATGACGATGTCACAGATTGGCGAAATCGTCAAGAAGTATTCCTGGCAGATGGTTTATGCTAAGGATCAGGCTGAATTCGACAGCCTCTGGGAAACCATGAAGACCGAAGCTGACGGCCTGGGAATGAGCAAGGTTGTCGACTACTTCACCGATCAGTGGACCGCTGCGGTAGAAAAGGTTTCCGACTACGAATAAACAATAAATAATAAACTATTTTATTGTAAATTGCCCCCTTCAGGGAAGCCCGTCCGGCATCAAATGCTGGGCGGGCTTTCTCTGTGCTGAAAAACATTTGCTCTGTTGATGAAAAAATCCCCTCAGTTTTTAAATATAATTCTTCTAAGGCCTTGACCGAATATCGAGCTAAGCTAATCGTTCAAAAACAATCTGCTAAATTAGCGAAAGAAAGGCCGCTTAAACACGCCGTTTACCATCAACACCTGCGGGGTTTTTCATGGTCCAAAACCGCGCATTGCCCGCCAGCAGATCGCCTTTGTGCGGAATACTTTGGCGGGAATGCTTTAGTAAAAAGCCGAATGGGTTTTCGCCTCCATTGAGCAGGCCCATAAGAAAAACCGAATCTTGCATGACTGTGCATCTTCAAAGAACATTATAACAAGGTTTGTTCAATCTCCGGCAAAATATGAAGAACGCCGGTCAGGAAAACTCCCCAACCGGCAATTAAAATTGTATTTCCCTGCGCTGCTGATGACCTTGCTGATAATCACTCTTCTGACTCCTTAAGCACAACATTTGCGCCGCTGACCAGAGTGTTGCCGATGGTGCAGCCCCGTTCGGCGATAATCATGGCCTTCCGCTTGTACTCGGGCTCCAAATCCGGGAACTTCACCGACACCTTAAAATCCGTCAAACGGTTTTTTATGCCTTCAGCCTTAGATGCGGCGACATGTACGTCAAAGCCCTCAGGGCCCAAAGAAATGCCGTCCCGCTTAAACAGTGCGGTCAATGTAATCGAAACGCATAGGCCCAAAGATGCCTCCAGCAGTTCCCTGGGGTTCAGCCCCTCCATACCGGCGGTCAAACTGCCCAGAGCCTGCCGGCCGGCCTCGTTATATATTTCATTCTGCCCGTCCTTATACCTTATGATCGTCATTTTCATCCCTCCCTGCCGTTTTAAATCATACCTTTACACTGTTATTATAGCATGTTTATGGGCGTGCTAAGCCTACCCGCCTACCCGCAATTTCCTGCGGAAATAGCTAAACTTATTATAGCATGAATTCGGCCCGAGCGTCTTATTTTTTGCGGAAAGGATGTGCGGCGCAAAGTTTTGGCTGATTGCGGGCATGATATTTATGCATACTGCGTATTTATATGCGCTTTTGTTTGAAGAAGTTCAGCATTTGTGTTACGCTATATGAATATAGTTCTTTGCGCAGGAGGGTTCGTTTTGCGGGAAAATCTTGATCTGGTGTTTTTGGGCAACACGGTGCTTGATTATCTGGTGTTTTTGGGCTCATTGGCCTTAAGCCTGATACTGCTGACGGTAATAAAGCGCGTACTTTTGCGCGAGATCTCCGTTCGGGCAAAAGAAGCGCCGGCATCCAGGGAGAATGCCCTGATGCGGGGTGCGCGAAAATATCTGCTGCCCTTAATGTATATCAGCGCGCTTTATCTGAACGCAAAATGGCTGAGCATCCCCGACAGCGCAACGCGAGTGGCGGACATCGCCGCATTGGCACTTGCCATGATTCTGGGCTCCGCCTTTTTATGCAATCTGCTTGAATTCATATTCGGCAAGCATCTGGATCAAAAGAACAGAGGCAATGAAAAGAGCGCGATGATCTGGTTTCGCGCTCTGGTCAGGACGTTCGTTTGGACCTGCACACTGCTCTTGTTTTTGGAAAACCAGAATATCGAAATCACCGCAATTGTGGCGGGCCTGGGTATCGGCGGCATTGCCATCGCCTTCGCAGCCCAGACCATACTGGAGGATATTTTCAGCTTTGTATCGATTATTTTCGACCGGCCATTTGAGCTGGGCGATTTCATCGCTGTAGACGATATGCTAGGCTCGGTGGAGCATATAGGAATCAAAACAACGAGGCTTAGGAGCCTGAGCGGCGAGCAGCTTGTCTTTTCTAACAAAGACCTGACCAGCTCGCGGGTGAAAAACTACAAGCGGATGGAGCGCCGCCGCGCAGTGTTCGCTTTCGGCGTCAAATACGATACCTCCGGCGAGCTTCTCAGGGAAATGCCGGGCATTATCAGGAAAATTATTGAGAGTATCGAAAACGCAGTGTTTGACCGTGCGCATTTTAAGGCCTTCGGTGAATTCAGCCTTGACTTTGAGGTTGTCTATTATGTTGACAGCCGCGATTATTCTTTATATATGGACATACAGCAGTCCATCAATTTAAGGCTTAAGGAGGCCTTGGAAAACCGTGGAGTGCAGTTTGCTCTCTCCACCCACAGGCAGAATATTAACGAGTCCGAAAATTAAAAAACAAAGCAAAAACACATAATCAGGGCCGTCTCGCGTTATAGCTGCGCAACGGCCCTTTCTCTTTTCGATGCTTTATGAAAAGACTTTAAAACTCCGGTATATCCGCTATGAAAACTCCGGGTTTTCCATAGTGATCGGTGGTGAAAATAGCCTTGTTTGTGTTGTATGATACTGTGACATGGGGGTGGAACCGGGACATTCCTTTTTCCCAGGACATCTTCTGATAGCACAGCACTTGCGCCTCGCCTGTCTCCAGCTTCACGATGTACATCTCGCCGTCGCCCAGCTTGCTATCGCAGATGATGTATCGGTCATCGGCGGTAATTGTGCCGTGTTCGTTGTCCAGGTCAAAGAGGGTTTCTTCCTTGTCATCATCCACATCATAAGAGGAGAAGAACACCTTCCCATCCCGGCGGACGGTAAAGTACAGCTTCTTTTCTGTGTTGCCCCAAAACTCGTGGCCCGCAGCCTCACTCTCACCGTCGTCATGGGCGCGTACACGCCTGTTGTTTGTGCCGTCGGCGTTTATAAGCCACATGCGGGCTTTTATCAATTCCCAGGTTCCCTCATGGGCGTAAAGGATCAGATCATGGTCCTTGGGGCAGAATTGGCAGTGGCGAACCGGCTGAGCACCATGAATGATGATCTTTTTTTCGCCTGTTTCAAAATCAATGACGATTAGGCCGAAGTCCGGAGCGGCCTCATAGAAGCAGACCAGCTTTTTGCCGTCCCAGCTTGGAAAAGCGCCGGAGCATTTGGTCACGCCCTCCCCTGCCAGCTCCTTTGCATCCAGGATGATCTCCTCCTCAAGATTATCAAAACGCACGGCCTTTATGCAGCCGTCCTCGCCAAAAAACACCTTTTCGCCATCCCGCGAGATATAGCCGAAATAGTCGAGATTCTTGTTCTCGGTGAGCTGGGTGACCAGGCTTGTTTCAATATCCATGACGAACAGGTTATTGCCTCCGTCCTTTTCTGACTGATAAACCACTTTTTTATCATCAGGGGAAAAGCTCCTGTTGTGAAAGTACAGATGGTTGCTTGCGTAATCTTCGTCGGTTATCCGCACAACCTTTGGGCTTATTCCGCCAATATCCACCTGCTGCGGTACAAATGTAAAGGTATCGCCCTTCATTTTCTCCTCCGTTTCTTCATTCCATTCGGCCTGCGCGGCGCGGAAAAAGCAAATTCCCCGCGCCACGGCCGTGATGGATTGTGATAGATTATAACACCATTCTACTTATCTGGCGTTGTATCTGTCAAGGGCAGCCTGCTGTATCTGGGTGGCTCTTTCAATATTCCAGCTCTTAATGGTCTGCACATAATTATCCCAGTTATCAAAGGACTCTGTGCCCAGCACGAACTTCATCGACATGCTGTCCGCATAGGTGTTTATGTCCGCCATTATGCTGGCAAACTCGGTGCTTTCCTCCACCGAGTAGGACACGCGCGGGAATGACCTGTGCTCCCAGTTCTGCGTGGACCAAAGGTCGCAGGCGGCCTTCTGTTCGGGCTTTTCATAGTTCGCAAGGAACACGGCCTCCAAAGACAGATAAGGCGGAGGGCCCTTGATGTGGCGAACCGAGCACTTGGCCATCTGAGCGTCAACAGTCAGCAGTCCTTCGGGATCATAAAGAGCGTGATCAAAGAAATGCTTTTCACCGTCATCGCCGACATAGTATGACTCGCCTTCAACGCCCCAGTTCAGTAGCGTGGCGCCTTCCTCGCTATAGCCGTAGTCCAGCACACGCATGGCGATCTCAAGCTGGTCGCAGCTTTGGGAAATGCCTACCTGGCGGTCAAAAGGATAGCCGCCCGTGTAGAGGGGCAGAATGCCTTTTTCAAGAGAGGGATACATGGCGCCCACCACCGTGAATGTGGGATTGTCCTTGTTGGCATCCATGTATGCGCCTATGCCGTTGCCGCCCGACGCAAAGTTTGAGAAGGCGGTGCCGGCGGACATGGCGTTGTTCATGGTGGTTGTATCCATTGTGGGCATATTGCTATCAATCAGGCCATCAGCATACCACTGGGCCATCTGCATCAGGAATTCTTTATACCCTTCCTGGATGTAGGCATAGTAGACAACGTCCTCGGTATCCCCAAACCATGCGCCCTTAGAGACGCCATAGGCTGGCTGGAAGCTTTCGCAGATATTTCCCCATGAGCCGATGAAGGGTGACATCTGAGGGTATGCTGCCTTGACTGCACGAAGAACGGTATCCCACTCATCAATGGTTTCAGGGGTTTCATATCCCAGCTCAGCAAGGATGTCGCCCCGCAGCAATGGTCCCTGGGTGGATAGCTGAATCACGCCGTCCTTGATTATCGGGAAAACGTAGTAATCGCCGTTGTCGTCCTTGGCCTCTTTCATCATCTCGGGATGCTTCTCATAATAGGCCATTATGTTCGGCGCCCAGTCATATACGTGATCGGTCAACTTCGCTAAAACGCCATCGTTATACAGCGCCATTAGCCCGCCCGAATAGTTCATCAGGCTGTAGTTGATGATGTCGGTGTATTCCCCCGATGCCAGCATCATGTTGAACTGCTCTTTTTCTATGCCGGCGGCAGGGGTGTTCCAATCGAACTCAACTCCCACTGCTTCCTTCCATAGCTGAACTATTGGCAGGTCATCATAGCTTTCATAGAATCCAGCCAGCTTTTGATGGAACTGGCCAAAATACGACAGCTTTGGGTTCCCCTCAAGGGGATAAGAAAACTCCGCGTTGCCTGTCTGGGCTGTCTGACCTGTGCTTTGCGCTGCTTGCTGGCCGGAACCGGAGCTTGACTGACCGCCGTTGCTGCACCCCAGCACCGCAAACATCATAGCAGCAACAATCAACAGAGCCATCAGTTTCTTTGCTTTCATTTTCTACCTCCTTTTTTAAATGCGACCTCCGCTCTTGGCGGCCTTTGTTTCTTATCTTCATCTGCTTTCGCAGAAAAACAGTTTGTTTACACGCTTGTCAGCATTTTTAGCCTTTTACTGCGCCCACCATCACCCCCTTGACAAAATACTTTTGCAGAAAAGGGTAGAGCAGCAGTATGGGCAATGTAACGACAACAATTGTTGAATACTTGATGGTCTCAGAAATGAATGCGTCGTCATCGCCGGATGTGGAAAGGGACCGCTCCATCGAGACAGTGTTTTGGATGATCATCTCCCTCAGCAGAAGCTGCAGGGGGTAAAGCTCTCTTTTGCGAATATACAGCATTGCGCTGAACCACGAGTTCCAGTGGCTGACGCCATAATATAACAGCAAAACAGCGATGGTCGGAACCACCAACGGCACCATTATGCGAATCAATATGACGAGCTGCGATGCGCCGTCAATTTTTGCGGATTCCTCCAGACTGTCGGGCACCGTCTCAAAGGCTGTGCGCATTATGATCAAATTGAAGGTGTTTACCGCGGCGGGAATAATGAGCGCCCACAACGAGCCATATAGCCCTATATTTCTGACAACAAGATAGGTGGGAATCATGCCGCCGGAAAAGTAGCGGGTAAAAAGGGTCATCAGCGTTAAAAACCTTCGCATGCCAATCTGCCTTCTGGAAAGCACATATGCCCCGACTATTGTCATCAGCATGTTGAGCGTGGTGCCAACCACAACCACAAAGAGCGTATTTTTATAGCCCGTCCATATGCTGCTGTTTCTGAAAACAACTTTATATGATGTCAAGCTGAAGCCGATGGGCCGAAAAATTAGATTGCCCGTGTAGCGCATATACTCGCTTGGAACACTGAATGAAACAAACAGCACATATAAAAGTGGGTACAGCGTCACAACTACAAGGATACACATGCCTAAAACATTTACTATGTTAAATATCCTCTCACCAAGAGATTCCCTCATAATAATCCCTCTCTTTCCTACCAAAGGCTCATCTGGCTGACTCTCTTGCTCAGCGAATTAACGCTTACGACAAGCGCAAAACTGATCACTGAGTTGAAAAGGCCCACTGCCGAACTGAAGCTCCAGTCCGTGTTTTCTATGCCGCGTCGGTAGACATATGAGGAGATCACATCCGCCGTATCATATATGGAGGGATTGTATAGCAATATAACCTTTTCCCCTCCCATGGACATGATCCTACCAACACGCATTATAAACAGCACCACTATGGTGGGCATGATTCCCGGCATTGTGATATGCACTGCCTTTTTAAACCTGCCTGCGCCGTCTATTTCGGCGGCCTCATACAGTTCCTGGTCAATCCCCGCAAGAGCCGCCAGATATATGATGCTGCCCCAGCCGACCTCCTGCCATATGCCCGAAATAACATATATTGGAACAAAGGCTTTTGGATTACTCAGCAGAGATTGCTGAGGATATCCAAACTTGGTGAGAATATTGGTGATAAAGCCATTGCTCTTTGTGAACTGTATTATCATGCCGCAAACAACCACCAGCGAAATAAAATGCGGCATATATGTGATTGTTTGAACCGTTCTTGCAAAGCGCTTTGATTTAAGCTCATTTATCAGCAAAGCCAGCAGCACCGGGGCCGGAAACCCAAAAAGCAAGCTTGAAAAGCTGAGAACCAAAGTGTTTCTCAGCAGTATCCAGAAATAATAGCTTGAAAAGAATGCGTTGAAATGTGCCATTCCCACCCAAGGGCTTGCCGCTATGCCGATTGCGGGCCTGTAGTTTTTAAAGGCGATCACCGCACCATACATGGGTGCGTAATGAAAGATCAAATAAAACACAAGCACGGGCATGAAGATGATGTACAGTTCCCGGTTAATGCGCAAGTCTTTGACCACGCGCCTAAAAACCGTTCCCTTCCCCGTGGCAGCGTCGCCCGCATTCGGCTGCCTATTAAATGTGACCTGGCTTCGTGACATCGTTTTCCTCCTTGCTTCCAATGCGGATAAAGCGTCCTTTGCGTTAGCAGCCGTATATAGCTGTTAAAAGGCTGCTTACTTAATCAGAGCAATGAATCTTCAGGATTTTCATGACGATCAACACAGTAGTTTTTCGCGAAACTCTTTTTGTTATTTACTTTGTATTTTGATTAAATCATATCATGCTGTTAAAAAAAGTCAAGCATTTTCTTTTGACTTTTTAAAATTTATTTTATAATTTGAAATTAAAGTTTGCATTTTGAATTACTTAAAATCAAATAAAGACAAACGCGCCGGCAGCCGAATCCAAACGGCAGCCTTTCTTTCTGTTTAAAACAGGCTGTAAATTATAAAGATATATGGAAAACTACAGTCGCAGATATGCGGCAAAAAATTAAATGAAACGAAAAAAGCGGCGATGCCAGGCTTTTGATATAGCACGCCGCAAAGAGTCCTTCCTCTACCTGTCCTTGAATCGGAACTGTCCCGGGGTTATCCCCTCATACTTTTTAAACACCCTGATAAAATTATTGGGTGTATTAAAGCCGCAGGACTCCGATATGCTAACGATGGGTTTCTTGGTCTTTTCAAGCAGCTCCTTTGCCTTTTCTATCCTGTATTTGTTTATGTAGTCCACATAGTTTTCGCCGGACACCTGCTTGAATATGTAGCTTAAATAAGAACCGGAAAAACCGATCTCATCCTTGAGAATGTTCAAGGAAATATCGCTCGCGTAGTTTTCATGGATATACGCCACCATAGAATCGTACACCTGCTCATATTGTCCCACTCTTTTTTCACTGATGCTGCGGTATATCCGTTGAATCAGCTCCAGCAGGCATTGTCTTTTCTCCTCGACTCCGTCGCATTCCTGCACAGAGCGGTATATGTCCTCCACACCGTCGTTGGCGCCAGTGTCATAGGCCACCTTTATAACGGTGGAAGCCAGCACGATGAATATATTGTTGGTCTCCTCCGGGGTGATGCTCTGCTTTCCTCTGCCGCCGACTATATCATCGATCATCGCCTCGGCAGCCTCCAATTCGCCGGTTTTTATGTAGTTCATCAGCCGGTTTTCCGCCTCCATGGTATAAATGAACACGGGCGGCGCGCTAAAACTGACCTCATCCACATGTATAACTGTATTTTCACCCTTAATGCTCTTATATTTAAGGGCGTACATGGCCTCATTGTATGAATCGCTCAGCCTCGGCACCGCCTCATAGCATCGGCCGATACCCACTGTGCAGCTCAAGCAGAATCGCTCAAATATTAGCGACTTTATTCCGCTGGCCAGGTCATAAATCAATTCCGGCTGGCGAGTGTCAAGATTGGTGTTCACAGCACAGGCTATTATTCCACTTTTTTCCGGAATAAAGTACCTTATCAGTTCCGGATATTTTTCGTAGGAAGCAAGAGCATCGCATATCTTCTGCATCTTTCTATCATCGCAATCATTTGAGAGCTGAAATGCCAAAGAGGTAAAGCCCGTTTGGGGCATATACAAATAGTTGCTGATGCTGACGGACTGAAAGGCGCTGGCCTTTGCATGCCCAGCAAGTATATCTCTGATAAGTCTATCCCTGATCAACAGTCGGTTTGCGTCTATGTTTTTCTTAAGCATTCGGTTTTGTTCATAAACCATTTGTATGAATCTGTCTATAAAGGCGATTTCATCCCGCTCGCTTATGCGGGTACCGCTAATATTGATATACTCGACAATTCCCCTGATAGGGGTGTATAGCGCCCTGGTGATATAATATGAGAAGGCTATGCCTACCGCCAAAGTAAGGAGCATCAGCAAATAGCTGTTCCCCAGCATCGGGCTGATCTTATCGCTTATGTACGAGCCGGGTATAGCGGCGATATAGCTGTAGCCCGTAGCCAGTGACTGTTGCATTATCAGTGTATATTTCTCTTCCCCTGTCACCATTACGATCTCATCGGAGCTTGCGTTTTTTAGCTCCGAGTAATTGTCCGCGATAAATTCGTCTAAATCCTTTGCGTGCCTGTTCCCGAATATGATCGTCTCGTCCTTGTTCAAAAGCATATAGGTTGGGTTATCGTAGGCTTCCAACGATATCAACCCAGCGAACAAATCCTCGTTAATATCGATGAACACAGCATATTCGCTGTTCGGATCGTTCAGGGGCACTGCCTGGGCAAAGGATATTATCGGTTTTCGCGATTCCATCTGAGCGCAGAGGGTAGTGAACACCACACCGTCCTCGATGTAATCAAGATAGACCGACGTGTCCTGGTATTGCTTTATGATATCAAAGAACATGTCGATATTGCATTTCCCCGATGTGCTTACCACCGTTTTGGCACGCTTGAAATATATCCATATATCATCCACATAGGAATAGGAAACCTCAAGGCTTGAAAGATAGTCCCTTATGCGTTTATATACCTCCATCCTTTGCCCGGTTAATGCATCGCTGTAATACATGGCCCTGCGTACATCGCCATGCAGAGATATCTGTATGCCTATTTCCTTTATGTCGTAATAGCGCTGATCTATCTCGCTTTTAGCCTGGTTCAATATATCCGAATGGGACTTTTTCGTCTCGCCCAGCATAAGAGAGGAAAAGCTCAGCGCATTTCCGATGCCTAAAAGGACTGTGCACAGCATTATAAGGGCAATAAACAGAGCAAGCTGCCTTGCGAGAAGGCTGCTTTTTTTGAAACTTGACCTGATAAACCCCAGCATCGGCAGGCTCCTCTCATTAAATATTGTTAAATGTTGCTTTGAGCATATTCCCTGATCATTATAATACCACGAAGACCATAAGGCAAAGGGATATCACAGATATGTTAATGGATTAAAAAAGTGATAAGGCCAAATCCAGATATGATAACGAAACAAATTTTTGACAATTGAAATGAATTATGCTCCATGTATATAATGAACTGCAAGCAACCCATAAGGAGGATACACTATGTCAACGGGCATTACCGGCCTTAGCCGTGAAAATGCGGCGTCGCTGATACGAAGATCATGGAAGAGCAAGTATCTGTATTTAATGTTCTTTCCGGTTTTAGTATATTATATTTTGTTTAAATATTCTCCTATGTTCGGCATAGTCATCGCCTTCAAGGACTACAATGCCTTCATTGGCGTCCATGCAAGCAAATGGGTGGGCCTTAAACACTTTAGAATCTTTATTACATCCATATATTTTGGCAGGCTGATACGTAATACATTTGCCCTCAGCTTTCTTGATCTGCTTTTCAATTTTCCCGCTCCAATAATACTGGCGCTGATGCTCAATGAAGTGTCATCGAAGCGGTTTAAAAGCGTCATCCAGACCATCAGCTATCTCCCCCACTTTATCTCAACCGTGGTTATCGTGGGAATATTGGTCAACTTCCTTTCAATGTCCAGCGGGCTAATCAACAATATCATATCGATGTTTGGCGGCCAAAGGATAATGTTCATGGCAGATTCTCGATATTTCTGGCTTATATACACAGCCATGAATGTTTGGCGCTCCGTCGGCTGGAATTCCATCATATACCTTGCTGCCCTCTCCGGAGTTGACCCCACCCTTTACGAGGCGGCTATTGTGGATGGAGCAGGAAAATGGAGACAGCTTTTTAGCGTGACCTTTCCTTCCATCGCTCCCACCATCATAATTCTTTTCATAATGAGGGTTGGCCATATCGTCGACGTCAGCTATGAGGCAATAATATTGATGTATAACCCCCAGCTATATGAAACGGCGGACGTGCTGGCCACATATGTCTACCGGCGCGGCCTAATCGAGGTCGACTACAGCTTTGCTGCAGCGGTTGGCTTTTTTCAGTCGATCATCGGCATGATTATGATAATAAGCGCTAACGCGATTTCACGAAAAGTCTCGGACACGAGCCTTTGGTAAGGAGGAAAGCATGGTTGCAGGCAAGGCCTCGTTTGGGCGTAAGATATTTTTAGCGGTGAACACGTTTTCGCTTTTGATGCTGGCGGTTATCACTCTCTACCCGTTCTTATATGTTGCCGCGGCTTCCTTGAGCGACAGACTCTTTATAATTCAGGGGAAGATAGGCATTATACCCCAGGGCTTTAATACCTATGCCTATCAGAGCGTTTTCAAGTTTCCCTATATTTGGACCTCATACGGCAACACAATAAAGTATTTGATATTGGGAACATCAATAAATATGCTTTTGACTGTCATGGGCGCATATCCCCTTTCACGCGATCAGTTTATCGGAAGGAATTTCTTTAGCTTTCTGCTGGTGTTCACCATGTGGTTCAACGCCGGGATAATTCCCCTTTTCCTGGTGGTAAGGACTCTTAAGCTATACAATACAATCTGGGCCATGGTGCTCCCCTCTGCCATCAGCACATATAACCTGATCGTCGTAAGGACTTTCTTCAAGTCTCAGCCGGTTGAGATGGAAGAGGCCGCCCTAATAGACGGCTGCAATGATTTTCAGGTTCTGATAAGAATCATTTTACCTTTATCGGTTCCTGTTCTGATGACCATAATGCTTTTTTACATGGTCGGTCACTGGAACAGCTATATGCCGGCGCTTATGTACCTGAGGGAAAAGAAATATTATCCCTTGCAGATCATACTAAGGGAGCTTGTTCTTGAGAGCTTGGTGAACGATGTCATGATGGAAAATGAGTTCGGCCAGCCCATAACGGTTGAATCCGTCAAATATGCCACCATAATAGTGGCGACGGTGCCAATACTCTGCGTTTATCCTTTCATACAGAGATATTTTGTGCGTGGCGTCATGATAGGAGCCATCAAGGGATGAAAAATTGAGCTTTTGCCTATTTTGCCCATACGGTAATTTAATTCAAAGGAGGAAACAAGATGTCTATCAAGTCCAAACTGCTGGCGCTGGTTTTGGCCGCAGTACTGATCGCCGGCTTTGCAGCCGGGTGCTCCAACACTCCCGAGGTTCCTTCGGGGCCCTCGCCCGCCGCCGGATCGCAATCAAGCAACGCCGGAAGCTCTTCAACACAAGTCCCCTCCCAGCCTGAGGATGACGATCCCTATGCCGAGCACCTGACAATACGGGTTTCGCTGATCACCGATGATAATGTCGAAGGCGATGTTCCCGCGGCCATTGCAGACATGTTCAACTTTACCTTTGATTTTGACGTGTCTCCCAAGGCCAATCCAAGCGAAAAGTTCAACCTGCTTATCGCCTCAGGAGAACTACCGGACTTCATGATAAACACAGTGGACAATATCTACAGCTATGTGGGCAAGGGCGCATTCATGGCCCTTGACGATATCATCGATGAAAAGGTGCCAAGCCTTAAAAAGCTGATGGATGAAAATAATACTTGGCGCTATGATCTCTCATATAACGACGGTCATCTCTACTACTTCCCCACCGTCACAAATTCTACCACCAGCACCGTTTACATGGTGAACGAACTTTGGCTTAAAAAGGCAGAGCAGCAGGTTCCCGTCACCCTTGACGACTGGATTACAATGCTGACCGCCTTCAGGGACACCGACATAAACGGCAACGGCATCCAGGACGAGGTTCCCTTCACCATCCGCGGCAACTGGACTTACATCAATTTCTATGAAGCTTTCGGCATAGACAACACCTTCTTCATCGACGAAGACCAGGTGAAGTTCGGGCCATATGATCCGCGCATGAAGGACTATCTGCAGCTCGCAAGCCAGATGTACGCCGATAAACTGATCGATTCCGAATATATCACAATGAACTCTGACCTTTCCCGCGGCAAGCTCACAAATAATGTGTCGGGAAGCAGCTATGACTCGGTTTCCGGCATCGGTAAGGTCAACAATGTGATCGACAGAAGCACAGGCTTCAGGCTTGTTGCCGTCGCTCCGCCCGTTGCTGTCGATGGCACCATCTACACCCGCCACCAGGGTGACAAGCTGAGCCGGGAGCGCGGCGGCGCCATCACAACCCAGGCCCAGGAAAAGAACATCGAACGCATACTTGCCTGGATGGACTACATCTATACTGATGAAGGCTCGCGTCTTTGCGGCCTTGGAATCGAGGGCAAGCACTGGGATTATGTCGACGGTGTTCCTGCCGTATCGGATTTTGTCATGAAAAACCCCGATGGCGTGTCCGTTTCCGATGTGTTGGGCGATGCCTTTATAAACCAGGCCTGGCCAATGCGGATACACCCCGTCTACGAGCTATCAACAGTGGAGCCAGAGGTCAACGATGGCAGAGACCTGTATGCGCCCATCCTCGCGCCAACATTCCCAAGGCTTAAGTTCACCGAGGGGGAGCAATCCACAATTACTTCCACCATGGCCGAGGCTCAAACCGTGGTTGACGAGTACATCAACAAGTTTATAATGGGCACCATATCCCTCGATCAATTCGATAGCTATATAAGCACTCTTGAATCAGTAGGCATTGAAAAAGTTCTTGAATATTACAACGCTTCTTACCAGAGGTATCTTGCACAATAGAAATCGCAACCCACAACTGCAGCCCCTTCTCGGCAAGACACGCTGCCGTGTCTTGCCGGCTGCCTTTAAGCAATATCATAATTGTATCTATTTAAAAGCGCTCGTTGTAAGGCGCTTTTCTGCTCGCGTGGTTTTCTCTGGCTGCAATCTTATCATTTTTAGTCTTTTCACCCTTATTTTCTCTCATCGAAAGTATCAGAGGCAATCGTAAGAGTCTTGAAAAAAGAAGCGATTGATTCCGCCTTTGGCAAAACCGGGGTCAGCATTAGCAGCCTGTACATGTACTTGCTAACTCCAACATCAAGCACCATACTCACCGGCATGAGGAGGCCTGCTTCCATGCTGCCGTCGGCTATTATTGCTTCAGCGGCAAAATGGCCGTCGCTTTGTGCATCTCCGGCCCCGGGGGCCACTAACTTTGTCAGCGGATTGTACACCTGCAACATTGTCGGCATCCCGCTTCCGGTGATCACCGGCCAAGCCGTGATCTCCCAACTGGATCAGGGTGCCTTCCAGTGTATTGACATCGCAAAGACATGCGCGTGGCGCGTGAGGGCAAGCCGGGGCCGGTTTTGGTTGATCCTCCTTTTGACATCCAAAACAGCGAAATTGAGTTTGATATAGAGTCTTACCGTCCGGAGACCTTTTCCAGCCCCGAAGCTGAGGCTTCTGATACCAGAAAAGCCTTGGATATGATCGGCAGGGTAAAAAAGCAGTTTTGCTCATGGGTGCCGGCGTGATACTATCTAGCGCTGCAAAGAAATGTGAGGAGCTGGCAGAGCTTTTGGGCATTCCTGTAATTACCACCCATATGGCGAAGGGGGCATCTCTCATGAACATACCCTGAACGTCGGCCATGTGGGCATTCAGGTATGACAGCCCATAGGAAATAAGGTGTTCTTGGTTGCTGATTTGATGCTGGGCATTGGCTGCCGCTTCATTTACAGGCACACTGGCGCATTACCCGCATACCGTGGCGAGCTCAAGTTTATACAGATCAGCACCAAAAAGAGCGAAATAGGTAAGATATTCCCCGTTGATCTGGGCATCGTGTCGGATGCGGGCAAAGCAATAGACGCCCTCATCAAGTCGGCTGAAGAACTGGGCGTGAAAAGCGCTTCGGCCATAGCGCCCAATATACACGCCTGGTGCAGTTAACTTGTCCGCAAGATGGACTACGGCTCGGTTCCCATCAACCCCCACAGGGTTTTCCATGAACTAAACGAATTTTGGCGATGACGCCATATTCACAACCGGCTGCGGTATCACTCAGATCTGGTCCGGCCATCTTCAAAGCATAAGTAATGGCCGTTATGGGGGATTTCGGCTTTACATTCCACCCTCAGGAGTTGGCGGCGTACGCCAAGTACAAAATGCCTGTTATAGTGGTGGCCGTCAACAACGCCTATATGGGGCTGATCGGGCAGAATCAAAAATATGCATATGGCTATGAATGCGCCGTTGAAATGGCGGAAAACCATGATTATATCGACTATGTTAAAGTGGCGGAAGGCTTTGGCTGCTATGGAGAGAGGGTGTTTGAGGCCGACGATATCACCAAGTCCCTAAAGCGCGCAAAGGATAGCGGAAGGCCCGCGGTGATCGACATTATCTGCGACAGTAATGTGGACTGCTCCATGGGCGGCTCCATCGACGCGGTGAAGGAATTCGTCTACTAAGCTTCGGCCAAATTTCGCCCTGGCCTTGAATTAAATCAATTAACATTATATAGAAAACAGGTGCGCTTGCGGTTACAATGAATCCAAGCGCGCTGCTAATTTTCGGAGGATTTGGATTATGTTTATCGCTGAGAACTTAAAACGCCTGCGCAAGGGTCAAAATTTCACCCAGAGGAAGCGGCGGAAATGCTGGGGGTTTCCGCTCAGAGCGTGAGCAAGTGGGAGCGCGGCGACACCCTTCCCGGCATCACATTGCTGCCGGCCATAGCAACCTCTAAAGCATCGGCATTGTCGCCACCACAGGCATGGACAAAATTAACGATTTGCAGGCCGAAACCACCGTATTTCAGTAAGGACATGGCCATATGCGCAAGTGCGTTTGCGCTGGCTCTTGACGTCGAAACGGGAAACTGCCTCAAGCCATAAAGCTATGCGAGCGCGCTCTTTTAAGCAATCCAATCAAGAAGATCCGACACACCCTAAGGGCCGCCCTTTGTTTTATCTTATGAAAGCGGGCGAAAAGGAGATGGCTCTTTCAACAGCTAAAAACCTGCCCCGCGCCCGCGAGAGCCGCGAGGCCGTGCTGGCGCAGTTGGAGAAAGAGCTGTCTGTGCAGGAAATCGACGAATGTCTAAGGCATATAACATAAGGCGAGCGCGGTGATTTCAATGCAGCGCCATCACATTGACATGCCGCGGTGCATATGCTAAGATGAAGATAACTCTTTGCACTGCATCCCGCTCGGAAAATTCGGGCGAACAATCAACAGTACAAACTGAGCAGGCGATAAACCCTTCGGGGTTTGTGGGGCCGGGCCGCAGTTGCGGCAGCAGATGGTTTTTTTGCTTTTTATAGCGCATCTGCGGGACAGTAGTATGTTCCGCAGATGCGCTTTTTTATCGTTGCATTGCAGTGAACATGGCTGTGTCTTTCGTGCTTAAGAGTTACCTCAACCTTTCAGCAGCATAAGGAGAGTAACGCTTATGGAAACAAACTACAATGGCAGATCAGGGCTATCCGATGTCCAGGTCAAAGAACTACAGGAGAGATACGGTAAAAACGAGCTTGTTCCAAAAAAGAATGAAAACTTCCTAAAAAAGATTTTTCATGTTCTTTCCCAGCCCATTTTTTTGCTGTTGCTGGCAGCCTCCGTCATATATTTCATACTCGGCGAACCCCGAGACGGCCTCGTCATGCTGGTCTTTGTGTCGGGCGTCATAGGCATCGAGGCCGCACAGGAGTGGAAAACGGACAGAACATTAAGCGCTCTTGGGAATCTTTCTGCGCCCCAGGTTAAAGTCCTGCGAAACGGCAGAGAGACAGTTATTTTAAGCAGCGAACTTGTGCCGGGTGATATCATGTTTATCCATGAAGGCGTGAAAATCCCCGCTGACGGGCTTTTGCTGCAGTGCAATGACCTTTGCGTGGACGAATCCAGCCTGACGGGCGAATCTGCCCCCGTCTGGAAGAAATCCGAGAGTGAAGCCCTGCGCTCCGGAGGCCACCCACCAGAAAGCCGCTGCTATGCCGGCACCCTGGTCACCCAGGGCTATGCCGCCGTCCTCGTGGAAAAAACCGGGCCCCTTACGGAATATGGCAAGATCGGCGCTTCTGTCGCTAATGCCGCCGACGAAAAAACGCCCCTTCAAAAACAGACCGATAGTCTGGTAAGAGTCTGCTTTGTTATCGCAGTAGCCCTGTTTTTGGCTGTCGGCCTTGTGACATGGCTGAATCTTTCAGCCCTTGGCCCCAAGCAGCGGTTTACCCAGAGCCTTCTTTCGGGCATCACCCTTGCGATGGCCTTGATACCGGAGGAATTTCCCGTGATATTGACGGTGTTTTTATCGATGGGCGCATGGCGGCTGGCAAAAAAGAAGACCCTTGTGCGGAGGCTGTCCAGCGTGGAAACCCTGGGCGCTGTCTCGGTGCTCTGCGTGGATAAGACCGGAACCATCACCAAAAACCAGATGATGGTGGATGAAACTTGGGCGGCAGACGGGGATGAGCAAAACTTTACCGAAGTGATGGGCCTGGCCTGCGAGACCGAAGCTTACGATCCCATGGAAAAGGCGATGCTCAAATATTGCGAGGAAAACAGCGTTTTTAAAAGCCATCTTTTTGCGGGGGAGCTGCTGGGCGAATATCCATTTACAAGCGAGCTGAAGATGATGGGGCATGTCTGGCATCACGACGGCGAGATCATAATCGCAGTAAAGGGCTCTCCAGAACAGGTTCTGAGCCTGTGTGATCTGAGCGAGAGCGAGCGCCTATCCGTTGATTCCCGCATATTTGCCATGGCGAAAAGAGGGCTTCGGGTGATCGCCGTAGCATCGGCAAAGCTTGATTGTAGGTCTGAAATTCCGGATGAAGTCACCGGCTGCAATCTAAGGCTCTGCGGCCTTGCAGGCCTTGTGGATCCGCCCCGCGAATCCGTTGCAAGGGATATCGCCCTGTGCAGGCGTGCGGGGATACGCACCGTGATGATCACAGGCGACAACGGAGTGACCGCTGCGGCCATTGCCAAAAAGATAGGCATGCCCGGCGGCGGCGATGTCATAACGGGCGATATGCTGGAGAACATCAGCGATCATGAGCTTCGCGAAAAGGTTAAGAACGCAAACATTTTTTCCCGCGTGACCCCGGAGCACAAGATGCGTATCGTGAAGGCATTCAAAGAAAACGGCCATGTGGTGGCCATGACCGGCGACGGCGTCAACGATGCGCCTGCGCTTAAATATGCTGATATCGGCATTGCCATGGGAAAGAGGGGCAGCGAAGTCTCCCGGGAGGCGGCGGACTTGATTTTGCTGGACGACAACTTCACCACCATCGTGGACACAGTGAAGGACGGCCGAAGAATTTATGACAATATCCGCAAGGCTGTGGGCTATGTCGTGGCGATACACATCCCCATTGCTGCAGCTTCGCTGCTAGCGCCATTGCTTGGCATCGCCCCGGGAAGCCTTCTGCTGCTGCCGCTGCATGTTGTGCTGCTGGAGCTTATCGTCGACCCCACCTGCTCAGTGGTTCTTGAAAGGCAGCCGGCAGAGACAGATATCATGGAGCGCAAACCCCGCGATCCCAACGAAAAAATGCTGACTCTTCGGCTACTTGTAAAAAGCGTCCTGCAAGGTGCGGCAGTTTTTGCGGCTTCCTTCGGGCTTTACTATGGCTCACTTTTGCGCTCCCCCGGCGATGTTCAGACCGCTCGCTCTATGGGCCTTGCTGTCATAATGCTGGCAAACCTGTTCTTAGTGCTGGTCAACAGCTCCGACCACGACGGCGTTATCACCTGCATTAAAAGCCTCATTTGCGACAGGGTGATGCAGGCAGTAATAATAGTAACCTTAGCAGGCCTTGCCGCCATTTTATATACGCCTTTGTCCGGCTTTTTGAAGCTTGCTCCCCTTTCTTTGAATCAGATGGCGATGGTTTTTGCCGCAGCGGCCGCCTCAGTTTTATGGTATGAGATAGTGAAGCTGGCTTGGCTATTAAGCGCAAAGCGGAGCAAAAAAAGAGCAGGGCATCACAGCGCCCCGTCACAGAGTTCAGGCTCACCAGGACAGGGCTAAGGCTCCTTGGATAAGGGCGTAGAGCAAATGGTGAAAAACAAGAAAGCCCGCTTTTTACAGCGAGCTTTTTATATGCCTTGAAATGCCTTGCCAGCGGCCGCTTTTCGGCCTATCTCCTCTTTTACTTATCAGAAGCCTGGCTTTCAAAGAAGAATTCGCGGCAGCACCGGTTGTTATACTGGTTTTTCTCCGGCGGGAAACAGTTGCCCACATTCATAAGGGCCATGAAATCATGCCAGCCTGAAACCGCCGTCCATGTAGACTTGCAGCCCGTTCCCGAAACATCATAGACGGGGGCGTTGGCGGCAAAGTCAAGCGCTTCCCCGGGCTGCATCACGGGAACGGTGGCATATATCCTGCCTATGCGCAGGTCCCCGTCCAGCAGGATGTCTATTGTAACGGTGGTGTTGGGCAGTGTCGGTGCGCTGCCGACATTTTTCACACTAACCCTAAAGCATATCTCCTCGCCAGCCCTTGCCGGCCCGTCAAAGAATATCTCCTCCGCCGAAAGGTCGAACATGGGCTGTTCATAGAATTGCTTTGAAGGTGCGTCCGAAGGCTTCGGCAGGCCCGTCAGCATCTGCTCATCCGGCTCGATCAAATAGGTGGCCACAGACCGAGGCGGAATGCTGCACCCAAGGGCCTTGCCGCCGCAGCGCAGCACAAAGCTCTGCCCGGCGTTTGTCTGGTTGACTATGACCGCAGCAATCTGGCCACCCTCCTCCTGGAAGGCAGTGGCTGTCACCCATCTCTGGTGGCCGTAGGTGCAGTCGATCCTCCTCATTCCCCGTTTTAAGAACTTTGAAAACTGTGCAAAAAGGCCGTATGCGCCCGAAGTTCCCCACTGGTCGGCGTTGATGGGATCATTGTATATCATGCTGATGACATCTGTGCCCAGCCTTGATTTGTTATACTGAAAAGCTGTGCCTATCAACTGATGAGGGCCGCCGAAGCTGTCCTCAAAGAATGACCAGAGTATGTAGCATCTTGCGCCGTGGCGAAGCTGGCGGAGCATCTCGTCCATTCCGGCGGGATCGTGAATGGTCTTTTCAGTGCTGTAAAGGGGCATTTCCGGGTATTTCTTCTCATACTTGCTCATGACGGCGGGGTCGCCCCGGTAGGGATGGAAGGCGACGCCGTCGATGACCGCCCGGGCCTCGTCGTCGGCCAGCAGAGGATCAACAAAGGTTTCCACCATATCGAAGTTATGGTCATAGGCCCATATCCTCGTGTTTATTTCATGCTCTTTGAACTCCTTCGCCAGGGCGATGAGTACATCCCTTTGCAGCCGCCAGGTGAAGCGGGTGCAAGGGGTGCCGCGGTTGTTGTTGGGGAAATCGCTGGACTTGGGCTCGTTCTGTATGGTCACAGCGTAAAGGTCGATGCCCTGCTGCGCAAAAGCCTGCACCGCCATCCGCAGATATCTGGCGTATACATCGGTGCATTCCGGCAAAAAGATGCCGCCGATAAGGCTGTCGTTGTTCTTCATCCAGCCGGGAAGGCCCCAGACGGAGGCCAGCAGCTCCACATGGGGGTATTTCGCTTTCACCCGTCTTAGCAGCTCAAAAAAGCCTCTGTCGATATCCCTTTGAACAGAAAAGTGCCGAAGCTCCCAGTCCTTTTCCCCTTCGGGCATGTCATCGTATGAGTAAAAGTCGAAGTTGCGCTCCCAGTCGGTGGAGCCGAAGGGCACCCGCATGAAACTCCAGCCTGCGCCCTCCTGCGGATCGAACAGAGTCTTCAGCACCTCCTCCTGCTGCAAAGGGCTCATCCTCAGCAGGTTATAGACGTCCGTATCGGTCCAGTTGCCGCCAAAGCCCAAAATGGGCTGTCCTTTTTCTGTGGGATCGATGACGATGCTATTGTCATCCGGCATGTTTTTTGCGGGAGTAAAATCCGCCTCGCCCATCGGTGCAAGCACATGGGTTTTGTCCATAGTTGAAAGAAAATGCTTTGCCCTACTCATATCCCTTCCTCCTTGCCTTTTAAAAATGCGGCGGCGCAGACATTTCCGCGCCGCCTTTTTGCGTCTGCGCAGCGCTTCGAGATCAAAGCCCCTCCCGCGCTGCGCCTTTGTTTTAATATCCGTTTATTTGGATCAGAGCTTACTTACCTGCCCAGGTGTCATAGGCATCCTGATAGATCTGCTGGAACTCCTCGGCGCCGATGCCCTTTATCTCAGCGATAAAGGCGTCATAGTCCTTCTCGATTGACTTTTCTCCGGTGATGAACTGGCCGGTCCATATCTCGATGACGGTGGTCAGGTCAGCCTTCAGCGTGGCGGCCTTGTCGGTCACTTCCGCCTTCAGGTGTACATCGGGATAGGGCAGCACCCAGTAGGGGTAAAGCTGCTTTTCAACCTGCACGTTGATCCAGTCATTCAAGGGGTATATGACCTGGGGCATTGTGCCGCCGCCGATACCGGGGGTGGTGGAGCCGGAGTTGGCTGTGAGAGTCTGCGCGCGCTTCACCTCGAAGCTGTCATAGCCTTCGAACTCAAGCACCAGATATTTGCGATCCTTGGCTGCCTGCTCGGTCTGCTCGCCGTTTTCATCCACATAGTAGAAGTCAACGCCGGCCTCGCCGCGCATGTTGTATATGCCGCCTTCATTTTCTTTCCACTCATACACCCAGTCCATCATGCGAAGGACGACTTCGGGGTATTCGCAGACCTTCGTGATGGCCAGCGTTCCTCTGGAAAGGCCGGATGTCTGGGGCCAAACAGGGGTGTCGCCTGCATTTGCAACCACGGGCTTAAGGGCGATATAGTCCTCGTTCTGCTCGGCGGGTATTGTCAGGAATGCGCCCGGGCGCTCGAAGAAGCCCAGAACCTGGTCGCCTTCAGCCTGGCCCTTGGCCTTCAGCTGGTTTTCGTCCTGCTCGAAGATTTCCGGATCAATCAGGCCGTCTGCCCATGCGTTTGACCAGAATGTGATCATTTCCTTCCATTCGGGGGTGAGGGGCGCGAAGTAAACATTGCCATCCTCATTGCCCATCAGCTGGTCGGTTTCGATTGCCCTGCCCCACCAAGCGATGGTGCGGTAGAACTTGGCGATGCCCTTGCCCCAGCTCACGGGGATCTCGTCCGCCTGGCCGTTGCCGTTGGGGTCGTCATTCTTGAAAGCTGTGAACAGGGCGTACAGCTCGTCCACCGTCTCCGGCTCGCTCATGTTCAGGTTTTCAATCCAGACATTGTTGATCCAGTACTTGGTGGTAAGGTCACGCATCATGTCGTTTATCCAGGGCAGCGAATATACATGGCCGCCGGGGGTGGTCATGCTGTTGAGGATATGGGGGCTTTCTTCAAGCCTCGCCCAGAGATTGGGCATATGCTCCTCAAGCATGTCCTCGATGGCGATCAGCATGGACTGATCATCGCCGTAGTTGACCTCCTGTGCGGTGGTCAGCTTACCGGCGTAGATGAAGTCCGGCAGATCGCTGCTGGCAAAGCGCACGCTTATGGTGGTGTCCCAGCTCTCGTTCATGACGGTTTCGATGTCCAGAGTTACACCTGAAACCTCCTGAAGCTTTTTGAAGAACTTAAGATCCTGCCATTCACCCTGGCTGGTTCCTCTTCTTCCCAGCATCTTAAGGGTTATGTCCTGTCCGTCCTTCACAACGGGGAAAGCTGACTCGGTGTTAAGCACCGATGTCTTTGCCGTGCCTGCCTGTCCCGAAGTGCCGCCGGTGCATCCTGCCAGCAGGCCTACCAGCATAAACAATGCCAAGGCCATCGCAGCAATTCTTCTGTTTCTGTTCATGGTTTTCCTCCTTTATTCCTTGTGATTATCACATATATTCCGCGGGGCGGAAGATGTTTATCCTTTTAAAGAACCTATCATGACGCCCTTGACAAAATGCTTCTGTATGAAGGGGTATATGATCAGCATCGGCACGCTGGCCACCACAATCAGCGCATACTTGATTATCTCCGCCGTCTCCATAAGCTGCGCCTGCTCCACCAGGTCCTCTGTCATGGCGGAGGACTGCTGCGCGGAGATCAGTATCTCCCTGAGAAAGAGCTGCAAGGGGTATTTGGTGCGGGTTTTAATGTAGAGCATGGCATTGAAGTAATCGCTCCAGTAACCCACGGCATAAAAAAGGGCCAGCACTGCGATTATGGACTTTGACAGCGGCAGCGCAATTGAAAGAAAGAAGCGGGTGTTTCCGCAGCCGTCTATCTGGGCCGACTCCAGCAGATCCCTTGGGAGGCCGGAGACGAAGAAAGTCCTTGCTATTATCACATTGCTCATGCTGACTGCCCCGGGCAAAATGAGCGCCCAAAGGGAGTCCAAAAGGCCAAGGTTCATCACTATAAGGTATGTGGGGATTATGCCCCCGCCAAAGAACATGGTAAAAACGAACAGCCCCGTGATTATTCCCCTGCCGGGAAGATCGCTTCTTGAAAGGGCGTAGGCGGCGGTGACTGTCATCGTCACGCTGACTATAGTGCCGATAACCATGTAGAAAAACGAGTTGCGATAGCCGATCCAGACCATCTTCTCGTTAAACACGCGGGTGTATGCCTCCAACGTAGGATCTACAGGCCAAAGACGAACTGTTCCGTTATATACGGCATTGGGCGAACTGAAGGATGCGCTTACCACAAACACCAATACGTATATGTATGTGGCCACCAGCAGCGTTAAAATAGTCACGTTCACTATGTCGAATGCTATATCAAACTTGGTTTTTCCTTTTACTGCCATCTTTCATCCCTCCCTTACCACAGACTGGTTTCGCTGAACCTTCTTGCGAAGAAATTGACCAGCATTATCATTATGAAGTTTACAACCGAGTTGAACAGCCCCACCGCCGAAGCGAAGCTGAAGTTTGCCTGCTCAAGCCCCACCTTGTAGACATACGTGGAAATGACCTCCGATGTGGGAAGGTTCAAGGAGGTCTGCATCAGGTAGACCTTTTGGAAGCCAACGCCCATTATGCTGCCCGAGCGCAATATCAAAAGTATGGTGACCGTAGGCAATATGCCGGGGATGTCGATGTTCCAGATGCGCTGAATTTTGTTGGCGCCATCGATCAGCGCGGCCTCATGAAGCTCAGGGTTTATGCTCGAAAGGGCTGCGATGTATATGATGGCGGAAAAGCCCATCTCCTGCCATATTCCTGATGCGACATATACGCTCCTAAAATATTTGGCGTCCCTCATAAAGGGGATTCTTCCTATGCCCACGGCCTCCAGCAGGCTGTTTACTATGCCGTTGCTGGTTGAAAGCAGGCAGTAAAGAAGGCTGGCCATAACAACGGTGGTGATAAAATGCGGCGCATATGAAACCGTCTGCACAAACTTTTTAAACCGCAGGTTTTCCACCTGGTTCAGCATCAGCGCCAATATTATTGGTGGGAAAAAGCCGAACGCCAAGGAGTAAAGGCTTAAGGTTATCGTGTTCCTGAGGACCATGCGGAACATTGGCGTCCTGAAAAGCCGCTGGAAGTGGTAAAACAGCGGGCTGCTCCAGGGGCTGTCCCAGATGCCTTTAGACTCTTTGAAGTCCTTAAAAGCAATCTGCACGCCGTACATGGGGCCATAGTGGAATATCAAAAAATACAGTATGGTTGGCAGCAGGAACAGGTAAAGATCATAGTTGCGCCTGGCGTTGCGCCAAAGAACTCTGCGTCTTTCCCGCTTTAAATCCTGCGGGGAATGTATTGGCTGAACTGTCAAGATTCGCCCTCCTTTTCGCAGTCGCTTTAGTTTTCTTCTTCGACGATATACTCAGGCCGCATAGGCGCAAAAAACTCCACAAACTCGGCGTCCTCAAGGGCCTCGGTGCTGTGATATTCCATCGCGTCCCAGACATAGCCGCCGCCGGGGCCGATCTCGCCTTCTTCGTATATATTTCGGTTTTCGTCCGCAAGCTGATATTTTATCCTGCCCTTTAGCACATAGCCGTTTTGGACGGCGGCATGGTTGTGCAGCTCAATCTTTGAGCCCTTTTTCACGGTGAAATGGCAGAGCATGGTTTCTTCATTATATGAAAGATTCGTCTTTACAAGGCCGGGGCGCAGTTCAAATCTTTTACGCTGTGCCAGGTCTGTGATTTTGTTGCCGCTCATATTACTTCCCTTCCTTTACAGCTTTGATTTCTTCCAGCAGAACCTGCCAACCGCTGAGGAACTGGCTGCGGAAAAGCTCCACGGGTGCAAAGTCCGCGAAAGCCTTCGCTTCAATTGCGCCGTCGATATAGGCCATTGCAAAATCAGGCGCCTTCATCAGCGCATCGATCACATATTCCGGCGTGGGATTATCCATGCGGCTGATTACGGCCCCATCTTTTTCCACCAGCTCATCGGCGCAGCCTTTCCAGTTGATGGTGATATGCGCCCTTCCGCCGACAAATTCCGTGAAGTGATGCAAACCCCTTGCGCCGCCCCCCAGCATTATCCCCGGGTAGCCCCGCTCTTTCATCAGCCGGTATTGTTTTTTGCCAAGAGCCGTACCCGCCTGGAACAATATGTCGGGATCTATGCTTATTTCCCCTGCTGCATTTTGCATCTTAAGGCAGTCATCGAAAATGCCGGCGATGTTTGTGACGAAGTAAGCGGGCTCATGGCCGGATTCCCTCGAGGCTTTGCGATATGTCTCGCAGGCCGCCGTCACCTGGGATATGCTCATTATTTCAGTGGCAATAGTCGGCACATTTTTGCGGACAAGAAAGTCTATCGCCTCAAGCCCCGCCTCGGTCACCGGTATTTTTGCCAAAATGTTCGGGCCAAGGCTCATTGTTTCAAGGGCCTCGTCGATAATATTCTTTGGATCCTCCTCCTTGAAGGGGTCAACCTGCAGCGAAACAAAACCCTCTTTCCCGGGGGCGGCTTTAAATACCGCAAGCCAGATATCAAGCAGGTTTTTAATGGCCTTCCGCTGGACAATGGCCGCCGCCTTGCTCTCATCGCCGGTCTGGGAAAGGGCTTCCCTCACCCATTCAAGGGCAGTTTCCCGCATATCCGGATGCCTGAGCATCTTCCCGGCGTAGGTGGGGTTTGTGGTGCAGTTTATAGCCCCGTGAGCAATGGAAACATGGGCCTCCTTCGTGGTTGGATTGTTTATCCAAAAGCGGGTCTGGGTATATTCATGCACCCGGTGAAAGTACGACTTCCTCATATTCATTCCTCCAATGCCCGCATGACGGCGCGCTCCACATCGTCTGCTGACATGCCATATTTTATTAAAAGCTCCTCCGCATGGCCGGACTCGGGGTAGATATCCTCAAGGCCCATACGAACGATTTTTCTGGGGCATTTTTCCGCCGCCAGCTCGCACAAGGCGCTGCCCAAGCCGCCGATATGGTTGTGATCCTCTATGGTGATTATGGCCTTGCTCCTTTGCATAAAGGGCAGAAGGCCTTTTTCGTCCAGAGGCTTCACGCAGGCAGCGTTCACGACGGTCACATTCACGCCCTTTTCCTTAAGGCTCCGCGCGGCATCCATGGCGCTTCTAAGCATCCCCCCGCAGCCCACTATCAGCGCATCTGCGCCGTAATCAGCCAAAATATCCGCCTCGCCGGTGGAGGGGGCCTCGCTTTCGCTTCCGTAAATTTCGATATCCCTGCCGCTGCCAATGCGCACATAGACAGGGCCGTCCTGCAGGTAAGCATCCCAGGTAGCCCTTGATGTCTGGGCAGCATCCGCGGGGGCGATCACCCTAAAGCCCGCAACGGTGCGCAATATCCCCAGATCCTCAAAAAACTGGTGGGTCACGCCTTCCCTTTCGCCTGAATACATGCCCGCATTGGCGCCGAAGAACTTGACATTCAGCCCCGGATAGCCCACGTATGTGCGCATCTGTTCGCAGGCGCGCATCACCGAGAAGCCGGCGTATGTGCAAACAAAGGGGATCATGCCCGCGCTGGCAAGCCCGGCCGCCGCCGCAACTGCGTTTTGCTCGGCGATTCCAACCTCGACCACCCTTTCCGGAAACCTTTCTTTAAGCTGAGCGGCTCTGAAAACCGCCACTGAGTCGGCGCTGACCATCACCACCCTGGGATCTTTTTCCATGATATCTTCCAGGGTGCCCGCAAAGGCCGTGCGCGTGTTTCCCAGTTTCATCATCATAAAGCCTCCTTCAGGGCGCTGATGGCCATATCATATTCCTCCGCCGTGGGCACTCTCTTGTGCCAGGCGTTGTTGTGCTCCATGAAAGGAACGCCCTTTCCCTTGACCGTTTTGGCGACTATGCATGTGGGAACGCCCTTTGTTCCATGGGCCTTTTCTATGGCCGAAAGTATTTCCGTCATATCGTGGCCGTCAATATCAAGCACCTGCCAGTCGAAGGCAGCGAATTTCTCGCCGATGCGGGTCACTCCGCCCACCTCCTCCACGCCGCCGCCGGACTGCATTCCGTTGTTATCTATGAAAAGGGTGAGATTATCAAGGCCGTATTTTGCTACGGCCAGGGCAGACTCCCAGATTATGCCCTCACCCAGTTCGCCGTCGCCGCAGATCACATATGTGCGGAAGTTCGTTCCCATCAGCCTTGAAGCCATCGCCATGCCAAAGCCTGCGCTAAGGCCGTTGCCGAGGGAGCCGGCAGTCATGTCCACGCCAGGGGTCTTTTTCATGTCCGGATGGCCCTGCAATATGGAGTCCATTTTCCTAAGGGTGGGATAAAGCTCCCTGGAGAAGTAGCCGCGAAGCCCAAGGGCGGCGTAAAGCGCGGGGCAGGCGTGGCCCTTTGAAAGAATGAATCTGTCCCTCTGCGCCCAAAGAGGTTCCTGCGGGCGGATATTCATCACGCCAAAATACAGCGCGGTGATTATATCAGCCGCTGAAAGGCTGGGGGCGGGGTGGCCGTCGCCGCTTCTGTATATCATTTCTATGGCGTCCATGCGTACATTCGCCGCCATTTTCCTAAGCTTAACAGTGTCCATTCCTCACGCCGCCTTATTAAAATATTTCATTGGCAATTTCCGCGACAGCCAAAGCGCCATGACTGGGGCTGTCGTACACGGGCTTACCCGTTGCATTTTCGATGGCCTTTTTACTGCTGCCCATGGAGCCTTGGGCAAGCAATATGCAGTCCGTCTCGCCGCTGACGGACCTCGCCTTTTCAATCAGCACCGCTGAAAGCTCATCACTTGAAAGACCGAATGCGCCGTCTGCAAGGGCGCCCGTTATCGTAATATCGCGGCCTTCTTCCCTTGCAACTTTTTCAATAAGCCGCTTCGTTGGCTCCAATGTGCTGGAAAGAGTGGCCAAAACGCCGATTCTCCTGTGCTCCAAAACAGCCTTTCTTGCCATATATTCATCTATTCGGATAAATGGAACGCCCATTCTCGCGAAGGCGGGCTTTGCGTCCTCGGCGATATCGCCCACGGAGGAGCATGCGTTATATACGATGTCCGCCCCCTGCATCACCGCCGTCTGGTATAGAAAAAAAAGTCTTTTCGCCGCTTCCTTGGAAGGGCTGCCATTTTTAACCGCATCTGCGATTATGCTGGGGTCGCTTAGTGAAAGAAAAGTCACTGCCCTTTCGTCAAGCGCCTTTTTTATCTGCGATTCAATGTTATCAACCAGCGAAACAGGCATACCTGTATAAACAACTGCGATCCTTATCTGTTCCTTCATGTCGGTCCTCCCATGCTGATGTGTATTTACATTCCTTCGTTATTCTTCTATTTTCTATTTTAACTATTTCTGTTCGCGCCACATGTTGTAATGGTATGCTATCGCCCGGGCGACGCTGTCCTCATTTCTGGTGGTGACCACCTGCGCCAGCATCTTGTGGCAGTCGATAAAATACTGCAGGTTGCCCCCCTCCAGGCCGCGGCGCAGAGTTTCCATTCGCGAGGGCACAGTCAGGCGGGTTATCACCTGGCAAATATTGGGCAGGAGGCTGTTATGGCAGGCATCCTCGATGCTCTTATGAAAATTGATGTCGCATTGCATAATGCGGTCATAATCATAGGGCTTCGATTCAAGGGCAGCTATGAATGTTTCGGCCTGCTTGGCGATCTTATTCATGTCCTCGTCAGTACCTTTTTCTATGGCCAAACGCGTGACGCCCTCCTCCAGCACCCGCCGCATCTCGATTAGATCGGCCAAGCCGCTTTTTTGGGCGATTACGCCATAAAGCATGGGGTTGAAAAGCTCGCTGCGGGTTCCTTCCGTCACGAATGTGCCTTCAGCCCGCCTTATCTCAAGCACACCCAAAGACACCAGGACCTTCACCGCCTCGCGCACAGAGTTTCGCGCCACGCCCAGCATAGCCGCCAGTTGATCCTCCGTGGGGATCTTTTCGCCTGGAGCGTATTGGCCGGAGATGATAGCATCCGTTATTCTGTCGATAACCCTGTCCACAACGGAGCGGTTGGGTATTGGCCTTAAGTTTGCAGCTTGCTTATTCATGTTTTTTCCTCTAATTTCCCTATAAATGCCCTCTATGAAAAACTCAAAAGCTGTATTTAACTAAAAATTATAATGGATCGGCGCCCATATGCGCATCTGGCCGAAGCCCCTGTTATCCCATGCGAAATATGGGATAAGCCGCAGGTTTTTACGCTCCATACCTCGGGCGTCAAGGGGCTGATATAGCCTTTTGCCATCGTGCTCGCCGCGGACAAGGGCCGCCGCCTGAGTTTTAAGGGCGATAATACTGTGGCCGTCGATCTCGTATTCGCTCTCCTGGAAGGAAGCATCGCTCAGGAAAAACAGCTCGTCGATGGAACCTATATCAGCGTCGGCGCTTTCAATGCAGTAGACCAAGGGGCCTCGCATCACGCAGACCTGGTTGACATTCTCCTCCACCATTGGATGAGCGACCATGTACCTTGCCGCCATGTGGAAGTCTATCTCCACCCGGGCATCCTTCGGGCTGTCGATTTTTATCTCTATGAATGAATTGGAGTCCGCCTTGGTAATGGCCCTTTCGCCGCCGCCATATGCCAAAACGCCGCTTTCCACCCAGCCCGGCACCCTTACTTTCAGTGAAAAGCCCTCGTCTGACTTCACATCCTCCGTCCAGAGGCTGATCTTGCCGCTCCAGGGGTAATCCGTCTGCTGGCAAAGCGTAAACTTCGCACCGTTTTCAAGGCTGAAACGGGAGCTGCTCGAGGCATACATGCCGGTAATGACGCTGTCATCGGTCATCTTATAGAGGTATTCAAGGGCCTGTGGAATGCTGCGGGAAAGATTTGTGGGGCAGCAGAAGCACTTGAAAATGCTCTTGCGCTCGACCGGCCACATGACATCGTAATCCAGCGTCTTTGTGCGCCGTAGCATGTTTTCGTAAAAGTATTTATCCCCGCCGAGGCTCACCGCCGCCAGCACCAGATTGTAGTATGACCCCTCGATAAGATCAAGATATTCCGCCTTGGGATCTATTGAGAACATGCGGTTTGCCCAGAAGATATGCCCCAGCGTGCCGCAGGTCTCGTTATATGCGGTGACATTGGGAAGCTGATATTCATAGCCGAAGGCCTGATGGACATATTGCGCCTTCAAAAGATGGCCGAAGGGCGATGTGCCGGTATACAATGCGCCGCAGCCCCCGGTGATATAAATTTTCTTTTCCATTAAATTTTGCCAGCAGCTTTCCAGCACGGGCAAAAGCTCCTCGTCGCCGGTTTCAAGGTAAAGATCCGCAACGCCGGCGTAAAGATATGTGGAGCGCACCGCATGGCCGACTATCTTCCTGTGCTCCTTAAGCGGGATTCTGTCCTGATTGTCGTCGGTGCCGTTTTCGATGAGATCCCGCAGGCCTATGGCGGTTTTTAAGAGGCGCAGGTGCTTTTTGTCGCCGGTGGTGCGGTAAAGCTCCGCCAGGCCCATGTAATGAGATGGGCAGACTGCCGTCTGGGCCTTGCCCTTGTTCAGTATATCGTCATACATCGCGTCCAGATATTCGGCGCAGCGAAGGGCTATTTTCATGAAATTATCCTTGCCGGTGACCCTTTTGTGGGCGCAGGCGGCAGTGAACAGATGGCCGAAGTTATATTCCTCGAAATCGTTGACATCGCCATGGCGGGAAACGCCGTTTGAAAGCCTTTCGCCGATTATCTGCTTGGTGGAGATGTAGCCGTCCTCCTGCTGTGCCCTGCCGATGAGGTCTATGAATTCATCCAGCTTTTGATTGATGCTTTCGTCCCCCCGCTTGGCGTAGGCATATACCATGCCCTCCATCAGCTTATAAAAATCGCCGTCTCCATAGGGAGTGCCGCGGAACTCGCCGTCGCTCAACCCTGCGGCTATCCTGAAGTTTTCCACCTGGTGGAAAAAGCTGTCCTTGTCATCAAAGACGCTGAGAATATGGGGTATGGTGATATCGGCGCAGATATCAAAGCGCTTTTGCCAGAAGCCGCCATTCAACGAAATATCCTCCTGCGGGGGGGAATAGGCCTTTGAAAAGGGGCTTTTTTTAGTATCAATAAGCATGAGACACCTCCGCTTGAACAATGTTATATTTTTGCATCCTACATCCTATGTTGGTTATAATATCACAGCCCTTGCAGTTTTACAAGGGCTATAACTAGTTTTTACGCAATTTTTATATTTATTTTTTCTTATAAATTTTTCTTATATGCTTAAGCAGCTAAACTTTCAGGGAAACACCGTCGCAAAGAACTCTATATCCCTCGCCTTTATCTCCATCTTTTTTGTAGTATATATCATAGCGCTTCCCCCGGATCACCAGGTTTTCAAGGGAGAAATGATCAAGCCCGATATCCAGCGGATCAAACGACGGCCCCGCGTCAGTCACCTCCACCCCCGCCACATAGCGGATGACAAGGTCCAGGAAATAGGAATGGCAGTAGTCCACCTCATCGCTTAGTAGCTCCCCTGTCTCCGGGTTATAATGCTCCACCAGATAAGGGCGGTCAAGGTCATAATCCCTGAAATGAGAGAGGGCGTATTTTCTTAAATATTTGCCGAACTGAAAGTCATAGCGCCTGTTGTTCAGGCGGCTCTGCCGGCCTATTGCGTCCACGGCGATGCCGGTTGTGTAGGGCCATTGGGGTCCGCACCATACGCAGCCGTCCCTGCCCTTGATATAGTTCCCCTGCCAGCCGCCGGCGGGGCAATAGACGGGGCTGTCCCTGGCCACGGAGGGAAAGGGCATGGGGGTGTCAAAGAAATCTTTGTCAAAGAGCTTTTCTAAACCCGGTAAATTTTCCTCACCGGAGATTCCCGCCCAGTAAGGATATACTCCCACGATATGCTTGACCAGCGCCTTTTCATCGGTTAAATGATTAAGATCGTAGAAGAAAGCGCTGTCTTTGTCCCACATTTTTTCTAATATCGCGCCCTTGACGCGGTCCGCCTCGTCCAGGTACTCCCTCTCCCCCGCCGAATCGCACGAGGCTTTGCAGAGCCTTGACAGCCCCAGCAGATTCAGGTAGTGATAAACGCTTCTGTCCACCCTTTTTAAAGGAGTGAAATAGTCCGGATCCTTCGGATTTTTGTTAAAGCCGTGGAAATACCAGTAGCCGGGCTGATATTCCTTGCCGGTCTTGTTGTGCTGGCGCTCAATTTGAAGGCCGTCGGGAGCGGAGTAGACCTTTGTCTCCGCTGCCATGTACGACTTGAGCCCCGGTAATATTTCCTGAATGATGTCAAGGCTTCCGTCTATAAGCCAATATAGATATACCGCCCACACACCAAAGTTGGCATAGGCGGAAAGTCTTTCGTCAACATAGGCGCTGCAAAAAAGGCCGTCCTCGTTGGTGTTGCCCAGCATGTTCATGATCATATCGTAGCCGTAGCGGCGGTTTCCATGCCAGCGCATGTCCGTAAGATGCAGCGGCGTTGAAAGGTTCACCAGCTTGGAGAACTCCCACCCCGACTTTGAAAATGGCTCCTTCGTCTTTTTATGGGAGCGGCCCTCATACATCACATGGCCCTTGAGGTTGCCGAAGTCCGGCTTGGCAAGATTATGCCGCAGAACAAACCAGCGGTATGCCCAGGCCTTATCCAAAACCGGATCGCTGGACTTGAATGCCGGAGCCTGCTTAAAAAAGCTTTCATACCGGCTGATGTGATCCGAAAGAGCGTTAGCGCCCTTTGATATCTGCGCCTTCGCCCTGCCGATGATATCCTCCATTGTCTCCGTTTCCAGATTGCCAACCCCTGCCGCTACGGTGAATGTCCTCTCACAGCCGGCGTCTATGACCAGCGGCCGGTTTTCAAGGCCGCAGTCGCTTACGACAGCCACCCCGCAGCCGAAGCCGTGACCTGTTTCCTTCGCAATGGAAAGGCGGCAGCCGCTTTTCATGTAAAAAACGGGTTCGAAGCCCGGCGCACCAGTGTCCATCTCTATAACCAGAGGCCGGCCGGTTTTGTTACGCCATGTCTGAAGGGAGAGTGCGCAGTCATCCTCGGTTATCCAGCGGATCTGCTTAAAGTGGAGCTTGTCGCTTTCATGCTCCGTTTCAAGCCATGCCGGCCGCCACACGCTCTTCGCCGTTTCAAAGCTGTGGGCGGGGGTGGATTTTACAGAAAAGAGCGATGTTATGTTCAGCTTGTGGATAAAATCTATCCTGCCGGAAAAGCCCGGCTCATGCTCCAGATAGTCGGCAAAAAGGCGCATACCCGTCGGCCCCAGCAGCGATTTGCCCCCATGGGTGCGCAGATATCTTCCGTGGTATATCAGTTTGTCGCTAATCATTATGCCTCCGTTTCCGGCGAACTTCATTTCATCGCCATTATATTTTCGTTGAAAACCTTGCTTGAAATCAGCTTGCCCTGCGGTGAGAACAGCTTCGCTTCGCCATGGGCAAAGCTTCCTTTATAGTGGGCAATGCTCCTTATGGCATGGTTTGGGTAATATGTCTTGGCGACGCTGCTGCCGTCGGGCAGATATTCACGGCTACTCAGCAGCTTGCCCTCCTGATCAAAGCGCGAGTGTTCACCCGTCCTTTTGCCAAGGCTGTAGCCGCCCTTTTGCTTTATGCCGCCGTTTTCATAGCGCCAGACCGCCTGACCATGCAGCAGGAAGCGGCCGTCATCGGCCATGCCGGCTGAATATTCGCATTTTAGCTGTCCGTTTTTATAATATTCCTTATACTCTTGCACTTCCAGCATTTCTCTTGCCGAGCTTTTGAGCAAAACCTCATCGCCGGGACAGGCTGATTCCGGAGCAAGCAGCCACGCCTCGTTAAATGTAAAGTGCAGACAGGGATGGACATTTGTGGCAATTATGTGTATCAGCCCATCCGGCGACTGGCGGCTGACGCTGTAGCCGATCGTGGAAGCGCCGCCAAAAAGATGCGGCTGCTTTTTACGGTGCTGGGCGCCCCAAAGGCTCTTGATCGTCCAGTTTTCGCCCTCGTCCGAGGAATAGGCCACATACGATCCCCAACGCTCCTCCGCGGCGGGCCTTTCGCCCTGCTTGTTTTGGAAATCCCCGCACATCATCAAAAGACCGCTCTTTAGCCTGATTATGCAGGGTCTCTGGCCGGATGAAAGGGCCGCGAACGGGGTTTTTGAAACCTCCCATGTGTCGCCGCCGTCGTATGACACCGCCTTGGGCATATAGCCGTCGATATCGGAGTTTTTCCCGCCCATTGCCAGAATTCCGCCGCCTTTAAGCTCAACCGCAGTACTGTGCCTGCCCGCGGTGCGCCCCTTGGGGTTTTCCCAGTTTATGAGGTCCTTAGAGCGCCAAAGCACGCTGGACGCGCCGACGTCCGAATCGCAGGTCAGGTAATAATAGCCATCCTTTGCCTTAAACGCGGTGTTCACAGGCTGGGCCACAACATGCTCCGCCTTTTCGGTAAATTTCGGGAACACAACAGGCTCAAATGTCTCGCAGCTATCGGTGCTTTTTACATATTGAAATGGATGGGCGCTTTCATACTTTGGCCAGCCCCAGAAATGATAGACTGCACCATCATCATCGGTGAACATTGACGGAGCGTGGTCGTTCACGCCCACCGCGTTTATGATCATCTCCGGCTCCTCCCACTCATCGCAGCCGAAGGGCAGCCTCACCCACGCAAGGCCGGACTCCGCGTCATACTCATGGTAGGTGGAATATATGGAAACCAGCAGGTCGCCGTTTGGTGCGGCGGCAAAGCCCGGAGAATGGTGGTGGTTCCTGAAAAGCGGGTCCAGCCCGGCAGTGACGATATCCTCATGAGAGGCATTGTCCGGCGGCGCAGGCAATAGATGGCGCTTTCTAAAGTAGGGCTTTTCCGATGAAAAAGCCGGAACAGGATTTTCCTGGCGAACGCAGGGCGGAAATGAAAAAAGCATGGCCCGCTTGGCATGAGGCTTTGCAGCCGGCGCTTTCACCACCCGAAAGCCTATATTATGCCGCCCGAAAGGATTTTTATGGTCCTGCTGATCTGCACCGAAGGCAGGAGGCAGCGCGCAACGCAGCCAGACATCCCCCGTCCATGCGTTGTAATTAACGGGATTGTCCAAAAAGCCGCCCCGTATTATCTTGTTAAGACCGCTGTCCGGACCAGCCGGGTCTTTCACTTCTGCACCATCTTCCCCCTGCGGGTATGGTTCATACCAATCATAGCACCATTCGCGAAGGTTCAAATCGCACATTCTGTCGATATTCAGCGCCCTGCTGTTTCTGGCGCAATACTCCCACTCCGCCTCTGTGGGCAGGCGGTAGTTTTCGCCTTCCTTTTCGCTGAGCCAGCGGCAGAAAGCCTCAGCCTCATGCCAGGTCATGCCTGTGGCAAAGCCGAATACGCCCTCAAACGCAAAAGACCGACCATAGGTCTGCTTGTAAAACTCATCGAAAAGTTCCGCCGAAACAGGCTCATGCGCTACTGAAAAGCTGCTCAGATTCACCTCATGCACCGGCAGGCCGTCAGGAGAGCTGTGTATCTCCCCTCCCCCCATCATGAATGTCGCGGCAGGCACCTTCATCATCTTTATCTTACGCATTTTATCCTCATTTCTCTATCGTCAGAATTTTTTGCTCCTATACCAATGAATTAACAGGCCCGAAGCTCATTCCTGGGCTAATATCCGCGCGAGTTCATCCCTCAGGCTTTCGTCCAGCGGCATGGCGGGAAGCTTGGGCGGACCGGCTGCGATGCCCTGCAGCTCCAGCGCAGCCTTGTAGGCGGCGGGAATGCTGGCCAGCCGGCTGATCTCCCGCAGCTTTGTAAGCTTTTCCTGCGCCCCGACGGCTCTTTCCATGTCTCCCGATGCCCAGCCCTCGTAGATATCGACCGCCAGCGCGGGGCAGACATTGGCCGTAGCGGCCACAGCGCCCATGCCACCTGCCTCCAGAGTTTTTAGTATCAACGAATCCGTTCCCGCATATACGGAAAAATCCATGCCCTCTGTGATATCGATATAGGCTTTTATGGTTTCAAAATTTCCGCTGCTGTCCTTTATTCCGGTTATATTGGAAACCTCTGCCAGCTTCCTTGCTGTTTCCGGCAAAATCTGATTTCCGGCCCTTGCGGGGATGTTATAGAGCAAAACCGGTATCGAGACCGCTTCCGCCACCGCCCTGAAATGTTCGGCAATCTCCTTTTGGCTCAGGGCGTTAAAATATGGCGTTATCACCGAGAGACAGTCTGCGCCGGCCTTTTCCGCCTCTTTAGAAAGTGCGACAGCCTGGCCTGTGCCCGCTGCACCTGAGCCGATCATCACCGGAACGCGGCCATTCACCTCGTCTATCACGATTTCCATGACCTCGCTCTTTTCAGCGCCGCTTAGCGAGAAAAACTCGCCGTTTGTGCCAAGTGCAAATATGGCGTGAACACCGTTTGCTATCAGATGATTCACAAGCGCCCTTGTCGCTTTTTCGTTGACATTCTGCTTATTGTCAAGAGGGGTGAGCATCGCGGGGATTATTCCTTTTAGCTTTAACATAAAGAATTACCGTTCCTTTCTTCGTCTAAGTTTGATGGGCCGAAAGCCTCTCCGATGGGGAGCAAAGCGCGCGGTCTATCTGTAAAATCGCATCTTTGGCGCCGAAGCCGCCCGACTTGCTGACGAAGGCGTGGCCCTTTTTCGAATGGGATAGCACCACCCCCGCCATCAATTCCCTCACGGGGATAATCTCCCTTAAATCCATCAGAGCTATTATCTGTTTAAGGGTGTCGCCGCCGAATACCACCAGCGTCTTGCCCTGCTGCGCATATTCCTTTGCGATCTGCGCCAGTGACTCGCCCACTTTTTTGCGGGCCTCCCGGGCATTAGTCAGCAATATATCATCGCTGCTCCTGGCCGAAGCGACCATAAGTCTGTTCTCAAAGGGCGGAATATCAAGCTGATATTCTCCGCTGTTAAAATCAGTGTCGATAAGGTGCAGATTAAAGCCATGGTCAACCGCGTAGCTAATCTGCTCCAATGACGCAGGGTGAAGGCTGCCAGATATGACGGCGTATTCCTCCGGCGGCGAATATGCCCGCCGTTCCTTCCTTTTAAAGGGCAGCAGCGCAGCCAACTGGGCAGCAAAGCCCGCGCAGCCGGCAGTGGCGGTGATATCGATCCTCAAAGCCGCTTCCCGCAGATCCTCATTGCTGGATGCATCGATGACTTCAATGCCTGTGCGGTCGGTTTGCTGGGCGATTATCCTGCTGATGCTTGAATAGCGCGGGGGCGAAAACGGATCCTTCGCAGCATGGCTTTCTTCCAGCGAAACACCGTCCACATACTGAACACCGCCGATGGTCAGCCGTCCGTTGTCCGGATAGGCAGGAAGCAAGGGCAGGCTTTCAAGGCCGAGGGCGTCCATGAATGCTGAAAGCTCCGCACCTATATTTCCCCTCATCACGGAATCGAGCTTCTTATAAAAGTGGGTGAATCCCTGCTCCTTTGCAGCCTTTGTGATGCCATAAACCGCTTCATAGGCGGCATTTGGGCTGGCGCTTCGGGTGTCCGTGTCGATCACGACCACATCCGAGCCGGCGGCCAGCCTGTCCGATACACAGGTTGAAATCCCCTCGTTTGTGAATTGCACGCCTGTATCCAGCGCACCAGTATAATCATCAGTCACCACCAGCAGCTTCATGCGCCGCCTCCGGTTGCTTTTCTCGTCATCTGCACAGCCATCTCTATGGCCTCCACCATGCTGCCTTCGTTTGCCCGGCCTTCCCCGGCCCTGTCAAAGGCTGTGCCATGGTCAACCGATGTGCGGATTATGGGCAGGCCCACAGTCGCGTTCACGCCGCTGACCTGCGAATAGTTTCCCGCGCCTTCGCCCACCTTAAAGCCCAGCAGCTTAACGGGTATATGCCCCTGATCGTGGTACATGGCCACCACCATGTCGAACTCGCCCGCGGCGGCTCTCACAAAAACAGTGTCCGCCGGAAGTGGCCCGAAAACGTTTATGCCCGCCCCCTTGGCTTCCTCGATAGCGGGGATTATATCGCTCGCTTCCTCGGTGCCGAAAAGGCCGTTCTCGGAGGAATGGGGGTTCAGCCCTGCCACGGCGATACGCGGATTTTCTACGCCCATCTGCCGGCAGGCTTCAAGGCCAAGGCGAATCACCTTGCCCACCCGTTCCCTGGTGGCCCTTTTACATGCCTGGGCCAGAGAAACATGGGTGCTCACATGGATAACTCTCAGGCTCCCGCTGGTCAGCAGCATGGCATAGTCCTTCGTGCCGGTAAGCTCCGCAAAAATTTCGGTGTGGCCGGCATATTTGAAACCCGCCATGTGAAGGGCCTCCTTGCTTATGGGCGCCGTAACCACCGCCTTAATTTCCCCCGCCAAAGCCAGCTCTATGGCCCGGCGGATATAGCGGAATGAAGCGTCCCCCGCCGCTGCGCTGATTTTTTTATATTCAAAGCCATCCTCAAGCAGCGCAAGATCCATCAAGTTTATGACATCATCAGACTCAAGGGCATCCGCCGGTTTTTCGCAGATATGTATGCGAAGCTTCAGCCCTGTCATTCGCAGCGCGTCGCTTACGGCGGCCCTGTCTCCTATAACAACCGGGGTGCAGATTGAGCGAACCTCTTTTAAAGCAAGGGCCTTCACTATCACTTCCGCGCCTATTCCTGCGGGGTCTCCCTGTGTAATTCCTATTGTTGGCAGCATAATCATCACCATATTTCTTTTTCTTTTTTTATTTCTGCGTCTCTTTTTCTATATATTATAGTTTAACTCCAGTTGAATTCATATGCAATGAACATTTCGCTTCATAATGAAACATTTCTGTAATTTTCGTGCGTAAATTTGACGCCACAGGCCGGGCATAAGCCGTGGCATCCTCTGGCGCAGGCTGCGCACAGCTCTGCAAATTAGCGTCGGTCACTTGCCGAAGTCCGCGTTTGCGTTTATACTAAAGCCTGATAAAGGATATAATAGTATGGAAAAATATGCGTAAATATGCAAAAACGAAAAACAGGAGGATAGTAATAATGAAGAAACCATGGTCATATGGTCCTTTGGCTGTTTCCCAGAATAAGCGCTATCTTATCAACGGAAGCCGGCCATTTTTCTGGCTTGGCGACACCGCTTGGCTGCTCTTTGAAAAGCTTAGCTTTGACGAAGCCCGCACGTATCTTGTCAACCGCCGGGATAAGGGCTTTAACGTCATACAGGCGACCCTTGTTCACACCATCCAAGACGAAGGCGAAAACGCGGTCTGCCCCAGCGGACTGCCCCGGCCCTTCCTTGCAGGCGATTTCTCACGCCCGGATATGGACGGCGGCTACTGGCAGAACGTGGACGCCGTCGTCAAAGAGGCGGAAAACCTGGGTATATACATGGCTCTTTTGCCCAGCTGGGGCAGCATGGTGAAAACCGGCCGTTTGAACGAAGACAACGCCGAGGGCTACGCCCGTTTTTTGGCCGAGCGCTACGGCAACTGCGATAATGTGATCTTCTTGCTGGGGGGCGATATTCGCGGCAATGTTGGCTACGATGTTTTTATGAAGCTTGGCGAAACCCTGAAGTCACTTTGCCCACAGAGGCTGGTGGGCTTCCATCCCTTCGGCCGCACCACATCCTCCTTCTGGTTTGACGACGCCCCATGGCTGGATTTTAACATGTTCCAGTCCGGCCACAGAAGATACGATCAGATGGACCTTGGCTTATGGGATGATAACACCGCCAAGGAAGGCTTCTTCGGCCAGGATAGCTGGCGCTATGTCCGCCGTGACTATGAATGCAAGACGAAGCGCCCCACCCTGGACGGCGAACCCTCATACGAGCAGATTCCCCAGGGCCTGCATGACCCCAAGGAGCCCTATTGGCAGGATCATGACATCCGCCGCTATGCCTGGTGGTCGGTGCTGGAGGGGGCCTGCGGCCACACCTTCGGCCACAACGCCATAATGCAGTTCTTTGCTCCCCCCAGTGTAAAGGCTTCCTACGGTGTAAAGTCATACTGGTTTGAGGCCCTCCACGATCCGGGCGCGGGGCAGATGGGCCATATGGCAAGCTTCATGAACGCTCTGGACTTCACAAACGGCGCTGCGGACGAAAGCCTGCTGGCAGATGGACAAAAGGAAAAATATGACAGGGTCAGCGCCTTTGCAGGGGATGACTTCGCCGTATTCTACAGCTACACGGGAGACGGGTTCGCAGTCGATCTTTCGTCAAAGGGCTGGCAGTCCATGGATGCCTGGTGGTTCGACCCCGCCCAGGATACATACAGCTACATCGGCTCATTCCCCGCTGAAAAACACAGCTTCAATCCCACCAAAAAACCCACCGAATGGAACGACTGGATTTTGCTGCTCAAAAAAACTTCCTGAATATATGCTTCTAAGAAAGGATATGCAAAAGATGACTAAGCTTTCAGTGCAAAACCTGCTTTGCAACAGGCTTTTAAACCCTCTTGGGTTCAACCTGGGCGACAGCCCCTCCCTTTCATGGACTGTTTCCGCTCCTGCCCAGGCGCAGGTTGAAACCCGGGTTGAAATTTCCGATGACGAAACCTTTTCCAATATTATCTTTGACAGCGGCCTGCAAAAGGATATAAACAGCATATGCTTCCGCCCGCAGGTGGAGCTTAGCCCCAGAACCCGATATAGCTGGCGCGTCACTGTTTCAAGCGGCGGCGAAAAAGCCATTGAAAAAGCCTGGTTTGAAACCTCAAAGATGGACGAGCCCTGGCAGGCAATGTGGATCTCCCCTGACTTCGACCCAAGCTGGCATCCCGTTATATTCAGCGGTATTAATCTGCCGGCAAAAGTGAAGGAAGCCAGGGCCTATGTCAGCGGCCTGGGCATATATGAGCTTTCAATAAACGGCCGGCGCTGCGGGGATGAATATCTCTCCCCCGGCCTTTGCGCATACGATAAATGGATTCCTTACCAGACATATGACGTAACAGAATCCTTAAGCTCCGGCGAAAACCTGGTCGAAGCCGCTTTGGGCAACGGCTGGTACAAGGGCCGCTACGGCCTTGACCGAAAGAACAAGTTCGTCTACGGCGACGAGTTTTCGTTCATATTTGAACTGCATGTCACCTGCGAGGACGGCAGCCGGCACGTCCTTTCCTCAGACCTTGGCTGGAAGGCCCGCCGCGGCACAGTGGTCGATTCCAGCATATTCGACGGCGAAGTTCGCGACGATAATCTTGACACCTCCCAAGTCTACGGCGTGAAGGAATCCGCCGTTTCGATGGCTTTGCTGGAGCCCAGGCGCAGCCCGCCCACGAAAATAATGCACCGCATAAGGCCGATAGAGATAATCAAAACCCCGGCGGGCGAGACGGTGATCGACATGGGCCAGAACATGACAGGCTGGCTTTCATTCGTGTGCCGCGCCCCCAAGGGCAGCGAAACATACCTACAGTTCGGAGAGGTCTTGCAGCAGGGCAATTTCTACAGGGATAATCTTCGCACCGCCCTTGCGGAATACCGCTATGTGAGCGACGGAACCGAAAAGACCGTACGCCCCATGTTCACATTCTACGGCTTCCGCTATGTAAAGCTTACAAGCTGGCATCAAGATGTGAGCCTGGACGATTTCGAGGGCCATGTGCTCTACTCTGATATGAAGCCCACCGGCAGCATAATAACCGGCAACGCAAAGGTCAACAAGCTGTTTGAAAACACCCTTTGGGGCCAGCGGGGCAATTTTCTGGATGTTCCCACCGACTGCCCCCAGCGCGACGAGCGCATGGGCTGGACCGGCGATGCCCAGGTATTCTTCGGTACCGCCGCCTACAACATGGATGTCAGCGCCTTCTACAGCAAGTTCTGCTATGACCTGATGAAAGAACAGATGGCCATCGGCGGCGCTGTTCCGGTTGTTATCCCCAAGCATGATGTCAAGCAGACGGGCGCCTGCGCCTGGGGCGATGCCGCCACAATAATCCCCTGGAGGATGTACGCCTATTACGGCGATATCAACATATTAAAGCAGCAGTATGACAGCATGAAGGCCTGGGTTGAATACATCCGCCGCCATGACGAAAAGACAGGCAACTCCCGCCTGTGGAAGGGCGACTTCCACTACTGCGACTGGCTCGCCCTGGACGGTGAGGACCCCATCGGCAACCGCTTCGGCGGCACCGAGCGGACATATCTTGCAAGCTGCTATTACCGCTACAGTTCAATGCTGGTGTCAAAGGCCGCCAAGCTTCTCGGGAAGGATGAAGACGCGAAATTCTACCGCGAGCTTTCAGACGAGGTTCGCAGGGCGATAATAAAAGAATATGTCACCGAAACGGGAAGGCTGGCCCTCACCACCCAGACTGCCTACATATTGGCCCTGCACTTTGACATCATCCCCGAAAAGTGGCGCGAGCAGACGGCCTATGCCCTTAGGCTCAAGCTTAAAGAATCCACATATCATCTGCGCACCGGCTTCATCGGCACGCCATATCTCTGCCGCGTTCTTTCCGCCACCGGCAGCAATGATATCTCCTATCGCCTGCTGATGCAGGAGGACTTCCCCAGCTGGCTCTACGAGGTGAACATGGGCGCTACCACCATCTGGGAGCGCTGGAACTCCATACTCCCCGACGGCAGCATAAGCGACACAGGCATGAACTCGCTCAACCACTATTCCTACGGCTCCATAGTGGAATGGATGTACGCTAACGCGGCGGGCATACAGCCCATTGAGGAACAGCCCGGCTTCAGGAAGTTCCGCCTTGCCCCGCAGCCGGATCCGCTACTTGGCAGCATCGATGCCAGCTTTGAATCCCCTTCGGGCCTGATCAAGAGCGCATGGCAATACCTTGAAAACGGCGAGCTGCAGCTTTGCTTTACTGTGCCCTTCGGTGCGTCCGCCCTTATCACACTGCCCGACAGCGACAAGGAGGCCTTCCAGGTGGGCCCCGGCGAATACGAGTTTAAATATCTGCCCCTTTCCGCCGGCGAACCGAAATACAATCTGGATACGCCCCTGAGCGAAATCCTTGCAAGCCCGGGTGCCAAGTCCGTCCTCGAACAGGAATTCCCAAAGCTTACCCATATGATGATATTCGATATGATGGCGGGCGAACGTTCGCTGAATGATTTCATCCGCGAGGGCTTTATCAGCATCGACAAGAAGGATGCCACCGCCTTCTGCAAAAGGATGACTGATGCCGCCGCCGAATAGGTTGACTTAAAGACCGAAGTTTGCCAAGGGGGTTCCCAAAGGGGAACTCCCCTTTGGCGGGAGGGGGTCTGGGGGAGGGCG
>JBMNOE010000042.1:0-10912 GCA_050942895.1 Christensenellales bacterium
GCCCCCGGGGGAGGGCTCTGCCCTCCCCCGGACCCCCTTCCGCCAAGGGATTCTCCCTTGGAACCCTAAAACCAAGCAGGAAGCTCTTTCCTTTTGCTGATTACTGAGGCAGGAGTATCTCTGTGGTAAAAGCGCCGTCCTCACTATTGCGGCTGATGTAACCGCCGTAGCGCTCTATGATGTTATCGATGCGCACCAGACCAAAGCCATGGCCCGCACCCTTCGTCGTCCTAAAGCGGCCGCTCTCCTTTTTCTGCTTGCCCAGCGCGGTAAAGTTGGTGAAAGAGATATAAAGCTGCGTTCTTTTCATGTCCATATAAACGCGTATCATTCTTTTTTCTTCGGGCAAAAGCAGGCTTGCCTCGATGGCATTGTCAAACAGATTACCTATGATCACGCAAAGATCCAGCTCGGAGGTCTTAAGGGCCAGCGGTATATGAGCCCGAGCCTTCACGGGGATGTTTTTTGACCGCGCAAGAGAAATCTTGCTGTTAAAAATGGCATCCGCCATGGCATTGCCCGTTTTTATGGCCACATCCACAGTGGAAAGGTCTTCGTCCAGAAGATTAAGATAGTCCTTTATGGCCTGCAAGTCGCCCTTTGCGGCGTAAGCCTTCATGGTCTGAATGTGGTTTCTATAATCATGCCTCCAGCCGCGAATCTGCCTGTACATGTTTTCAACTTCGGCATAATGCGTTGCAATGAGATCGCCTTGATAAGCAGCGATTCTTTTATCTATCCGCCTTGATATAAACGACATAATCCCTCCTCATCCGGAAGAAAACATCCGAGAAATTATCGCCCTGTTGAGCGCCTCGTATGCGCCCCTTGGCAAAGGCACCCTGGTTCCGCCATGCAGAAAAACCTCCGTCTTAGAGGTTTTTTGCACGAAAGTAAGATTGACTATGAACGAACGGCCCACCCTGAAAAATCGCTCATCCAGCTCCTTTTCGACTTCGCCCAGAGTTTTTCTGACTGTGAAATCCTGCTTCGCATGGACGGTGACGTAGTTTTGCCGCACTTCAATGTAACGAATTTCATATAGCGGAACTAAGACCGCCTCCCCGGCCTGCTCGAGTATCAGCACCTTTTCGTTGCGCTTCAGCTTTTCCGCCGCCCTGTTCAAAACCTCAAAGAGTTTTTCCTCGTCAACGGGCTTCATCAGATAATGCAACGCTGAAACCTCGTAGCCTTCAAGGATATAGTCGCTGTAGCCGGTGATAAAGATTATTTGAACGGCTTCATTTTCCCTGCGAATCTCCCGCGCCAGGGAAACACCATCCATAACACCCATCTCTATGTCCAAAAGCAGTATGTCGTAGTCCTTATTATCGCCGTAACTGAACAAAAACGCTTCCGCGCAGGAAAAGACATCCAGCCTTGCCCGGGCGCCGACGGCTTCCGCCCAGCCCTTTGCCAAAGCAGAAATATAGCCCGCGTCCGCCTCGCTGTCGTCGCAGACCGCAATTCTATATATCATCGCTTCACCCCTTTTTATCCGGCTTTATGGCGCTAAACTCTTCTGATTTGAAGTGCAGACTGGCAATTAACCATTGCATGTTTTCATTCATTATGTAATTCTGTTAAAGGATATCGTCCAGAAAAATTTCCGCCCGGGCATCGGAGGGCATCGACCAGTCACCCCTGGGAGAGAGGGAAACCGAGCCCACCTTAACGCCGTCGGGCAGGCAGGAGCGCTTGAACTGCTGTGAGAAAAAGCGCCTGAGGAAAAGCTCCAGCCACTTTTTTATCTCACCCTCGCCGTAAAGGCCGCTGAAAGCCAGCTTGGCAATCCGCAGAATTTTCTCCGGTGAAAAGCCGAAGCGCACCGTGTAGTATAGAAAAAAGTCATGCAGCTCGTAGGGGCCGATGATATCCTCAGTTCTTTGCTGTATCTCGCCATCCTTAGGCGGGAGCAGCTCGGGGGAAACCGGTGTTTGCACAATGTCCAGCAGCACCGCCGACAGCTCGCCATTACCCGCTGCCAGCGCAAGGGCTGCCTCATGCCGCACTATATGGCGCACCATGGTTTTCGGCACAGAGGCGTTCACCGCGTACATGGACATATGATCGCCGTTATATGTGGTCCAGCCCAGGGCAAGCTCCGAAAGATCCCCCGGGCCCACCATCAAGCCGTTTTCCATATTCGCCACGTCCATCATGACCTGGGTGCGCTCTCTGGCCTGAGCATTTTCATAGGCGGCGTCAAAGCGCCCTTCCTCCAGGCCGATATCCTTAAAGTGCTGCCGAACGCTTTTGCTGATATCTATCTCCCTGAAATCCACTTTTAACAGTTCACAAAGCCTTTGTGCGTTTGACTTCGTCCGCTGCGTTGTGCCGAAGCAGGGCATCGTTATCGCCAAGATATCTTTCCTGGAGCGGTTCAGCATGTTCATAGCCCTTACCATCACCAGCAGCGCCAAAGCGCTGTCCAGCCCTCCGGAAATTGCTATCATTATTTTTTGAGCGCCTGTGTGCTGAATGCGTTTTTTTAGGCCATGTGCCTGAATTTTCAGCACAAGCTCGCAGCGGCGGCTAAGTTCATGCGGATCTTCGGGTATGAAGGGCTCGGGTCTAAAGGAGCGTTCAAGCCTGGTTTCAACGATTTCAGGAGAGAATGGAATGCTTTCGCACTCTTGCGGGGATAAGCCGGTATGGGTTCCCGCCCTGAGCCTCTCGCTTGAAAGCTTGCCCAGATCGACATCCGCAGTTATAATATATTTGCCGCCGAAGGGCTCGTTTTCGGCCAATAGAGCGCCTTTTTCATATATCATATTGTGAGCTGAAAAAACCATGTCCTGTGTGGATTCGCTGGGGGCTGCACCTGCCCTGACATATGCGCACTGAAGCCTTCCGCTGGCCGACGACGCAATGCCCCTTATGCTCTCTGCCCTGCCGATTATCTCGCCGCTGGCGGAAAGGTTCAATATGACTTTAGCTCCCCTTGCGCACATATCAGCTCCAGGCGGGCAAGCCATAATAAGGTCGTCGCCTATCTCAACGCCGAAGGCAAAATCGGCCATGTTATCGGCTGCAAAAACAAGGCCCGGGCCAAAGATTGCCCTTTCACCGTTTGAAAATACATGCTGAACACTTCCGACATTTCCGCTGCCGGATGAAAAATGGCGCGACTCCTGGCTGCTTACAGCGCTCTTGGGAACGATGCCCAGCACTTTCCCCCTGTGGCAGACTGCCGCCGCGCTGTAGAGCTTACCGCCGTGCTTAAGTGGAAGGCCGGCTGCGAAGGCGATGTCAAGCCCCGAAGTCTCCCCCACTATTTCAAACAGCGCCCTTTCCGCCGCAGCAATCAGCGCTTCCATAAAAAAAAGATCGCCACAGGTGTAGCCGGTGATGCAAAGCTCCGGCAGCGCCAAAAGCTTTGCGCCCAGCCCCGCGGCGCTTTCTATGGCGCGGATTATCTCCCGCGCGTTTTTATCCGGGTTCGCCACGGCGATATCCACCGAAGCGGCGCCGACTTTTACAAAACCATGCTTCATGTTCTTTCCCCCGCTGCACTGAATTTGTCAAACTTATTATAGCGCAATCGAATGGAAATGAACAGTTTTCCGGTGCAAAAGCCTATTTTTCTCCCCTGATAATTTTATTGCCAAGGGAGTTTAAGGCTTCGGAGGGCTCATATTCCGCTTTATAGCAGACATCACCAATATACATGTAGCTGCCGTATGCGCCGACACTGATGCTTTGGCCGGATGTCAGCTCCACAGTGTAGGTGATAAGCTGTCCCGCCATGTTCCTTCCGGAGTCATCCCGCCGGTAAATGGTGACCTGGCGCAGTATTTCCGCCAGCTCATCAAAGGTCTCTTTCCTGACTACCGGCGCAGTTTCATTTGGCGCAATAGCACGCACGCTGGCGCTTTTGATATCGCCGGCGCTGATATCGCTAAAGGGCTTTCTGCCAATTGTTCCGTTTATAAAAAAGAATGTCAACGCTGCCAGAGTCAACCCAGCAACAATAAGAGCGATTCCTAAACGTCTCTTTTTCATTCTTGCACCTCTTGTCTTCGCCTTTTAACATTGATAACGGAGACAAGGCGCGTTTTGTTGCGGCTTTCGCCCATATGCTGGAAACCCTACTCGCCGGGGATGGCTTCGCCAAGCACGAAAAGAGCGGCGTTTTGCCCGGCTTGAGCGCCCACTATGTTATATCCTTCCTGAAAATAGTGAAATTCGTCCTTCATAAGCCCCAGCGCGAGCATCTCCTTAAACTTTGCCGATACTAAAACCACCCTGGAGTCCTCGTCGCAGATCTCAATCTGCGCGTTCATTATTTCCACATAAAGATCGTGAAAGTCACTGTTGAAGCCAATCTGTACAAGAAAACACCGCTCTATGCCCGCTCTTTGCATTTCCTCCAGCATTGAATTAAACTTCTCTTTGTATTCGCTTCCAGGCATCCCTTTGCCGCCGTCTCTCTCTCCTTGGCACCAGACCATGAACCTGTTCCTGATCTCAATGCCGCTTCGCATAAGGAAACCTTCGGCGCTTTTAAACCGTTTTATTGAATCATCCAGATAGCTGCCGCCGGGTTGCCATTCATCTATGGAGGAGGCGCCCTTCGAGGCCGATATACCCACCACAGGCACTTTGACGCCCTTATAATATTCAACCGTAAAAGCCGAGACCATGGAACCGGTTTTCATGCCCGGCTCGTTTATGCCCGTAATGATGTTTTCCTCCGCGCCGAAAGGCTCCGCCATGGGATAAAGCCTGTCCGGTGCGCTGATGGCCCTAAATTCATACCCCCAGCCATCAGGAACCGTCGGTGCTTTGGAAGCATCGCCCCTGCCAGCCATATTGCTTTGCCCCATGAATATGATGAGATCCACCACGCCGCCGCGTTCAAGATCAAGATTGCCAGAGATACAGACCACCCCTTTGCTTTTTATAACATAACTATAGCCTATTGCGGATGTAAAATCAATTTTGTTTTTTACGCTCCTGTGTTAATATATAATTGTTGTTATAAAAACTTATGAAGGTGATAGCATATGAACGATCCTTTTGTGTTTGCCAGCAGTATGCAATTTCGCGCATGGCTGGAGAAAAACTGCACCGGCAGCGGCGGCATATGGCTTCTTTTCGGCAAAAAGGGCGGGCCTATAACCCTTTCCGCCAACGAAGCCCTGGAAGAAGCCCTTTGCTTTGGCTGGATTGACGGGAAAATGCAAAGCATAGATGATAAAACCTACAAAAAATACTTTTCCGTCCGCCGGGGAAGCAGCAACTGGTCGGATAAAAACAAAGCATTGGCTGAAAAGCTTGAACAGCAGGGAAAAATGACCGATTACGGCAGGGCAAAAATCGCAGAGGCAAAAAAAGACGGCCGCTGGGACGCCCCCAAAGCCCCCGCAATAACCGAGGAGCAGATTGCGCTTGTATGCGGATTGCTAAGGGAGCATCAGCCGGCCTATGAAAATTTCAATGCCATGCCCCCCTCGGTAAAGTTGACTTACACAAGGGCATATCTGGATGCCAAGACTGACAAAGGCCGCGAAAAGCGCCTGCAATGGATGATCGATCGGCTGAATAAGAGCCTGAAGCCAATGTGACCTGTCAAAAAACGGAGCCGCTATAAATACGGCTCCGCTCTTTTTTCGCTCTGTTTCAGATTATTCCAGCTCCACCGCCAGGCAGTTGACATACTCCGTGGGCAGGTTTTCCGGCAGCTTTACATTCAATATGCCGAAGCAATGCTTAAACTCCACATCGCCATAGCCCAACAGGCGCACATTCTTTACTCTCTCCCCTTCGTTGAAGCTGCGGATGGCCAAAGCGCCGTCCTTGGGCCTTGCCATCATGAAAGCATAGACTGTGTTTTCTTTTTTGACGAATCTGAAATCCGTCTCGTTCCAGTCCGTCTTATCCTCGCGGAAGCCCTCGATCAACACCCTGGTCATTCCCTCGCCCGATTTTTTCCATGGGCGGGTGCTATAAACGCCCTCGGCGCAGACTTCAAACCATGCCGCAAGTTCATTCAGTATATATCTGGCCTCATCGTCGATTGTGCCGTCGGGTCTTTGCAGTATGTTCAGCAGCATTGTCCCGTTCTTTGATATGACATCCACCAGGATCTCGGTGATATGCCCCGGCCGCTTATATTCTTCCCTCACATCGTAGAACCATTTTCCTATGCAGGTATCGGTTTGCCAGGGTTCAGGGTTGATGTCCGGCAGCTGGCTTTTTTCGATATCGACAATCCCCACCCGGTAGATGCTTGGGTTTCTGTCCTTCTGGGTGTAGACGGCCCGATTTTTGCCATGCTTTTCTGCCGAAGCATTATATAAATATGCAGCGATCTCAAGGCCGCAGCCGTAATCGGCGCTTTCCTCCGGCGAATCGTCGTGCCAATGGGGGCCAAAGGGCAAGGAGCCGTCAGTGTAAAGCATGTCAGGGGTAAAAAGGTCGATCATCTCCTTTATGGCCTTAACCCAATAGCTCCTGAAATCCGCATCATCCGTGTACCAGGGTCTGACTGAAGGACCTGTCTTTGGCTCCGAGTCATGGCGGCTGTTGTTATGGTAGAAATCCAGCCACTCAGGGTCGTTGCCGTCGTATGGCACGCCTTTGTACGGGCCGTAACTGTCACTTCCCTTGTTGTCCTTCCACCATGAGAAGCTTGCCCCCAGATGCTCGGACATGCCGAAGGGCAGATTATAGCGCTTTGCCGCCTGCTGCCACAGCCCGCAGATGTTCTTCATGGGGCCAACCTGCGCGGAGTTCATCCGGTTCAGCTTGGATGGATAGTTGAAAAAGTGATCATGATGCATGCCCTGCACCATGAAATACCGGGCGCCGGCCTTGTAATACAGGTCCATCAGCCCGTCAGGGTCAAAGTTCTCGGCCTTCCACAGGGCGCAGATATCCTTATAGCCGAACTTGGAGGGATGCCCGTAATGGCGCAGATGGTAAAGATATTGGGGCGAGCCCTCACGGTACATGTTTCGGGCGTACCAGTCGCCGTACATGGGCACGCTCTGGGGGCCCCAGTGGCTCCAAATTCCGAACTTTGCGTCGCGAAACCAGTCTGGACATCCTGCCTTATAGAGGGATTCAAAGCTTGCTTCAAACTTACTCATGACTTAACTCCTCCATATTTTAGTCAAATATTATGGCAACCTTGCCGCTCTTGCCTTCCGCCATCAGTTTAAATGCTTCATCCGCCTGCTCAAGGGGGAAACGGTCGGTCACCAGCTCGTCAGGGTGGATGCCCCAGCGGGCGATCCGCTCCACCAGCTCCATCATCTTCCATGTGCTGGTAACCCATGAGCCATATATTGTCTTTTGCCCGTGGATTATGTCCGGGCTGGGCTCAAAGTTGCAGACGCCGCCCTCACCCACAAAGGCGATCTTGCCCCAATCCCTCGTGGCACGGATTGCAAGCTGCCGGCCTGCATCGCTGGCGGAGGTGTCCACCGCTTTTTCAACGCCCCTGCCTCCCGTGGCTGCCAGAACATTTTTAAGGGCGTCCTCACCGGCGGTGAAGGCTTCGTCCACTAGGCCCAGCTTCTTCGCCAGATCGATTCGCTCCTGGGCAAGCTCCACGCCGATCAGCTTCTGAGCGCCCATGGCCCTTGCAAGCTGCAAGGTCGCAAGGCCCACCGGCCCAAGACCCACCACCAGCAGCGCGTCGTTGCCGCTCATACCTATCTTTTCAAGGGCCTCATATGTGGTGCCGAAGCCGCAGGCCACCTGGGCGCCGTCCAGAAAGCTCATCTCATCGGGCAGCAGCACAAGGTCTTTTTCTTCCGCCAGTATGAATTCACCCATTCCGCCGTCCCTCTGCCAGCCATAAGCTGCCCTTTGGGGAGAACTGCAGGAGATCATATATCCTTTTCGGCAGTCATAGCAAAGGCCGCAGCCGGATATATGGTAGACTATAACCCTGTCGCCCTTTTTGAAGGAGCGCATTCCCTGCCCCACTTCCTCGATTACGCCGCAGGGCTCGTGGCCGCAGATCGTCCCCGGAGTATAGCCTTCCGGCCCCTTGCCCAGATGCTCGCGGTATATGCAGCGGATGTCGCTGCCGCATATAGTGGTGGCCTTTGTGCGGATGAGCACCTCTCCGTGGCCGGGGGTGGGGATGTCAAACTCACGCAGCTCCACAGTGCTGTCGCCGGGAAGCACCGCTCCCATCATTTTTTTGCTCATACTCAAACTCTCCTTTATATTTATTAACATAAATCAGCAGTTATTAAGCATTTTATTCAGCTTCGCCGCCATCGTAGCCATTCCAGCCGGGGATTGTGCCGTCGATATCCCACAGATCAAGCCAGGAGCCAGCGCCCTCCCAGAGGAAAACCTGTCCTTTTATAAGCCGGCAGTTGCGCTCAACGCTGCGCATGCGCTCCATCTCCTCACGGCTCAAAGGATCCTCGGTGATGGACCTTAGGTTTGAAAGATAGTTCTTCCTGTTGGTTGAAAAGGGTATGGGCACCTGGCCCCGCTGGGACGCCCACTTGAGGCAGACAAGGGCCGGATGTATGCCGTGAGCCTCGGCGATTTCAACCACCGCCGCTTCCTCGATGTCGACGATATCCTCCGGCGTGCGGTCGCGCTCGGGCCGCCTGGGGGAGCCTATGGGCGAATAGCCTATGGGCTGAATGCCGTGATCGACGCAGAACTGATACAGTTCCCCCTGCTGGAAACATGGGTGCAGCTCCATTTCGTTGACTGCGGGCTTAACCTTGGCGTCTCTAAGAATCAACCTTAGCTTTGGTATGGTGACATTCGATGTGCCGATATGCCGAACAAGGCCCTCACTCACCAGCTTTTCCATAGCCTGCCAGGTTTCCATGAACTCATCGTGGATATATGGGCGCGAATCGGGGTTGCGGGCGTCGCCATCGCAGCCGGCGGCGTGGTAGTTTGGAAACGGCCAGTGAACGAGATAGCAATCAAGATAATCCTGCTTCAGGTCCTTCAGTGTCTTGCGGCAGGCTTTTGCGACATCCTTTGGGCTGTGCATATCGTTCCAGAGCTTGCTGAGTATGAACAGCTCGCCCCGGGGCAGACCGCCTTTTATGGCTTCGTCCAGCACATGGCCGATTAAATCCTCGTTGCCGTAGCAGGCCGCGCAGTCGATATAGCGGTAGCCCACGCGAAGGGCCTCCCCAACCGCACTTGCGATCTCCTCACCACCGTATGAATCCGATCCGAATGTGCCCAGGCCGATCCCCGGCAGCTTTGCACCCGTATATAGAATTTTATATGGGATTTTCGCGGCATCAACAGCGTCAACAGCGGGAATAAATTGTTTAAACATAAATTCTTCTTTCCTCCTCATCGCTAATTCAATATGGTTTTAATTAAACTTTTACAAAAATTATGAAAAATTATAAAAAATTATAGAACAGCCACGGATTTCCCTTCGGTGAGCTTTGCGGCAAGCGTTATGGTTCTTATCTGCTGACTACCCTTTTCCTCCTCGCTTTCCCTTTCTTCCAGGCGCTTCAGCAGCAGGCTTGCAGCCATCTTGGCGATCTCCGCCATGGGCTGCTCCACCAATGTCAGCGGAGGATTCATCACCTTTGAAAGGCCTATACTGTCAAAACCGATCAGAGAAATATCCTCCGGGTACTTGACTTCAAGCTCGTTCATGGCGGTTAAGGCGCCCAGAGTCAGCTCATAGTTGGAACAAAACACGCCTGTGATATCGCAATCACTTTTCAGCAGCCCCTTCGCGGCATTATAGCCGCCCTCTATAGAGAAGTCCACCTCCAGCGCTCTTACATCCGCGTCGGGAAAGCGATTGTTAAAGGCCTGAACAAAGCCCCTGCGGCGCTCGCCCATTGTGTACACCCCCGAAGGCCCGCAGATGATTGCCGCCTTTTTATGCCCCCTCTGCATAAAAAACCCCGCCGCCATCTCACCGGCTGAAAAGTTGTCTATCAGCACTGCGTCCGTTTCAAACGCGGTGGCTTTGCGGTCAACCAGCACCACAGGCACTTTTCGCGCTCTGGCCAGCTCAAGATGGCTGCCGCTTGAGTCAAGGGGTATTGTAATGATGCCGTCCACTCTTTTGTCAATCAAAAAACTCAGTGCATCACGCTCCACGCTTTTATCGGCATTGCACTCGCAAACAAGGCAGCTATAGCCTCGACGCCGCAAAAACTGCCCTACCTGGCGCATTATGGTGGTGTGAAAGCTGCTGTCCAGCTCGGGAATGAGCACCCCCACGGACATTGACCTGCCGCTTTTTAACCCGCGGGCGAAGTCGTTGATCCTGAAATCCAGCTTCCTGGCGGCAGCTTCAATGGCCTGCCTGCTCTGCGGCCTCACATTTCCGCCGTTGAAATACTTGGATATGGTTGACAGGGAAAGTCCCGTCAGGCGCTTTATATCCTTATATGTGGAAGACAATTACTCACCTGCTTAGTTTTTTATTATTCATGAATTTAAATAAAAAGGGAAAAAACGAAACGTTTCGCTTGAATAAAATTATATATAACAAAGCAAAATATGTCAACGGATGGGAGCGATTGTTTGACCGCTTTCCCCGCCGAAATCCGGTGCAATCCGTCGCCTTCACCCTTGCGCTGCAGGCAAAATATTCGCGTTTATAAAACTAAACTTTACTTCCCATTCCCCAAAAATACGATACTATCAATATTTGCATTATTTTTTTCTTGTGTTATACTTATTAACAATTAAAATTGTGTGTGCCGTTTGAAATATTGAGAGGATCTCAGTGATAAGAATTAATTTCAAAGGTCTAGTAAAGGAGTATGATTATGATCACCTTAAAGGCAGAAAAACGAAACGAGAGCATTAAGCCCAGGCAACTTAGGCGCAAGGGAATTATACCCGCTGTTTTATATGGCAAGGATCTTGACGAATCCCTTAGCATCCAGTTTTCCCAGGCGGAAATTTTGCAGTTCTTGAGGACAAATTC
>JBMNOE010000043.1:0-10867 GCA_050942895.1 Christensenellales bacterium
TCCCGGCTAAGGGGAGTTCCCCTTAGCAATCCCCCGAAAGAGGCAATCATTGTTACGGAAAAGAAGGTTTTGCATATGTCACAGCATGTTGTGAGCAATCTCATTACTGAAGCGATAGAGAGCATGTTGCTAAAAAAGATGGTGTTCAGCCGTCCTCTAAAAAAGAGCGAGGGTCCCCAAAGGGCCGACGCGAAGCTGATTATGTTAAAAAGCGGCTTGCATCTGCAGATCACCAGATATATGAAGGACGGGAAAGCCCTTTTTGTAAACTTTTCCCCAGGCGAAGCGACGGTGGAGGCGCTTAAGCTGCTGGATGAGTTCAAGCAAATAAACATAATGACCACGGCAGGGGAGTGCCAGGCGGCGGCCAAGGGCGGTGAAATCAAAATTATATTCAATCGCATAAGAGCGGGGGAGGAGAGTGTGCCTGCTCAGGTCAAAGAGCATGACGCGAAAAAAGAATATATAATTCCGGAAAAGCCGGCTTTGTTTTTGATAAAGCTTGGGATAATGAACGAGTCCGGCCGCGTCTACGATAAGCGCCGAGCGAAGTTCCGCCAGATAAACAGGTTTTTGGAATATCTGCGCGACACCGTGGATAGGCTTGATCATCAAGACGAGATATGCATATATGATCTTTGCTGCGGAAAGGGCTACCTGACCTTTGCGGCTTACCACTATATAAGCGAAATTCGCGGGCTTAATGTCTCGGTTTTTGGGGCGGATCTCAAAGAGGATGTTATCAGCAAATGCTCACAGATCGCCAAAGACTGCGGATACAGCAATCTGCATTTTGCCTGCGAAGACATCGCAAAAATAAAGCCCAGCCGTAAGGTGGATATTGTGATGGCCCTTCATGCCTGCGATACTGCGACCGATATCGCTCTTGCACATGCGGTCAAGTGGAATGCAGGGGCCATTCTCTCTGCGCCCTGCTGCCAGCATGAGGTTGCATCGCAGATGGAAAGCAGGACGGATGGAGGTTCGGTTTTTAAGCAGAGGTTGCTCAGGCACCGGTTTGCTCAGCTCCTGACTGACGCGCTGCGCTGCAGCGTCCTTGAGATCTGCGGCTATGGCGTGCAGGCGGTTGAGTTTATAGACCCCGAGGAGACGGATAAAAACCTGATGATCCGCGCAATAAAGAAAAAACGCCCCGAAAAAGAGGCGAATCTTGAGCATATGAAGGAAGACTTGCGGGCGGAGTTGGCGAAATACGACATTTCACCATCGCTCGTGGTGATGCTGCAGGAAAGGCTCAAGTGATTAGTTGGCTATAGGGAGGGAGATGCGCTGGGGCTTTGACCGCGAACAGGGCAATGTTGCGGGGCTTTGCCCCACAACCACGATGTAATAAATCCCCTTGCCCCCATTATGAAGGGATTTTAAAGGGAGCATCCCTTTAACGGGAGCTCGACGGCGGTGCCCTCGAAAAATCAAACCCTCGCTGCTAATCAAATACATCTTCTTCCGTTTCGGCGTCGGCCTTGGACAGTGCCGCCCTTATAGCGTCCCAGCTATAGCCTCTGCGAAGGCAGGCCTGGGTCGCTTTTCTTAGCTGATCTTTGGGCTCGCCGCGCCCCCTGAGATAGCGGTTTATGATGACCAGACATTTTTCGGCCTCGTCATCAGGCTCCTCCATCTCCTTCACTTCTTCCAGCAGGCTTGAAGAAATGCCCTTTTGCTTAAGCTCAAAGAGCACCGCCCTCATGCTTTTGCTATTAAGTTTCGACCGGGCGAAGCTCTGGGCGAAAGCCTTGTCATCCCAAAAACCCAGGCGCTCAAGTGTTTCCATGGCCTGCTCGATTACATTTTGGGAATATCCGGCGCGAAGAAGATTATCGCGAAGCTCCTTGCCGCTTCGCATCCTGGCGTCAAGGTAATAATAGCTTCTCTCCATCGCGGACTCCAGCTCCATCCCATCGACGAGGGCGATGGCAGCGGGAAGGTCGTCGATGAGGCTGCCATCCTCGATGTCCAGCTCCGCCAGGGTTTTTTTGCTGGCGGTGAAGACGCGTTCGCCGTCAATCAGCACATCAAACCTGTTGCGGAAGCCTCTGCGCTTTTCAATGCTTACAGTCAAGTCTGCATCTCCGGTATTACAGTGTGAACGCTTTCGCGAAGCATGCTTTCACGCAGGCGGTAAAGCTTCGTGGAAAGGTCTACTTTGTATATGTGGGGCTTTGTAAGCCGCTTGTACTGGGTCCAGAATGTGGAAAGCTCCTTGGCGGCATATTCATATATTTCCTCCAGGGCAGGCGCACTGTAGACCTGGCGGCCGTCAAGGAATACGGGTATCAGAAGATCCTTCACCCAATACTCCCCGCTTTGAAGGGTCATCGACTTCCATGTGTTCACAGGATCAAATATGGTGAGGGATTTGTTAAGGTCAATAACCTCGTCATGCAGGCAGATAAGATCCGCCAGAGCCATGTTGTCCGTTCCGTATATTCTGTAAAGCTTTTTCTTGCCCGGGTTGGTCATCTTTTCCGGGTTTTCGCTTATCTTCATCTTTGGCACCAAGACGCCGTCGTCGATCTCGGCGGCCATCTTGTAAACGCCCCCCAGAGCCGGATTATCGTTGGAGGTGATAAGCCTTGTACCGACCCCCCAGGCATCGATCTTCGCCCCCTGGGCCTTCAGCTCCCATATGATGTGCTCGTCCAGATCGTTTGATGCGGTGATTGTGGCGTTGGGGAAGCCGGCATCATCCATCATTTTACGGGCCTGTATGCTAAGGTAGGCAAGGTCGCCGCTGTCAAGGCGGATGCCCATGGGCTCATAGCCCTTCGCGCGCAGTTCCTTAAAAACGGTGATGGCGTTGGGAACGCCGCTTTTCAGCGTGTCATAGGTGTCCACCAGCAGCAGGCAGGCGCTGGGATATGTCCTTGCATAGGCGCGGAAGGCCTCAAGCTCGCTGGGGAAGCTCATGACCCAACTGTGTGCATGGGTGCCCTTTACCGGGACGCCAAACATTTCGCCGGTTAGAACATTGCTGGTGCCTTTGCAGCCGCCGATTATTGCGGCTCTGGCGCCGTATATGCCCGCGTCAGGCCCCTGGGCGCGCCTTAGGCCAAACTCCATGACCAGATCGCCCTGGGCGGCCTGCACGACGCGGCTGGCCTTTGTGGCTATTAATGTCTGATGATTGATTATGTTCAGCAGGGCGGTTTCGATGAGCTGCGCCTGCATTATCGGCGCTTCCACCCGCACTATTGGCTCGAAAGGGAACACCAAGGTGCCTTCGGGGACGGCGTAGATATCGCCCTCAAAGCGCATGGTGCTAAGATAGCTTAGAAAATCTTCGTCGAAGCAGTTAAGGCCGCGAAGATAATCCAGATCCCTCTCATCAAAGTGGAGATTGTTGATATATTCGGCCAACTGCTCCAGTCCGGCGGCGACGGCATACGCGCTGTTCTCGTTTGTCCGCCTGTAGAAAAGATCGAACACGGCGCGTTTGCCGGACATGCCCTCCCGCATATAGCCATACATCATGGTCAGTTGATAAAAGTCGGTCATCATGGTTAAATTGCGCATTATATCCACCTCTAATAAAAAATTGACGATAACTTATTAAAAAACTTCAAAAATTTTACAATTTAAAACGATAAAAGTGATAAAAAGAGGGCAAGAGGGCCTGCCCCCCCTGATGCGACGGTCTGATTAGTTGTCGTCGGTTTCAGCCGCAAGGGACGAATCCTCTTTATAGGAATGCTCGTCCGCTTCCTGTGCCCACAGGTTTTCGCCTTCGTTTATTTCAAAGGAAGCGGTATCACCGCCGGTTTCATCGCCGGCTATGTCGTATGTGGCTGCTTCGTGTGCGGATATATCGGTTTTCTCAGGCTCCTCTGCTTCGGTTTCGGCGTTGGAGATGTCCTCCGTCGGAGCGATAATGCTCTGCCGATCATCAGCATTATGGGGTAAATTCTTAGCCCTAAAATGCTGGACCAGCAGATATATAAGCCCGGCAGCGAACATTATTCCCGAAAGCACCTGGGAAACCCTGAAGGAACCCCACCAGAGGCTGTCCATACGCCAGCCCTCGACGATCATTCTTTCAAAGCCGTAGAGCACCAGATAAAGGGCGAATACATTACCGCTTTTTTTCGACTTGCGCTGGAACCAGAAAAGGACGAAGAAAGCAAGAATGCACCAGATGGATTCATAGAAGAAGGTGGCCATATGCCAGTTCCCGGTGGCGGGGATGAACACCGCTGCGGGGAAGAACTGCCATGCAGGATTGGTGATGACGTTTCCATAGGCCTCCTGATTGAAGAAATTACCCCAGCGGCCAAGGCCCTGAGCCAATATCAAAGAGGGCGCTATGATGTCCACCAGCTTCCAAAACGCGATTTTCTTCCAGCGGCTGTATACGAAAACGGCTATAAGCCCGCCGATGACGGCGCCGTATATGGCAAGGCCGCCGGAGCGGACGTTAACCGCGTTCTTTAAAAAATCGATAAAGGAGCCTGTGTTGAAAGTGTCCCACTCGAAGACGACATAGTATATTCTGGCAAAGACTATGGCTATGGGAATGCATAAAAGTGCAAGATCTATGATGCTGTCGGGATTAAGCCCGATTCGCTTCGCCTCATTTGAGCACAGGATTATGGCTAAAAGTGTGGCGAAGGCGATGATTATTCCATACCAATTAACCGAGAGGCCGAACAAACTGAAGGCGACGGGATTGATGTTTGGCATAGTCTGCTCCTTTCCGGGCGCTTTTGGGCGCAATTCATAGGACGCCATTCATTCGTGAGAAAAGCTAAACTAATTATACCACCGCAGTGCTTTTTGTCAACGAAAGAGGACGGGGAAATGGCCGTCACAGGCCGAAAAGTTCGGCGGCTTTAAGCTTTCGATCTATGCAGAAATGGCAATAGTCAGTCAATATTTTGCGCAGCGCTTTAGCTGAGGATTCATTTAGGGAGGAAAGCTCCTGCCTTTCGCGGGCTGCTCTGAGAAAACGGAGCAGCTCACGGGAGATATCCTGTGCCTCCGGCGCGCAGCGATGGCAGCAAAGGCCGCCCCTCGCGGCGGAAAACTTCGGCACGCCCCTGTCGGCGCCGCAGGAAGCGCAGGTATCGATCTGAGGGGCGAAGCCCAGATCGTCAAGCATCAGCAGCAGGTAGCGATCGAATGTGTTGATTGGGTCCGCCTCGCCGTAGCTTAAATGGGACAGGGCCTCCATCAAAAGCGCGAAAAGCCCGGGCAGGCTCTGCCCCGGCTGTATGACGGCTTCACAAAGAGCGCAAAGATAAGAGGCGTGAACGGTTATGTCAAAATCGCTCATGCCGGCAAAATAGTTGGCGTCAGGTGAAAAAGAGCGAACGCTGGTGCGCCCGCCTTTTGAACTTAAAACATATTCTCCGCAGGCAAAAAGGGCGCTGGCACTTCGCAGCTTGCTTCTTTGAGAAAGAGCGCCGTGGGCGACGGCGGAAAGCCTGCCATGCTCGCCGGAAAAAAGGGTGAGTATTCTGTGATTGTCCTGATAGGCCAGGCTTCGAAGCACTATGGCCTTTGTGGTGATCTGCGCCATAATAATATTATTTATTTTCCGCTAATAGCCGGTATTGGTCGAAGGGTTGCCCAGCATTCCGCTTTCATCAATCTGCTTTTTGAGGATGTCGTAATTCTTTACATAGTCCGGCTCTTCCTCTTGGTAGTAGCGGTCGTATAGCCACTGAACCATCTTCGCGGCATTCTCCTTGTTTCCGCTGTAGCTGGGAATGAGGAGTAATTTGTTTCGGTTATCAACGAAAAAATCCAGCATGAGGCCATACATTTTATTCGCGGGAATGGCATAGACATGCTCGGCGTTGTCCGTTTCGCCCGAATAGACTGCGTCAGCGATGTTTTTCATTGTGACGGGCTTAAGATCCATGGTTTCAGTGTTGATTATGCCGGATTCTATATATTCGTCCAATGGCTCGGCGATCATCTCTTTTACAAAATAGCTGAGATAGGACTTGTCGATTATATATACGTCTCCTTCGTTGGCGGCAAGGGTCAGCATAAATTTCTGCTGGCCCTCATAGCTGGTTATGGGTGTGCCGTATATTTCCACCAACTCCATTTCCGGGAAAGCGGCCTGAGCCTCCTCGACGGCGGTGCTGTCCTGGGAGGGGCTGTAATAATCATCCATAACATAGACGATTATCTGTTTTTCGGGCGGGGGGACATATTTTGTGACCTCGAAAAGCAGGCTGAGCCCCGCAAAAGATATTACGGCAAGGCCTATATAGAGAAAGGCCTGGTATCTGAAGTGGTTTTGGATATAGGATTTCGTGACTTTTTGCTTCAAAGCGATCAGCTCCGTATTATTGTTATCTGTGATTCTTTTTATATTTGTCTCGTCCGGGTTTTTATATGAAAATATGGAAAGAAAGAGCGCCAGGGGGCCCCACCCGCCCACGGAAACCGGTGCGCCTGCCGGCGACCGCCTTCCTCCCACGCGGCATTCCAGAATCCTCGCTCGTTTATTTACACCCAGTTCAAACTTTGTGCAAAAGCAACAACACGCCAAAGCGTCGGCTCCGGCGTGCGAAAATGGTCTAAGCTCTCGGCTTCATTGTGGGGAACAACAGCACGTCGCGTATGGAGGGGCTGTCTGTCAGCAGCATAATCAGCCTGTCCACCCCGAAGCCAAGCCCTCCCGTGGGGGGCATCCCGTACTCCATGGCGGTTAAGAAGTCCTCGTCCACCTGGGCGGTTAAAGCGCCCTCCGAGTGGCGGACCTTCACCTGGGCTTCAAAGCGCTCCCGCTGGTCTATGGGATCGTTCAGCTCCGTGAAAGCATTGCCGGCCTCCCGGGCATAGATGAAGAACTCAAAGCGCTCTGTGAAGAGCGGATCCCCCGGCTTGCGCTTTGCAAGAGGGGAAATTTCAACAGGATAGTCGGTGACGAAGGTGGGCTGGATCAAGAACTCCTCGCACTTTTCATCGTATATGGCGACCAGGCATTCGCCCTTGGTGAAATCATTGCGGCAGTCTATGCCCATGGCTTTAACTGCGGCGCGGGCCTCCTCGTCGCTCTGCCAGCTTTCGTAGTCCACACCTGTGTATTCTTTCACGCATTCCTTCATTGTCATGCGCCGCCAGGGGGGAGAGAAGTCGATTTCGGTGCCCTGATAGCTGATCTTAAGGCCGCCGCTGACCTTTTCCACAACATAGCAGAAAAGCCGCTCGACAAGATCCATCATACCGTGATAATCGGTGTAGGCCTGATAGAATTCGCACATGGTGAACTCCGGGTTGTGGGATGAATCCATGCCCTCGTTGCGGAATATGCGGCCGATTTCAAAAACCCTGTCAATGCCGCCGACGATAAGGCGCTTAAGGTATAGCTCCAGCTCGATGCGAAGGTACATGGGCAAAGCCAAAGCGTTTAAGTGGGTTTCAAAGGGCCTTGCGGCGGCTCCCGTTTCAAGGGTGTGAAGAACGGGTGTGTCAACCTCCAAAAAGCCCTCGCCCGTCAGGAACTCGCGTATGGCGGAAATAATCTTCGAACGCTTGTAGAATGTGTCGCGCACCGCGGGGTTTATTATAAGATCCACATAGCGCTGGCGGTAACGCAGATCATTATCCCTCAGGCCGTGGAATTTTTCCGGCAGGGGTAAAAGGGATTTTGAAAGAAGGCTTATTTCAGCCGCGTGAACGGAGACCTCGCCTGTGCGTGTTTTAAAGACGGTGCCGTTTAAGCCGATGATATCGCCGATATCAAGCTTCTTGAAGTTGTCGTATGCATCCTGGCCGATGTCATCGCGCTTGATGTATATCTGTATGCGGCCTGCGCCGTCCTGAATGCGCGCAAAAGAGGCCTTGCCCATTATATGCTTGCCGATTATGCGACCGGCGACAGCCACCTTCTTTCCCTCCAGCTCATCGTAGGAGGAAAGAATGCTTTCGCTCAAATGGGTAAAGTCAAATTTAGTTATTGAAAAGGGATCGCTCCCTGCCTCTTGAAGGGCCTTGAGCTTTTCCCGTCTTACAAGCGCCTGCTCTGAAAGCTCTTTTTGATAGCTCTTTTCGTCCATCAGTTCCTGCTCTTCCTGAGCGCGAATGTCCTGGTTTTCGTCCACTTTGCTTCCTCCGGGAATATCATTTGTTTTGTTTTATTTCATTTTTGCCTACTGAATGGCCAGCACCTTCAGCTTCATGCTGCCGTAGGGGGCATGGGCCACGACCACCTGACCGATGGTGGAGCCGATCAAAGCTCTGCCAACGGGGGACTCGTTTGAAATCTTGTTGTTTGAAGGGTCTGCCTCGGCGCTGCCCACTATGGTGTAGGTCACTTCCTCATTGAACTCCTCGTCATATATCTTTACAGTATTGCCGATGTTCACAAAGTCCGTGTTTATATCATCTTCGTCTATCACCTTGGCCATGCGAAGAGTGTTTTCAATCTTGATTATCTTGCCCTCGATGAAGGCCTGTTCGTTTTTTGCTTCGTCATATTCGGCGTTTTCGGATATATCCCCGAATGAGATGGCCGTTTTTATTCTCTCCGCCACCTCCTGCCTTTTCACGGATTTGAGCTCGTCAAGCTCGTTTTCCAGTTTCCTGATTCCTTCCGGCGTCAATATGACTTCATTAATAGAGCCATTGTTAGTCTTGCTTATTGCCAAACTAATCCCTCCGATTTCAATTGCACGATATTTATGAATATATGAGGCGCCCCTTGCATTATGCACTGCGCCTCCCGAAACAATATTATTCACACCTGCCGATTTCAAAAAAACCTTCGACCTCTTCCGCCTGCTGACCGTTGGTTAGAACCGGTGGAAAAGCGAATGATTAATGTTGCTCCGCCAATAAACAACGCGGCGAGTATTGTCTTATACTCACCACCGCCAATTATTCTAATACATTATACTCACCGGTATATGAAAAGTCAAACATTAATGATCAAAAAGATGTAAAAAAACTATGAATAACCGCCTTGAGACCAACTTTTTCCAATGCCTTTCATGAGCTCTTTCCTCCGCCCCCGATGCCGGTGGACAAAAGCCCGCAAAAAGCGGCTATTTTTAGTAATATCATGAATTTATGCGCATACCCTTGCGTATATATCAATGTGTAAGGAGGAATATGTATGCCTTTTGATTCAAGCAAAAAGATAATCACAGCATATGACGGCGCGGCCAGCGCCAGGGAACAGGTTCTTGTCGAGGGAACCGCGCTGCTTCCGGGAATAACGGGGGGAGCGAAGATACTGCATGCCGACGCCAGAGCCGAGATCATCTCATCCGAGGTGCAAAACGACCGGCTGGCCGTGGGCGGGACAGTCGCTTTCGATATCCTGTACACCGGGGGGGAGGATAAGAAAGCCGCGGGAACGAAGGCGCAATATACCTTCAGTCACATACTGGAAATGAAGGGAGCAAAGCCCGGAATGCAGGTGAGCGTTCATCCCCGGGTGGAAACCATCACCGCGGATGCCGGCGGCTCAAAGGCGAACTTGCGCGCCGTGCTGACGCTGGAGGCCGATGCCCATTCCATTCGCAGCGAGGAGGTGCTGCAGGAGCTTTCCGGCGCGGAGTTTTACAGCCTGCAAAAGAATGTCAGCATCTGTGAAAGGGTCGGTTATGGCCAGGCCAGGATGCTGCTTGAAGCCGAAACCGAGCTGCCCTTCGCTGCCCAGGCGGAGGAGATCGTTTTTTCCTCCGGAAATGTGCGCGCCCTTAACGTGACCACATATGATGACCGCCTGACTATTGAAGGTGAGCTGGTGATCGACGCCTATTATCTGATCCCGCTGACAGACAAGCCCATCGCCAAGAGCAGGCACACATTCCCGTTTGAAACGCAGGTTGCGGTGGACGGCCTTACAGCGGGAAGGCCCGCCGATGTCGAGGTCATATTCAAGGACTCGGCCCTGAACATACTTGAGCCCGCAGAGGATGCGCCCAAAAGCCTCAGGGTGGAGGGGGTGCTGACGGCCTTGGCCATTTGCGAGGAAACCGTGGTTGTGCCTGTGCTGGAGGACGCATTTTCCACCGCCAAGCAGACGGCTATTCTTGAAAAGAAGGTGATGCCCCTTAAAACCGGCACTTTCTCACAAAGCGGCAATGATACTGTGAAGATATCACTGTCACTTGATGAAGCAATGCCCAAGATCGGCACTATGTTGGCGGTTTTTGCAAGGCCCATAGACTACGAGATAATTCCGCAGCCCAAGGCGAACGCCGCCGGCGCGCTGGAAATTACCATAGTTTACATGCCCGATGGCGGCACATTCCCGGTTTCAGCCAGGCAGGAAGTGCCCTTTGAAGCGAACTTTGATTTTGCTGTCCCCGAAAACGCCCGCACGAAGATCACCGTCAGAGACGCGGACGCCACACAGACCGCTTCCGATCAGGTGGAGCTCAGGGTACAGCTTGTTCTCAGCGCCAAGGCGGACATAGTCGAGGAGACGGAACTGGTGGTAAGCGCAGAGCCGGCGGCAAACGGCCTTCCCGAAAAGAGTTCTATAAGCATATACTTTGCAAGGGAAGGGGATACAATGTGGTCGGTGGCAAAACAATACCTGATGCCCGTCGATACCCTTAGAAAGTTTAACCCAGAACTGGACGACAGACCGGACACCGGCAGGCTGACAGCAGGACAAAAGGCAATCCTCTACAGGAAGGGTATCTCATAGGCGACGCCGACAGCAGAAAACGACGCAGGGCATGGCTCCGCGTCGTTTTCTTGTTCGATGGTAAGGGGAGGGGGACGTTCGGGGGCTCTGCCCTCAAGCTTCCGCCAAAGGGTAGCCCCTTTGGAATCCCCTTATTCAAAACTCCGCCTCAAACCCGTAAGCTTTTGCTATCATGTGCAAAGGGTCAAGGGAAAATCCCTTGTGGGGTGCGGGGCAAAGCCCTGCGTC
>JBMNOE010000003.1:0-188896 GCA_050942895.1 Christensenellales bacterium
CGCAATGGGCAAAATGATATGATTATCCTCATTGGTCTCCAAGGCATCGGTTTTCCGAATAATCATTTTCCTTTCTTGAAAAGTTTAAGTGAGGAATATTGCAGCAAAAACGGCCCCTTTCGGACAGAACATGCGCTTGCGCATACCGTCCCATTGAAGCCGTTATTGCAAAGATCATTTATAAAAACACAACTCCAAGAAGCCGGCTTCTCTTTTTTAAGATAAGCCATGCGTTTTCTTTGTACGGATACAAGTTCACTCTCTTTTTTTGCTTGTATAATAAAACGATTACAACAGTTATGCCGAGCAGAGCGCCGGCCATTGATATGCTCGCCCTGAGGATGGGGTCTAAACTCATAATCAAATTCTGTATTTTCATGATCCACACATTCTTTCCCTATTAGATCAAGATAATATTAATTTTTTCATGTAAAACTCACCATCTATTTTATGTAAAAGCTGTGAATAACTTTTGCAAAACAAATTTGCAATATTGTCCTGAGAGGTCATCCCTGCTTTATAAAATGCAAAAAATGAAAGTGGCTAACCCGCCTAACGTTATCATGCTGGTGATACAGCGCTAAGCGGGCAGGCTTGAAAGGGGTCAGATAAATTTGAATGCTTTTGAAGGACTCGCTCCTGCAAGCCTTATAAGGCACCCCCCACAGATGCGTCCGCATGTGAGGCCTTGTTGCGGGTGGTAAATATCAAAAACAGCACAGAGCCCACGATGTTGAGCAAAGCACAGGCCATAAAAAGAGGCCGTATTGTGAAAAGGCTGCTGAGCGCGCCACCGGCAAAGCTTCCCATTATGATGGAGGCCAGGGAGGTGATGGCGGAATAGGTGGCCAGGCTTGTTACCCGGTGCTCAGGGCGCACTGTCTGGTTGATGTGCAGAGTCATCGTCAGTGAAAACAGCATGTTGGTGGATGCGAAAATTGTCTGCGCCACGATCTGCATTGTTGGGTTCATAATGTAAAATGCACACAGATAGCGGCACCCCGCAAAGAACACGCTAAATATCAATAAACGCCTTGAGCCGAACTTGCGCATCAGAAAATCCAGAAAGAAGGTGGAGGGGATTTCCAGCAAGGCGCCCAAGGATAAAAGCCAGCCATACATGGAAGGCGTGCCGCCGATATCCTCGACGAAATAGATTGAGAAATAGCCTGTGTAGAAAGATTTGGTGACCATGTATAGCACCGATAGCAATGTGAACGCCACCAGAGACTTGTATTGCAGCAAAACCGCCAGCGATGCCTTCTGCTTTCTCCCGCCTTTTTCTTTTTGCGATTCTGATTTAGCCGGCTTTGGCAGAAAGCCTACGATTAGCGCTGTGGATAAGGATATGCCGGCAAAGAGTATGAAGTTGGTTGCGATGCTCCTGTCGGCTATTTTCCCTGCTATGAGGGCCATGACGGAATAGCCCAGGCAGCCCATTACACGGATTGGCCCGAAGTTGGAGCCTGTTGCGCGCACATGCTCCAGCACGATGGAATCGCTAAGAGGACGCTTAATGCGGTTGCAAATGGTAAACAATGTGTATATTATCAAAAGATAGACAAACGAGTCGTTTACAGTTAGCAGGGGAGCCAGGACAGATGCTATTACAAGCAGCAAGATAAAGTCTCGGTTGCGGTTTTGGGAGCGATCCATCAGCGTCCCGAAAAAGGGAAGAAGTAAAATCGCCACCAGGGAGGCGCCGGAGGTCAGAATGCCCAGTTGGAAGGTGGAAAAGCCCAGGCTTCTGATAAATATTGAAAAATAGCCGGTGACCGCATCTGTCATGAAAAAGACAAAAAACATTAAAAACAACAGCGGCCTTTCGCGGGCCGGCCGCATTTCATAGTTAGTAGCCGTTTTAATCCCTCATTTCAGTATTCTTGTCAGTATTCTTGCTTCTGCCCCAAACCCCCTTAGCCGAATATGGGGAGCATAGGCATAAGTGTAGAAATGAACCGGCGGTTTCACCGGTTCATTTCCGTTAACCTTAAATAAGTTCAGTGGCAGTTAAGAATCAGCGCATTGCATTGATCTCGTTAAGAATTTCTTGTCCGCCCTGGCTTAAATATTCCTGAACGAAGGTGTCGAAGTAATCGAGCGGCTTTTCTCCCGTGATGATCTGTATGTACGCCTGCTCGCGCATGGTTTCAAGCTGGGAGTTGTAGCGGCTCATGGAGTCTGTTGATGTGGGGAACGCTGAGTAAATTCCGCCGAGATCAAAGTCATTAGCTGCAGCCCACTCGCCGCGCCTGCTGACGTCGCGCCCGCCGGAGTTCCACCAAAGTATGCAGCCCGCCTGATAGCGCAGAGAATCGTCCTCAAGGAAGGGCGAAAGGCTTATAATGGAACGCCTGTCACGCTCTGCCCATTTCCAGGTCTCGTTTTCGAAGCCGTGGCGAATTGTTATGTAAGTCTCGTCATCAGGCTGTGCGTTGCCGGTATACTCATATATGGACAGAATTTTGTTCATCTTTCCGGGGGTGTCAAGGGCGTTTATGCCCACGCCATAGAAGCGAGAGAGCATATTATAGCCGCGGATGCCGCCCTGCTTGCCATCGGTGTTGATCAAAGGCATGCCGAAAGCAATTGTGTCATCGGGATGCAGAGCCAAAAGCTCCTTTGTGACTGCGCCGGCTTCACAGGGGACCTCCTGGCCATCGACATAGTCGGAAAAATCGCCGGGATACTGCCAATGATAATAGTTGCCGATTACCGTCATACCTATGCGGTGGTTCAAATAGCTGTGGGAGATGGCCCAATAGCCGCCGGTGTTTTCACCCGTGATAAACTCGGGGTCAAGCACGCCGTCCTCATACCACTTTTTTGCATAGGCAAGGGCTTCCTTAAGTTCGGGCTCTATGGGAAGGAATACCAGCTCGCCGTCCTTTTCTGAGAAGTAATCCTGCAGCGGAACCATTCCATACATGCCCCACAGCAGCAGAAGTCCCTCGCTGGAAAGGCCGTATGTGTCCTTAACGCCGTTGCCGTCCGGATCTCCATGGGCGAAGGCATAGATTACATCTTCAAACTCTTCTATGGTGGTCGGAACCGACTTGCCCAGCGCATCCAGCCAGTTCTGGTTATAAACTATGGGAAGCCTGTAAACGTTGCCGCTGGACAGGGAGGGCAGGCCGTAGATCTCGCCGTCGATCTTTGCAAGATCAAGGGCGCCGGGGAATATTTCTTCCCAGGATTCTGCCAGGGTGTTGGGCATGTATTTTTCTATGTTCTCATAGGGGATCATGGCCAACAGATCCTGTGCGACATACTTTTGCAGGTTGTTTGGGCGAAGAACCATGAACATATCAGGGATCTCGCCGGACGCCAGGCGGACGTTCAGCAGCTCGTCATATTGCTGGTGGTCAATGTTCCATATGTCAAAATCAACATTCAGGATATCCTCAAAGTGCCTGAGGATATAGGGATCATTTCCAAGGGGAGCAACTTGGTAGCCTGTCCAGCTTACCTGATAGCGTACATTTGGATCGGGGGCATCCGGGTCAGAAGGTTCGGCGGGCTGATCTCCGGTGGAAGCCGCCTGTGTGGATTGCGGAGTCGAGGCTGCTTGTGTGGGAGCTGCGGTTTGGGACGCGCCTCCTGTCGGCGTTGGGGTGGTGTTGTTGCAGGCGCCAAGCATTGTGGCCACCAGCAGAACAGACACGAGTATAAGTGACAGTCGTTTCGTGCTCGCTTTCATACTACACCTCCATTGTAAGTGGGTTCATTGTGTCACTATCAAAACGGCAAAGAGCCGTTGATAAGTCGTTTGAAGCGCTTTGCGTTCGTATCAGCCCTTGAGCGAGCCAACCATAACGCCCTTGACGAAGTACTTTTGCAGGAAGGGATAGACCACCAAAATAGGAACTGTCGCAACCATTATGGTGGCTGCCTTGATCGTTTCCGTGCTTACCACTTCAACTTCTTCCATGCCCGGGATATAGCCGGTCATATTCATAAGCTGCTGGCTGCCCTCCAAAACCACGCGTCGAAGTATTGTCTGCACCACCATCTTGCTGCTGTCATTGATGTAGATCAGGCAGTCGAACCAAGCGTTCCAGTGGCTGACGGCTGTCCATAGAGCGATGGTGGCGATGATGGAGCCGGAGATGGGCAAAATGATTTTATACAGCACTGTGATATCGTTGGCGCCGTCAATCCGCGCCGATTCCTCCAGGCTATCGGGTATGTTCATGAAGAAGTTTCGCATGATTATCATGTTGAACGGGCTGATCAGCATTGGCAAAATCATGGCCCAGCGGGTGTTTATAAGCCCCAGAGTGCGCACAAGAATATAGTCTGGGATCATGCCTCCGGAGAAGAACATTGTGAACACAACAATCAAGGTCCAAATATTGCGGTGGGGGAAGTTGCGCTTTGACAATGGATACGCCATATGAATCGAGAAAAGGAGCGTGAGCAAAGTTCCGATGATTGTGCGGAAAAACGTATTGCCAAAGCCGATCCATATATTGCTGGAGCTAAAAACGCGCTTGTAATTGGCCAGGGTTGTTACAGGCGGCCACAAATAATACTTGACTGTCGACACCCCTGAGCCTGTAAACGACAATGTGATTATGTTCCAAAATGGGAACAGCGTCGTAAGGCAGAATACAATCATAAATGCATATATTATCGAAAGGAAAATCTTTTCATCGGTGGATTTTTTGATTCTCATGATGATACCCCTCTTTACCAGATTCCATAGTCATTGATGCGCTTTGCGATGGCGTTAGTCAATATTACAAGCGTGAATGATATTACGTTTGTAAAGAGGCCCACAGCGGTGGAGAGGCTGTACTGCATATCCCTTAGGCCCAGCCGGTATGTGTATGTGCCCAAGACATCGCCAACTTCATAGACCGCAGGGTTATAGAGGTTAAATACCTGGTCGAAGTTGTCGGATATAAGGCTGCCTGCCCGGAAAATCAGCATGATGGTGATAACCCCTGAAATAGAAGGAAGAGTTATATACCATATTTCTTGAAGCTTAGTGGCGCCGTCGATCCGTGCGGCTTCGTACATTTCCACATCGACGTTTGAAAGAGCCGCAAGGTATACGATGGAGCTCCATCCCACGCTTTTCCATATATTAGTGGCTACCAAAATGCTGCGAAACCATTTGGGGCTGGCAAGGAAATAAATCGGCTCAATCTTCAGCGCCTTGAGAAGCAGGTTAACTGCGCCGGTGGATGGCGAAAGAAGCTGTGTGAACATGCCGGCCAGTATTACCCATGAAAGAAAATGCGGAAGATAGCTTATTGTTTGCACTATCTTCTTAAAACGAAGATGAACGATTTCATTGAGCATTATTGCAAACAAAATGGGGGCCGGGAAGCCGAACAGCAGTTGATAAAAATTGATGAAAATGCTGTTGCGAAAGACTTTCCAGAAGCCCGGCAGTGAAAACAGATACTCAAAATGCTCGAAGCCTACCCATGCGCTTCCCATTATGCCTTTTCGGAAGGTAAAATCTTTAAAGGCGAGAGTTAAGCCATAGATGGGGAAATAACGGAACACAATAAACCAGATGATTCCAGGCATCAGCAATAAAAGCAAGTATTTATACTGACCGTACCTTTTAAAATCAGTGATAAATTTCGGGCGTATTTTACCGCCGGGACCAGAGCCTGTCTGTAAAGGAGCTTGAGCCTTGATCACTTCAATCAATCCTTTCCAGGTTGGAACAAAGCAAAGAAACATGCCTCTTCAACCTTATCAGGTTTTTTTAATTAGAATTTCATTTATGTGATTAATATGATAAAGGTTATTTTGAAAAAAATATATAACAATTATTCCCGATTTTATCACTATATCAATCAATATGTGCCCGAAAATAAAAATATCACTATTTCCTACAAAAGCAAACAGTGCGAAATAGTGGTATTTTTCATATTTGTTTTATGCAAACTTTTATTTATAACTAATCCCTATAGCCTTCTGCGGTATTGTTTGGGCGTGCAGCCCACGCTCTGCTTAAAGCGCATGATGAAGTATGCGGATGAATTATAGCCTACGCGCGCTGTTATTTCTTCGACGGACAGCCTTGTTTCCCGCAGCAGGTTACAGGCAGCTTCGATGCGCATCTGTGTTATATACTCAGAGAAGTTTTGCCCGGTGATATCCTTAAAAACACGGCTTAAATATTTGGGGCTCATGTAAACATGCCCGGCGACGGTATCCAGCGATAGGTCGCCGTCAAGATTTCTATTTATATAGCCCTTTACTTTTGAAATTATGCTTTGGGAAGTGGTGTCGGTCTTGCAGTTGTTAAGGCCGCAGAAATAATCGACAACCCAGTCGCGCAAATAGTTGATGGAATCCGCAGCGTCCAGGGCCTCGTCAAAGTCACTGCGAAAGTCATCGGCTTTGGTGTTGGCACTGCTATTTAGATTAATGGATATATCATGGAGCATGGAACGAATTATCTCCTTTGAATAATCAACATTATAGCTGCCGGAAGCTATTTCGTCCAAAACTGAGCAGAAGCCGTCGAGCATGAGGTCTGTTTTTTGAAAAGACTTCGCACCGAGAAAACTTAATTTTTCAGCGGGAAGCGTAAGGTCAGAATTGTGGCGGCCGGCGATATCGCTCCAATGTATGGCGAGGCTGTCATGGTAGAAAAAGCTATACTGCGCAGCTATGGCCGCCTGCCCACAGCTTTCCCCAAGGAGGGCCAGGCTGGGCACATCGCCGCCTGTTGTAAGGCGCAAAAACATGCTTTGCGATATGCTTGATATATGGGCAAAGGCGCGCTCCCTTTCCGATTCCTTAAAAGCGATAACTCCGACAACCTGATCATCAGTGTATTCGCCCGCTATGCAAAACCACTCGGGGGATGCTGCGTTCAGGCTCTCAATCAGCCCGATTTTTACAACTTGGATTTCATCAAGCTTTATACTGCGCATGGCGGCGTTGTTCAAGTCAAGCAAAAAGCATACCGCGCAGTCATAGTCGGTAGGAAGCGAAAACAAAGTGAGGCGGTCGGCGAGCTCCTTCTCGTCCTTTTTTCTTCCCGTCAAAAGAGAAAGCAGAAAGTTTTGCTTCATTAAAGTAGAGTTGGCCTTGATTATATCCTGAAGATTGCTGATTTTCAAATGCATTTGATCAATGGCGCCCTCGATAATGTTAAATTCATTGCGCCGGTCGTGAATTTCGCTGCCGAAACTTTCAATTGCTTTAAGGCTGATTTTTTGTATTGGCTTGTAATACAGACGGCTGATCACTATGGCCATTTGAATGCCTACGAACAGCACAAGAAGCCATATAAGCAGAAAGTAAAACCGCATTGTAAAGTATGAACTGTAAAACTCGTGGATAGAAAGGGTATTGGCGATATACCAATCGGTGCCCTTGACGGAGTAATAGGAAAAGATAAAGTCGCTTCCGTCCTGCTGATACTGATGCTGGCCATAATCTTTTTCACGGTCTATCAGGCTTATTGTGTTCTCGGGGGCCGGTTCAAAGATGAACATCCGGTTTAAGCTGCTGAGAACAACCCCGTTTCCGTTAACGAGAAAGGCTGAGTTATAGCCCGCAGAGAATGACTCCAGCAGTTCCGAGTAGATTTTCTCCTCCTCGAATATGACGAAAACCGTGTATCGCGCCCTGTCGAGGCTTACGCCAAGGGGGTAAGTGTATCTTAAGGCGATGTGGTTTTGCCATGAACCGCCTTCCGCATATGAAACGGGGACGGAACAATGATCGCTGCATTGATCCGACAGCAAGCCTCCCAGCCAGGCATAGTCGCCGTCAAAACGGCGGGTATCAAACTCTTTGTAGCCGTAATTTGACGATACCATAATGTTCTTTTCATTAAAATATATGTGAATGGCAGCGATTGAATCTGAATGCTTTGCTGTGGCTGATTTAAGGATATTGTAAAGCTCAAATATGGCGACATGATCTTTTGATATATGCTTGGATGAGATTAACTCCTTGTTTTCCTGTGCGAGTATTATATCCAGATAAATTGATTGCCCCTTGGCGACAACGCTGTTAAACACTTTTTCTGAGGAACTTTCAAGAATGCGTTCATCAAACTTTCCTATCTCAGAATAGATCACATCACGCGAAAGCACGATCGCAACCATCGCAATTATGGTGGTGATGACAAGAATAACTACCGTATATGAAAAAATCATGCTATATAATAGTTTTTTTGTTTTAGTGCCGCGCATTTGATTGCCCTCGCTTACATCACTTACAACCCTTGGTTTGAAAATATAAAAATATCCCCTTCGTATAAGTTACGTGTCAGATTGACACAAAAGCATTGAATTTGTAAAACAAAATGAATATACTAAACTTGTAAAAATAAAATCAAATTAACTATATCACATTTTTGCAAATTTGCAATGGCTCAGAAATGGAGGACGACTGTGAAAGTTTTTTTAACAGAACGCCAAAAAACACTTTTGGAGGCTACTTTAAGCAAAATCGATGCTCTTTTTGATGAAGATGCGGGTCTGATTAAAAGAAAAGCAGGTATGCGCTCAGGGCAGCATGATGTCCGCGGCAGCGCCTATTACGCACTGGGACTTCTTGCACGCGGTGCATCGGGGGACATTGAACGCGCACAGCGGCTGATAAGCAGGGTGCTGGACGAGCAGCTTCTCTGTCCGGGGGAAATTTACCATGCCACCTTCAAGCGCGCCCCCCAGGAGCCAGATCCGCCTGCGGGCAACTATCCCTGGCGGCGCATTTCCCCGGATGCACGCCATTTTGCAGACATCTATCTGGAAAAAACCACGAATGCCTTCCTACAGACCCTTCGCGAAGAAGGAATGGACCAGAATTCAATAATAGAGATGGAAAGAAAGCTGGAAGCGGCGGTGATCAGCCATTTTCCGGTGGTGTGGCGCACATACGATCCCAATTGGCGCGAGTTTATTGGCAGCACCTTCGCAATTGTACTTGACTGGTATGAGGATCTGCTGAACCCGCAGCTTGTTGAGCGCCTTGACGCCGCCATGCTTGAAGCGGTTAACGCTTCAATTGACCGCCGTCTTGCCAACCTTTACCCGATGAACACAAATGTTGAGCTGATGCATATCGTGATGTGCGATTATTTTGGCTATCGCTTCGATGATCAGCGCATAAAGGATCATGCTGCTTTTTATGCGGCTGACTTATACCGGCAATACAGCGAATTTCATTCCTTTGCGGAATACAATTCGCCCACCTATTGCGGGGTGGACTTATGCGTCCTGGCACAGTGGCGCCGCTGCGGCAAGACAGAGCTTATCCGCAATATAGGTTCAATGCTGGAGGCGGGCTTATGGGAGGACGTAGCCCTGATGTACAATGCGAATTTGAGGAATCTCAGCGGCGGCTTCAGCCGAAATCATGAAATGGAGCTGAGCCGTCACACTGCGATGTTCGCTTTGCTGTATTTGGGAATAGGTGAGCGTGGGGTGGACTTTCCTCTGCACACCACGGAAGATATCCATAATGTCACTATGGCGCTTTGCAATGTGGAAATCCCTGAAGAACTTGTTGAAAGCTTTGTTACCCACACCGGCGACCGCCAGGTTACGAAGTATTTCCGTGAGCTTATTGAGCGGGGAGATCCCCAGTACAATAACCCGCTGTGCACAGTAACCGCCTGGATTGAAAAGGACATGATGCTGGGCGGAATCGCCGGCAGCAAAAATGTAAGCGGTCAGATACACCCGGCGACCCTTTACTGGAAAGCGCCAGGCAGCACTATGTCAATCCGGCTGCTGCGTCGAGAGCCAGGAAATGCCTTCGGAAAGGGAAATCGCACCGTCCATTACAACGCAAAAGCTGAAAAAGGAAAGCTCGATATTGATGTGCACATTGATATCCAGCGGGATATGGAGCTCTTTTTCCAGATAGACGGCAACGGCAACGATATTGATCCCGCCATGATCACGCCAAATGTCTGGAAACTGCCGGGAATCATCATTAATATGGATTCCGGCGGCATTATCCCAAGTGTGATAAAAACTGAAAGAGGGCTGGAGGTTGTCTATTTGTCGGAATACAAGGGCAGCATGGCCAGGGATGTCTCCTTCCGTATCAAAGCCGAACTGGCCTGATATAACTGATCTGATAAATTAAAAAAGTATAAATAAAAAGAACGGGAGATGAACTGCGATGCTTAAAAAGCTGGAAGTAAAACGCTCTGGCTACCATATAATAACTGAGGAAAACGGGGCATATGCTTTTACGCAAATGGACACAGGCCTTGAAATAATACCCGCAGGCGAGAGCAAGGTTTATGAGTCCGGCAGTAAGGAAACGGCGTTTCTTTTGCTGACCGGTGAGCTGAGCCTGCGCACATCGAATGGAAAGTACGAGGCGAAGCGCAAGAGCATATTCACAGAGCGGCCATATTGTCTGCATATACCGCGGGGTGTGAAAGCAGAACTGACGGCAGGGGATACGAGCGAGCTGCTGATCATTTCCACCATAAATGAGCGCATCTTCCCTGAGGTTTGGTATACGCCCGGCGATGTTCAGGACCGCTTCCTCGGCGAGGGCGTCTGGGAAGGATGCGCAAAGCGTCTTATCCGCGACATATTCACCTATGACAATGCGCCCTACTCCAATCTGGTTGTCGGTGAAATAATCAACCTGCCGGGCCGGTGGTCAAGCTATGCGCCTCACTGGCACCGCCAGCCTGAGATATATTATTATCGGTTTGACAAGCCCCAGGGCTTTGGCGCCTGCTTCATTGGCGATGATGCCCATACAATTCGCGATAACTCTTTCGCGGCAATTCCGGGCGGCCTTTGTCATCCTCAGGTAGCCGCCCCCGGCTATGCAATGTATTATGCATGGATCATCCGCCACCTTGACAACGATCCATGGAATGAGCGTATTATGGACCCAGCGCATGAATGGCTGAACGAGCGCGGCGCGGAAGTTCTGAAGCTTGGCTGAATAAAAGGAGGAATTCCCATGACGTACAAAAGTCCGCTACACCAGATGAGTCAAACCACACCCACTCAATTTTGGAACGACAGTTGCTCAATATCAGAACTCACATATGCCCTGGAGCACGGCGCTGTCGGGGCGACAACAAATCCTGTCATCGTGGGTCAGGTGCTTAAAAATGAAATGGAACACTATACTCCGATAATACGGGAGCTTATCGAAGCAATGCCGCAGGCGGGCGAGGACGATATCGCCTGGGCGCTCAACGAACGCATGGCGCAAGACGGTTCAAAGCTGCTGCTGCCTGTATTCGAGGAATCGGGCGGCAAGGCGGGCTATATATCAATCCAGACAAATGCAAAGTATTACCGAAATCCCGAAAAAATGGTGCAGCAGGCCTCCAGGTTTAAAGGGCTGGCTCCCAACATAATGGTCAAGATGCCGGCCACGAAGGCGGGCATTGCCGCGATTGAAGAGGCCACATATGCAGGCGTAAGCGTGAATGCAACGGTTCTTTTTACCGTATCACAGGCCATTGCCGTCGCCGAGGCGATTGAGCGCGCACTTAAGCGGCGCAAAGAGGAGGGCCTTGATAATTCCGGCCTGCACCCTGTATGCACGATTATGGTGGGCCGAGTCGATGACTGGCTGCGCGAATGCATCAAGCAGGAGGGCATCATCGTCGATCCGGCGGCTATCGATTTTGCCGGTGTAGCGGTTTTCAAGAACGCCTACCGCATATTCTGTGAGCGCGGCTACCACACGCGCCTGCTTGTGGCGGCATACCGCAACCATCATCACTGGAGCAGCTTTATAGGCGGCGAAGTGTCGATGACCATTCCGCACAAGTGGATCAAGCAGTTCTGCCAGAGCGATATCACCTGTGAAAACCGTATTCATCTGCCGGTTGATGAAGGCTTGGTAAAGCAGCTTCGAAAGCATTTCCCGGACTTTGTTCGCGCTTATGAGCCGGACGGGCTAACCCCGGACGAGTTTGATTCTTACGGAGCCACAAGGCGCACGCTCGGGCAATTCCTTGGTGGATATGACGATATGGTCGCCATCATAAGAAAAATTATGGTATAGCTTAAAAAAGCTAAAAAAGCTTAGAAAGCTGATAAAAACAGATTCGGGGTGATCTTATGGTTCTTACAACTGCGCAAGCGCTAATAAGATTTTTAAACGCGCAGTACATCGAAATTGACGGCGTTCAAAGCCCGTTTGTGCGCGGGGTGTTTACTGTGTTCGGCCATGGCAATGTTCTGGGCATCGGTCAGGCGCTTGAGCAGGAACCGGGCCATCTGAAGGTGTACCAGGGGCGCAATGAGCAGGGAATGGCCCACGCGGCGATTGCTTTTGCGAAGCAGCGTCTGCGGCGCGAGATTTTTGCCTGCACTTCATCGGTTGGGCCCGGTGCGGCAAATATGGTCACCGCTGCAGGGACAGCCACTGCAAATAATATCCCGGTGCTTTTGCTGCCCGGTGATGTCTATGCCAGCCGCCAGCCCGACCCGGTTCTCCAGCAGATAGAGCAGACGGATGATCTTTCAATCAGCACAAATGATGCATTCAAAGCGGTGAGCAAGTACTTTGATCGCATTTCACGGCCGGAGCAGTTGATGAGCGCGATGCTCAGTGCAATGCGTGTGCTGACAGACTGGGGCGATACAGGCGCCGTAACGATTGCCCTGCCGCAGGATGTTCAGGGCGAAAGCTACGATTACCCGGAAAGCTTCTTTAAAAAGCGCGTCTGGCGGCTTGAGAGGACTGCTCCCACAAGCGCAATGCTTCAGGAGGCTGTGGATGCAATCAACAATTCAAAAAAGCCCCTTGTGATTTGCGGCGGCGGTGTGCGCTATTCGGGCGCGGCCTTAGCCATGCAAAGTTTTTGCGAAAAATATGATATCCCGTTTGTGGAAACACAGGCAGGAAAATCGGCCCTGCCATGGTCTCACCCGCTAAATATGGGCGGCGTCGGGGTGACGGGAGGGCTGGCCGCAAATCTGCTGGCGAAGGAGGCCGACCTGATCATCGGAATCGGAACGCGCTACACGGACTTCACATCATCATCCAAGTGGATTTTCCAAAACCCTGATGTGCGATTCTTGAACATAAACCCAAGCCGCTTCCATGCGGGCAAACTGGACGCAATACAGATTGTCGCCGACGCTAAGGCCGCGCTGAATGCGCTGACGGGCGCGCTTGCAGGCTATAACAGCGCCTGGGGCGCCGCGCCTTTTTTTGCTAAGGAAAAATGGCAGGCGGAGATGGGACGTCTCTTTAGCACCGATGCATCGTCCGAAGGATTCACGCCGGAAGTAAAGGGCCATCTGGACGACAGGCTTTGCGACTATGAGAGCAGCACGGGGGCGACCCTCACCCAAACAGAGGTGCTGGGCAGGCTCCAGGAGTTGATGGCGCCCAATTCCGTTGTCGTTGGTTCGTCCGGAAGTCTGCCGGGTGACATGCAGCGCATTTGGCTGCCAAAAGAACCGGAAACCTATCACATGGAATACGGTTACTCCTGCATGGGCTATGAGATATGCGGCGCTGTAGGCGTAAAGATCGCCTGTCCGGATCAGGAGGTCTACGCTATGGTTGGTGACGGCAGCTTCCTGATGCTTCACTCGGAGCTGATCACAAGCCTGCAAATGGGACACAAGATCAATGTAATTTTATTCGATAACGCAGGATTCGGCTGCATAAACAACCTGCAAATGAGCCATGGAATGGGCAGCTTTGCCACGGAGTTTCGCTATGGCAACGAGCTGTCCGGCGGCGTGATGTCGATAGACTATGCGAAGGTCGCCGAGGGCTATGGCGCAGCTTCCTACCAAGTGAAAACCATAGATGAACTGGCCGCCGCTTTTAAGGACGCAGCGCGGCAGAAGCGCTCCACACTTATAGACATAAAGGTATTGCCAAAGACGATGACAGAAGGCTATGAGTCATGGTGGAATACGGGCGCAGCGTCGGTTTCATCAAGCGATGAGCAGAAAAAAACCTACGAGGATGTTGTCAGGCACCGCAGTGAAGCCAGAAAATATTGAGGAGAGAGCATATGGATTCAAGAAAAGTGAAGCTTGGCATTGCGCCGATTGCATGGACCAACGATGACCTGCCCGAACTTGGCGGCGAGAACACATTTGAACAATGCGTGAGCGAAATGGCACTGGCGGGCTTTACCGGCAGCGAGGTTGGAAACAAATATCCCCGCGATACGGAAAAGCTGCGCTGGCATCTTGAAATGCGTGGAATATCAATATGCAACGCTTGGTTTTCCACGTTTTTCGCGGACGACATGTTTGAAGAAACCATTGCAGGCTTTAAAGAGCACCGCGACTTCCTCCATGCAATGGGGGCAAAAGTTATCGGCTGTTCAGAGCAAAGCCGAAGCATTCAGGGGAAACCGCTGCCTGTGTTCGCCGAGAAACCGGTCTTTTCAGATGAAGACTGGAAGCGCGTTTCAAAGGGATACAATCTGCTTGCAGAGCTTGCCGATAAGCGGGATATGAGGGTTTGCCTGCACCATCATATGGGCACGGGAATCCAGACTCCGCAAGAGATAGACCGGTACATCGAAAGCGTTAACGACGATGTATATCTGCTGTTTGACACCGGCCATATCTTTTTCTCCGAGGGCAACCAGCAGGCTGTCGATGAGCTGATAGATAAGCACATAGGCCGCATCATCCATGTACATTTAAAAGATGTTCGCAGTGATGTGCTTGAGCGGGTGCGAAGAGAAAAGCTTTCCTTCCTTGAAGCGGTAAAGCTTGGCGCCTTCACCGTTCCCGGCGATGGAGCGATTGCGTTTGACCATACTTTCGATGTGCTTAAAAAGACCGGCTATGAAGGGTGGATGGTTGTGGAGGCAGAGCAGGACCCGGCAAAGGCCAACCCCCTTGAATATGCGCTTAAGGCTCGTAAGTTTATCCGCGAAAAGACAGGATTATAAGGAGAAATTGTAATGATAAATATTGGAATTATCGGTATGGGGCGTATTGGAAAGGTTCACTGCAAGAGCATCGCATACCATGTTCCCGGGGCGGTTGTAAAATCTGTGGCCGACCCAAGGCTGGACGGCGAGATGAAGGCCTTTGCGCAGAATTTGGGTATAACGGAAGTTTATGATGACTATAAGCGCATACTTGCCGATCCGGCAATCGATGCGGTGCTGGTCTGCTCATCGACGGATACACATGCAGCTATATCTATCGAGGCGGCGCAGGCGGGCAAACATATATTTTGCGAAAAGCCTGTCGACACCGATCCTGAAAGAATCAGGGCCGTTATCAGCGCGGTGGAGAAGGCGGGCGTCAAGTTCCAGGTGGGCTTTAACCGCCGCTTTGACAACAACTTTAAAGCCATTCGTGAGGCTGTGAAGTCTGGCAAGGTCGGCGATGTACATCTTATCCGCGTCACTTCGCGCGATCCTGCGCCCCCGCCGGCAGAATATGTTGCTGTTTCAGGCGGAATATTCCTTGACATGACGATTCACGACTTCGATATGGTCAGATATCTTTCCGGCAGCGAGGCGCAGGAGGTGTATGCTGCAGGTGCGGTGCTGGTGGATCCGGCCATTGGTGAAGCAGGTGATATCGATACTGCAGTGATTACAATCAAGCTTGAAAACGGCGCAATTGCCACGATAGACAACTCCCGCAAGGCAGTCTATGGTTATGATCAGCGGGCCGAGGTGTTCGGATCAAAAGGCGCTGTAGCGATATCAAACAACACGGAATCCACCGCCGTTTACAGCGGCGAGGAGGGGATTATCGCAGAAAAGCCCCTTTACTTTTTCCTGGAGAGATATATGCAGAGCTTTTCTGATGAAGTGCGCCAGTTCTGCGAAGCTATACAAAACAATAGCGATACGCCGGTTGGCCCGCGCGATGGTCTGGAGCCTGTCAGAATCGCTTTGGCGGCGAAGCGTTCACTGGACGAAGGCAGGCCGGTAAAACTCTCAGAAATCAATTAATAGGAGAAGCGACAATGAAAAAACTCAAATATTTTGCGGGCGGAAAATGGCTCGAATCAAAGACGGACAGATACATGGATGTTCACAACCCAAACACCGGCGAGGTCATAGCCCAGGCCCCATGCTGCACGAAGGAAGAAGTTGAGGGCGCGATTAAAGCTGCGGCAAAGGCGTACCCGGGCTGGTCTTCCACGCCGGTTATTCGCCGCGTACAGGTGCTGTACAAGCTGCGCGATCTGCTTGTGGAGCATCAGGATGAGCTGACCGAGCTGGTTTGCCGCGAAAACGGAAAGGCCTGGGGCGATGCGGCGGGGGACGTGCTTAAGGCAAAGGAAGGCACTGAGCACGCAATATCTGCTCCCAGCCTGATGATGGGCGAATCCATGATGGATGCGTCAACCGCTGTGGACACCACGCTTTACCGCGAGCCTGTGGGCGTGTTCGCGGGCATTGTGCCCTTCAACTTTCCGGCGATGATCCCCATGGGCTGGATGTTCCCCATGTGCGCTGCGACCGGCAACACGATGGTAATCAAAGCTGCCAGCACGACGCCGATGACGGCGATGCGCATCGCGGAGCTATATCAGCAAGCGGGGCTGCCAGATGGCGTGCTCAACATTGTCACCTGTTCTCGGGTTGAATCCGAGCTGTTCCTGCAGCATCCGGATGTAAAGGGCGTAAGCTTTGTGGGTTCCACCAGCGTTGGGCTGCATGTTTACTCCGAGGCCGCCAAGAATGGCAAGCGTGTTCAGGCGCTGTGTGAAGCCAAAAACCACGCCCTCGTGCTGGAGGATGCACCATTGGAGCGCACTGCCGCGGGGATAATCAACGCAGGCTTTGGCTGCGCCGGTGAGCGCTGCATGGCGCTGCCTGTGGTTGTGGTGCAGGAAAGCATCGCCGATAGGCTGGTGAAGGCCATTGTAAAAAAAGCAAAGGCCCTTAAGATCGGCCCTGCCTATGATAAATCGGTTGATATGGGCCCGGTTATTACAGCCGAGCACCGCAAATCCATAATCGACTGGATAGATAAAGGCCTTGAAGAAGGCGCTGTTTTGGCGCTTGACGGACGCGATTGCAAGCCAGAGGGATATGAAAACGGCTATTATGTCGGCCCGACGATACTTGACCATGTAACAGAGGAGATGACCGTGGGCACCCAGGAAATCTTTGGGCCGGTGCTGTGCATAAAGCGCGTCAGCAATTTTGATGAGGGGCTTGCTTTAATGAATGCGAATCCCTTTGGGAACGGTAGCGTCATATACACCCAAAGTGGATATTATGCACGCAAGTTTGTGCGCTTTACCGATGCCGGAATGGTGGGCGTAAACGTGGGCATACCCGTGCCGGTAGGATTCTTTCCTTTCGCCGGTCATAAGCGGAGCTTCTTTGGTGACCTGCATTGCCTTGGCAAGGATGGCATGCGCTTTTACACCGAGAGCAAATGCGTGACCACCCGCTGGTTCGACGAGGATGAGATAAGGCGCGAGAAGGTTGATTCATGGGACGGAACAATCTAATAAAATAATAAACAAATCGACAAGGCCTTATGATAGGTGAAATACCTGTTGAACTTATCGCCAAAGACAAAAAACGCAAAAAGCCGCTGTTCGTTTTGGACGGCGGCTTTCTTAAGCCTCATATAAAAGAATGTGAAGGATAAGCGCGTCAAGCAGCGGTCGTCGGCATGTTCGCCAGTTTGAGGTTCCTCTGTAAAAGAAAATGCACCCCTTAACTTTTGGGGTGCATTCAGCAGGCCCGGTTTTTCTTGTTTTTATATTTTTCTTTTTTCCCGTATTTTTACGTATTGAAATTTAAATGCTCCTGGCGACGGCGTTTCCTCCCCAAATGGCATTCAGCACCTGCGAAGGCTCTTTGGCATCGCCGACGACATAGTGCTCATAGCCCAGCTTTTTGATTATATCCACAATGCCCGTGTTGCTGCTGGTGCCAACGGCGATAACCACCGCGTCAAAGGGCAGATTGCGCCTGCTGTCATCTTTTTCAACGGTGATAAAGCCATCGCCGATCTCGACGCATTTTGTGCCGGTGTGGACCTTGACGGCGTTCTCCTTGATTATGCTCAGCACATAGGGCCGTATGTACACCTCCAGCTCCTCGCCGATCTCATCCTTCATCTCGATGACCTCCACCTTTTTTCCTTGAAAGCTGAGTATCTCCATGGCCTCAAGGCCGATCAGCCCTCCGCCGATGACCGCCACATGCTCCGCTTTTATGAACTCCTTTGAAAGTATGATCGTTCTTGAATCATAGACATTCGGGCGGTCGATTCCGGGGATTTTGGGCTTTATCGGGTCTGCGCCGGTGGCGACTATGACCACATCAGGGTCAATTGCTTTTATCCGCTCCTCGGTGGCGGGGGTGTAAACCCTGATATCAACCCCTGCCCTTTGAGCGCGGTAGCCCATGTGAACGGCCGATTCGGCGAAAATCCCCTTATGGGGCGCTTTGCCGGCGTCGATGAACTGTCCCCCAAGGTTAACATCTCTTTCAAGGAGTATCACTTCGTGGCCGCGGGTTTGCGCCACTCTGGCGGCCTCAAGACCGGCAGGACCGCCGCCAATGACCAGCACCTTCTTTTTTTCTCGGGCCGGTTTTATGACTACCTCCCTTTCGTTGCCGGTGGCGGGGTTGAAAATGCAACTGTTGCCAAGGCCTTTGAACATCCTGCCGACGCAGCCCTGATTGCAGGCAATGCAGCGGACGATGTCATCTGCCTGGCCCTCCATCGTCTTTTTGACGAAATCGGGATCGGCAAGCATGGGCCTGCCCAGCCCTATGAAATCAGCCATGTCTTTTTGGAGGATTTCCTCCGCAAGTTCAGGATGGGTGATCCTCCCCGCGACTATCATGGGGAGATTGGTGTGCTTTTTAATCTGTGAGGCGTTATATGCGTTCAGTTTTGGCGGGTAGTAGTAAGGGGGGACGGTGTATGCAAGGGCGTCGTAACAGCCTTGGGAGACGTCCAGCGCGTCAAGGCCGGCCTTGGCGTACAGCTTCGCCGCTTCGATGGCATCCTTAAGCTCTATGCCGCCCTCCACATGCTCGATGGCGCTCATGCGGAATATGACGGGGAAGTCGCTGCCGACATTGCTGCGTACGTTTTCGATCACCTCACAGCCGAAGCGGGCCCTGCCGTTAAGGTCGCCGCCATAGCGGTCTGTCCGCTTGTTTGTATAGGGGTTGAGGAACTGATCTATCAGATAGCCATGGGCGCCATGGATTTCAACTGCGTCAAAGCCGGCTTGCACGGCCCTCCTTGCGGCATCGCCATAGCTCTTGATGATCTCGGGAACTTCATCCGCCGTCATAGCCTTGGGTTCTTCACCGATAAATGCGCAGGTGACCGCGGACGGTGCGACGGGCTGGCCGCCGAAGGGCTTTCCGGAGGTCTGCCTGCCGCCGTGCCAAAGCTGAATGCAGGCGATGCCGCCGGCGCTTTTTATGGCCGCAGCCAGTTTGGCAAGGCAGGGGATGAAGCGGTCGTCATATATGCCTAAAATTGTTGGGGACTTTGATGTGAAATGAACGGCGGCAATCTCGACTATGTTCATGGCGCAGCCGCCCATAACCCTGCGCACATGGTAGTCGATGAGCCTTTCCATGGGATGTTCTTCCTCCACATAGCCGGAGCCCATCGGCGGGAAAACAGAGCGGTTTTTAAGGGTGAGATTTCCTATTTTTCCTGGGGAGAGAAATTTTTCATACATACTGAGTCTCCTTGTTGTCAGATTCTGTATTATAGTTTGTTCACATTTCCTATATTTATGTTTGCTGATAAATATTTTTGCATCTTTACTATAATTATTGCCTTCGACAAAATCCGAGCTAATGTTTATATGAACTTTACTTGCACTACTGAAGATGATATAATATGTTTAGCATTTTCGAAGAAAACTGCGGGTCGGCGGGTAATATCCATCGTTTGCACGCCGACAAACACAATATAATATGTTTAGCATTTTTGAAGAAAACTGCGGGTTGGCGGGCCCGAAGGAAAAGCCGCTAACAAACACAATATAATATCTCCAAAAGGGAGTGTAGTAAGATGATAGCAATTGCAAGTGATCACCATGGAATTGAAATGAAAAAAGCCATAATTGAATTTCTTGCCGGCAAGGATATCAAGGCCGTGGATTGCGGCTCCCACAGCCCGGAGATGTCGGAATATCCTATATACATTCAAAAAGCCTGCCTGATGGTGGCAAGGGGCGAGTGCGAAAGGGCGATAGTCCTATGCGGGACTGGCATTGGCGCGTCCATAGTGGCCAACAAGGTGAAAGGCATCCGCTGCGCGCTTTGCTCCGATCTGATGACCGCAAGGCTCACCAGAATGCACAACGACACGAATGTTCTGGCCATGGGCGCGGATATAATCGCCGTGCCGTATGCCCTTGAGCTGGTCTCGGCGTGGCTGGGGACGGAGTTCTCCGGCGGGCGTCATGCCAGGCGTGTGGAGATGATATCCAAAATTGAAAACGGGGAAATTCTGGAATAGCAAAGATAGAAAAGATAAAAAGAAAAAGAGAATAGAAAGTGATTATGGAGGATTTTGATGGGAAAAGTATGCGTGATTGACCACCCGCTGATTCAGCATAAGCTTACGCTTATGAGGGACAAGAACACCTGCACGAAGGAATTCAGGGAGCTGTTGGACGAGATATCAATGCTGATGGCGTATGAGGTGACAAGGGATCTGGCGCTGCGGCCCACGAGGGTGGAAACGCCGCTGACAATGTCGGATGGGGCGCAAATTGCAGTTAAGATAGGCGTTATCCCCATTTTAAGGGCAGGGCTGGGCATGGTGGACGGATTTGTCAGGTTGGTGCCAAACGCAAAGATCGGCCATATCGGCATATATCGGGATCCGGAGACATTGATGCCGGTGGAGTACTACTGCAAGTTGCCTACTGACTCACAGGAGCGCGAGTTTTTGGTTGTTGATCCCATGCTGGCAACGGGTGCAAGCGCATCTGCGGCCATCACATTCCTGAGGGAAAGAGGCTGCAAAAGCAACAACGTTAAGCTGGTTAATCTTGTCGGCTGTCCCGAAGGCATAAAGAAAGTGCAGAAAGATCATCCCGACGTGGATATTTTCTTGGCGTCGATTGACTCTCATCTCAACGAACATGGCTATATAATCCCCGGCCTGGGCGATGCGGGCGACCGTATTTTCGGCACAAAGTGATAAGTTAAACAAAGGGCGCGAAAAAATTCATGTTACGCTAAATAGCGGTATACAAGCCTTTGTTGGCATAAAAAAGATATAAAAAATTATTATGGCAAGCATAAGCAGTTGTGAGTTTTCTTATAACTGCTTATATGTTATACTGCTTTTTAAGAAAATATCATTTGTAAGGAGGGAGAAAATGTTAAAGAGCCAGTACCTTTCGCAGCTATATGCGCGGGTTCAAAAGCGCAACCATGCAGAGCCGGAATTTCACCAGGCAGTTTTTGAAGTGCTTGAGTCCCTTGAGCCGGTGTTGGAAATCAGGCCGGAGCTGATCGATCTGGGCATTATGGAAATGCTTGTGGAGCCGGAGCGGATAATCATGTTTCGAGTGCCTTGGGTGGATGACGCCGGCAAGGTTCAAGTGAACCGGGGCTTTCGCGTTCAGTTCAGCAGCGCCATCGGCCCGTACAAGGGCGGCCTGCGTTTTCATCCCTCCGTTAATCAGAGTATTATAAAGTTTCTTGGGTTTGAGCAGACCTTTAAAAACTCTCTCACGGGCCTGCCCATCGGCGGCGGCAAAGGCGGCAGCGATTTCGACCCCAAGGGCAAGTCCGACGGTGAAGTCATGCGCTTTTGTCAGAGTTTTATGCAGGAACTTTCCAAATATGTGGGCCAGAATATGGACTGCCCGGCGGGGGATATCGGCGTGGGCGCAAGAGAAATCGGGTACATGTTCGGCCAATATAAAAAGCTGTACGGCTACGAGTCCGGCGTTTTAACCGGCAAGGGATTGACATACGGAGGCTCATTGGGCCGCAAAGAGGCCACCGGTTACGGTCTTTTATACTTCACCGAGGCCATGCTTAAGGGCGCGGGGGAAACAGCTGCGGGCAAGACCATGGTCATTTCCGGCTCGGGCAATGTGGCGATATACGCGGCGCAAAAAGCCGCTGAGATGGGCGCAAGGGTGGTGGCCATGTCCGATTCGGGCGGATATATCCACGATGAGCGAGGCATTGATGTCGAGATCGTGAAGAAGATCAAAGAAATTGAGCGGGGGCGCATCAGCGAATACCCCAGGCGCCGTCCCGGTGCGGCCTACAGCGAAGGTTGCGCCGGAATATGGAATATACCCTGCGACATTGCTCTGCCATGCGCCACCCAAAACGAGCTTGACGAAAAGACCGCCAAAACGCTGGTGGAAAATGGCTGCATCGCAGTGGCAGAGGGTGCGAACATGCCCTGCACAATAGGAGCAACGAAATTCTTACTTAAAAACGGAGTTTTATACGGCCCGGCAAAAGCGGCAAACGCCGGCGGCGTGGCAGTTTCCGCCCTTGAGATGAGCCAAAACTCAATGCGCATCAGTTGGCCGTTTGATGAGGTGGATACGAAGCTTAAGGCAATAATGGAGAATATCTACGCAAGCGCCAGCGCTACTGCCAGGGAGTTCGGCATGGAGGGAAACCTGGTGGCAGGCGCAAACATAGCAGGCTTTTTGAAGGTGGCGGAGTCCATGAAGGCTCACGGCGTGGTGTAGTTTTAGCCGTAAACAGGCAAATTATATGCAGGCCTCTGTCTTTTGGCGGAGGTCTTTCTTAAGGAGGAAAAGCATGGAGGAAAAAATTTTCAGAGAAATGCGCCTTTCAAAGCGCAAGGCTTCGGATGCTGAGGCGGAAAGGTTGCTGTCGGAAGGCGTCTGGGGCGTTCTGGCGGTATTGGGCGACGGCGGATATCCCTATGCTGTGCCGCTGAACTACGCCTACGAAAATGGACGCATATATTTCCACTGCGCCAAAGAGGGTCACAAGACGGACGCTATCGCCGAAAATGAAAAGCTGTCATTTTGCGTGGTAGAATGCGCAAATGTGATGCCGAAGGAGTTCACCAGCCTTTACAGAAGCGTGATAGCATTTGGAAAGGGCAGAGTGATCGAAGATGAAGGGGAAAGGCTGAGGGCGATCAGGCTGATCAATGCCAAATATTCCCCCGGTCTTGAGGAAGAAGGCGAGGAGGTCATAAAAAGGACATGGCGCAGGTTTGACATCGTTGAGATCAAGGTGGAGCATATGACATGCAAGGAAAACAACGTTAAAAATGAATAGGCGGACTAGCAACAAAAGGTTGCTTTTCTATTTTGCGCTTTAAGATTATACTTATTATGTGGGTTGTCGGCATTAAAAAGGGAGGCGCAAATATGGAATGCAAAGACGTTTTGGCGGAACTGCGGAAGCAAAAAGGATTGACTCAGGAGGAGATGGCCCGGCGATTTTTTGTTACGCGTCAGGCAGTCAGTAGATGGGAAACAGGGGAGACAACCCCCGGCATTGACACGCTTAAGCTGATTTCAAAGGAGTTTTCTGTATCGATCAATACGCTGTTGGGATCACCGCAGCGGCTTTTCTGCCAATGCTGCGGGATGCCGATGCAGGACAGCGATATCAGCCGGGAGCCGGCCGGGGCGTTCAACGAAGACTATTGCAAATGGTGCTATTCCCAGGGCAAGATGGTCTATGGCTCCATGGAGGAGCTGCTGGACTTTCTGGCGCCTCATCTGGCGTCGATGCACGGCATGGATGCGGGAGAGGTCAGAAAACCCCTTGAGGAGCAGCTCAAGGGACTGAAAAATTGGCGGGAGGAGTAATCTTCCCTCTTTTTTATTTTTTTACTCTTCGGATGTTTTATATATAAGCTATTTGTTTGACAAAGGCTTTTTGATGAATTATAATGGCATGTGGCGGCGATATAAAGGTATTTCCGTGCATTCAACAGACCAAAAGAAAAGCAAACCAAAAGCAGGTGTGGCGGAATGGCAGACGCGCTAGACTTAGGATCTAGTGTCGCAAGACGTGGGAGTTCAAGTCTCTTCACCTGCACCAGAAGGACACACCTTTTTCGTTAAGGGAAAAGGTATGTCCTTTTTTATGTAGGAAAGCATGATATTATATAGTCAAGGCTATTCAATCGAATAGAAAAACCCGTGTTTATGGAGGGTAATAATAGTGGAAAAGGCAAAAGAATATCTTCATGAGACTTCAAGGCCTGTAGGAAGAAGGAGCTCTGTTCGTTATGGCAATTGTACTCGGTTTATTAAAGCGGAGGAACAAGCAAAATTAGAGCCTATAGATGTTTCAGTCATTATTAAGCACACCGTTGAATTCTTAGGGTTATTGAATATGAATTTAGATGAAAGATTCAATCCAAAACAAGATGAAGATATAGATTCTATATCTTCAATAAAGAGTCTATATGAGAAAATTAAACAAGAAAACTCTCTTGCTGATAAGCGTGATATTGTTTGGATGAAGTTTACAAGAGATGGATTTTTAGGCGTTGTCGCTACCAGTAATGATATAAACTTTGATATGCCTCCTTCAAAAGACGAGTATAATAATAAGCATAGTACTTCTGGAATTATCATTCATAACTTAGGAAAAACATGGGATGAGGATTTTGTGTTAATATTCCCACTGCGAAAGATTCCTGCGGATCTAAAAAGAGGAGATGTTGAAAGAGGAATTGGAAACTATTTAATTAAAAAAGGAGTTCCCATTCTGGATTTCTTTTCGCATAGATATTGATTTATATAAATTAGGAATTTATCGTTCAGGAGATATTCAAAATTTTCATTTCGTTTTTTCAAAGGGTTGTAAAACATTCGCTATCAATTGATAAATTCCGTTGGCGGCGGGGCTTCTTATATAGTAGTATTGTGTTTCAAAGTTCTAATCGGAGGCTGGATAATGAAAATTGAAATAAAGAAATTGACTATAGATTTATTAGATGATTGGTTAAGCTTTTTTGATAATGAAGCCTTTTCTGATGATGATGATTGGCCGGGGTGTTATTGTATGCATTTCCACTGGAATGCGGGGCTTGACAGCAGGAATAATTGGGGCGCTTCTCTTGACCAAGTTTACAGAAAGACAGGAAAAGCCGATAATCGGGGACGTGCTATTCGTCTAATCAAAAACGGAACAATGCAAGGATATTTAGGGCAACACCGCGCAATTCGGGCACACCGTCTTTGTGGTTATTTTTGCGCAGCTCTATGTGCAAAAATGCTCGCAATAGCTCTGCTATTACTACACTTTTATTCTTGATTTGCACGAAAATCCCTCACAAATCCGGCGCCTCCCACTTTGTGCGGTGCAGCCTTAGCTTACCATAATGTGAAGGTTGTCGGTTGGTGTAATGCTAATGATAAGCGCAAATACAATACAGTACTGAACAGTTTTTTCAATAATTTTGACAAAGAACGCAAGGTTAAATCCATTGTTTGCTTTACCGTTTCTTCAAAAGCGAGAGGAAAAGGCGTGGCTACAAAGCTTCTTGAAAAAGTGTGCGCGGACGCCATTGAGGATGGATATGAATATATAGAAGCATATCCATTGTGTCACAATAAATATGGACCTGTTACCTTTCAGGGTTCTTTGGCAATGTTTGAAAAATTAGGTTTTAAAAAAAGTGGCCAAATAATAGACGACTGTTTTATTATGCGGAAGAATTTAATTTAGGTTTGAATTTTTATCGACAATCAGCATGCGCATTATCATAAAATACGGACAAATTAATTGTAGTTTTGCCGACCGCAAGCCTGTCAGAGAAGCAGTTATTGCTTTGTCGACAGGTTTTTGTTATTGTATTATTGGGGTGGTTTCCATATTTTTCATTATTAACAAAGCGAACGGACTGTCTTTCATGTGCAGATGACGATTTTTGAAAAAACACTATAAAAAGAAATAAAAGTTTTTAAGGAGAGGTTTGCCATGGCCAGGAAAGAACTGTTGTTGACAGACGGGTGGGAGTTTGCCCTTGGGGAGCCTGCGGAGGAGAACTTCAAGGAAGTTTTTTTGCCCCATGATTGGGCCATAGACGCGCCCTTCGACAAGAACATGAGGCAAGGGGGCGCTCAGGGCTTTCGGGACAGATGGAACACAGGCTGGTATCGGCTGAAAATGCAAATCGACGATGTGGACGAGGGGTATCGCTATTTTTTGGATTTCGGCGGCATATATGAACAAAGCGAGGTGCGGATGAATGGCGCCTATGTCGGCGGAAGGAAATATGGCTACAGCCCTTTTCGCCTGGATATCAGCGAATTTATTTGCCAGGGGAAGAATCTTCTTGAGATAAAGGTGGACAACACGGCATTCCCCGTGGACAGATGGTATAGCGGCTGCGGAATATACCGGCCGGTGAAGCTGCTCAAGCTGGAAAACAGCCATCTGGATGAGAGGGAAGTGGTGGTAAAGACTGAAATCAATGGCGCAGACGCTCTGATGACAGTGCAAACCGGCGTTTCGGGCAGAGTGCGCGCGATTCTTTCAGGCGGCGGGGTCGATATCAGTGCCGAGGGCGAGGGCAGCATCAAAATACCGGTGAAAGGGGCGAGGCTCTGGTCCGCGGATGAGCCAAATCTCTACGATCTCACCCTTTCGCTGATGGACGCAGAGCGGGCGGCGGATGAAATCACTCTGCGGGTGGGCATAAGGGATATCGTAATGGATCCTCATAAGGGAATGTTGGTGAACGGAAAGCCAGTAAAGCTGCAGGGCGTTTGCCTGCATCAGGATGTGGGCAGCAGGGGAATTGCTTCCAAGAAGGAAATTTGGCGGGAGCGGCTTTTACAGCTAAAGAATATGGGTTGCAACTCAATCCGCGCAGCGCACCACGCCCACAGCGCTGAATTCATGGACCTTTGCGATGAAATGGGGTTTTATGTCTACGCCGAGCCCTTCGATAAATGGACGGGCGGACTGTATGGCCGCTATTTTGAAACGGAGTGGCAGCAGGATTTCGCTGCACTGATTAAGCGGGACAGGAACCGGCCCTGCGTTTTCATGTGGGGCGTGGGCAACGAGGTGGAAAATCAGGCGCAGCCGTCGATGCTAAGGCTGTGCAAAATGCTGGTGGAATATGCGAAATCACTGGACGACACGAGGCCGGTCTGCTACGCCATGAACCCTCATTTCAAATATGAAAAGAAGGTGGATCTCTCCAAGATAGAGGATATTCAGGCATTCGTGGACGAGGTGGACGAGGCCGAGATCAACGATATCGGCGAGCGGGTGGAGAGGATTGCGCTGATCGCCGAGCTGGTGGACGTCATCGGCTGCAATTATCAGGAGCAATGGTATGAGCTGATACGCCAAAGATGCCCGGATAAGCTGATTTTAGGCACGGAGACATATCAGTTTTTCATTGGCCATGCTGACTTTTACCAGAACATGGGCGTGGAAAACCCCGCTCTTGTGCCGGAAAATCATCAATATGTGATAGGCAGTATGATATGGACGGGCTATGACTATCTTGGCGAATCCATGGGCTGGCCTGCCAAGGGCTGGAGCGGCGCGCCAATCCGCACCAACATGGAGAAAAGGCCCAATTATTATATTCTTCAAAGCTATTGGAGCAAAAAGCCCATGGTGCATTTTTCGGTGATGGATTATTCCCTGATGGATGAGGGCATAAAGGCCCACTGGGACACGCCGATGTTGGCCGACCATTGGCATTTTCCGCAGTTTTTAAAAACGGTTATCCCTTATGTTATCGCCAGCAACTGCGACGAAGTGCGCCTTTGGCTCAATGGAAAGCGCTACCATGTTCCCGCGCCTGCGGATTCACCCAACAGGCTGACGATGGGCTTTTTGCCATGGCTGGCGGGAACAGTCACCACCGAAGGCTACATAAATGGCGAAAAGGTCTGCGAACACAGCCTGACCACGCCCGGCTTTGCAGTGGAGCTGGCCTTCGACGAGAGGGTATCGCCCGTTGCGGCAGAGAAAGGCTGCGAGATGCTCTTGACCGTCCGCGCATTCGACGGCGATGGGAACCCTTGCTTCAGGGAAAGCGGCAGGGTACGCTTTGCCGTGGAAGGCTGCGGGGTGCTTTTAGCGGTGGATAACGGTTCTTTGATGCATGAAGAACCCTATGGCGCAGACAGCATCCACATGCACCAGGGCGTTGCCAGTGTTTTGATCAGGCTAAGCGGCGGTGAAGGACGGGTTGCGGTGAGGGCATTTGCCAGCGGAATGCAGCCGGCCGTTATAGATATAGAGTGAATAAAACAGTAGGAGTTGACGGCAAAAGAACCTTCAAAGTATGATCGTCGGCAATATTGACCAAAAGTAATAAAAATGATATTATTATTATATACCAATTCGAAAGGAGCGAGAACTGTGGAAGGCAAACCACGAGGTAGACAGAATAAAAGAAAATCCCTCAGCTGGGCCATAAAGATATATGCCGGAAGCGCCTGCGGGCTGCCGTCCATTGGTTTCTTGCGCCGATGAACGCACTGCATGCTTAAAGCCGCCATATTGGCGGCTTTTTTGTTCGAATGATTCTTTTTCGCTCTGGCTGGGAAATCTAAAAAGAAGGAGTGATCCCAGTGAAAATGTTCGGAAGGAAAAAAGACATGCGGGCAGAAGCGACCGCAAAACATGACAGTGAGGCGACCCTGCGCGAATATGCGAGGATGTCGCAGGATACGCTGCTATCAAGGCTCGCGGCCACAAAAGTCGGTCTTACAAGCCGAGAGGCCGAGGAACGGCAGGCGGAATTTGGCAGGAATATAATAACTGTAGGTAACAAAAACACTGTTTGGCGCAGGCTTCGCCAGGCGATAATAAACCCGTTTAATATTATTTTGATATTGATCGCCGCGATCACATACATTACTGACGTGGTAATATCCTCCAAGCCGGACTATTTAACCGTGATAATCATACTGGCGCTGGTGTTGATTTCAGGCGTGGTCGCTTTCGTGCAGAGCGAGCGCTCAAACGCTGCCGCAGAGGAACTAACAAAGATGATATCAAACAAGGCCGATGTTTTCAGGGATGGCAAGCTCATCGAAGTTTCAATGGATGAGCTGGTTCCGGGGGATGTTGTGAAGCTTTCGGCAGGGGATATGCTGCCGGCGGATCTGCGGTTTCTGACCACCAAGGACACATTCGTGGCCCAGGCGGCGCTGACGGGCGAGTCAAACCCCGTTGAAAAGTTCAGCCAGCCCCTTGAGCGCCGGTATGAAAGCCTGACCGATATTCAAAACATCGGTTTTATGGGATCGAACATTGTCAGCGGCAGCGCCACCGCCTTGGTGATGCTCACCGGCAACAGCACATATTTCGGCGCCATGGCAAAGTCGCTTTCGTCTAACAGTTCAAAGACCAGCTTCGAGCGGGGAGTGGACTCTGTAAGCCGTCTTTTGGTGCGGATGATGCTCGTGATGGTGCCTATAGTTTTCATCATAAACGGCTTAGTAAAAGGAGAGTGGTACAGCTCGCTTTTCTTTGCAATAAGCATCGCTGTGGGGCTTACGCCGGAGATGCTGCCGGTTATTATGACATCCACTTTAGCCAAGGGCGCTGTCAGCATGTCGAAAAGGAAAGTCATCGTGCGCAGTCTGGGAGCAATCCAGACCTTGGGAGAGATGGATGTGCTTTGCACCGACAAAACCGGCACTCTGACAGAGGACAGAATTGTCCTTGAAAAATACATGGATATTCAGGGAGAGGACGACAGGCGAGTTCTGCGGCATGCCTACTTGAACAGCTATTTCCAGACGGGGCTTAAAAATCTCATAGATGGGGCGATTATAAACCGCGCGGTAAGCTATGGGATGGACGGCATCATCCATAGCTATATATGCGTGGACGAGATCCCCTTTGACTTTTCACGGCGCAGGATGAGCGTTGTTTTGCAGGATGAAAGCGGTAAAAGGCAGCTAATCACTAAAGGCGCTGTGGAGGAGATTCTTTCAATTTCTTCATTCGTGGAGATGGGCGGGCGCGTTGTGCCGATTGATGACGAGAGCAGAAGAGCCGCCATGAGGACATATGAGAACCATAACAGGGAGGGGCTTAGGATGATCGCCGTGGCTCAAAAAAACCAGGTGCCTGAAAGCGGCGCCTTTAGCGTGGCTGATGAAAGCAACATGGTGCTGATAGGCTTCGTGGGTTTTTTGGACCCGCCAAAGGAAAGTGCGGCGGCGGCCATTGCGGCTCTTAAGGAGCATGGCGTTCGCACTGTGGTTTTAACCGGCGACAGCGAAGGCGTGGCTGTGAAAGTCTGCGGGAAGGTGGGCGTGAAAAACGCTGTTCTTCTTTTAGGAAGCGATGTGGAGGCAATGGACGATGACCAACTCAAAGAGGCAGTTAAAAGCTGCGATCTTTTCGCGAAGCTTTCGCCCGTGCAAAAGGAGAGGGTCGTAAGATCATTTCAGGAGAACGGTCACACGGTGGGATATATGGGCGATGGGATAAACGATGCCCCCGCTCTGCGCCAGGCCGATGTGGGAATTTCGGTTGACAGTGCTGTGGATATCGCCAAGGAGAGCGCGGACATCATTTTGCTGGAAAAAGATTTAATGGTGCTTGAAAACGGCGTCATCGAGGGTCGGCGCACATTCGGCAATATAATGAAATATATTAAAATGGCGGCAAGTGGGAACTTTGGCAACATGATCTCTGTAATAATCGCCAGCATATTGCTGCCGTTTTTGCCGATGCTGCCCGTGCAGATTTTAACCCAGAACCTCTTAAACGACTTTGCCCAAATGGGCATGCCCTTCGATGATGTGGATGGCGAATATTTAAAAAAGCCCCGCAGATGGGAGACGGAGTCAATCAAGTCCTTCATGGCATATATGGGGCCTTTAAGCTCCCTGTTTGACATCGCATGCTTCGCGGTTATGTGGTGGATTATCGGCGCTAACACGATGGAGCTTGCACCTCTATTCCAGAGCGGATGGTTCGTTTTCGGCACGGTATCGCAGGCTTTGGTCATTCACATGATACGCACTTCGAAGCTTCCGTTTATAGAGAGTAGGCCCTCAAAAACTTTGCTTTTATCGACGCTGTTGATGGCGGCGGTTTCAATTGCGGTGGGCTTTACAAGCATGGCCATAGGCATAGATATGGCGGCCCTGCCCATGGCCTTTGCGCCCTGGCTGGTAGTTTTGCTCTTGGGGTACTTCGTGGCGGCCCAGCTAATAAAAGGGATTTACATCAGAAGGTATGGGGAATGGCTGTAGGGATTTCTTCGTAAAATTGCAGAAAAAAAGGCTTGTCGAATTTGACAGGCCTTTTTATTTTTGGTAAAGATGAGATCAGCCGTGCTTTATGAATGTGCCTTTCCTAAGCTCATCGAAGGCATGCCTAAGCTCCTGTTGGGTGTTCATCACGATGGGACCGCCCCAGGCTATGGATTCGCCCAGAGGCTCGCCGCTAAAGACCATGAAGCGCAGGGGGGAATCAGCGCTGGAAGCAACTGATATGAATTCGCCCTGCCCGAAAAGGACGGCTGTTTTCTCGGGTATTTCCTGGCCGTTTATGAAGGCATCGCCCTCCAGAAGGAAAACGAATACGGTTTCTTCGGGGGTTGTGGGGATATCGATGGATCCGCCCTTTTCCATGTCGATATCATAGAGGGAGGCGGGGATATGCCTTGGCTTGACTCCGGACTCGCCCCCAAAGCTGCCGGAAAGAACTCGCACAGTGGCCTTTTCCCTTTCGATTACGGGGATCATGTCCTCGGTTATGCTCAGGTATGCGGGTTCAGCCATCTTTTCTGCTGCGGGCATGTTCAGCCATAGCTGGAAGCCGAACATCCTGCCGGCCTCCTTGGGCATCTCCTGGTGCATTATGCCGCTGCCGGCGGTCATCCACTGGCTTTCACCGGCGAGAATGGAGTCCTTATTGCCAAGGCTGTCCTCATGGTCAATCCTGCCGGAGATAAGATATGTGATGGTCTCTATACCCCGGTGCGGATGCACGGGAAAGCCGGCGAGGTAGTCTGCGGGGTCGTTGGAATCGAATGAGTCCAGCATAAGGAAGGGATCAAAATCTTCCACATCGTCGTGGCCAAGCACCCGCACCAGCCTCACGCCGGCGCCATCGACGGCCCTTTTACCCCTGATCATCTTGACAATCTCACGTTTTGCCATTCTTTTGCATCCTCCACTTTTTCTCTATTTTTATCGGCTTAGCCATTTTAAACTTGGGAAAGCGGCCTGAAGCCTATTCAAGTAGATAGCTGGTCATTGAAATACTTCCCAACTGGCAGGCATCGTTGAAAACGGAGATCTTCTGCGAGTCTTCCGCGGCGCCGAGGGCGTAAAGCAGCGGTGCATAGTGGTCGATGCTCTTAAAGGCCAGGGAAGCGGAATTACCCGCTCTTTTGTAGTCGATCACATTGTCAAAGTCCCGGTTCAGCACGCTTTGCTTTATGTACAGGTCGAAATCCTCCGCCCAATCATAGCCGCCTTCCATTCGCCAGTTCACCCGCGCCAGATTATGCACCACGTTTCCGCTGCCCATTATCAGCACACCCTGATCTCTTAAACTTTGCAGTTGGGTGCCAATTTTGAAATGCTCCTCCATCGGGGCGTCCATGTCGATGCTCAATTGAAACACGGGTATGTCCGCCTTGGGATATAGATTGCAAAGCACAGACCATGTGCCGTGGTCAAGGCCCCAGAAGCTGTCCGGATCGACTTCGCGACTTGTTATAAGCTCCTTGGTTTTGTGGGCAAGGGCCGGCGCACCGGGGGCGCTGTATACAACGCGGTAAAGCTCCTCGGGAAAACCGTACATGTCGTATATGGTCTGGGGAGGATCAGCCGTGAGGACCTTTGTGCCAGGAGTGAACCAGTGGGCGGAAACGGAGAGTATCGCTTCGGGACGGGGCAGCGTAGGCCCAAGTTTTATCCAGGCGCTTCTAAACTCGTTCTCTTCGATGGCGTTCATTGGGGAGCCATGCCCCACGAACAAAACGGGCATCCTTTTCATGTGATCTACCTCTTTGCTGTTGTTCTTTTTGTTTTTTATATTTTTATATCTCTATTTTATTGAGGACCTTTTCAATATACTTTCAATACATCGTTGTGATATTTATACTTTTATATGCTTCCATTTGCCGCTCTTATACCTGAGATATATTACTATGGCCCTTAATGTCTGGTCCAGCAGCCAGCTATACCATGCGCCGGCAAGGCCCATCTTCCAAACGATAACGAAAAAATAGCCCATCACCATGCGCATGCCCAGAACGCCTACCATGGTGGAAATAAGGGGCCATTTTGTATCGCCGCCGCCGCGAAGGCCGCCGCAGAAAGCCATCTGGATTATCTGCGGGGCTGCAAAAAAGGCGAGAATCCTCAGTGCGGTTGAAATGTTTTCGATTACATCCGGCTCGCTGGTGAACATCCTGGCGATGGGAACGGGGAAAATCAACAGGATCGCCATCAAAACTGCGGACACAAGAAGCGACAGCTTCAGGGCCTCGGAAAAATACCTGTCGGCAATGTCGGGCCTTCCCGCGCCAAGGTTTTGCCCCACCAGCGAAACCAGAGCGATGCCTATGGCCTGCCCAAAGTTTACCACATAGCCGTGAATGGAGGAGGCGATGTTGTGGGCGGCATATTCGGCAGTTCCAAGGCTTACCACGTAGACTGTGAAGGCCGTAAGCCCAACCCTCAGCGCCACCTGCTCCCCCGCGGTGGAAGCGCCTATGCGGCAGATTCTTTTGATGATCTGCGGAAGGGGCTTGAACAGCTTTTTTACCCTTGGCCGGATAACAAGGGCGCTGGGACGAAGGATTATCCACAGGGCAAGAGCGCAGCCGATGACCTTCGCCACAAGCTGGGCTATGGAAGCGCCCATTATGCCCAACGACGGGATCGGCCCAATGCCATGTATCAGCGCATAGCCAAAGATGACATTGACGATGTTTGCAATGACGTTAAAATACATCGATAACCTTGTGCGGCCGGCGCCCCTCAGCAGCGCGGCTATGGAGTTGGTTATGGACTGAAAAAAGGAGCCGATGGCGCAATAGCGCATGTAAAGCGAAGCCATATAAAAATAATCGGGGGTGGCTCCAAGCCAGAGGATGAAATAATCGCCGAAAAAATAGAGTACGGCGCTGGTTATAAAGCCGAAAGCTATGGATAGAAGCAGTGTCTGTTCGGCGGCCTGCCTTGCAGTCTTTTCGTCCTGGCTGCCCAATGACCGGGCCACCAGTGCAGTTCCTCCCACACAAAAGGCCTGTATGACCACGTTTGGGATCATTATCGGCTGGTTGGTGATGCCTATGGCGCTTACAGCTTCCTTCCCCAGGGATGAAATCAGAACCATCGTTATAACGCCTATGAGAGAGCTGAGGATAAGCTCGACGGCGCATGGCCAGGAAAGCCTGAAAAGGCTCTTTCTCATCTCCTTGCGGGAGGGGACGGGCAGGATAGGGCTTAACTCAGCCTCCGCGGCTGAGGATGTGCCTGCAGAATTCATCTTATTAGTGCCTTTCACAAAACTATATTATGTGTAAAGATTAACACAATCTTAACGGCATGTCAATTTGAGGCGGGGGGGACTGTTCGGGGACTCTGCCCCCGAATTACCCTTTGTAATCCCTTCAAAAAAGGCCGGGTTGTTACCTCGGCCTTTGATGGAGCATCCATGCATTATTTAGCTGTGATATAGCCCTTTGCAGTGAGCAGTTCTGCCATGAGTAAAGCCCCGCCGGCAGCGCCCCTTAGGGTGTTGTGGGAAAGGGAGATGAAGCGATAGTCATATCCGGCGTTATCCTGGCGCAGTCTGCCCACCGATATGCCCATGCCGTTTTCCAGATCTCTGTGCAGCTTTGTCTGGGGCATGTTGGGCTCGTCAAAATAGGTGATGAACTGCTTTGGCGCACTGGGCAGGTTAAGCTTCTGGGCCTCGCCCTGATAATCCTCCCAGCGCTTTTTTATCTCCTCGACGGAGGGCTTGTTGGCGAACTTCACGAAGGCCGCCGCCATGTGGCCGTCGGTGACAGGCACCCGGATGCACTGGGCGGTGATAGCGGGGGAGCTTGCGTTAACGATTTCATCTCCCACGATTTTTCCCCAGATTTTCAGGGGTTCAAGCTCGCTCTTTTCTTCCTCGCCGCCGATGTATGGGATTATGTTGTCGATTATTTCGGGCATTGTTTCAAATGTCTTGCCCGCGCCGGAGATGGCCTGGTATGTGCATACGGTGACGCTCACAGGTTCAAAGTCCATCAAGGGCTGGAGGGCAGGCACATAGCTTTGGATGGAGCAGTTGGGCTTCACGGCCACAAAGCCGCGCTGGGTGCCAAGGCGCCTGCGCTGGGCGGGAATGATGTCCGCGTGGCCGGGGTTCACCTCGGGAAGGATCATGGGGACGTCAGGCGCGTCTCTTAAGGCGCTGTTATTTGAAACGACGGGGGTTTCAGCCTGGGCGTAGGCATACTCCAGCTTTTTGATGTCCTCCTTGCTGGGCATGTCAATGGCGCAGAAAACGAAGTCGCACAGCGCGGAGACTTCTTCCACATTGGCCGCATCGTGGATAATCATTCCCTTGACTTTTTCGGGCATAGGCTCGCTCATATGCCATCTTTCGCCCACGGAATCGCCATAAGTTTTGCCCGCGCTGCGCCGGCTGGCTGCCAGTGCGGAAATTTCATACCAGGGATGCTCCGCTAAAAGAAGTATAAAGCGTTGACCGACCATTCCTGTGGCGCCAATTATGCCGACTCTAAGCTTGTTTTTCATATCAAATCTCCTTTTTACATGTGTTTGCCTTGCCGTTTGTGGCTGAAATAACGGTCAGTCCAAGGTCTTATTGTCGATCATGTCTCTGGCCATGGCGAGGAAATCATCCACTGAAAGCTGGCCGATATCGCCCTTGCCGCGCTGGCGGACGGAGATAACGCCGCTTTCCACTTCCTTGTCGCCCAGCACCAGCATGAAGGGAATCTTCTGCGTCTGGGCTTCGCGGATCTTAAAGCCGATCTTTTCGTTGCGTATGTCGGCCGACGCCCGTATGTTGGCTTTTTTAAGAAGGTCAAGGATTTCATAGGCGCGGTCATCCGCCCTGTCGGTTATAGTCATCACCCTGGCCTGCTCGGGCGCAAGCCACACCGGGAAGGCGCCTGCAAAGTGCTCAGTCAAAATGGCCATAAATCTTTCAATTGCGCCGTAGACCACACGGTGGATCATTACGGGGCGGTGCTTTTCGCCGTCAGAGCCGACATAGCTTAGGTCGAAGCGCTCGGGCATCTGGAAATCAAGCTGTATTGTCCCGCATTGCCATGTGCGGCCGATTGAATCCTCGATGTGGAAGTCAATCTTCGGGCCGTAGAATGCGCCGTCGCCCTCGTTCACCTTATAGGGCATATTTTTAGCTTCAAGTGCGCTGCGCAGGGCTTCGATAGCCATCTCCCATTCCTCGTCGGAGCCCATTGAGTCCTCGGGGCGGGTGGAAAGCTCAAGCTGATATTTAAGGCCGAACATCTCGTATACGGAGGTGGTCAGGTTTATAACGCCGATTATCTCCTCGTGGATCTGGTCGGGGCGCATGAAGATGTGGGCATCGTCCTGAGTGAAGCAGCGCACCCGCATTAGCCCGTGCAAGGCGCCGGAAAGCTCGTGGCGGTGCACCAGGCCAAGCTCGCCCATGCGGATGGGAAGATCGCGGTAGGACCAGATGCGCCGCTTGTACATCAGCATTCCGCCGGGGCAGTTCATGGGTTTGACGGCGAACGGAGTGTCGTCGATATCTGCGGTGTACATATTGTCGCGGTAGTGGTCCCAGTGGCCGCTTCTTTCCCAAAGCTGCTGGTTCAGCATTATGGGCGTCTTGATCTCCTGATAGCCCGCAGCCTCGTGGATTTCTCGCCAGAAGTTTTCAAGCTCGTTGCGGATGATCATGCCCTTGGGGTGGTAAAAGGGGAAGCCGGGGCCTTCCTCCAGCAAAGAGAAAAGGTCAAGCTCGCGCCCCAGCTTGCGGTGGTCGCGGCGCTTTGCTTCCTCCAGCATATCAAGATGTGCCTGTAAACCTTCCTTGGTGGGGAAGGCGGTGGCGTATATGCGCTGGAGCATCTTGTTTTTCTCGCTGCCCCGCCAATATGCGCCCGCAACGCCGGTGATCTTCACGTTTTTCACAAGGCCCGTGCTGAGAAGATGGGGGCCGGCGCAAAGGTCTGTGAAGCCGCCCTGCCTATAGAAAGATATGATTGAATCCTCCGGCAGGTCACTAATAAGCTCCACCTTGTAGGGCTCGTTTTCTTCTTCCATCATTTTAAGGGCTTCCTCTCTGGGAAGCTCAAAGCGCTCAAGCTTTTCATTGCGCTTGATGATGCGGTTCATCTCTTTTTCGATCTCGTCCAGATCCTTCTGGGTGAAGGGTGTGTCCACGTCGAAGTCGTAGTAGAAGCCGTTGTCGATGGCAGGGCCGATGGCAAGCTTTGCATCAGGAAAAAGCTTGAGCACTGCCTGAGCCAGCACATGGGAGGCGGTGTGGCGAAGCACACGCTTGCCGGCATCGTCTTCGAAGGTTAGAAATTGTATCTGCGAGCCGTCATTTAAGGGGCTGCTGATATCCTTTGTTTCACCGTTTATGCTGACGGCGAGGGCTTCTTTTTTGAGCTTCTGGCTGATCTTTCCGGCCACTTCAAGGGCGGAAATGCCGTCTTCAAACTCTCTTTTTGCGCCGTCTGGAAATATGAGCTGCATTATATTTACCTCCTGTTATCCTTCGGTTTCAGTCATGCTGTTGCTTTGTAAGAAAGTGAAACCATATAAAAAACCCGATGGCAAGCTTGTGATTTTGCTTTGCCACCGGGGCGCATTTATTTTGATACGCGGTTCCACCCGTGATTTAACTCATAAAGGGATATATCGCTCCCAAAACGCTTGCGGTAAAGCGCTGGTGTTCGCTCTGCATCCCTCTGCCCGCGCTTTCAGCCGCCGGCGCCGGCTCTCTTAAAAGGGTTATTGCATCGCTACTGTCGCTCATCGTCCCGCAAGACGATATGTATTGAATGCATTATATGTCCGAATTGTCTTATTGTCAACAATTTTTTATTTGAGTCTTTTTATTCCTCGACGATCCAGGCTTTTTCTATCACAACGGGTGAGAGAGGCCTATCGGAGCGGTCGGTGTCGGTTGCGGCGATGCTGTCTACTATGTCCATGCCGTCGATTACCTTCCCGAAGGCGGCGTACTGGCCGTCCAAATGGGGAGAGTTCTGGTGCATTATGAAGAACTGCGAGCTGGCGGAGTTGGGCATCATGGATCTGGCCATTGATAGGACGCCCCTGGTGTGCTTTAAGGGGTTGCTGTGGCCGTTGATGGCGAACTCGCCGATGATATTTTTGCCGGAGCCGCCGGTGCCGGTGCCGCTGGGGCAGCCGCCCTGAATCATGAAGCCCTCGATGACTCTGTGGAAGGTGAGGCCATCGTAGAAGCCGGAGCCGACCAGTTCCGCAAAGTTTTGGGCGGTTATTGGCGCAGCCTTTTCGTCCAGCTCTATTTTGATTTCGCCCCTGTCTTTGATTTTTAGTATTATCATTTTTTCCTCCATGTCCTCTTGCTTGAGCATTGTTTATGACTACTTTATAGCAAAGAGGGGCCTTGTGTCAACGGTGTTTGTCCATCTTCTTATAAAAGGTCTAAAAGATCTGCGGCGGGCCCGCCCACCCACGATGAACCCTCTTTTCCCAAAGAGGATTTCATCTCCCCAAGGTGCTTCCCGCAAAGCAAGCGCCTTTTTGCTTTTTATGAAACAAAAGCCACGGCCGCGTAGTTTGAATATGAGAACGATTCGTAGTTTTTACGATTGTAACGGTATTTCGAAGGTGCTATAATGGACGGGAATGCGAAGGTTCAGGGGGGGTTAGCATGCAACAGGTCAGTGAAATCATTCGTATAGAGGCAGTGGTAAGTCCGGTTATAAACTATAGTATGCACAGAAACCGCATCCCGGTGGTTAAGCGGGTGAGAATAACGAACGAAACGGCGGAGGATATTCTGGGGGTCAACCTGCATGTTTCCACCCAGCCGCCCTTTTCAGACACCCACAGCACGGCAATTGCCCGCATAGCAAGCGGTGAGATGATGGAGATAGCACAGCTTCCCCTGCAGGTGAGCGGGCAGCACCTTGCCAACATGACTGAGGGCTTCCCGGCGGTGATGAACTTCACCCTTGAAAGGGAAGGGCTGGTGCTTGCCCGGGAAGAGCTGCATGTGGACGTAAATGCCTATGATGAATGGCCCGGAGTTTTGGCTGCGCCGGAGCTACTTGCGGCGTTTGTTACACCAAACGGTTTCCAGATAGCGCAGATATTGCAGATTGCATCGCGGATAATGGGTGATTGGACTGGAAGCGCCGCCCTGGACGGCTACCAAAGCGGCGATCCCAACCGGGCAAAGCAGCAGGCGGCAGCTCTTTACGAGGCTGTAAAATCCCTGGGGATAAGCTATGCGGTATCGCCTGCCAGCTTTGAGGAAAGGGGCCAGCGCATACGCCTTTGCGATGAGATCATAAAAGATAGGCTGGCTGCCTGCCTGGATATTACAGTCCTTTTTGCCAGCTGTTTGGAGGCCATGGGCCTTAATCCGCTGATTATAATAAAAAAAGGCCATGCCTTCGCCGGCTTATGGCTGGAGGAGAAAACCTTTCCTGAAATAATTCAGGACGATGTGTATGCCCTGAAAAAAAGAACCGCAGGAGGGGTGGACCTGCTTTGCGCCTTTGAATGCACGGCGGTAACGGCCAAGGATGCAGTTTCATTCGCAGACGCTGAAAAAATGGCGCGCGGGTATCTTTCCGATGAGGAAAGCTTTTTGCTGGCGCTTGACATAATCAAAGCCAGAGCCAGCGGCATAAAACCCCTGCCCCAAAGGATAATGGGCAAAGAAGGCTGGGAACTGACCGGCGACGAACAGGCGGACTTTTCGCCGTCTATGCCGGGGGCTATAGAAAGCGTTGATGAGCTTGTCTTTGCCGAGCAGGAAAAGCCGGCGAAAATTCTCCAGTGGGAGCGCAAGCTTCTTGATTTGAGCCTTAGAAACAGCCTTTTGAACCTCCGCCTGACCAAAAATGTGCTGCCCATATTATCCTGCGATCTTTCCGCGCTTGAGGATGCCCTTGCAAGGGGCGAGGATTTCACAATTGCCCAGGCGCCTTCCGGCTGGGAGGAGACCATAGCAGGCATGAGCGCATACGAGCTTTCGGGCCTTGAAACAGCGAAAAATGAGATATTAAAGCTGGAGCTTAAAAGCCGCAGGCTCAGAACCTCTTTGAATGAGACAGAGCTTTCAGGCATTATCACAAACCTTTACAGGAACGCGAAAGCATCACAGGAGGAGGCGGGCGCAAACACCCTTTACCTGTCAATGGGCCTTTTGAAATGGTATGAAACGAAGGGCAGCGGCAGGCCCAGATATGCGCCGCTGGTGCTGCTGCCGGTGGACATAATTAGAAGATCGGCGAAGATGGGCTATGTGCTAAGGCTGAGGGACGAGGAGCCCCAGATGAACATCACTTTGCTGGAGATGCTCCAACAGGATTTTTCTATAAGCATCGAAAATGTCGATCCCTTGCCGCTGGATGAAAACGGTGTGAACATGAAGGCGGTGCTGGCACAGGTTCGCCGCGCCATAATGGAACAAAGCCGCTGGGACCTGATCGAAAGCGCATTTCTGGGCATATTTTCATTCTCACAGTTTGTCATGTGGAACGATATCAGGAACCGCAGCGGGGATCTCCTTAAAAATAAAGTCGTTTCAAGCTTGGTGGAGGGCAGGCTCACTTGGGATGCCCGGCCAATCGAGGGAAACGGCGAGGATTTGGAGGACGGCGTCCTTTTGCCGGTCAGCGCGGATGCATCCCAGCTTCTGGCGGTTAAGGCTGCGGGCGAGGACAAGAGCTTTGTTCTTCACGGCCCGCCGGGCACGGGGAAATCACAGACGATCACAAATATAATCGCCAATTCCCTTGCTCAGGGCAAGAGGGTGCTCTTTGTTGCGGAAAAAATGGCGGCGTTGTCGGTGGTGCAAAGGCGGCTGGAAATGATCGGCATAGCGCCGTTTTGCCTGGAGCTGCACTCAAACAAATCACGCAAGAGGGATGTTTTGGAGCAATTGCGCCAAGCGGCGGAGGCGGCAAAGCTGGTGCCCACAGAGGAGTTTGAGGAAACCCTAAAAAGACTGAAGGAATCCCGCGTCGCTCTTTCGGGGTATGTGAAGGAGCTTCACGCGAGGAGACTGTGCGGCAGGAGCATATATGAGCTGATCTGTCTGTATGAGGACGTAAAGGACGCAGCGGGGAGCATCAGCTTTACCCAAGAGTTCGTGCAGAGCGCCGACAGGGGTAAGATCGCCCTTATGGATGAGGCAGTCATCAGGCTTGCAGCGGCTGCAAAAGAGGCGGGAAGGCTGCGCTCGCACCCGCTGTCGCCGGTTAAAAGGCGCGAGTATTCCCAGCAGTTAAGGCTTAAGACACCCGCTGCCATTTCTGAATATCAGGAAGCGTTGCCGGCCATGGGCAAGGTTTCGCAGGCACTGTGCGAAGGCCTTGGATTGCCTTTGCCCATTGAATATGATGACCACAAGTCCCTTTTTGAAGCCTGCCTGCTGATGGCGCAAATGGAAGCTTACCAAGCCGGATGGATGCAATGCGAAAACCTTTCGGAGCTTTTGCAGAACCTTTTGCTGGCAGCCAGGGCAGGGATAGAGGAGGCGCACCTCAAGGAGGAGCTGCTGAAAGCATGGACGCTGGACGCCGCTAATCTTGATGCGAAATCGCTGCTGCGGGAGTGGAACGAATCCGGCGGCAAATGGGCGCTTCCAAAGATGCTTGGCGCGGCCAGGGTGATGAGGGCTGTGCGGCCTTTTTCCATTGAAAAGCCTCAGAAGGAAAGCATTGCTCAGAACCTGGCTATGCTGGATGAATACATTCAGGCCAGGGCAGAGATGGAGGAGCGGAAGGAAGGCGTGCTGCCCTATTTGGAGGGATTTGTTGGCGAAAGCGGCTTTGATTGGGCCGGTCTTTTGCAGCGGGCGGAAGGGCTTTTGCAGATATGGGCGCCTCTTCGCGAGATTTTTCCCTTTGCGGATGGTATAAAAAAGCTTTGCATGGACGCAACTGTGTTGGCGCTGAATGATGACTATGTTAAAAGCTTTAAGCGTATGCAGGCAGCCCGGGAAGGCCTATATGGCCTGCTCATGCTGTATCCAAGGGAGCAGGGCGCTTTAGGCGGCTTTATTTCCCGTGAGACTGAGCTGTGCCGGCAAATTACGGCCGGTCTGCCGGAGCTGCGCGAGTGGATATTCTGGAATGCCGCCAGGGCTGGGGCCTTGGAGCTGGGTCTTTTGCCGGTGGTAAAGGCAATGGAAAACGGAATGACCGCCGCAGATGTCTTTAACGCCTATAAAAAGGCTCTGCATTTCCGCCTTATCTATGACGCAATAGACGATTCCCCCGAGCTGAACGCATTTTCCGGCGCCCTGTTTGAGGAAAGGATAGCAAAGTTTAAGGAGCTGGACAGAAGGATGGAGGAAATCGCCCGCAGGGAGATATATTGCCGACTGGCCATGCGCATACCGGACTTCACCCGCGAGGCCGCACAAAGCTCCGAGGTGGGGGTTTTGCAGCGGGCCATCAGGAGCGGCGGAAGGGGAGTGAGCCTCAGGCGGCTCTTTGATATGCTGCCAAATCTCCTGCCCAGGCTCTGCCCATGTATGCTGATGAGCCCTCTTTCTGTGGCACAATACATAGATCCCTCCCATGAGCTCTTTGACATCGTTGTCTTTGACGAAGCATCGCAGCTTCCCACCAGCAAGGCGGTCGGGGCCATCGCCCGGGGACGCGAGGCTATAATCGTGGGGGATCCAAACCAGCTTCCGCCCACCAGCTTCTTCATGAACCAGTATTTTGATGAGGAAAACCTGGAAAGCGAGGATTTGGAGAGCATTCTGGACGATTGCCTGGCCCTTTCCGCGCCCCAGACACATCTGCTCTGGCATTACAGAAGCCGCCATGAAAGCCTGATAGCCTTCAGCAATTCGCAGTATTACGAAAACCGGCTGCTCACATTTCCTTCGCCCAATGACAGCGTTTCAAAGGTGACGCTGGTAAACCCCGGCGGCCACTATGACCGAAGCCGCACGAAGCAAAATCTGGCCGAGGCGGCAGCGATAGTGATCGAGATAGTGGAAAGGCTCAGCGATGAAAAGCTGCGCAAAAAGAGCATCGGAGTTGTCACCTTCAGCAGCGTGCAGCAGAACTTAATCGATGACATGATCAGCAGGGTGTTCGCCGAAAGGCCCGATCTGGAGTCGATCGCAATGGATGGAATCGAGCCTTTGTTCATAAAGAACCTTGAAAATGTTCAGGGGGATGAGAGGGATGTGATCCTTTTTTCGGTGGGTTACGGTCCGGATGAAAATGGCAAGGTGACGCTGAACTTCGGCCCGCTTAACAGAGAAGGAGGGTGGCGCAGGCTGAATGTGGCTGTCTCCCGCGCCAGGCATGAAATGAAGGTTTTTTCCACACTGCGTCCGGATCAGATAGACCTTTCCAGGACCCTTTCACAGGGCGTGGCCGGCCTTCGCGCCTTTTTGGAATATGCCCAGACGGGAAGGCAGCCCAAAAGGGATTTGAGCGGCGAGGGTGAGCCCGGCATCGCAAACAGAATATGCGAGGCGCTTTCCTCCCTGGGCTATCAGACGAGACAGAGCGTGGGGCGTTCGGGCTATAAGCTGGATATCTGCGTTGTCGATCCCGCGCGGCCGGATGAATACCTGCTGGGGATTTTGCTGGACGGCAGCACCTACAGCCTTGCTAAAACCACGCGGGACAGGGAGGTGGCCAACATTTCGGTGCTTGGCGGCCTGGGCTGGCGCATTCACCGGGTGTGGACAATGGATTATTGGGACAACAGCGCGAAGGTTATATCGGGGATCGTTTCGAAGATAGAAGCCGCCAGAGAAGAAAAAATGCGGCAGGCGATAAAAGACGCCGCGAATGCTGAAGAAGGCATAAAGAGTGAAGAAAAGAGTCCGGCGCAGGAAAAAATCGCCGGTATGCCGGATTTTCTGGAGAAATGGGCAGGGGAGTCTATGCCCGCGAAAGTTGAGGAGGCGATGCAGTACAGCCGCGCCCAGCTAAGCTCTCAGCTTCTTTCAGCGGATGAGTTTACCCTTCCTTCAAACCTGCCGATGATAAGGGCTCAGTTTCAAAAGCTGATATATAACGAGGCGCCCATCGCGGAGGATTATCTGATCAAACGCGCTCTTGAGAGCTTTGGAATTTACCGCTTGGGCAGCAAAATGAGGGCCTGTGTGAACGAGGCTCTTGCCCAGGTGAACGCCCACGTGACCTATGATGGTGAAGTGACCGTTTATTGGAAGCGGGGGCAGATCCCCGAGGACTATAAAGACTTTCGCGCCGGAGAAAGGGAGGCTAAGGATATCCCGCCCCATGAGGCAGCCAACGCGGCTTTAGCAGTGCTGACCCACCAGCTTGGGCTCGCCAAGGGAGACCTGGCCCGGGAGTGCGCGAAGATGTTCGGCTTTGCAAGGCTTGCTCAGCAGGTTAGGCTGTCCATGGAAAAGGGAATCGACCTTGCGAAGGAGCAGGGGAGGCTGTTGATCGACAAAAACGACTATGTCACCCTGCCGTGATCGTTTTTTCGTTTGGCTTAATGTAAGTCTTTGTGAAGAAGGACGGCATTTGCGCCAAAAGCACCGCTGACAGCATAAGCAGGCAGCCAATGGCTTCTTTCAAAATGAGGCTTTCGCCCAGGATCAGCCAGCCGCTTAAAACCGCAAAGACCGATTCGAGGCTCATTATTATTGAAGCGACAGGTGCCGACAGTTCTTTTTGGGCCATTATCTGGAATGTGTAGGCCAGCGCGCCGGAGAGAACGCCGGTGTAAAAAAGCGGAAACCAGGCGCCTTTAATGCTTAAAAGGTCCGGCTTTTCTGTAAGCAGCACAAAGGGCAGGGATATCAGCCCCACCACAAGAAACTGCAAGCAGCTTATAGCGACGGGGTTTGTGCCGTTTGAAAAGCGATCCACCAGCAATATGTGTGCGGCAAAGCAGAAGGCGCAGGCTATCACCAGAATGTCGCCGATGTTCATTGAAGAAAGGGAAAAGCCATCCTTAACTGTAAGCAGATATAGCCCCAAAAGGGCGATTGCGGCGCTGAGCCACACGATTTTGTGGGGTTTTTTGCCCAGCAACGCCCCCGCCGCCGGAACGATAACTATGTAAAGTGTCGTTAAAAAGCCGGCTTTCCCGGCAGTGGTTGAAACGATGCCGATCTGCTGCAGGGCCATGCCTGAAAAAAGGGCAATGCCGCAGAAAAGCCCCGCTGTAAGGCTCTTTTTGCTGAAGGTTTTTCTGATAGCAGCCTTTGAAAAGCGGGCCTTTAAGGCGAGATACAAAAAGAGAATAAGTCCAGCGGTAAATGAGCGTATGCACAGAAATGTGAAAGGCTCGATGTGCTCCATGCCGGCCCTTTGCGCGACGAAGGCGGAGCCCCAGATGAGGGATGTCAATGTCAGCAGCAGAGCGCCCTTTATCTGGGAAGCCCTGGAGGCAGTGCTTGTTTTATCGGTCATATTACCTTTTTTCCTTTTATCCTTAATCTTTCTCAATCTATTGCGAATCGCAGGGAAACTCCACCATCAGCGGCCGGCGCTCCATGGCGGGAAGGACTTTATCGAACAAATCTGCCGTGGATATTTTTATGCTGGATGTGTTTGCGCAGGGATGGCAGCCGAAAAATTCATCTTTAAGCAGCTCTTTGTCGATGACAAGGCGCACCTTTTGTTCTTTATCCTCTAACAGGCAAAGGACGCTGACGGAGCCGGGGCTGACGCCAAGATGCTTTGCCATATGTTCCGGCGAGGCGAATGAAAGCCGCGAGCTTCCCACCAGCTTTGAAAAGACCTTGGACTTAAAAGGCTTGTGGCCGGGCATCAAAAGTAGGTAGAAGTTTTGCTTGTTGGCAGTGCAAAGAAAAAGATTCTTGCAGATGCCTATGCCCAGCAGGGCGTCCACATCCTTGCAGTCGTCGATGGTCATGGCCGGCTCGTGATCGACGCGCTGATATTTAACGGCGAGGGAATCCAAAAGCTCATATGAGGCCATTTCCAAGGGGCTTCGGCCTTCGGGTGCGGGTTTTTTCTCATAAATCCTATAATCGGCCATGCTTTTCTCCTGATTTTTATTTTTCATAGATGATTAAACGAACTTCCCCAGCCTTAAACTGCCGGGGAAGCATTTATCTTCATGAAATTTCCCGTTTTTTAGGCTTTTTATTTGATAACGGGCTTGCCGCCCATGTACATGCGCAGCGGCTCGGGGATGTTGACACTTCCGTCCTCGTTCAGGTTGTTTTCCAGGAAGGCGATGAGCATCCTGGGCGGAGCGACGACGGTGTTGTTCAGCGTGTGGGCGAAGTAGTTGCCGTTTTCGCCGCGGATTCTGATGCCCAGCCTTCGCGCTTGAGCGTCGCCCAGATTAGAGCAGCTGCCCACCTCGAAGTATTTCTGCTGGCGTGGGGACCAGGCCTCCACATCGATGCTCTTGACCTTGAGATCCGCAAGGTCGCCGGAGCAGCACTCAAGAGTACGCACGGGTATATCCAGAGTGCGGAAGAATTCAACCGTATAGCTGTAAAGCTTGTGGAACCAGTCTGCGCTGTCCTCAGGCTCGCAGACGACGATCATCTCCTGCTTTTCAAACTGGTGTATCCGGTAGACGCCCCGCTCCTCTATGCCGTGAGCGCCGACTTCCTTCCTAAAACACGGAGAATAGCTGGTGAGGGTCTGGGGGAGCTGGCCGGGCTCTATAATGCTGTCGATGAACTTGCCTATCATCGAGTGCTCGCTGGTGCCGATCAGATAAAGATCCTCTCCCTCGATTTTATACATCATGTTCTCCATCTCGGCAAAGCTCATGACGCCGGTGACCACATTGCTGCGGATCATGTAGGGCGGGATGCAATAGGTGAAGTTTTTGTCGATCATAAAATCGCGGGCGTATGTCAGAATGGCGGAATGGAGCCTGGCGATATCGCCCAGGAAATAATAAAAGCCGTTGCCGCTGGTCTTTCTGGCGCTTTCAAGGTCGATGCCGTTCAGCTTCTCCATGATCTCCACATGGTAGGGAATTTCATATGCAGGCACAAGGGGCTCGCCGTAGCGGGCAACCTCGACGTTTTCGCTGTCGTCCCTGCCCAGAGGAACGCTTTCATCGATAATGTTGGGGATAAGCAAAATGCGGCTGCGGATCTGATCGTCCAGCTCGCTTTCAAGCTCTGTAAGCTCCGTTATCCTGCTGCCAATGCCGGCAATTTCTGTCTTAAGCTTTTCAGCTTCGTCTTTTTTGCCTTGGCGCATCAGACCGCCGATTTCCTTGCTGGCCACATTGCGCTGATTGCGAAGGGTCTCGACCTCGCCCTTTGTTTCGCGCAGCTTCTTGTCCAGGTCGATTATTTCGTCCACCATCGGAAGCTTGTCGTCCTGAAATTTTTTTCGGATATTTTCTTTTATTAGCTGCGGATCTGTGCGAAAAAGTCTGATATCAAGCATGATAGTTTCCTCTTTTCATAGTTTTTATTAAAGCCGATAAAGTGAAAAAATAAAAAGCCTCGCGCCCACACATGGGACGAAAGACTCCGCGTTGCCACCCAGTTTGTTTTGTTTTTCATTCGACATAAAAGCAAAACCTTCTCATGACGCTGTATAGGGCGAACCCTTCCGGTTCATCACCGGCCGCTTGGGAAGTGGATAAAGCGCCGTCGCTGCCTGCTTGCACCTGCCGCCGGCTCTCTAAAAGCAAAATGTGCGCTCTGTTTTTCCCTCATACGCGTTGTTATTGCTGATAATTATAACACCATGCGCACGGCTATGCAACAGTTTTTATTAATATGTCTTTTTGTCTCTGTGTCTCTCTGGGGGAGGGCGCTGCCCTCCCCCAGACCCCCATCCGCCAAGGGATGCTCCCTTGGAACCCTCTTTTGCTTCAGCGAATCGCCTAAGCAATGGAGGTCAAGGAGGTTCGCCTCCTTACGGGGTGAAATCAAGCGGAGGTTGAATGTTCGTATTTTAACCTTGGCTTTCTGGCCGCGGCAACTTCGTCCAGCCTGCCGACGGGCGTAAGCAAGGGTGCGCTTTGTACTTCTGCTGGTTTTTCTTTTGCCTTTTTGGCTATCTCGTTCAGCGCTTCGGCGGCGCCGTCCAGGGTTTGCTTTGTCTCGGTTTCCGTGGGCTCAAACATCAGCGCCTCCGGAACAACCAGCGGGAAATACATTGTTGGTGGGTGGATGCCGTAGTCCAAAAGTGCTTTTGCCACGTCCAGCGCGGAGACGCCCGTTTCTTTTCTGAAGCTGTCAAGCGCCAGCACAAACTCGTGCATACAGGGCCTGTCATACGCCAACGGATAATTTTGCTTCAACAGGTACATCAGGTAATTTGCGTTAAGAACAGCGTTTTTTGCCACTTCCGGGATACCCTCTTTGCCCAGTGTAAGAATATATGCAAGGGCTCTTAGCGTCACCAAAAAGTTTCCATAAAAGGCCCGGACCCTGCCGATGCTCTTTTCGGGGGTCGCAAATGAAAAGCCGTTTTCGCTTTCAGATTGCATGTCCACGGGCAAAAATGGCCGCAGGAATTCTTTGCAGCCGCAAGGCCCGCTGCCGGGGCCGCCGCCGCCATGGGGCGTGGAAAATGTTTTGTGAAGGTTCAGGTGGATGACGTCAAAGCCCATGTCACCCGGCCGCGCGATGCCCATGATGGCGTTCAGGTTTGCGCCGTCGTAATAGTTCAGGCCACCCGCATCGTGGACAATTTTTGTGATTGTCAGAATGTTTTCATCAAAAAGGCCGACAGTGTTCGGGTTTGTCAGCATAAGGCCGGCGGTGTCGTCGCCGACGACTTCCTTGAGCTTGTCAATATCAACGCAGCCGTCGGGAGCCGATGGAATGTTCACCACCGTATAGCCTGCCATGGCGGCGCTGGCCGGATTGGTGCCATGGGCGCTGTCAGGGATGATTATCTTACTGCGCTTTGAATCGCCCCGGGAGAGGTGATAGGCTTTCATCAGTAATAAACCGGTGTATTCACCGTGGGAACCTGCCGCCGGCTGGAAGCACATGGCGTCCATGCCGGTGATGCTGCAAAGTAATTTTTCGGCGGTAGCCAAAACCTCGATGCACCCTTGGGCGTACTGCTCCTCTTGCAAGGGGTGAATACCGGTGAAGCCCTTAAGGCCCGCAAGCTCGTCGTTTATCTTGGGGTTATATTTCATCGTGCAGGAGCCCAGGGGGTAAAAGCCGTCGTTGACGCCGTGAGCGCGCTTTGCAAGGGCCGTATAATGGCGGCTGATCTCGCTTTCGCTCACCTGGGGCAGGGGAAGGGGAGACTGCCTTGTTTCGCCCAATTTGACCCTGGGCACATCAAGGGGAGGCAAAAGCTCTTGGCCCAGGCCGGGAACGCTCTTTTCAAATATCAGCTTCATTGCGCCGCCTCCTTCGCTATTTCTACAGCTTTGTCGATATCTTCCTTTGCTGCCATCTCGGTGAAGCACCAGAGCAGCCCGCCGTCGTAGGGCAGGGGACCTAATATTCCTTCGTCTGCCAGCTTTTTGTTCAGCGCAGCAGGATCGACAGGGCATTCGGTCATGAACTCGTGGAAGAACTCGCCCTTATGCCTGAGGGAAAAGCCGGGTATGTTCGCAAGCTTTTCAGCGGCGTAGCGGGCTTTGGATGCACACTGCTCAGCCACTTCAACAAGGCCTCTCGGGCCGACGACAGACAGATAAACCGAAGCGGTCAAAGCGCAAAGGGCCTGGTTTGTGCAGATGTTGCTGGAGGCTTTTTCACGGCGGATGTGCTGTTCGCGGGCCTGCAATGTCAGCACATAGGCGCGCTTGCCGTCCACGTCCGTGGTTTCGCCCACAATTCTGCCGGGCAGGTTGCGAACCAGCTTTTCCCTGCAGGCCATGAAGCCCAAATAAGGGCCGCCGAATGAAAGGGGCATACCAAGGGGCTGACCTTCGCCTACAGCGATATCTGCGCCGCACTCGCCGGGGGTTTTCATAATAGCCGCAGCGATGGGGTTAACGCCCATTATGAACTTGGCACCCGCCTGATGTACGATTTCGCCAAGGGCCTGAGCGTCCTCAATCTGTCCAAAAAAGTTGGGCTCCTGCATGTAGAAGCTGGCAGTTTCGCCGTCCAAAAGCTCTTTAAGGGCATCGGTATCGGTCATGCCATCCTTCTGGGGGACGACGACCAGCTCCGCGTCGGAGCCGAAGGAATATGTGCGCATGGTTTCAAGGACCTGAGGGTTCACGCAGGCTGAAACCAGAGCCTTGCGGCGCTTTCTGTCACGGCACATGGTAAGGGCTTCGGCCGCAGCGGTTGAGCCGTCATATACGGAGGCGTTTGAAACGTCCATCCCCGTTAACATGCAGATCATAGTCTGATATTCGAATATGGCCTGCAAAATGCCCTGGCTGATCTCAGCCTGGTAGGGGGTATATGCGGTGATGAATTCGTCCTTTGAGACGATGCTCTTTACCATTGAGGGAATATAGTGGCTGTATGCCCCCGCACCCCTGAGCACCGTTTTGAAAGCCTTGTTCTTTTCCGCCAGGGCTTCGACATACCTTCGCACCTCCAGCTCGGACTTGCCGGAGGGGATGTCCAGGTCTTCGCTGAGGAGCATTTCCTTTGGAATAACAGAAAAAAGCTCATCCAGAGAGCTAAGGCCGATTGCTTCCAGCATCTGGGCCTGCTGCTCTTTGGTGTTTGGAACATAGCTGCCCATATCAGCCCTCCTGCTTTATAAATTCCTCATACTCCGAAGCGTCCAAAAGTTCCGCAAAGGCTCCGGGGTTTTCCAGCTCGATTATCCAGGCATCGTAGGGGGTGCTGTTAATGCGCTCCGGCTCGTCCTCAAGGACGGTGTTAACAGCATGAATGGTGCCTTCTACAGGGCTATAGATCTCGGAGACGGCTTTGACAGACTCAACCTCGGCGAATGAATCCCGCAGGCCGAGACTTTCGCCGGCTTCGGGCAGGTTGATGAAAACGATGTCGCCCAGGGCGTCCTGTGCGTAGTCACTGATGCCAACACGGACATTGCCGCTTGACAATACCTCAACCCATTCATGAGTCTTTGTGTATTTCAGATTGCTTGGTATCATGTTTTCCCTCCTTGATATAATCATTAGTTTTAATTGGTGTTTGCTTTGCTAATTATCGGGATGGGGGGCGAGCTCCGCTCGCCCCCACGCACCCCCTCCTGCAAGCCTTTAAAAAGGCTTGATCCAAACTCTATCCCTTTGCTTTTGCGGCTGTAGAGGCTTTTTTCTTATAAAAGGGAAGGGGAATGACCTGAACCTCGACGCGCCTGCCGCGCACATCCGCGAAAAGAACTTTCCCGTCAGAAGCGCAATCGTTTTGAACTATCGCCATGGCGATGGGATAGCCCAGCAGGGGGCTGTGAGTGCCCGAGGTGGTCTTGCCCACAAGCTTCTCACCGTCGTAAAGATCGCAATGCTCCCGGACGATGCCGCGGCCTGTGACCTTAAGGCCGACCCTCGTGCGGTCCCTTTCAGCGCTCTCAAGGGCTTTCTTGCCAATGAAATTATCCTTTTCAAGCTTAACCGTGAAGCCAAGGCCGGTGTGAAAGGGCAAAATATCATCGGTCATTTCATGGCCGTAAAGGGGCATTCCCGCTTCAAGGCGAAGGGTGTCCCTGGCGCCAAGGCCGCAGGGCGCAAGGCCGTGTTCTTCGCCTGCCTGCATCAGTTCATCCCAAATATGGCGGACATCCTCCGGCGAGCAGTAAATCTCAAAGCCGGTTTCGCCCGTGTAACCGGTGCGGGCAACCATCAGGCAGCTTTTGCCGGCGACTGCGGCCCCCGCGGTGAAGCGGTAGTTTTTCTTAGGGATTTCGCCCGGCGCCATCAGCTTTTTGAGTATGGCGGGCGAGCTTGGGCCCTGCAACGCAATCTGAGCCACATCGTCTGAAATATCCCGGAAGATAACATCGCCTTCCGGCAAATTATCACGAATCCATGCAACATCCTTGTCCTTGTTGGCGGCATTGACCACGATGACGAAATAATCGCTTGCAAATTTATGGATGATCAGATCGTCCACCACGCCGCCGTTTTCATTGCACATGGGGCTGTAGCGGGCCTGACCGATCTCCATGCCGCGAATGTCGTTGGTCACCAGATAATTGATGGCCTTTTCCGCATCCGCGCCGCGAAATGTGACCTCTCCCATATGGGAAACATCGAATATACCTGCCTTTGTGCGCACCGCCATGTGCTCGGCAATGACGCCTTCGTATTGTACGGGCAGCAAATAGCCCGCAAAAGGTACTATCTTTCCTTTCAACGAAATATGGGTATCGTAAAGGGGCGTTTTTTTGTCCATGATTCACCTCGCAACATGTTTTGATAAATGCAAAAACTTTTTTAATAGCTTACCGAAAAAACTGTTAGCTATAGTAAAAACTTACTTATATTGCCTGCCGAGAAACTCGTGATAATCGCCCATGTCCAGAGTCTGAGGTTTTTGCGCCCAAGCAGCCCCCGCTTCGCTGGGAAGGATACCTTTTTCAAAGCAATCCAGCAATATTTCCTTGATGCCGGGCACATATGTGGCTTCTTTTTCGCCGTCGGCAAAAACTGCTTCTGCGGGGAAGTCAAAAATGGGGACATAGTCAGCCAGGAAATTTATGGTTTTCAGATGGGGCGTGGCGGAATAAAGGTCGCAGGTTACGCCATCGCCGTTGGAAACCGTCTTTATTGCATCGTGCAGCTTGTCGATCGGCGCATAATCAAGATTGCCGTATTCCTTGACGCTGCCATCTGCAAAAATGGCATAGAGAGTGCTGGGCTTTTCCGCGCCCTCGCAGTTGTAAACCAGCTTGGCTTTTTCATATTCGTAGGCGAAAGTGGGGGCTGTCACGTCGCTGATGGCGTGAGTTGTGTAATATAGCGTTTCGCAGCCATTTTCCGTGACGGCTCGAAGTAGGCATGTGTCAAAGTTTTCGATGTCATTGGCCCTGTAAAGCTCGGCCTGTATCTTCACCGGCATTGCGCTGGCTTTGATGGAATCCCCCTGCATGAAGAACTCATTGTGCAGGTAGTGGGCGGTGGCGTTGTGAGCAACGGAGTCTAAAACCCAGTTGCCGCGGCCGTCCTTGAGCTTCCCGGCCCAGTTGTTGCGGGAGAAATATTTCCAGCCCCTGTGCCAGAGGACATGCATCCTGAACCTTACGGGCTTGCCGAAAAGGCCATCCAGAAAATCCCTCTTTGCGGCCAGCATCGCCGGAGCGAAGGACCACTGGAAGCCTATCATAACCTTCTTACCGCTGCGCTTTTCGGCCTCCTTCATCAAGGTTGCCTCCTGCAATGTGGCGGCGATGGGCTTTTCGCAGAGCACATGGCTGCCATGCTCCAAGGCGTAGATAGTGTAGGGAGCATGGTAGGCGATGGGCGTGGCCACCAGCACCAGATCGGCGGTGTTTTCGCTGTAAAAGTCCTCAATGCTTGAATATAAAGGGATGTTTTTCTCTTTTATCTGCTCGTAGGCTGTGGAGTTTTCTATCATCGGGTCCACGATGCCGACATATTCATAGCTGTCATTTGGCAATTCTGCCAAAATGGACCTGACATAGCTGGCGCCATAGCCGCCGCCACCAATCTGCATAAGCTTTATCTTTGACATTTAACTTTCCTCCCGCCAGAGAATTTCTCTGGCCTCCTCTGCTGATTTTTCCGCGTAGAGCGCGGCTCTTGTGATATCAAAACAATCCTGGGTATTGAAGCGGATTTCTTCGCCGCCTAAAAAACGCAGATACTGCGCGAACATGTTTTCATCCTTTTCGGCATATTTAATTTCGCCGCAGTGATCGTCATTGTAAAGAAGTATTTTGTTTCCGATCACGTCCAGTGTGCCTTCGGTGCCCACCACCCTTAGCCGATCATCCCCATGGGCGCAGTAATTTGGATGGTTCAGATAGTCCACCGTTGCTGAGGCCAAAACGCCATTTTCCAGCCGGAAGCTCATCACATCGGTCATATCCATCTGGCCAAAGCCCCGGTTTGCCCCGGTGGAGCCAAAGGCATGGGCAGATTCAAACTTAAGGCCGGTGAACCAGTGGATCCAGTTTATGGCGTGAATGCCCACCCACAGCATGGTACCGCCGTATTTTTCCTTGTGGCGGTAGAAATCCGGGCGGGAATTGCCAAACTTGTAGGATTTTTGGGAGTTGATGAGTCTAACCTCGCCTATGGCCCCGCTTGAGACGATGTCAAAAGCCTTTTTGAAGCGGGGCTGGTAATAATAGGTGAACATGGCAAGATATCTGGCAGCGCTATTTTCTTCGGCTGCGATCAGCTTCTCCAGCCACTCCTCCGTTGTGGCGCAGGGCTTTTCAGAGTAGACATGCACGCCCATTTCAAGCATACGGCAGGCAAGAGGGGCCAGCAGATAATACTCCGGGCACAGCACGGCGATATCCGGTTTTTCTTTGTCAACAAGCTCCTGCCAGGAGGAATATGAGGGGACGCTAAAGCCCGCTGAGCGTACGCTCCCGGCCAGCCTTTCGATGCTCTCGCTCTCGCCCGGCGCAATTCCGCACAGCTCAAGGGAGGGGTCTTCCCTGGCAGCGTCAAGGACATGGCCGAAGTGACCGCCTCCTCCGCCGATTATTGCAAACTTCATTTTGCTAAAGACCTCTTTTCCTAAACATGCTCGGCGATTCTGCTGCCGTCAAAGGGAGGCTTGCCCTCCATGGATTTTCTGTATATTGGCGCGTAGAGCTTCGCGTCCTTTATCACGCAGCCGGCCGTGGAGCCGTTGCGCATTATCTCTGAGCATTTTCCGCAGGCGATGCAGCACTTGCGTCTTTCCATCGAGCCGTTGTTTTTGATATCGTTGGCGAACTCGGGGTAGGCGAAGGACTGCCTGCCAAAGCCCGACATCTCAAACCAGCCGCCGCCGATGCAGCCCGCAGCGACATTAGCGCCGTATTCCCTCAGCCAGGAATAGCCGGTGGAGATTATGACCATATCCTCGGGCAGTTCTGCGCGCACTTCCTTTGCGGCGCCCAAAAGCTTGCACAAAGCATCCAACTGGTGGACGGGCGGGGTATAATAGCCCTGATCATAGGGGCGGTTCACATGTGGGTTATAGTAGGGGTTGCCGCCGGTCAGGTTCATCAGCCGCACACCCTTGTCGTAAAGTATTTTCGCCAGGCGCTTCATCTCCGCAAGATCATAGCTGTGGAAATCCTCCTCGTCGGCGCACCAGCCATAGGGCAAGGGCATTTCGTCGTATGCGTTTATGCGGGTGGTGATGCCGATGTCGACACTCGCCTTGATCTTGTCGACTACGTTCAGCAAAAAGCGGGTTCTCCCTTCGAAATCGCCGCCGTATTTGCCGTCTCTCGTCCTTGCGGAGAGCAGCTCGTTGTTAAGATAGCGGTGGCAGGCCTTGACATCAACCGCGTCGAAGCCGGCTTCTTTGGCAAGCTTTGCCACATGCACAAACTGATCCTCCAGGGCTTCCAACTCCTCATCGGTTATCTTGTGAGGCTCAAATGCCTTTGGAAGGAAGGGGTCAAGGTAGGGGTTCTCAGCGGCATATATGGCGGGGCCGTCGCCGGGCTTTGAATATCTGCCCGAATGGGTGAGCTGAAGGACCAGAAAGGGCCTGAAACCCTCGCCGTTGGCGTCCTTAGCATCGGCGTAAATCTTATTAACAAGGGCTTTGTAGGCGTCGACATTGCCCTCGTGCAGCCAGAGCTGGCGGGGATTGGCCCTGGATTCACGGCTGACAGCGCAGGCTTCCACCCAGATCAGGCCGCAGCCGCCCCTTGCAAAGCGCTCATAGCGGCGCAGAACAAGATCGGAAGGTGAGCCGTCCTCCTCGCCGTCGCAGCCCTCCATTGGCTGAACCACCAACCTGTTCGGCACTTCCTTGCCATAAATGGAAATGGGCTTAAGCAGCACGGAAACATCGTCTGTTGCCGGCAGATTAAGGCCCATTGAGGAAATGTCTTCGCGAAGCTCATCAAGAGCGGAATAAGAGAATCTTTTGAACTCAACCATATTTACCACCTCGCAAATTTGACGATATTATCAATCATATGCTGGTATTATAACTTAAACTGTAAAATAATTCAATAGAAATGACGGCCTTTGGCACCGATACAAATTAAATCCGAGAAGTCTATGCAACTTTTCTCATAATTCATAAAGGTTCATAAAGGCGTCATAATTTTTCCTTAAAATTGAGCTATAATATAGATGCGATAAGAAATATCGCCCACGCTAAAGAGCGGGGTTAGAGAACATGAAAAATGAAAAAGAATAAAAAAGGAGGCATATATATGAATTATAATTCAGGCGGCGGATTTTACTACGAAACCGAACCGAGGAAGCGCTCAAGCCTGAAATACATCGCTTTGGCGCTGGTGTTTTTCCTGCTTGGCTCAATAGTTGCAGGAGGCATTCTAACATATAAGAACAATCAGGAGGTGGAAAGGATTCAAGCCCAGGCCCAGCAGGTTATTGACGATGCGCAGGCGAAAATCGGCGAGATGAGCCAGTTAATTGAGAGCATCACTGCTTCGGCCGAGGCGCAGGGCGGGCTTAGCCTTGTGGAGGCGGCGGCTCCGGCCAATGTTTCAAACGAGCCCGTGGTGGCCATCGCGGACGCGGCATCGCCCAGCGTGGTCGGGGTCACTGTGTACCAGCGCCAGTCCACCAGCAGCGACGGTAGTTATTTCGGCTTTCCTTTCGGTAGCTTCAATATCCCCGGCTTTACAGTGCCTGAAAGCGATGACGACAGCGAGCCGGTCTTTCAGATAAGCGGCTATGGTTCAGGCGTAATTATCAGCGAGGACGGCTATGTTCTGACCAATCATCATGTGGTCGAAGGCGCGGCCATGGTTCAGGTGACACTTAGCGACGGCCAGGAGCTTGACGCCACTGTCATCGGCTCTGACGAATACACAGATGTGGCGCTTTTGAAGATCGACGGCCAGGTTTCAGGGCTGCACCCGGCGGTCATAGGCAATTCGGACGAGATCAAGGTGGGCGAGATGAGCGTCGCCATAGGCAACCCGCTGGGCACCGAGCTTTTCGGCACCGTCACCATGGGCGTTATCAGCGCAAACAACAGGGAAGTTTCGCTGAGCGACGGCCGCAAGGTCAATTTCATTCAGACGGATGCGGCCATCAACTCCGGCAACTCCGGCGGCGGGCTGTTCAACTCCCGCGGCGAGCTGATCGGAATCACGTCGATGAAGATATCTTCCAGCTATTACGGCTCGGCCAACATCGAGGGGCTGTCATTTGCGATACCGATAAACACGGTCATGTCCATCGCAGGGGAACTGATGGAGTCCGGCTCCATTTCCTACCCGACATTAGGCATAAGCGCGTCTAACTTCACCGCTGCGGACAGCCAGGAATACGGCACCGATGCGGGCGTGCTGATCGCGCAGGTGTCGGACGGCTCACCGGCGAAGAAGGCCGGCATACAGGCGGGCGACATAATCACCCACTACGACGGCCAGAGGATAGAAACCTTTGCAGACCTTAGAAACGCCCTTTACCAGTCACGGGTGGGGGACACGATCAAGCTTACCGTCGTGCGCAACAAGGAGCCCGTTGAGCTTGAGGTAGTGTTTAGCTACGAACCTGAGCTGTAAACCACGCATTTTCAAGCGATTCGCTTTTCATTATTAGTGAGTTTTCCTTCTTTAAAACAAACACTGACCGCCGCGATTTTACTGCGGCGGTTTTTTCTTTTTTCTTTTTTACGCTTTTATATTGCTGTTTGAACTTGCTTAATTGACATCCAGATACCAGATGAGCTGGGCTTCGTGCCTGTATTTCGGGTTACCGAAGTAGGCGCATTCGTCAACCGCCATAAGGACGGCGCCCTGCTTGCGGTAGAACTTACAGGCGGGCACGTTGTTGTTCTGGCATTCGATTTTCATCTGCCTAAGCCCTTGGCTGCGGCACCAGTTCACCGCCATATCGAACAAAGCCTGGCCGATGCCCATTTGCTTATAGGCTTCTTCCACCCGGATGTCCCACAGCACCGCAAGGTCGTCCCTGCCGGACAGCATGTTAACGCCCTCGGTGCGCGATGCGACCGCAGCGCCTGCGATGGGCCTTGCGCCTTCAAAGGCCATGAAGAAAGCCCAGTTTGAAAGATCCCAGCGCCGCCAGCAGGCTATGCTTTCATCCTCGTCGGCACAAGAGCAAAAGTCCTTGATGTAGGGCTTTACCGGCGTTTCGATGAGGCGAAAGCCCCCCAAGCCGCCATCTATCTTCTCTATTCGATATTCGCTGGACACATTGACGCGCATTGGAATCATGTCATACTGGGGGAAACATCTTTGGTCAACCTGCTGATATGAAATCATTCTTCCGCTCCCTCGCATAGATAGGCGCAATAGTCCAGTATCACATCCCCGTTTTCATCCGGCTCAGTAAAGCGGGGGCAGTTGTATCTTTCAAAGAAGCAAGTCCATTCGCCGCAGCCGCCCAGTGCGCAAAGGCCATTTTCCCTGAAACTTTTGACGCATTCATCGTGCATGGAGTATAAGGCGGCGTCATCCTTGCCCTTTATCCAGCACACGCCCAGGCTGCCCTTGGCCAGGTCGATAAAATCAAAGCCCTCGGGGGCCTGTGTTCCCGGCGCAGCAAAAAGGCCGATCCAGTATTCAAAGCTGTTAGGCTCGCCTTGCTTATAGCGCATGAAGCCGATGTAATCGTTTTCATTGCCTTCGGCTTCGTTCAGTTTTTCCAGCTTTTCAAACCAGCCTGCTTCAAACCACTGGCCCCATATGTGGCTGAAGCTGCCGTTTTGCCGGTCGGCGTTGGTGTACCTTCTCCCAATAAACCGCAACGCAGGGATTGTTTCGCAATAGGTCTTTATAATTTCCGCCAATTTTCCCACCCGCCTTCCGTTTGACTAAAGGATATTGTTGTAGCGAAGGATATAAATGCCAAATATCAGCAACTGGCACAATAGCGCTGAAAGAACGCTGATTATGAACGCCTTATGCTTAGTCTTGTGCCTGAATAAAGACATGGCGAAAAGGCCGCCCAAAGCACCGCCGGCGACAGAAATGCCGATCAACACATTTTCAGGAATTCGAAACATTCGCTTTACGGCGAAAAGCTTGTCCAGCCCAAAGAGCAGGAAGTTCAGGGCGTTGATGCCAAGGACATACCACACAAAAAGTTCGCTCATTAAATAAACAATCCTCCGTTCACAGAAATAACCTGCCCGGTGATAAACCGAGCTTTTTCGCTTGCAAGATACAGGACGGCATCCGCCACATCACTGGGTGCGCCCAGAGTTTCCAAAGGCGTTTCCAGGCGGATGGCTTCGATGGCGCTGCAGGAAAGGCCGGCGTTCATTTCGGTGAGTATCAGCCCCGGCGCAACGCAGTTCACCCTAATACCGCAGGGGCCAACCTCCTTCGCCAGCGCCTTCGTCAGGCCGATAAGCCCCGCTTTCGCTGCCGAATAAGCGGCCTCGCAGGAGGCGCCTTCCTGACCCCAGATGGATGAAATATTCACTATGGAGCCTTCCTTGCGGGAGACCATCCCCGGCAAAACCGCCTTGCAGCAATGAAAAGCGCCGTCCAGGTTCACCGCCATCAAGCGCCGCCATTCCTGCGCAGTCATGTCGGTTAAAAGCCCGAAGTGAGCGATTCCCGCGTTGTTCACCAGAAGGTCGATATGGCCAAAGGCATCTTCAGCCGCCTTAACCATGGCGAAAACCTGCCCCTCATCAGCCACATCCGCCCTGTAAACCATGGCGCCGCCGCCGCTTCTTCTGATATCATCCAGCAGAGAAAGCGCGTTTTCCTCGCTTTTGTTGTAGTTGATGATGACATTATATCCTTCACTTGAGAGGGCAAAAGCAATGGACCTGCCTATGCCCCGGGAAGCGCCGGTTATTATCGCCGTTTTTTTATTTGCTGCTTTTTTAAAATTTTCCTGCATAAAATTACACCGCGTAAAAGTATTCAAGCTGCTCTTTTGTCAGCTCATCCAGCCCCAGATTCATTGCGGCAATCTTCAGCATCGCCACCTCGCGGTCGATTTCATCCGGCACATCATGCAGCGTCTTTGCAAGAGCTTCTCCGCTTTTCGCTTTTTTTGCAACGTACTGCGCGCACAAGAGCTGCAATGCGAAGCTCATGTCCATTATATCGGCGGGGTGGCCGTTGCCTGCGGTGATGTTCACCAGCCGGCCTTCGCTCATCAGGTTGATGACCCGGCCGTCAGCCAAGTAAAAACCTTCGATGAAATCCTTGCGCTGCTCTCTGCCCTCTGCAAGGCGCATAAGATCGTCCTTGTTTATCTCGACATCGAAGTGGCCGGCGTTGGCCAATATCACGCCGTCCTTCATGGCTTCAAAGTGGCGCTTGACGATAACGTCATTCACTCCTGTGGCGGTGATGAAAAAATCCCCCAGGGGAGCGGCGTCGTCCATCTTCATGACACGGTAGCCGTCCATGGCGGCCTCCAGCGCGCGGAAGGGGTTGATCTCGGTGATTATCACATTTGCGCCAAGCCCGCTTGCCCTCATGGCGATGCCGCGGCCGCACCAGCCGTAGCCTGCAACCACCAGGGTTTTTCCCGCCACCATGCAGTTTGTGGCGCTGAGCATACCGTCCCATACCGACTGGCCTGTGCCGTAGCGGTTATCGAAAAGATACTTGCAGTTAGCGTCGTTAACGGCGATCATCGGGAAGCTGAGCCTGCCTTCGCGCACCCGGGCTTTAATCCTGTGGATGCCGGTGGTGGTCTCCTCGCAGCCACCGATTACATTTTTCGCGTATTGTGGGTGGCTTTCGTGAAGTATGCGCAGAAGATCCCCGCCGTCGTCGATGATGATATGAGGGCAGCAGGAAAGAGCTGCCGTAAGGTGGCTTTCGTACTCCTCATCATCAACGCCGTGGATGGCAAAGACATTTACGCCAAGGCTGTGAAGGGCGGAGGCGATGTCGTCCCGGGTGGAAAGGGGGTTGCAGCCCGTTGCGAAAACCTCGGCCCCTGCGGCCTTCAGCACCAGCGCCAGGTATGCCGTCTTTGCCTCCAGATGGATTGACATGGTGATCTTCAGCCCCTCAAAGGGCCTTTCGCTTGACAGCCTTTTTTCCAATATGTTCAAAACGGGCATATAGCTTTTCACCCATTCAATCTTCTTAAGCCCCTGTGCCTTAAGGGAGGGATCCTTGATGATGCTCATTTCATTCTCCTTTTTTTTATGGCATGTTGTGACGATATAAGGCCAAGGCCCTGCAAACATAGAATATCACAGATTCGTTGTGCTTATCAACAGCTAATGATATAATACTTAACAATATAGATATAATGAAAAGGGGAGCATCGATGAAGCTTATCTCATGGAATGTAAATGGATTTCGGGCCTGTTTAAAAAAGGGCTTTACGGATTTCTTTAACGACAGCAACGCCGATATATTTTGCCTTCAGGAAACTAAAATGCAAAAGGGACAGGCGGAGTTTGAGCCGGAGGGCTACCATCAGTACTGGAACAGCGCCGTAAGAAAGGGCTATTCAGGCACGGCGGTTTTCACAAAAGAGAAGCCTATTAGCGAAAGTTATGGCATTGGAATCGACGAGCATGACAATGAGGGTAGGGTGATAACCCTTGAGTTTGATGATTTTTACCTGGTCAACTGCTACACTCCCAACTCACAAAGGGGCCTTGAAAGGCTTGAATACAGAGTGCGCTGGGAGGCGGATTTCCGTGAATATCTTAAGGAGCTGGACGAAAAAAAGCCGGTTATACTCTGCGGCGATTTGAACGTGGCCCACAAGGAGATTGACCTAAAACACCCCAAGGCCAACGAAAAAAATGCCGGCTTCACGCCGGAGGAGCGCCGGGAATTCACAAACCTTCTGGCGGCGGGCTTCACCGACAGCTTCAGGATGCTGTACCCCGACATCACCGGAGCCTATAGCTGGTGGTCATATATGTCAAACGCCCGCGCCAACAATTCAGGCTGGCGCATAGACTATTTTGTGATATCAAAAAGACTTAAAGACAGGGTGGAAGAAAGCCTGATCCATCCGGAAGTGTTCGGAAGCGACCATTGCCCCGTGGCACTTTTGCTTAAGTAAGCGAACACAAACAATTTTTAATTATCCGTAAGGATTCTTAACAAACGGATGATTTCCCGCATAATATATATAGCGGTATATCTTATGATATATCAGTCTGTATATCGAGGGGGATTCTCATGGCTTGCTCCGGCTGCAACAATAACTGCGCTGCCAGGTGCTCGGCTTCTACGGCCGCCAGCTCCGGCAACTCAGCTGCAGGCATAATCTCCAGATGGGGAGTGGGGCGCTACCGTTCCATCTGCCCGGGGGGATGCCTGAAACTGGTCGGCGGGGTGTATCGCTGCTCAAGCTTATGCGCGGGCTGCATTTACGCCGATAGACCATATTGTCCATATAATCCGACCAACTAAAAGAATTCGTTGGTATAATAGCTTAGTTAAGAGCCCGCTTTGTGAAATGTTTTTTTGCAAGGCGGGCTTCATTGCTGCATAAATATGAAGGGATGTGTAAATTTCATTTGTTATTTAATTGTCAAACTTGTAAATGCGGATTGAGAATATTATTTAATCCGAAAAAATATTAGCGATATATGGGCATATGCGCCTAAACCAGCCCAAAACGGCCTTAATGGGACGAAAATAACGAGCATTGCTATGCATTTATCAAAATATAGGCTCATAATATAGGATATCTTAAAGTTTTGAAAAAAAGATTTAATTACATAATCGTTTTGAATATTTTGTAGCCGGATTTGCATTTATCCTGCAATTATTGTAGAATAGGCCGAGAGGAAGCTGCAAGGAGTGAGCGAAATAAAACTAGGGTCTTTTAGGGGCGGGGTTTTCCCCCTTCATGAGATACATGGCGGAAAGGATCTGACCAAGGACATGCCCATTGCGCAGATGCCGGCGCCGGATATCGCCGTTTACCCGATGGCCCAGCATATTGGTGCGCCCTGTGTGCCCAACGTGAACAAGGGTGACAGGGTTTTAATCGGCCAGGAGATTGGCTCCATGAAGGGATTTGTTTCCGCGCCCATACATGCCTCTGTTTCGGGTGAAGTGGTGGCATTGGAGCAAAAACTTACCATATCCGGTTCGCCTGTTCTGTCCGTCTTGGTGAAAAATGACGGCAAGGATGAATGGGTGGAAGATATACAGGAAAGAACGCCGGGCGAGATCGCTGCCCTGAGCGCACAGGACATAAGAGCGATAGTAAAAAAATGCGGGGTGGTGGGCCTTGGCGGAGCCTCCTTTCCGACGCATATAAAGATTACTCCGCCGCCGGACAACGCCATAGATACCATCATTATAAATGGCGCGGAATGCGAGCCTTACCTGACCAGCGACCATCGGCTCATGCTGGAGCAGCCTGAAAAGCTGATCGGGGGCATTAAGCTGATAATCAGGGCGATAGGCGGGGGACCCAGGGCGGTAATCGCCGTGGAAAACAACAAAAAGGATGCCATCAGCCTGCTGGATGGCCTTTTAAAGGCAGAAAAGAATATTTCTGTAAAGGCTCTGGAGGTCAAATATCCCCAGGGTTCAGAAAAACATCTGATTACATCTATCACAAAAAGACAGGTACCCTCTGGAAAGCTGCCTGCGTCGGCGGGATGCCTGGTGGTAAACGTCGGCACAGCCATAGCGATATATGATGCAGTGCATCACGGACGGCCCATCGTGGACACGGTGATAAGCGCCACCGGCGATTTGAACCGGCCGGGCGTTTTTCTTGTGCGAACTGGGACGCCTGTTCAGCAGGTAATCGACCACTGCGGCGGCTTTAAGCCTGATGTGACGAAAGTTATAAGCGGCGGGCCAATGATGGGCATATCCATATACGATTACAGCGTGCCCATTATCAAGAGTACATCATCGCTGCTGGCGATGACGGACAAGCACGCGGGAATCGCCCCGCAGACGAAATGCCTGCGCTGCGGGCGCTGCGTGAAGGCCTGCCCGATGTTCCTGATGCCGGCTGTTTTGAACCGGCTTTCCGTAATGCAAAACTGGGAGGAAGCCGACAGATACAACGCTCTGGACTGCGTGGAGTGCGGCTCATGCACATATATTTGCCCGGCGAAGCTGAACATCACATCAAATATCAGAAGAGCGAAGCGCGCTGTCATGTCGGCCCGCAAGCGCAGTTAGGAGGAGAACTGAAATGAATCAGGTGAGGGTGTCGCTTTCGCCTCATGTGCGCAGCCATGATTCCACATCAAGGATAATGCTGGACGTACTGATCGCCCTTGCGCCCTCCTGCGCGGTGGGCATATGGTTTATGGGGGTGAATGCGGCGGTTTTGCTGGCGGTCTCGACGCTGTCGGCGGTGCTGGCGGAGGATATCTGGTGCAGGGCCACAAAGCGCCCATCGCCAGTGAGAGATCTTTCCGCGGCGGTGACGGGTCTTTTGGTGGGAATGAACCTTCCGGCGACTGCTCCGTGGTGGCTGGCGGTTTTGGGAAGCGCGTTTGCGATAATTGTGGTTAAACAGTTTTTTGGGGGTCTCGGGCAAAACTTCATCAACCCGGCGATGGCCGCAAGGGCTTTTCTGCTGGCATCATGGCCCAGCAGGATGACGCTTTTTACAGCTCCCGGGGCAGTGGACGCAGTGTCCTCAGCCACGCCTTTGATGGTGATCTACGGAAAGGCCGATGGCGCTTTGCCTGATATAATCCAGATGCTGATAGGAAACATCCCCGGCACAATAGGAGAGGTATCAAAGGCGGCGCTGATTTTAGGCGCGGCATATATGATCCTTCGGGGGACCATCAGCCCCAGAATTCCGCTGATATACATTTTAACAGTTTTTTTACTATCAAGCGCATTTGCGGTGAACGGGCCTTCGTTTATGGACGGGTTTTATTCAATCGCTGCGGGCGGACTGTTTCTGGGCGCCATATTTATGGCGACGGACTACACCACATCGCCCATAACCCCGAGAGGCCAGACGATATTCGCACTGGGCTGCGGGATAATCACATTCGTCATACGGCGCTTCGGCTCCTACCCTGACGGCGTCACATTCGCGCTGCTGCTGATGAATACGGTGACGCCCCTCATCGACCGCTATGTGCGGCCAAGGAAATATGGGGAGGTGGCGAAGGCAAAATGAAGGATATCTTAAACTTGGGCATAAGGCTGATGGTGGTGGGGCTGGTTTCCGCTTTCCTGTTGAGCCTGACCTATAATGCGACCTTGGAGCCCATCGCCCAGCAGAAGGAATTGAGGGCAAATGCGGCAAGGATAGCCGTGATGCCCGACGGCGGAGAGTTTCAAGAGGTTTTAGAAAGCTTCGACGGCATAAGCGCAGTGCACAAAAACAGCGCGGGTTATGTGTTTGAGATACTCGCCAAGGGTTACAGCACATCGGGCGTGGGCGTGACAGTGGGCATATTGAACGATGGCACTGTCTCCGGCACCAGGGTGGATGCCTCCAGCGAGACGCCGGGCCTTGGCACAAAGGCGGCGGACGAAGACTTTTACAGTCTCTTTGATGGCAAGGGCAGCGGCGATGTGGACGAAATCAGCGCCATAAGCGGGGCGACGGTCACTTCCTCTGCGGTTAAAAACGCGGTGAAACTGGCCCTTGATACTTTTGATGCGAACTACAAAGAAGGAGGGGATAGCAGATGAGCCTAAAAAAACTGTTTATGAATGGTATCATAGATGAAAACCCCACCTTCCGTATGGCTTTGGGCATGTGCCCCACCCTTGCTGTTACCACCCAAGCGATAAACGGCATCGGCATGGGCCTTGCCACCACATTTGTTATGCTCTGCTCAAACATCATAATATCGCTTTTAAGAAATCAGATACCGGAGAGAATACGCATACCTGTGTTCGTCATAATAATCGCCACATTCGCCACCTTAGTTGATCTGGTTATGCAGGCATACACGCCGGCGCTGTACGAGGCATTGGGAATTTTTATCCCCCTGATAGTGGTCAACTGCGTGCTCTTTGCAAGGGCGGAATCCTTTGCCTTTAAAAACCCGGTTCTCCCCTCGGCGGTGGACGCCATTGGCATGGGGCTGGGTTATACCCTTGCGCTGACCTTGCTGGCGGCGGTAAGGGAGATTATCGGCTCCGGCTCCGTTTTCGGGGTTGCGCTTTTCGGCCCTGCCTTTGAACCGGCGATAATGTTCGTCATGGCGCCGGGAGGCTTCATTACCTTGGGAATATTGATGGGATTTTTGAATCATCTTCAGAAAAAGTTTGAATCAAGGGGAGGTAAGAGGGCATGAAGCTTTTCACTATCCTCCTGAGCGGCATTTTGGTTAACAACTTTATACTGGTGAAGTTTCTGGGGATATGCTCCTTTTTGGGTGTTTCAAGAAAGCTGAGCACTGCCGTGGGCATGGGCGCAGCGGTAACATTCGTAATGGCCATTGCATCGGCGTTCACATATCTGATGCAGACCTATATTCTGGACCCTCTGGGCCTGGGCTATTTGCAGTCGGTGGCATTCGTGCTGGTCATCGCCACACTTGTTCAGCTTGTGGAAATGATAGTCATGAAGGTCAGCCCCTCGCTGTATAATGCACTGGGGGTGTATCTGCCCCTTATAACGACTAACTGCGCGGTGCTGGGCGTGGCGATACTGAACATACAGCAGCAGTACAATCTGATTGAGGCGGTTGTCAACGGCGTTAGCTCGGCCATAGGCTTTGCCCTGGCGATAATTCTGTTCGCAGGGGTGCGGGAAAAGCTGGCGCTGTCGGAAATGCCAAAATGGATGGATGGTTTTCCCGGCGCCCTTATAACTGCGGGGCTGATATCGATGGCCTTTTTGGGGTTCCAGGGCCTTGTGTGACGGGGAGAGAGGAGAAAATAGAAGAAAATGACAAGTTTATTATACCCGTTCCTGCTGTTGGGTGGTTTTGGTTTGATTTTCGGCACCGGCCTTGCCCTTGCAGCAAAGAAGCTGGCCGTTCAAAAGGATGAGAAGGTCGAAGCGCTGCGGGAATGTCTGCCCGGTGCTAACTGCGGCGGCTGCGGCTACCCGGGCTGTGATTCATATGCGGCGGCAGTGGCGGGCGGCGATGCGGCGGTGGATCTTTGCACTCCAGGCGGGCAGAAGACGGTGAACGCCATCGCCGAGGTTCTGGGGATTGAACATGGCGGGGAGATGGGCAGAAAGGTCGCCAACATAGTTTGCCGGGGTTCTTGCGAAAATGTTCAGATCAGGTTTGACTATAGCGATGAAAAGTCATGCCGGGTGGCGGCGATGACCAGCGAAGGCGACAAGGCCTGCCGCTATGCCTGCGTGGGCTATGGCGATTGCGTGGATGCTTGCCCATTTGGGGCGCTTTCGATGACTGATGACAGGCTTGTGGTCGTAGACGAGGACAAGTGCACCGGCTGCGGCAGATGCGTGAAGGAATGCCCGAAGAATGTGATCAGGATTGAGCCCCACTACAAGGTTCAGGTGAAGTGCCGTGCCCTTGAAAAGGGGAAAATAGTTCTGGTAAACTGCACTGCCGGCTGCATAGGCTGCGGAAAATGCGCCAGGAGCTGCAAGTTTGACGCGATAATTATGAAGGATAACCTTCCAACTATCGACAGGGGAAAGTGTGTGGGCTGCCTGGAGTGCGCCAGAAGCTGCCCCACAGGCGCCATGCAGGCGGACTTTGACCGTCAGGAAAAAGCCTTCATCGACGAGGAACTCTGCATAGGCTGCACAATTTGCAAGCGCCATTGCAAGTTTGACGCAATTTCAGGCGAGCTTAAAGAAAAGCACACTGTGGACCTGGACAAATGCACGGGCTGCGGCCTTTGCGCCGGCAAATGCCCCAAGAAGGCCATCGAAATGAAGATGGACATTCAGGAGGATTCCGGCGGGGAAGCCCGGGAGGAAAGCCTTCCCGCCGCCAAAGCTGTATAGAAAACAGTTTGGGCATCGGTAAAATGAAGAATAAAAAAGAGCATCCGCTTTCGCCAAGGGATGCTTTTTTGCTTGCTTATATTTGATTATCCTTCGCTCAGCCTTAACGCCGATTAATTTGCGGCTGAAATAATCTTCGCCATCTGAGCCTTTTTGCGGTTCACAGCGTTTCTGTGCAATACTCCCTTTGACCCAGCTCTGTCATATGCGGAAACGGCTTCGCGGTACAGCGCTTCCACTTGAGCGGAATCGCCCTGGGCGACAGCTTTTTCAAGCTTTTTGACCGTGGTATTCAAATTGGACTTAATCATGCGGTTGCGCAGATTCTTTTTTTTCGTAGTTTCAGTGCGCTTTATGGCAGACTTGATGTTTGGCAAGATTTCACCTCCTACTTAGAAGTCAACCATGACAGTATACCATGCAAGAAGCTGTTTGGCAAGCATTTCACCCTGGGATTATCAACTTTTTTATAATGATATCGATCATATAATATGCTATAATATTAGAAACATAATTTTTATATGTATAGGAGACGGATATGATAAACAGGAAAGAAATTGTTAGAAACCATGCGGTTAAAAACCATAAGTTTGACATCTACTCGCCTCTGAGCGTAGGCAATGGAGAATTCGCCTTCACATGCGACGCAACGGGCCTTCAGACATTTGGCAAGCTCTATGAAGACAGTATGCCTGTTTGCACGATGGCTCAATGGGGCTGGCATACCGCGCCTTTTTCACAGAAGGACTACGATTTCAGCCCTAAAAACCTTGTTCCTAAGATGGTTTTCAACGGCGAAAGGGATGTGCCGTACCTGATAAATCCCGGCGATACGCCGGAGGGCTTCAACTGGCTGAGGGAAAACCCGCACAAGTTCAGCCTGGCGAATATCGGCTTCCTTTTTCCAGGGAAAGGGGAGGGCGATCAAAAATATGATATTGCCGGCGAAGCGGATAAAATAAGCGAAATAAATCAAAAGCTTTGTATGTATAAGGGGGAGATAAGCTCCTCATTCAAGTGGAACGGCAGCGAAGTGAGCGTTAAAACCTGCGTGCATCCCCGGGCCGATGCCTTGGCGGTGAGGGTGAAAAGCCCGCTTTTAGGCCTGGGACTTAGGATTAATCTGAGATTTCCGGCGCCGGACATAAGGCTGGCCACGGCTGACTTTGAAAAGATGGACGATTATGACAGCAAACTCCTGCTTAATTCCGGCGGCAGAGCGGAAATACTTCGTCTTATGGACAGGGACCGCTATTTCGTCAGCGTAAGCCACAGCGGCAGCCTTGAAAGGATGGGCAAAAATTCATTCGTCATAAGCGCGTCAGGCGATACTTTAGAGGCGGTATTTGCTTTTTCACCAATGCCCCTGCGGGAAACGCCCTCGGCCAAGCAATGCTTCTTTGCCTCGTCTGAGTTTTGGGCGAACTACTGGGAAGAAGGCGGCTTTGTCAGCATAAAAAACGGCGGAAAGAAGGGCAAAGAGCTGCAAAGGCGCATAATACTTTCCCAATACCTGACTGCGATCCAGTGCGCAGGCAGCCTGCCGCCGGCAGAAACCGGACTGACGGCAAACAGTTGGTACGGCAAGTTCCACCTGGAGATGCACTGGTGGCACAGCGTCCATTTTCCCTTCTGGAAAAAAGGCGCACTTTTGGAGCGCAGCATGTGGTATTACCATTCCATTTTGCCCAAGGCCAAAGAGCTGGCCGCTTCGCAGGGCTATAAGGGGGCAAGGTGGCCAAAGATGACGGATATTTCCGGAAATGATGCGCCTTCGGCCATCGGTTCGGTGCTGATCTGGCAACAGCCCCATCCAATATATTATGCGCTGGCGATCTACAGGGAGAACCCCTGCGAGGAAGTTCTCAGGCGCTACGAGGATATCGTGATGGAATCAGCGGAGTTCATGGCGGATTTTCTCCGATGGGATGAGGAAGGACAGCGCTATGTGTTGGGCCCGGGGCTCATTCCCGCCCAGGAAAATCATAAACCGGCGGATGTCTTAAACCCGACATTCGAGCTGGAGTATTGGCTGTTCGGTCTTAAGGCGGCAAATGAATGGCGTAAAAAGCTGGGCCTTGAAGAAAACGCTGATTGGGCTGAAAAGGCAGAAAAAATTGCCCGGCCGACGGTTAAAGACGGGCTGTATATTGCCCACGAAAAATGCCCAGACACATTTGAGCCCCCCTATAACCGGGATCATCCGTCGATGACCTGCGCCTTTGGCGTTATGCCTGGCGATCTTATCGACAAAGATGCGATGCTAAACACATTCCGGGCGATCGTCTCCGGCGGCAAATGGCAGATTGAGGAGCATGTCTGGGGCTGGGATTTTCCTGTTCTGGCGATGACGGCCGCCCGCCTTGGCTTGGGCGACGAGGCTGTGGACGCTTTGCTCTTTCCATCCGAAAAGAATGTATACCTTAAAAACGGCCATAACAAGCAGTCCGACAGGAAGGATTTGCCGCTATATCTTCCGGGAAACGGAGGGCTGCTAACCGCTGTTGCGCTTATGTGCGCCGGCTGGGATGGCTCCGAGGGTAAAAACCCCGGCTTCCCGAAGGATTGGGATGTGGAGTGGGAGGATATATTGCCGCTTCCGTAGGCGGGGGATGCGGGCGAGTGGCGAACGATGCAAGGCTCTGCCCTGCGCCCGCAATGGGAATTGCCCCCTATATATTTATTAAGATTCTTAAAGCCTTGATCAGGCTTTTACAAAAGCTTGCGGGGTTTGGGGTAGCGCATCAAATAGAGCCCCCTTAGCCATAATTAAACCGCAGAGAGCGTCGATGTCGTCCGTAGGCAAGGGGACTTGCCCCCTTGCCCCCTATATATTTATTAAGATTCTTAAAGCCTTGGTCAGGCTTTTACAAAAGCTTGCGGGGTTCGGGGCAGCGCATCAAATAGAGCCCCTCTTAGCCATAATTAAACCGCAGAGGGCGTCGATGTCGTCTTTGCCGCTTTCAAAGACGATGTCGTAGGTTTCGCCGTCGAAGCTGCCATGCTTGGCGTCAAGCATCTTTTCAATGGGCGGGGGCAGTTTCTCACCATTTTTCTCCCCGTTCTTTGAGCCCCACATCCTTTGGGCAAAGCGTTCCTTTATGAGGGCGATATCGGCTCGGGCCAGCACCCGCAGGCAGTTTTTCGGCAAAAGATCAAGCTGGTCTTTTTCGCTGACGACGTAGATTAAGTTGCTGTCGGCGCTTTTTAGCATTTCTGCAAAGCAAGCTTTAGCTTCGGCTTCGCTTTTGGCAAGGCGCAGATAATCCTTGCCGGAAAAAACGCGGGCATCAAGCCTTTCTTTGAGGGCATTTGCCAATGTGGTTTTTCCTGTGCAGCTTTCGCCGAATATACAAACAACCATTTTATCTTCTTTACCTTCTCCTTTTTTCACAAGTTTTTCATAAATAAAGACAAAGGATTTTAGCCCATCGAATGCAGTAGATTTCTGCAGGCCAGGACTGTTATCGAGCTCACCAGCACATTCCAGACGATGGCCGCCAGGAAGCCCAGGGCCTCAAAGCCAAGGGAGCTTATCGACATTCCGGCGACGATGCCGGGGACTACCAGCAGTATCAGCATCAGTATGTATAGCATGATGATAAGCGCTTTTAGCCTTATGTTATGCAAGAGTTTTTCCACAAGAAGCTGGCCGCTGGTGAACACAAGGCCTATTGAAAAGTATGTGATGGCGGCAAGAGCGGTTTCCAGGAGGTTTGTTTTCAGCACCAGCAATATGGTGACGAAAAAGACTGCGGAATCAACCGCATATTTTATCACCTGAGGAAATGAGATGGCCACCAGCTTCATAAACGCGGAGGATGGCGCGATGAAAATATAGTGCTGGGTCAGTTCCCTGTTGACGCTGGAGGTAAGGGACAGAAATATTAGCATATATGCGCCGAACATCAGGACAGCCCAGAGCATTATATTTGCACTCTCGCCCATGGATTGCATCATCAGCCCGAAAAGAGGCGAGCCTACGGCGGAGATGGTGGTGAGTGAAAACAGCCAGAAGCCTCTGCGCTTTTCCTCGCGCATTATGCGGCTGAAGAAAACGAAGGCGCCTTTACCGCCCAGGGGAGGAAGCTCTCTTTTTGCACGCTTTGAAACGGAGGAATTCGCGTAAAACTTGCCGCTGGCGGCGGCCGCCTTGGCCTGCTGTGCATTTTCAGCGGCGGAAAGCACATCCTCATAGTAATCACTGCTGCTCTTTGCCAGCCAGAGCAGGCAGGCTCCGCATCCGAGCAGAAGCAGAAGTATGTAGAAAGAAGCTTTAAGCCAGTCGCCCTCGGAAGCGTATATGGTCAGCGCCCTGGCCCAGCCGATTACAGGCACATGGTTCCACAGGTCTGAGCCCATGAAGCCGCGCAGTGAGTTTAAGACATCGCTGCCCTTGACCATTGCGTATATGATGATGCCGACGATGAGGGCCACGAATGTCAGCCGTATTGCAAGCTCAATCCGCCCCCGCAGATGGGGCTTTGACGCGCAAAGAGAGTATATGTTGACGCTGAGGAATGTGGTGCAAACGGTCATCAGCAAATAGCTGATCATCAGCCCGGTTAAGCCCGAAGCCCCCACGCCGAAGTTCACCTTCAGGTTTGAGTACTGGAAAAAAAGGAACACGGATGCCAGCATCAATATGGCGGTTTGGCGGGCTACGCCGTAAATCAAGGTTTTTCTGGGGTTTACAGGGGAGGTGAAAAGCAAGTTCACATCAGCCATTGAAAATAATGCCGTGCCCTTTTTCAGGCCTTGGTAAATGGTCATTGAAAATATAAGAAGATAAATTCCCACTAAAAAAGCGCCAAATACATCCAGGTTTCTGATTGAGTCCATCTCCAAGGTCGACGACGAGGACAGCATCGATACTGCGAGGGCCGCAAAGACGATGATCATCAGTATTGAGGTCTTTCTTCTGAACAGCTCTTTTACATAATTTATGAGAGTTTTGCGCAATATGAAAACCAATGCGTTCACTGATCCATCGCACCTCCTTTTCCTTCGGTGATGCTGAAGAAAAGATGCTCCAAAGATTCGCCGGAGGCATCCACATCGGCCCTTGTTCTGCGGGCGGCAAACTTGCCGTCCACTAATATTAAGGCCTGATCCCAAAGATCCTCCACGCTGCTTAGAAGATGTGTGGATATCAAAAGAGCCGTGCCGCTTTCCCTCTCCTCAATAAATATATTCTTAAGCTCCTTTATGGCCCGCGGGTCAAGGCCCACCATGGGCTCATCCACCAATAGAAGCTTTGGCCTGGGCAGAAGGGCGCAGCAAATGCTGACCTTTTGGTGCATCCCCTTTGAAAGCTCCTTGCCGAACTTTGTGCGCTTGTCGTCCAGCTCGAAGCGGCTTAATAGCTCGTTGGCGTACTGCTCCCAGCCGCTTTTAAGGGAGTATGCCTTGGCGATGAACTGCAGATGCTCCTCCACGGTTAAAAGCTCATATACCGAGGGCGATTCGGGGATATAGCCCAGATATCTTTTTGCCTCGATGGATTTATTGTCATGGCCGTTGATTGTGATTTTGCCCGAAAAACGCAGCAGGCCGGCTATCGCTTTTATGGCTGTGGACTTTCCCGCTCCGTTTGGCCCAAGAAGTATGCTGACCTGACCCTCCGGCACATCGAAGGTGAGATCATCATTGGCGATAGTCTTGTGATATTTCTTAGTCAGGTTGTTTACAATCAGCATAACATGGACTCCAATCATTCTTATAAATTCTCAATATTACTATAAGTAATTTTACCACTGTTTCGCATATTGGTACAGTAAAATACATGTAAAACCTAAATTTTGCGCCTTAATTTTCACAGCTTAGGTTGACAGGGCGGCGCTTTGGAAATATCATTTAACTATGATACCGATGAAATGAGGGACGATTATGAAGGAAATATCTCTTGAAAATATACTCAGCAAGGTTGACCACACTTTGCTTTCGGCGGACTGCACATGGGAGCAGATAAGGCAGCTTTGTGATGATGCATTGCTCTTCAGGACGGCGAGCGTTTGCATACCTCCGGCTTTTGTGCGCAAGGCTGCGGAGTATCTGTCCGGCAGGGTGAAGGTCTGCACCGTCGTCGGCTTTCCCAACGGCTATTCAACCGCGGCTTCAAAAGTTTTCGAGGCCAGGGACGCCGTTGCCGAAGGAGCGGACGAGATCGACATGGTGATAAACCTGGGCAAGGTTAAAGAGGGTGATTTTGCCTATATTCTGGGAGAAATCAGGGCCGTTAAGGAGGCCTGCCGCGGGAAGCTGCTGAAGGTTATTATCGAAGCCTGTCTTTTGACGGACGCTGAGAAGATAAAGCTTTGCGAAGTGGTGACGGAATCCGGCGCGGATTTCATAAAGACCTCCACCGGTTTTTCAAAGGGCGGCGCCACCTTTGAGGACGTTGCGCTGATGAAGGCCAATGTGGGTGAGGGCGTCGGGGTTAAGGCCGCCGGGGGCATCGCCTCTTTGGAGGACGCGGAAAAGTTCATTCGCCTTGGCTGCGATCGCCTCGGCACCAGCAGGATAGTGAGCATTGCAAAAAATATTGAATCGGCAGGCTATTGAGAATGAAAAATGACTATGGAAAACTGATGAAGGCCGCTCTTAATGCGAGGGAAAACTCCTATGCGCCCTATTCGGGCTTCGCTGTGGGGGCGGCCCTTTTGTGCAAGGACGGCAGCATTTTAACCGGCTGCAACATTGAAAACGCGGCCTTTTCGCCCACTGTCTGCGCAGAAAGGGTGGCGCTTTTTGCTGCTGTTTCCAGCGGAAAAAGGGAGTTTGCGGCCATAGCCGTCGCCGGAGCGCCAATAGAAAAAACGCCGGAGGAAGCTTGCGCTCCTTGCGGCGTTTGCAGACAGGTGCTGTCGGAGTTTTGCAGCCAAGAGAGTTTTGATGTCGTTTTGGGCCATTCGGCAGAAAGCTTTACCGTTTATAAGCTGGGCGAGCTTTTGCCATTGGCATTCTCGGGAAAACTCCTGTAAAAGCAGGTCTATTTTTCTTCAGTATCGTTCTTGTCGTCTTTTTTCTCTGTAACCTTCGGCTCCATAAAATCTGTTATGTCGCTGGGCTGAAGATGTATATCATATATTTCGTTCAGGGAATCGGCTTCGTCTTCGTCCAGGGGCATAAATGCAGTCAACCCTGTCAGCTCCGTCGCCGAGGCAACGTTCTGGCTGTCATAGTTGAATTCGTCTATGCTCTGGTTCTCTTTCGCTTCAAACTTGGGGGCGGTGTTTGCTATCTTTTTTGATTTCGTAGCTTCATTTTTCTTATCCACTGCAATTACCGTTCCTTTCCTCGCATTGGCGCAAAACCACATGGACTTATGTTGCTCTTTGCGCCATTATGTTATTCTTCTTTACCCTTGTTTTTTCCTTGTTTTCTGATATAAATATATTTAAAGCCTCGAAGCGGTTCCGCCCCGTGGACAAATATAGCGTAATATGCTATATTCTATAATATATTAAAGCATATTATGCAGGTAGGTGTCAACTTTGAAGTACAACATTTTAAGAGGAACCGGACTTACAGTTTCCCAGCTCTGCCTTGGTACCATGACTTTTGGCGGGCAGACCGGCGAAAAGGACAGCTTGGACATCATCCGCTGCGCGGTTGACAACGGCATCAACTTTATCGACACGGCTCAGATGTACACCGGCGGCCAGAGCGAAATCATCGTCGGCAAGGGCATAAAGGGCGACAGGGAAAGGCTGGTGCTGGCCACCAAGGTTTCCTTGCCTGAAAGCGAAGACTTCAACTCCAGAGGTCTTAACAGAAAGCACATCCTCTCCGCCATTGAGGCAAGCCTTAAAAGGCTGGACACGGACTATGTGGACCTTTACTACATGCACACGCCGGACTATGTGACGCCCATTGAGGAATCGCTCCAGACCATGGACATGCTTGTGCGCTCCGGTAAGGTGCGCTATGTGGCCATCAGCAACTATGCCTCCTGGCAGGCCTGCGACCTTGTCTGGACAGCCAAGACCAAGGGCTTTGCGCCCCCCACGGTCACACAAAATGTATATAATCTGCTGACGAGGGGCATCGAGGAAGAGCTTCTGCCCTTTGCATTGAAACATAATATGGGCGTGGTCGTTTATAATCCTATAGCGGGCGGGCTTTTGACCGGCAAGCACAAGAAGGACGCGCCCTTGGCTGAGAACACGCGCTTCGCCCTTAACTCCAGCTATATGGACAGGTATATCCACGGCGCAAACTTTGACGCCGTTGAAAAGATAGATGAAATTGCCCGGGAAAGGGGAATGAGCCTGCTGGAGTTTTCGATGAAGTGGTGCGCCGCAAGGGCGGGGGTTGATTCCGTCATAACAGGCGTCAGCAAGCTTTCGCAGCTTCAGCAGAACATCGCCTGTATGGACGGGGCGCCCTTGGATGACGAGGCATTCAGCCTTTGCGACCAGCTATACCGCAATCTGCCCAGCGACAGGTTCAAATATAACCGCTGAGCTTTATTTTAAAGATTTAAAAATGCCGGGACATTATCGTAATGATCAGCGATGGTTTTCCGGCTTTTTCATTTTTTGTGTAAATTTTTGCAAGCCAACTGAAAATGCATATAATTCGTCAATAAATATGATTTGAATGGCCGCTTGCCTTATAGTATAATGTATGGGACAAACCGACGGAGGATAACAGTGAAATATTTAGTAAGGCTCATTGTTTTCATAGCGAAAAAGGCTGTTGTGGTGCTGCTGGTGCTGGGGCTTTTGACGACCGCATTCACCAGCGCCATGAACCTTTCCAATATGTTTATTTTGCTCAGCGACGGCATGGAATATAGGGCGAATGTCATATTGGGCGCAAAGGATAAAACAGAGATGGTGAAATATTTTTCACAGGAGTTTATCGACAACGATGAAAGCCTGTATGAGCTGCCCTATGAAAATTACAGGATGAGCGGCTCCAGCTACAGCCTTCGGATAAAGAGCCTTTGGGCATGGCCATGGCAGACAAGCTGCAATGCTGTCGTGGAGGAGCGGGTGATTTTAGAGGGCTATCTTAAGAGCGAGCATAAGACGCAGGAGCAGGTCGAAAGCAAGGAAGAAGTTCACGCGCCCCTTTGGGAGAACAGGGAGCTTAGAGTCACTTTGCGCAAGCAAAATGACGGCTCGTGGATAATCACGCGGATGCAGACCATAGAGGATCTGCCGGCTGCGACGGCAAGGCCCAGGCTATAGGGAGGGCGCGAATGGACTTTAAAAACATGAAAAACGCCCTCTGTCTTGCGCCCATGGCAGGCATAACCGACTGCACATTCAGGCTTCTTTGCATGAAGATGGGCTGCGATTTCGGCGTGACGGAGATGATCAGCAGCAATGGGCTGGTGCTTTCCCCCAGCGAAAGCCCGGTGCAGATGCAGCTTATGGAAAGAGCCCCCGGCGAAAAAGTGGGGGTGCAGTTTTTTGGCAACAACCCGAAGATTATGGCTGAAGCCGCAAGGATGGCCGGGGACAGATATGACTTCATAGACATAAACATGGGCTGCCCTGCACCGAAGATAGTTTTGGGGGGCGCGGGCTCCGCTCTGGGAAGGGACAGGGGCCTTGCAAGGCTTGTTCTGGCGGCGGTAAAGGAGGCTTCCTCCGTTCCGGTGACGGTGAAAATACGCCTTGGATGGGACGAAAGCAGCCTTAACTACATGCGCATGGCGGAGATGATCCAAGAGGAAGGCGCAGCGCTTTTGACCGTTCACGGAAGGACAAGAAAGCAGATGTTTTCCGGCAGGGCCGATATGGCGCCCATAGCCGAGATCGTCCGCGAGTTTGATATACCCGTCATCGCCAACGGCGATATTGCAGCACCGGAGGATGCCCTTCGTGTTCTTGATGAGACCGGCTGTGCGGGCGTGATGGTGGGCCGGGGAGCCATGGGCAATCCCTTTCTTTTCAGGCAGATAAAGCAGCTTATGGAAAAGGGCTCTTTCAGCGAAGTGACCGCTCGTGAGAAGATTGACACCGCCAGGGAGCATACTGGGCTGATGGTGGGTCTTAAAGGTGAAAAGGTGGCCACCTACGAGATGCGCAAACATGTGGGCTGGTATATAAGGGGTCTCAGGGGGGCGGCCGCTGTCCGTGACAGAATAAACGCCTGCAAAAGCACCGGGGAGATACTTGATCTGCTGTGTTCGTATACCGATAGCCTGGAATCGGCTGACGGAAGATAAGCAGAAAATAATCGGCAGCTTGTAATCAATTGACGGAAGAAAAGTAAAAAATAATCGATAGCCTCGAACCAATTGACGAAAGAAAAGCAGAAAATAATTGGTAGCTTGGAACCAATTAACGGAAGAAAAGTAAAAAATATAAATGAAAGCAGGAGGTTGTTTATGAGCAGGCCCAATATCATCTTCTATTTCACCGACCAGCAGCGCTGGGACACAATGGGTTGCTATGGCCAGCGCCTTGAAGTTACCCCGAATCTGGACAAGATGGCAAAGGAAGGAACCCGCTTTGACCTGGCTTTTACCTGCCAGCCTGTGTGCGGCCCGGCAAGAGCCTGCCTGCAAACGGGAATATACGCCACAGAGGTGGGGGTTCATACCAATGGCAGGGCGCTGAAAAGCAGCGATACCCTTGCCCGCAGGTTCAACGATGCGGGTTATGACACGGCATATATCGGCAAGTGGCATCTGGCCTCCGACAATGCAACCGGCGGCGAAAGCTACAGGACGACGGCAGTGCCGAAGGAAAGGCGCGGCGGATACCGGCACTGGATGGCGGCGGACGCCCTTGAGTTCACATCCCACGGCTATAACGGCACCATGTTCGACGGCGACATGCAGCCCCATCATTTCGTGGGCTACAGGGTGGACTGCCTGAATGCCTTTGCAATCGACTACATACATCAGTGGTCGGACAATGGCAGAGAAAAGCCCTTCTTCCTGTTCCTTTCACACCTTGACCCACACCATCAGAACGACCGCGACCGCTACGAAGGCCCCGACGGCAGCAAGCATAAGTTTGCAGATTACGATGTGCCCGGCGACCTTGAGGGCACCCAGGGGGACTGGCGGGAAAACTATCCTGATTATCTTGGATCGTGCAACAGCATAGACGACAATGTCGGCAAGCTGATGGACACGCTGAAGGCCTACGGCATCGACGACAACACTGTCATAATATATACCAGCGATCATGGCAGTCATTTTAAGACTCGCAACGAGGAGTACAAGCGCTCCTGCCACGATAGCTGTCTGCGGATACCCATGCTGGCATGGGGGCCAGGCTTCATGGGCGGCAACGTTGTGGATGAACTGGTGAGTCTCATCGATGTGCCTGCCACCCTGCTGGACTGCGCCGGGATGGATATCCCCCAGCATTACAGGGGCGGCTCCATGAAAAAGCTGGTGAGCGGCCAGGAGAAGGATTGGCCCCAGTCTGTTTTTGCGCAGCTCAGCGAGGCTCAAACCGGCAGGACTGTGCGCACTAAGGACTGGAAATATGCGGTGAAAGCGCCGGAGCATTTGATACAAAACCCCGGCAGCGACGTCTATGAGGAAGCGTTCCTGTACGATCTTAAAAATGATCCTCATGAGAGGAACAATCTCATCGCACAGGCTGAGCTGGAGAAGGTTCGCGCTGAGCTTCGGGAACTGCTGCTGGCGTACGTAGACGAAGTCGAAGGGGAAAGCCCGCAGATATTGCCGGCAAAGGCGCAGTAAAGATGCAATAAAGGCGTTCTAAGGAGAGAAAATGAAAAGGAAGTTTTGGCCATGGCTGGCTTCAGCCGCCGCTGTAGTCGTGATTATCGCAGGTTCGCTGATATTTAAGCAACACAGGACGACGATAAACCTTGACAAATTCTCAGATCACATGCTGTCATCGTCGCTATATTATCAGGGGATGGAGGGGTTTGCGGGGGATAATGCAGGCATCGCCGCGCGCTATGGAATCGATGGCGCCGATGTCGCCGATGCCAGAGGCTTTGCCGCCGCCGACGGTACCTCCCGGGAGTTCGCCATAATAAAGGCCGTTTCGGTGGAAAAGGCGGGCGATATGATGACTTCATTTGGCCTTTACGCAAAAGACCTGATGGATGGCTACAGCGCCGCCGGCAATGCGGAGGAATATCAGCGGGTGAGGGGATATGTGATCAGCCGCACGGGGGAATATGTGATATTCACGATAAGCGATTCAATTGGTTCCGGGAGTTTAGCCGCAAAGACATATTTGGACTCGACAATATACGACCAGACTCGCTGAAGATTGGAGCAGGCATGAGATACAATCACATCATCTGGGACTTTGACGGCACTCTTTTAGGCAGCTATCCCTCGATGCTAAAGCCTTCCGTGAGGAACTGCTGGAAATCTGAGTAGACGAGCCCGTTGCCAAGATTGAAAAGCTATTGTGAATCTCTATGGGCCATGCCATAAAGCACTATCAAAAGCTCTACGGAATCGAAGACAGCTTCCTCGCAAGGTTTAAGGAGAGAAACGCCGAGACCGCGGAAAAAGGCTTCAGGCCCTTTAAGGGAGCCGCCGAAATCTGTCGGGCGGTGAAGGAATGCGGCGGAGAAAACTATCTGCTGACCCACAGGGGCGAATCTTCGGCTTACTTCATAGCGAAATTTGGCCTTGCCAGCTGCTTTGCAGAGCTTGTGACTTCAAAGAACGCCTTTGAAAGGAAGCCGAGCCCCCAGGGAATTTTGCATCTGATTAAGCAGCATGATTTTCCCATGCGGGAAGCGCTGATGATCGGCGATAGGGATATCGACATTCTGGCCGCCAAAAGCGCGGGGATCAACTCCTGCTTTTTCAGCCATGAGGGCGGGCATTGCCCACAGGCGACCATGAATGTAAGCAGCTTTGAAGAATTGCTCTCAGCTTTGAATGAATAGCGGCATATGAAAAAACCGGGGTGATAACATCAGCCCGGTTTTATTGTTTATTTTAAAAGTGAACACATGAAATTAGGGCCGCAGGGGGATATCGCCGACGCCGTCAAGCACATACATGGGCGCATAGGGGAATTTATTTAGATCATCCCTCGAAGTGACGCCTGAGAGCACCAGAACGGTATCGATCTGGGACTCCACACCCGCCACTATGTCGGTGTCCATCCTGTCACCGATTATTGCGGTGTCGCGCACATCGGTTCCCAGCTTTTCCTGGGCGTGGCGCATCATCAGCGGGTTTGGCTTGCCCACGAAATATGCATGCCTTCCGGTGGCCATCTCAATGGGGGCTATGAGGGCGCGGGTGGCAGGGGCGATGCCGTTCTCGACGGGGCCGGTCACATCCGGATTGGTGCCGATGAGCTTTGCTCCGCCGATCACCAGCTTTATGGCTCTTTCCAGCTTTTCATATGAATAGCCGCGGCTTTCACCGACGACGACATAGTCCGGGTTCACATCGTTGATTGTGTAGCCCACGCTGTAAAGGGCGTTTATCAGCCCTGCCTCGCCGATGACATATGCGCTGCCCATGGGCTTTTGTTTGCTTAAAAAGGCGGCGGTTGCCAGGGCGCTGGTGTAAAAATGCTCCTGGGAGATATCAAGGCCCAGCCTGAACAGCTTCTGCTGAAGCTCCAGCGGGGAGCGCTCGGATGAGTTAGTCAGGAAGAGATATCTTTTGTCGTTGGCGTGCATCCAATCGATGAACTCCACCACGCCGTCAAGCAGCTTGTTACCGTGATAGATTACGCCGTCCATATCGCAGATGAAACCCTGCTTGGAACGAAGCTCTTCCATAAAAACTTACACTCCTTTAACATTCGCCATAAAAGCATGAATGCTCTTTCAGCTTACATTATAACCCATATACAGCCCTAAAAGCAAACCCCATATGAACTTGTGCGGCCACATTGCCAAGATTGCGCGGCGCGCAGGCCTTTGATATAATATTAAGTATAATTTATGATGTGCAATATTATCCTATGCATTGGGAAAACGAAGGGAGACTTAAATGAGCGACATACGTTACACCGGCAAAAGGAAGGCCGACATCAGGTTTCAGGACGGCGCTTTGCCCCATGCGGCGGGCGTTAAAACTTATCAGGTGATGAGAGCCTGCCGTGATCTGCCGGATGAGAGCGACGGCTTTGGCTGGACATATAACCACGCTGCGGACATTGTGTTTTGGAAGGGCAGGTTCTTCGTTGAATATCTTTCAAACCCTGTGAGCGAGCATGTGCCACCGGGCCAGGTGCTGATTTGCTCCAGCGAAAGCGGCAGCGACTGGGGCTTCCCCAAGACCGCTTTCCCCGCATGTGAATTTCCCGCCGCACCCTATAAGGGGCCAAACAAGGAGCTTTTAGGGGAGCTTGCCCAGGGCGTGCCGCACCACAGGATGGGCTTTTATGCCGCTTCAAACGGCGTTCTGCTGGCGTCATCATTTTACGGAATATGCCCTGAACCCCACACAAACCCCAACAACGGTTACGGCGTGGGCAGGGTTATCTGCCGCGTGTTCGAGGATTTTAATCTTTCGCCGGTTTACTTCATCAAGTTTAACGAGGCCGGCGGTTACAACCGGGAAAACGCAGGCGATGTTTTTCCATACTACAAACAGAGCGGCGACAAAGAGCTTATCGCCGCCTGCGACGAACTCCTTGAAAACGATCTGGTGATGCAGCAGTGGTGGGAGGAGGAAAGATTCGACAAAAGCTTTGTGGCGGGGGGCGCCTCCGCACTTTCCTACTACAGCGCCGCAGACGGCAGCATCGTGGGCGTTTACAAAAACGGTCTGACCAGAGTTTCGAGGGACGGCGGAAAGAGCTGGTCGAAGCTTGCGGAAAACCCCTCCATCGAAACCGCAACGGGCAAGGTCTGGGGGCAAAAGACCTCCGACGGAAAATACGCTCTTTTATACAATCCCACCACCAATGGTCAGCACCGCTGGCCCATCGCAATAGTCACCGGCGATGACGGCTATGAGTTTGGCGGCCTTTCAGCGGTTACGAGCGAAGTTTCGCCCCAGCGCTACGCAGGGCTGATGAAAAATCTTGGGCCCCAGTATTTGCGGGGAATCTGCGAAGGAAACCCTGAAGCGCCGGACGGCAATATCTGGATCGCCTACAGCAACAACAAGGAGGATATCTGGGTAAGCTGCGTGCCGGTGCCGGTTAGGAGCTGCGAAAACAGCGATGAAATAAGCGATGTTCTGCCAGAGGATTTTGACAAATGGAATATTTATTCCCCCAAATGGGCGCCGGTAAGAGCGGCAAAGGACGGGATAAGCCTTAAGGACAAGGACAGATATGACAGGGCGATTGCCGAAAGAGCGCTGCCCGAATCAGAGAGCTTTTCACTGAGGGCAAAGGTGCGGGTGGATGAAAAATCATCCGACAACATATTGCTGATAGAGCTTTGCGACGATAAGGGCGCAGCGCCCGTCAGCATGCATTTCGCCGGCGACGGAAATGTTCACATCAAAAGTGGCGGCAGGGCGCAGGCACGTTGTGCTTACAGTGAAGGCAAGCTTTATGAAGTGATGATAAGCGGAGATTGCCGCATGAACGATTCCCGCTTTACGATATCGGACGGCGAAACCGGCCGGGAGATATTCAGCGCCGCCTATAAGTTCGATCAAAGCGTCCATTCCGTTCAGAGGGCTGTCTTTGCCACAAAAAGGCGCTTTACGCTTCGGGATTTGGAGAGCAACGGCCACGACGGCCTTATAGGGGATCTGCCCGACTCCGACAGCCAAACAGAAAAGGGCAGCTATACAATCGCCGCTTTTCAGTTTAAAAAGCTGGGTGGACAGCGTTGAACATGGTTGAAATCATCGCTAAAAAACGGGATGGCCTTGAACTTAGCGAAAGAGATATCAGTTTTTTTGTAAATGGAATAAACGACGGAAGCGTTGCAGACTATCAGGCCGCCGCCATGCTGATGGCGATTAGAATCAACGGAATGACCGCCGAGGAGACCACTGCCCTGACCCTTGCCATGATGCGCTCCGGCCATGTGGCGGATCTTTCGGCCATAGACGGCGTGAAGGTGGACAAGCATTCCACCGGCGGCGTGGGCGACACGGTGACTCTTGTGGCGCTGCCATTAGCGGCTGCCTGCGGCTGCAAGATCGCCAAGATGAGCGGCAGGTCTTTGGGCCACACCGGCGGCACCATAGACAAGATGAATTCCATCGGCATGAGGACGGATCTTTCGATGGACGAGATAATCGCCCAGGTGCAAAGCATCGGCATATGTGTGGCTGAGCAGAGCGAAAACCTGGCCCCGGCCGACGGGGTTCTCTACGCCCTAAGGGATGTGACCGCCACTGTGGACAGCATACCGCTGGTGGCATCCTCCATACTTTCTAAAAAGCTGGCGACGGGCGCCGAGGCAATCGTGCTGGATGTGAAATGCGGCTCTGGGGCCATTTTTGAGGATGAAAAGGACAGCGAGGCCTTGGCTAAAGCCATGTCTGAGATTGGACATTTGGCTGGGAAAAAGGTGATTTCGCTGCTTACGGACATGGCTCAGCCATTGGGAAACTGCATCGGAAACCGCCTTGAAGTCTATGAAGCGGTGCGTTTGCTTAACGGAGAAATAAAAGGCGGCGACCTGCTAAAGCTTTCAAAGTTTGTGGCCGCGAAAATGCTTGAATTGGGCCTGGGTGTTGGCGAAAAAGAAGCCGATAAAAGGATAGACGAAGCTTTGAAAGACGGCGAAGGCCTTAAAAAGCTGCGTGAATTCGTTTCGGCTCAAGGGGGAGAGGTGGACGCAATCGATGATCCTGAGCTTTTGCTCAGAGGAAAAATGATGGATGTTCTCTCCGCTGAAGAAGGCTGGTTTTCGGGCGCGGATACCGCTACAATCGGCCGGGCGGCCCAAAATCTTGGTGCGGGCAGGCTGAAAAAGACGGATGTGATCGACGGCGACGTGGGCATTATTATGCGGATAAGAATCGGTGATCGTGTGGAAAAAGGCCAGGCTGTTGCCACGCTGGTTTACAAAAATGATGAAAAAGCCCGGGAATCAAAAGAGATGCTGCTTGCCGCAATAAAAATACGCGAAGAAAAACCGGAAAAACCAAGGCTCATCCATAAGATTATTTAATCAAAGGGGTGAAAGAATGAAACATCAAGGCACAAAAAGGCTTGAAACTGGCAGGCTGATTCTCCGCAGGTTTGTCATAGATGACGCCGAAGCCATGTACAATAACTGGGCCAGCGACCCTGAGGTTTCAAAGTATTTAACATGGCCGTATCATAAAACGGTTGAAGTTAGCAAAAATGTGCTGACGGACTGGACTTGCCGTTACAGCGAGGATGACTATTACCAATGGGCTATCGTTTTGAAGGAGAATGGAAATGAGCCGATTGGCAGCATTGCTGTCGTCCATAAGAATGATAATCTGGAAATGGTGCATATAGGCTATTGCATAGGGAAAAGATGGTGGAACAAAGGGATTATGTCCGAAGCCTTAGCTGCCCTCGTCAGATTCTTTTTTGAGGAAGTGGGTGTGAACCGCATTGAAGCGCGCCATGACACGAGGAATCCTAACTCCGGAAAAGTTATGATGAAATGCGGGCTACGACATGAAGGAACTTTTCGTGAGGCGGATTTGAACAACCAAGGTATATGCGATAGCGCCATGTACGCTATCTTATATAGTGATTATAAATCAGAAAAGCAAAAAGGCTAAAACTGAATTAAAGAGGTAATTATGAACGCAAAAAATATCGCCAAGATCGCTATTTTTACGGCCCTGACAGCAATCTGCGCCCAGCTTTCGATACCCACGCCCCTGAGCTCCGCGCCATTTACGCTGTCTATTTTCGGCGTGTTCCTGGCCGGCGCTTTGCTGGATGAAAAATCGGCGGTATTCTCGCAGCTGGTCTATCTTTTGATAGGCGCGGTGGGGCTGCCTGTATTTTCTATGTTCAGAGGGGGCCTTGGAATGCTGGTTGGGGCAACAGGCGGCTTTTTGATAGCCTATCCTTTCATGGCATTCATTACCTCTTTTTGCAACAGAAGGCTAAAAGACAGTATTAAAAAAGACTGGCTAAGGCTGTTTGTTTCAACCTGCGCCAGTCTTCCCGTGTGCTATATCTTTGGTGCGGCGGGGATGATGGCATTCCTGGGCCTGCCGCTAAAATCTGCGCTGATGGCGGGGGTTTTGCCCTTCATCGCAGTTGATATCGTGAAGGCGGCTCTTTGCTCGCTTTTGGCGGCAAGACTTCAGCCTCTGGTTTCAAAGTTTAGCTGAGTTTCACTTCAAATATTATATAGTTTCCCAAAAGCGCATGAAAGCGGCCCGGCCCTCCGGGCTGTCTTTATATACCCCTGCGTCCTCCAGGATTTGCCGGCAGACTTTCGCCAGCTCATTCCTGATGACGCCCTCGGCTTCGCAGGAGGTAACCTTGCCATGCTTATCGATGATTTCCAAAAGCCAGCGCATATGAAGCTCCGGGCAGGAACTGATCTCGGCCTTTCCGCAGAGTATATCCTCCAGAATTTTCAGCTCGCTCTTGAGCCTTCCCGGCAGTATGAACAGGCCCATAACCTCGATTAAGCCGATATTTTCCTTCTTAATGTGGTGCAAATCCTGATGGGGATGGAAAATGCCTGTGGGATGTTCCTCGCTCATGCGGTTATTGCGAAGGACGAGGTTTAATATGTAATCCCCTGCGCCCATGCGGGCGATGGGGGTGAGGGTGTTGTGGGGCTGGTCGGTTTCGGCGATTATGTCGGCGCTCTTATCGCTGTGGCCCTGCCAGGCAATAAGCACCCTGTCGGCAGCGTTTGTCAGCGCTTCCCTGCATTTTGAGCGCAGGCGGATGCAGGTCATGGGCCATTTGACCAATGCCGCGGCTACTTTTTCATCTTCATAGGAAAGAGGGATTTCGTCCGGAGCTTTATCCATCGGGAAATGATAGCGTCCGCCCTGGAAATGAATGTGGCTGATTATTGAGCCGCTCATGAGGGGCAAATCCGAGTTGGAGCCGATGAAATAATGGGGGAGGAAGTCGACGAAATCCAGCAGCTTCACAAAGGCATCCCGGTCTATCTTCATGGGAGTGTGCTGATCGCTCAGGGCGATGCAGTGTTCGTTATAGTAAAGATAAGGCGAATATTGCAGATGCCAGTTTTCGCCGCCCAAAGTGATGGGGATCATCCTGTGGTTTTGCCTGGGGGCGTGTATGGCGTCGCCGGCGTTGCCCGTGTTCTCCACGCAAAGGGCGCATTTGGGATAATCGCCCTGGGTCTTTTTTGCCGCTGCTTCGATGAGCTTAAGGTCATATTCAGGCTTGCTCAGGTTTATCGTCACCTTTATTTCGCCATATGGTGAAGGGGCTTCAAACTCTATGTTCTTGGCGATTGCATCCACCTGTATATAGTTGGACTTGCGGCTGTAGCCATAGAACCAATCGGTGGCGGCGCTCTTGCCGCCTTCAATAACCTTCTGGTTGAAAATGCTCTGGACAGAGCTGGGGGGCAAAGTCAGGCAGCCCATTATCCGTGCGCTGAAAAGCTCCAGGCTTCGGACATCGCCGGAGGTCAGCCCCTCATTTACGGCGTATCCGCAAAGAATATCCAAATATGCTTTAGCGGTTTCACGCTTTTCATTTTCACTTGGCTCAAAAAGATTATAGCCCGGGAAGGGCTCGGAAATTTTAAGCACATCCAAAAGCAGATTACGGCAGTAGGGCACATCCTCCCTGAATATAAGGCCGCTGTTTATGGCAAAGCCCAGAAGCTCCTCCAGCGCGGCGGCGGCTGATTCACGGCCCTGATTTTGAGCGTTAAAAAAAACATCCATATAATAAACACCTCCACAAACAAGACTATCATGATATCATTTCCCCTTTTTGTCAATATATAACTTTTAAATCCGGTTAAAATAAGCTATAATAGGTTTAACTGTTTTCGCAGAAGACGGCGGATTAGCGGGCTTCTGATGCAAAGACGCCGGCAAGCATTATAAAACATCAGTAAATATCAGTGTTATCTGTTATGATATGTCTAAACATGCATGGGGGTACGGATTTTGAAAAAAACTGTAAGCGATATATACGGCGCAAGGGCAGCAGAGCAGCAGGAAAGATATAAAGCTCTCGCCGAAAGATTCCTGGGCATATTTCCGAATCAGTCAAAGGAAAACTTGCGCTTCTTCAGCGCGCCGGGTCGCACGGAGATCTGCGGCAACCACACAGACCACAACCGCGGCAAAGTGCTGGCCGCCGCCGTAAATCTTGACGCCATATGCGCTGCCGCTCCCAATGACAGCGGCAAAATCACTCTGCATTCAAAGGGCTATGAAGAGCCGTTCACGGTGGATATAAATAATCTGGAGATGATACCGGAGGAGGCCAACACCACTTTGGCCCTTATAAGAGGGGTATGCGCGGGCATTGTTAAGTCCGGCGGAAAGGTGGGGGGCTTTGACTGCGCGGCTGAGTCCTCGGTGCTGGTGGGCTCGGGGCTTTCGTCGTCGGCGGCCATCGAGGTGCTGATCTGCACGGTTTTAGACGGCCTTTACGGCGACGGCGAAATGGACCCTGTGAAGCGCGCGCAGATCGCCCAGTTTGCGGAAAACAATTATTTTCTCAAGCCCAGCGGGTTGATGGATCAGGCGGCAAGCTCTGTGGGCGGCCTGGTTTACATGGACTTTGAAAACGATCAGCCCGATGTCAGGCGGATAAAAGCGGACTTTGCCTCCATGGGCTATTCCCTTGTGGTGGTGAGCACCGGCTCCTCCCACGACGATCTTACGGACGAATACGCTTCAATCCCCAGGGAGATGGGGCAGGTGGCGGCATTTTTCGGGAAAAGCGTTCTGCGGGAGGTTGATGAGAGTGAGTTTTTCGCTTCGCTGCCTGCAATTCGAGAAATAGCCTCTGAAAGAGCGGTGCTTCGCGCAATGCACTTTTTCAGCGAAAATAAAAGGGTGGACGAGCTTTCATCGGCGCTTGGGGAAGGCCGGTCGAGGGATTTTTTAATGGGCATAGTAAGCTCCGGGGAAAGCTCATGGCGTTATCTGCAAAACATCTGCACCGGCGGGGCAAGCCAGCCTCTGGCTCTTGCTCTGGCACTCAGTGAAAAGCTGCTAAAAGATCGGGGGGCTTGGCGGGTCCATGGCGGCGGCTTTGCGGGGACCATTCTAGCCTTTGTGCCGGAGGATTTGCTGGATGCTTATACAAGCCGGATGGACGATATCTTCGGCGAAGGTGCGTGCAGCGTTCTTTCGGTTAGGGATGTGGGCGCAGTTGAGGTTTGCGGCGCAGCATTATAATCTAAACAGCGCGGCGGATAAGCAAGCGCAAGGAATAAGCGCAAGGAATAAGCGCAAGAAATAAACGCGAGAAATAAGCGTGAGAAATAAAAATGAGAAATAAAAATGGCTAAAGAGATTTTTTTAGGGACGAAAGACGAAACACTTAAGCTTGGCAAAAAGACGGCTTCTTGCGCCAAGGGCGGTGATATAATATTGCTCAGGGGCGATCTGGGGGCGGGCAAGACCTGCTTTGTAAGAGGCTTTGCGTCTTTTTTTTCAGATGAGGCAGCGCTGTCGGTGACCAGCCCAACCTTCGCCCTTATGAACATATATGAAACCGAGCCTGTCATTTACCACTTCGATCTTTACAGGCTTCAAAGCGCAGATGATGTTGTCGCCGCCGGCTTTGACGAATATATATTCGGGGGCGGTATATCGCTGATTGAATGGCCCCAGGTGGTAGCTTCGCTGCTTGACGGTGAAATCCACAGCGAAATATTTTTTGAGTATGCTGGTGAGGACGGCTCGTCGCGCAAGGCCACTGTTTCCGGCCCTTTGGAGGATTGCTTTTGATGATAATACTGGCAATAGACAGCTCCGGCGGCGCCTGTTCCTGCGCTTTGTGGCAGGATAGGCAGATAATAGCCCAGTCGCTTTTGCAAAACGGTCTCACCCATAGCGTGAACCTCATGCCAATGCTTGAAAACATGCTTTCAAGCTGCGGTGTGGAACTTTATCAGGTGGATTATATCGCCTGCGTGACCGGCCCCGGCTCGTTTACGGGGGTGCGCATAGGCGTCAGCGCTGCAAGGGCGATGTCGGCAGCCGCCGAAAAGCCGTGCATCGCCATAAACTCGCTGGAGGCTCTGGCGCAAAGGAGCTTTAACGGAACAATCTGCCCGATGCTGGACGCAAGGCGTTCTCAGGTATATTGTGCGGCATTCAATGGCGGAGAAGGCAGAGAAAGACTTTTAAATGATGAAGCCCTTTCCGTGGACGATTTTATTTTAGCTGTAAAAAAGCTGCCGCCGCCTTATTTCTTCACAGGAAGCGGCGCAGTGGTTCACAGTGAGCTGATTAAACAGGCATTTAAGGCGGATGACAGCGCCATTATTGCCGCAGAAAACGAAAGCTATGTCTGCGCGGCGGCGGCGGCCGTTCTTGCGGCTAAAAATACGCAAGGTGCAATTTCCCGCCATGAGCTTTTCCCCTATTATCTGCGGGCTTCCCAGGCGGAAAGAGAGTATGAACAAAGGCATGGAAAAAGGCATGGAAAATGATGGATTTGACAAGGCCGCCATGACGCTGAGGAAGATGGCGCTTTCCGACGTGGAGGACGTGCTGGAGATAGAAAACGCCTCCTTCTATAACCCCTGGAGCCGTAAATCCGTCGAAAAAGAGACATTGAACAAAGCTGCCGTTTATATCGTGGTGGAGGCGGACCGCAGGGTGCGTGCATATGCGGGGGCGTGGCTGGTCATCGACGAGGCGCATATCACAAACATAGCTGTGCATCCCGAGTTTCGGGGCAGGGGCCTTGGCAGGGCCGTTACCTGGGAGCTGCTGTTGCGGTGCAGGGATATGGGCATAGCTTATGCATACCTTGAGGTGCGCGTGTCAAATGAGGCGGCCATCGGCCTTTATAAAAAGCTGGGATTCAAGATACTTTCAGTGCGAAAAAAGTATTATGAGGACAATGGCGAGGACGCATATGTTATGTTTATCATACTTGATGAGATAGCTGATGGGGGCATGTCCCAGGGTATATAAAAACAGCCGCGGCATATTCTTTAAATATGGTTTTATAAGGTGTTATAATGGATAAAGATGTAAAAAAACGGAATAAATAATGAAAGGAACAGGGATGTATACAGAAATTGACGGGCTTAAGGTCAGATATATTACCGAGGGCGAGGGCGAAAACCTGGTGCTGCTCCACGGCTGGGGCGGCAAGCTGGAGAGCTTCCGTCCGATTTTTGATGCCCTCAGGGCGGATTTTAGGGTGACAGCCATCGATTTTCCTGCCCATGGCGAGAGTGATAAGCCCAAAACCACCTGGGATGTTGACGATTACGCAGGTTTTACGCTAAAATTGCTGGGTGAGCTTGATGTCTTTCCCTGCCATGTGGCGGCGCATTCCTTCGGCGGGCGCGTGACCATCGCGATGGCGGCAGAGCGGCCCGAGGCTTTCAAAAAGCTGGTGATGACGGGCGCGGCGGGGCTTTTGCCGAAGCCGACATTGAAATCGCGCATAAGAAAGGCGATCTATAATGTTTTCATGAAGATAGCCAGCCAGAAACTGAAAGACAGACTTCGCGACAGGTTTTCTTCAGCCGACTACAAAGCACTTTCCCCGGACATGAAAAAGACTTTCGTGAAGGTGATAAATCAAGACCTGCGCCCGCGCCTTGGGCAGATAAAATCGCCCACGCTTTTGATATGGGGCAGTCACGACCAGGACACTCCCATTTATTATGGACAGACGATGGTCAAGGAAATTCCGGACGCGGGCCTGGTGGTCTTTGAAGGCTGCGGCCATTTTGCCTATCTGGAGCGGCAGGGGGATTTTATTAAAATAACGCGGCATTTTCTAAAAGGCGAAGGCAGTTGAAAGGCCGCCCAAAGGTGATCAAATGCAAATATTGACCGAAATTATGATAGGCCTTACGGCTCTTGGGGTCGCTTGGCCCATGCTTCATATATTCCAGCTTGAAGGCTATGTGATCAGGCAGAATATTTCTTGGATAAAGAAAAACACGGCGAGATTTTTCTCCTGGGAATATTTTGCCCTGATAGGCGCCGCTGTTTTGTATTTCGTTATACAGCTTTCAAATGCTGCGGTTTGGATGATCTCGGCAATCGTTCTTTCGGCCGCTCTTGCAGGCGCGGTCTTGATTTCAGCGGCAAAGAAAACGCTGGGAAAAGATGTAAAGAAAAAGCTGGCATTCACAAAAAGAATGCAAAGGCTGATCGCCATGACTGCCTTCGTCTGGGCGGTTATGCTTGTTCTGGCGATGCTGGAGACGGTGCTGATACCGCTGTTGGCCATAATAGCGCCTTTTTTGCCGATGATTGCCGGCTGGATAATGCAGCCGGTGGAGCGGGGCATAAACCAGCGCTTTTTTAACGATGCAAAGTCAAGGCTTGAAAAGCGCGAAGACCTGATAAAGATAGGCATCACGGGCAGCTATGGCAAGACATCCACAAAGTTTATCCTAGCGGCCATTCTCTCGCAGAAGTACAATGTGCTGGCTTCGCCCTCCAGCTTTAACACGCCCATGGGCCTTACAAGGGTCATAAGAGAGCAGCTTACGCAGGCGCATCAGGTGTTCATCGCGGAGATGGGCGCACGGCATGTGGGCGATATCGACGAGCTGTGCGATTTGGTGGCGCCGAAATACGGCCTTATAACAAGCGTGGGCAAACAGCATCTGGAAACATTCTTCTCATTGCAAAATATCATAAACACAAAATATGAGCTTATCGCTGCCCTGCCGGAGGATGGCACGGCCTTTTTTGCGGATGACGGCGGCATTGTGCGGGGGATGTGGGAGCGGACGGATATTGAAAAGGTTCTTTCAGGCTTTGCTGACGACTGCTTCATCACCGCAAGGGATATCAGCGTCGGCGAAAGGGGCTGCGACTTCACCCTTGGCCTTGGCGAGGAAAGCATACAGGTGAGCACCAAGCTTTTGGGCAGGCACAACATATCAAACATTTTGCTCTGCTGCGCCGTGGCGATTAAGCTTGGAATAAGCCTTCAGCAAATAAAGGCTGCGCTGGCCAAGCTGGAGCCGGTGGAGCACAGGCTGCAACTGATCAAGGGCGCAGGCGGACTGACGATAATCGACGATGCGTTCAACTCCAATCCTGCGGGTGCAAAGGCTGCGCTGGAGGTGATCAGCCAGTTCAGCGGAAGAAGGGTTATAATAACCCCGGGAATGGTGGAGCTGGGCGACGAGGAGACGGAGCTGAACCGTAAGTTTGGCAGGCAGATGGCAAAAAGCGTGGATACGGCGGTTTTGCTGGGCAGAAAGCGCTGCGCTCCCATCAGGCAGGGGCTTTTGGAGGAGGGCTTTCCGGAGGAGTCAATCATCATGGCGGAGTCATTGAACGAAGCGATGGCGCAGATACACAAATATGCCGGTGCGGGTGATGTTCTTCTTTTTGAAAACGATCTTCCCGATAATTATTAGCTTGCGGGATATTGAAGATTTCCGCTCTTTTTTCGCTGTAATAAAGGGATTCTTAAAATAAAAAACAGAGGTGTTAATCTATGAAGCTAGGCGTTTTCTATGGCAGCCGAAGCTGCGAACATGATGTTTCGATAGTGACGGGCCTTCAGGCAATTCAAAATATTGATTCGCAAAAATACGATGTCGTTCCGGTCTATATAGACAGGGACGGCGCCTGGTATACGGACGAAGGCCTGCTGAACCACGAGTCATACACGCTGACGATGCAAAAGGCCTATGATGTTCAGCGATGCGTGCCTGCGCCCTACGGCGAAAACAAGCTGGCTCTTTATAAATACCCGCTAAGGGGCGGCTTTTTCTTCGGCAAGGTGAAGCCCTTTGCGGTGATAGACGTGGCTTTGCTGGCGTTTCACGGCGTCAACGGCGAGGACGGCTCCATCCAGGGGCTTTTGGAGCTTTACAATGTGCCATACACCTCGGCGGGAATGTTCGGCAGTTCCGTCGGCATGGATAAAATAGGCATGAAGGCATTTTTCAGGGGCTGCGGCTTTCCGGTTTTGCCCTACGCCTGGTTCACGCGGGACAAATGGGAGAAGGAGCCAAACGAGGTTTTGATGAACCTTGAGGCCGAGCTGGAATACCCCATGTTTGTTAAGCCGGCCAATCTGGGCTCGTCAATAGGCATATCAAAGGCGGTTGACAGGGCAAGCCTCATGAACGCCATCGAAGTCGCCAAGGCGTATGACAGAAAGATACTGGTGGAAAAAGGTCTTGTGGAGTTGGACGAGATCAACTGCGCGGGGGTGGGCTATGGCGAGAATATTACGATATCCCTTTGCGAGCAGCCGGTTTCATGGCAGGAGTTTTTGACCTTCGACGAAAAATATATGCGCGGTGACGGCAAGGGGATGGAATCCTTAAACAGGCAGATCCCGGCGCCAATAAGCAAGGAGATGACGGCTTCCATACAAAAACTCACGGAGGATATCTTCCGCTGCATGGACATGAAGGGCGTCATGCGGGTGGACTACATGATCGACAAACAGACGGGCGTGACATATGTGAACGAGGTGAACACTATCCCCGGATCCCTTTCATTCTATCTGTTTGAGCCAATGGGGATAAGCTACAGGCAGCTTCTGGACAGAATGGTGGACAGCGCCCTTGAGGCTCACCGCGATAAACAGAAAAACACTTTTTCTTATGACTCGCTTATACTGACAAAGATGTCCGCCGGCGGCCTGAAGGGCGGCGTGAAAAAATAGGTGACTCTACAAAAAATGTATAAAAAAGGTGCAGAGTTTTCTGCATCTTTTTTAATTATGCGACCGTCGGTCTGTAGTTTGTTGCAAAATATAAGCACTAAAAATGCACGACTGGCGGTCTGTTTTCGGTCGGTTTTGTGCAGGCTGGGGCCGTCAGAGCCAGAAAAACCTTGTTTACAAGGAAAAAGTTTGCAATAAATGCTGTGGTTTATATTGACAAAATTCTCCAGCGGATTTATAATGAAATTCCTGCCGGAGGTGTTTTTGATGAAAAAACTGCTTATCCTTGCGCTGATAATATCGATTCTTGTCCCATCGGCTGCGAGGGCGGAAACTGAATACATCCTTCAAAGAGGCAGCCAAAGAGAGGCTGTCGTAGCCCTTCAGTTGATTCTTTCCCAACTGGGCTTTTTGGATGAAATATATATAACCGGCCTTTATGGAAGCATCACAGAGGATGCCGTGAAGAAATACCAGCGTGAAAGCGGCTTTTCTGCGGACGGTATCGCCGGTGAAGAAACCCTTTCGGCGCTGCTTGGTGAAAGTTACAAAGATCTGTTTGACATAGAAGCTGAGAGGGACGAGATACAGGCTTTCGATTATTCCGCGGTGGTGACCCAGCCCGTATCCTCAAGGCGCAGCAGCTCGTCATCGAGCTCTTCCTCCTCAAGCTCCAGCAGTTCTCAAAGCAATGATTCCAGTAATTCAAGCTCTAACAACTCAAGCTCCGCGGGCGGACAAGCCTCCCAGCCGGAACCGACTCCGGCGGCCAATGCTCCCGCGAGCGGCTTTCAAAACACGGCCTCACAATCCACAGTTGATGCTGCTTCTCAGAGCAACGATGAAAGCATTTTCTTCCTTGGCATGACCTCTGATTTCGTCAAGGTCATCCAGGAATGCCTTGTGAATTTGGGCTATCTTTCGCTGAGCAAAACCACCACCTATTTTGGCGAGCTGACTGAAAGCGCCGTGGCGAACTTCCAGACGGCCCACGGCCTTGTCCCCAACGGCATCGTGGACCCGGGGCTTCTCTCTTTGCTTGTTTCACCCTATGCGCTGAGGGCGGTCGTGCCTGCGGTTAGCTCAGGCAGTTCATCCTCATCTTCTTCATCTTCCGGATCGTCCTCCGGCTCAAATGCGAATGTGGGCAGCGCTCCGCAGTATTTAGGCAGCGATGTGGCTTCTAAGGCGACAGCTCTCGCCATGGATCAAGTGGGCAAGCCCTACAAATATAACACCCGCGGCCCGGATTCCTTCGACTGCTCGGGGCTGGTGTATTATGCATACAAGTCCTTCGGCGTCACATTGCCGACATCTTCCTCAGCCCAATCTCAGTACGACAAGGGCGTTAAGATCACAAGCATTTATGAGCTTCAGGTGGGGGATTTGGTCTTCTTCAACACCGGCAACAGCAAGGTGGCAATCAACCATTGCGGCATATACATCGGGGGTGGCCAGTTCGTCCATGCAAGCTCCAGCGCAAAATCGGTCATAATAAGGCCGTTGGACAGTGGTTTTTACCTGGATGCTTTCCGCTGGGCGCTAAGAGTAGTGTGATATTATTAAGATTATTTTCGCTCCCTGCATTGTCTCCTGCATAAGGTTTCAAGCGGGGAGTTTTTTGCCGGTAAAAGATTGTCAGAATGTTCCCGGATTTAAAAAGAAAATGATGAAAGGCGCATAAACAGCGAGGATACAAGAGAAAATTACATTTAGGTGTTGTAATGAAACTAAAGCCATGGTATAATAGCATGGTTGTGTAAAAACACACCTGCGTTAGTCCGGCTCCTGATAGCTACGAAGTGAAAAAGGCTGTCCAATCGGATAAATTAAAAGGCGCAGGGAGGAAAAAGGAGAGAAACAATGGCAGTAATTTCTATGAAGCAGCTTCTGGAAGCGGGCGTACACTTCGGTCACCAGACACGCAGGTGGAATCCCAAGATGGCCCAGTACATTTTCACGGAGCGTAACGGAATCTACATCATCGACCTTCAAAAGACGGTGAAAAAATGTGACGAAGCCTATATGTTCGTTCGTAATCTGGCAATGGAGGGCAAGTCACTGCTGTTCGTGGGCACAAAGAAGCAGGCTCAGGAATCCGTGCAGGAAGAAGCTGAACGCTGCGGAATGTTCTATGTGAACAACCGCTGGCTGGGCGGAATGCTCACCAACTTTAAAACCATCCGCCTGAGAGTTGGCAGGCTTAACGAGATCGACGCCATGGAAGCCAGGGGCGATTTTGACGTTTTGCCCAAAAAGGAAGTTTCCAAGCTGATGCATGAGCGCGACAAGCTGGCCGCTAACCTGAACGGAATCAGGAATATGACAACCCTGCCCGGCGCGATTTTCGTGGTCGACCCCCGCAAGGAGCATATCGCCGTGGCCGAGGCTCGCATTTTGGGAATACCGATAGTGGGCATAGTGGACACCAACTGCGATCCCGACGAGGTTGATTATGTTATCCCCGGCAACGACGACGCAATTCGTGCAGTCAAGCTGATTGCCGGCAAGCTGGCGGACGCCGTCATCGAGGGGCGCCAGGGCGAGGATATGGCAGAGCCCGCCGCTCCCGCCGCTGATAATGCGAAGGATGGAAATCCTGAAGCCAGCGAAGAAGTCACCGCAGAAGCCGCAGTATAGGGCAGAGCATTATTACAGGAGGAAATATAGTATGAATATATCGGCATCATTGGTTAAGGAATTGCGCGAAAAAACAGGCGTTGGAATGATGGATTGCAAGAAGGCCCTTGTCGAGACAAATGGCGACGTTGAGCGTGCGGCTGACCTGCTTCGCGAAAGAGGACTGGCACAGGCGGCCAAAAAGGCCGGAAGAATCGCTTCGGAAGGCATCGTTGACAGCTACATTCACATGGGCGGTAAGATCGGCGTGCTGGTTGAAGTAAACTGCGAGACTGACTTCGTGGGTAAGACGGACGAGTTCAGGTCCTTCGTGCATGATGTGGCGATGCACATCGCCGCTGCAAAGCCCGGGTACCTAAACCGCGATGAAGTTCCCGCAGCCATCCTTGAAAAAGAAAAGGAAATCCTGCGGGCGCAGGCGCTCAACGAAGGCAAGCCTGAGAGGATCATCGATAAGATGGTGGAAGGCCGCATTGAAAAATATTACAAGGACAATTGCCTGCTGGATCAGGAGTTTGTCAAGGATACGGACAAGACGATCTCACAGCTCTTGACGGAAAAGATCACTCAGATCGGCGAAAACATTTCCATCAGGCGCTTTGCCCGCTTTGAAATGGGCGAGGGCCTGCAAAAGAGAGAGGACAATTTCGCAGAGGAAGTCATGAGCCAGTTGAGGGGCTAATAATCGCTTTTAAAGGAACGCTCTTTGGGCGTTCCTTTTTATAGAATCGTTTGCAGATCATAACAACCGTTAAGTGGAGTGTGTTTTTATGAAATATAGAAGAGTGCTGATAAAGCTGAGCGGAGAGGCGCTTTCCGGCGAAGGCAGGTCCATCCTCTCCTCCGACATGCTAAGCAGGGTGGCGAATGTACTGGTGGACTTTTCGTTAAAGGGCGTTGAGATCGCGGTGGTTGTGGGGGCGGGAAATATATGGCGCGGCAAACAGGGCGGCCATTCCAAAATGGAAGCAAACACCGCCGACCACATGGGGATGCTGGGCACGGTGATAAACGCTCTTGCCGTTAAGGATGCAGTCAACAGGGCAGGCGCTGAAAAAGGCGTGGAGGCAGTGGTGCAAACGGCGGTTCCCATGGATGCCTTTGCGGAACCATATTCGCACAGAAGCGCGCAAAAGCACCTTAGCGAGGGCAGAATAGTCATATTCGGCTGCGGCACAGGCAGCCCATTTTTCACCACAGACACTGCTGCAGCCCTAAGGGCGATAGAGATCGGCGCGGACATAATACTAATGGCGAAGAATGTGGACGGTGTTTACGACAAAAACCCCGCCGACCATCCCGATGCGGTCAAATATGACCGGGTCACCTATCAGCAGACCCTTAAGCTGAACCTTGCTGCTGCAGATAGCACCGCATCCGCTCTTTGCCTGAACAACGACATGCCGATGATCGTCTTTGAGCTGAAGCAGCCGGAGAACATCGCTCGGGTGCTTTCGGGTGAAAGCTTGGGAACATTGGTTTATAAAGGGATAGGCGGGGAAGAATAATCCATAAAGGCATTTTCATCTTTACTATTTTGTGTTTTCCTATTACAATGTATGGGAATGATATACAAAGTGGATAGAGCCATGAAGAAAAAACGGAAGAAAAACAGATAATTGGAGGTATACTTATGGTTGAACAGGTTGAGGTCATCATTTCAACTGCTGCGGACAAAATGGATAAATCCATAGCGGTTCTTACAAAGGAACTGTCCACCCTTAAGGCAGGCAGGGCCAACCCCCAGATACTGGATCGCCTCACGGTGGACTATTATGGCACCGCGACGCCAATAAACCAGATGGCAAACATCACTTCCCCCGAGCCGCGGATTTTGATGATTAACCTCTGGGATCCCAGTGCGATAAAAGAAGTGGAAAAGGCCATTCTCAAGTCTGATCTGGGCATAAACCCCTCGAATGACGGCAAGGCGATAAGGCTGATAATCCCCGAGTTGACGCAGGAGCGCCGCAAGGATCTTGTTAAGCTGGTTTCCAAGTCCGGCGAGGAGACCAAGGTGGCCATACGCTCAATAAGGCGCGACTCCAACGATCAGCTTAAAAAGCTCAAAAAAGAAGGCGTTTCCGAGGACGAATTGAAAGCTGCCGAGGACAAGATCCAAAAGCAGACCAACGAGCAGATTAAGCAGGTGGACGGCATCGTGGCTGCCAAGACAAAGGAGATAATGGAAGTATAGCTTGTTAAGTTCTTTTTTTAGCCGCTGCTTATCCGGCGATTTTGCTTTCCTGCTGGGCATGGAAAAAGGCAGAGTATCATCCGTTTTGGAGCAGGCGGGAATTGATTTTTCATTTTTCGAAATGCAGGCTCCGGGAATAAAGAGCGGCGTTTTAAGGGTAGTGAAGCAGGAAATGGTGAACGGCTCTTTGTTGCTTACCATTTCCTTGTTTGATGTGCTCGGGCCGGATGCACTTAACGAAGGCGGGATCTGACATGGCTGATTCTTTTGATGGAGTTTTGTTTGAAAAAGACCTTTTGCCAAGGCATATCGCCTTCATAATGGACGGCAACGGCAGATGGGCGTCAGGGCGGTCTTTACCAAGAAACGCCGGCCACAGGGCAGGTTCCGAGCGCCTTATGGAGATTGCCCTTGAGTGTGCAAGGATAGGGCTCCCTCACATGAGCGTATATGCCTTTTCTACGGAGAACTGGAAGCGCTCTTACGATGAGGTGCAGGGGATAATGTCCCTGGCGGTGGAGTTCTTTAAACGAGAGGCAAAGAACCTCAGCAAGCATAATATAAAGGCCAATTTTATGGGGGATATCACTGTGCTGCCAAAGGCCACATACCGAGCATGTCTGGAGGTTTTGGATATCACAAAGGATGCCACGGGCATGGTCTTAAACATTGGCCTTAACTATGGCGGCAGGGCTGAAATTGCCAGGGCTGCCAGGGAAATTGCCGGAGATGTTCTCGCCGGCAAGCTTTCTCAGGATGAAATAGGCGAAGAAACCGTTTCGGATTATTTATATACAGCCGGTCAGCCGGATGTGGATATTCTGGTGAGAACCGGCAACGAAAGAAGGCTTTCCGGTTTCATGCTATACCAGTGCAGCTACGCGGAAATCTTCATATGCGATGAAATGTGGCCTGATTTTACAACTAAGAAGCTGGAAGAAATACTATGCAATTACAAAAAGAGAAACAGGCGGTTCGGCAGCGTTCCAAAACCGCAGCAAACTTGAAAACGCGCGTACTGATGGCAGTGCTTATGGTTCTTGCGCTGCTTATTTTGTTGCTGAGCAGGGGGCTGGCCGTATTTTTTGCGGTGCTTGTGATTACCCTTATCGCCCAGCGGGAGCTTCTCAAGGCCTTTTCGGACAAGGGTGTGGTGCCATACAGGGCGCCTGTGCTTTTTGCCGGAATCATATGCTGCTCGGCGGTTTATTTCCTGGGAACAGCCTCCGGCGTGGCGGCAATTTTGCTGAGCATATTCATAATGATTATATCCGGGCTTGTCTCGCAGGAAGGCGGCATGGACAAGACCATCTATTCCTGCTTCATCGTTTTATACCCGACCCTTTGCTCTATGAGCATACTGGCGCTGGAAAGGGAAAGCTTTGAATTCCTGCTGGGGGGAATATTTGCCGCCATAGGCTGTGACACAATGGGCTTTTTTGTGGGCCGTGCCTTTGGGAAAAGAAAGCTTTCGCCCAGGCTCAGCCCGAATAAAACCGTGGAGGGGGCGGTGGCCGGGCTTTTTGGCGGGGTTTTTATATTGGCGATTGCAAAATATGTCTTCGGCGCCATTAATTTCAGCGTCAGCTTCCAGCTTTTCGGAGCAGACATAACCTGGACGATAGCCAAGATTCATCTTTCATGGCTGATGGTTGTTTTCTGCGGCTTTTTCGGAGCGGCGGTTTCAATTGTCGGCGATCTTTTTGCTTCGTCAATCAAAAGGTATTGCGGAATAAAGGATTTCAGCTCATTGATCCCCGGCCACGGCGGCGTGCTGGACAGGCTGGACGGCGTGTTTTTTTCCTGCGCGGCAATGTATTTTGTATACTTTATTATAAGCATCCTATAATATGAGTGGATGAAATTCATGAACTTTGAACAAATATTCAAATAAATATGAACAAATGGCAAAAAATTAAAGGAATTTATGGTTTAAGGGCGAATTATGAATGTAGTGTTAATTTGCAGATTAAAAGGGGATATAGATGAAAATAATCGTAGCTGATCACGCTGGGTTTTGCTTTGGTGTGAGGAATGCTATTGATATGGCTTTACATTCCAGAAAAGATGGCGGCGTCAGCACCCTGGGGGAGCTGATTCACAATTCTCGGGCCATCGGTGAACTGGAGCGCCAAGGCGTTTATGCTAAGAATGAAATGGGCGATATAGACACATGTCAGGTTGTGATAAGGGCCCATGGAGCTTCTCCTGAGGTCTTTCACAGCTTGACTGCTTTAGGTTATAAGGTTATCGACGCCACATGCCCGTTTGTAAAGCGCATACAGCGGGAAGCAGACAAAAGGCGGGGGCAGGGCGTTCCCATAATAATAATCGGCAACAAGAGCCATCCCGAGGTGGCCGCAACATATGGTTGGGCAGGGGAAGGGGCTTACATAGTCGATTCCCTGGCGGATGTGGAAAAGCTGCCGGAGCTGGACGAGGCATGCATTCTGGGCCAGACTACCTATTCAGTCTCTAAGAGGGATGAGTTGCTGGAAGCGATAAGCAAAAGAATCAGAGCGCCCATTGTCTTTAACTTCATCTGCGCCACCACCGGCGCAAGGCAGAAGGAAGCTGAGGAGATTTCCAAGAAATGCGATGCGGTGTTGGTCATAGGCGATGAAAAAAGCGCCAACACAAAAAATCTGGTGCTGGTGGCCAAAAGGCATTGCGAAAACGTGACGAGGATAATGAGCAAAGAAGAAATCCCATTAGACAAAAGGGATGAAACAGGCAAAAAAGACGAAAAAGACGAAAAAGATAAAAAGGATAAAAAGAGCAAAATTCGTCAAGATATGACGGTAGGAATACTTGCGGGGGCATCTACGCCGCCCGAGGCGATAAAAGAAGTGGTGGATTTTCTTGAAAACATCTGAAAAACACTTGACCATGGGGAAAAAATAGAGGATAATAATGCATAAGCGTTGTTATATAAAAGATACATGACACAATCAAGGAGGAGTTACTAAGCATGAGCGAAAAAGACATAACCAGCACGGTCGCTACGGAAGCAGCCCAGGAGCCCCAGGAGGAAGCCGTTGCCGCGCAGAGCGAAGTTGAAATGAATGGCGACGAGAGTTTCCAGGCCGCTTTTGAGAAAACGATCGTTTCCATCAGGCCGGGCCAGGTCGTGGTTGGAAAGGTAGTCCAGCTCACCGAGGACGAAGTTTGCCTTAATATCGGCTATAAATCCGATGGCATTATTCCCAAAAATGAGCTGCAGAACACCGAGGACATAAAGGAGCAGTTCCAGATTGGAGATGAGGTCGAAGTCGAAGTCATTAAGGTCAACGATGGCGAGGGTAACGTCCTTCTGTCCCAGCGCAGTCTTCAGGTTAGGAAAAACTGGGATAAGCTGGTGGCTGCGGCTGAAAACAATGAATACATCGAAGGCGTGGGCAAGGACGTCGTCAAGGGCGGCCTTATCGTGAACGTGGACGGCGTGCGCACCTTTGTGCCCGCTTCCCAGCTTTCCGAGCGCTACGTGGAAAAGATTGATCAATTCGTCGGCCAGACGATGAAGCTTAAGATAATCGAGGTTGACAAGCACAAAAAGCGCCTTGTGGCCTCCAGAAAGGCTGTTATAATCGAGGAAGCGGCCGAAAAGAGCGCGAAGGTTTGGGAAAGCCTTGAAGAAGGCAAGGTGGTGACGGGTATCGTCCGCCGCCTGACGGATTTCGGTGCTTTCGTTGATCTGGGCGGCGTTGACGGCCTTATCCATGTGACGGATCTAAGCTGGGCCCGCGTGCGCCATCCCTCAGATATCGTTAAGGCGAATCAGGAAGTTCAAGTGCAGGTTCTGGCTCTTGACAGAGAAAAGGAGAGGATCTCCCTTGGCCTTAAGCAGCTTATGCCCAAGCCTTGGGATCTCGCGCCTGAAAAATACCCTGTTGGCAGCATTGTTGAGGGCAAAGTGGTCAGGATCGTGCCTTTCGGCGCTTTTGTGGAGCTGGAGCCCGGTCTGGACGGCCTTGTACACATCAGCCAGGTCAGCCCCCAGAGGATAGGCCGGGTGGAAGAAGTTCTCTCCATCGGCGATCTGATTCTGGTCAAGGTTCTGGATTTGAACACGGACACAAGGCGCATCAGCCTGAGCGTGCGTGAAGCCTATGACTATTCTGCAATAATGGACGATCATGGAAATGATATCGGGGAGCAGATTGAAGAGATCGGCGAAGCTGACGAAATGATGGCTGAAGAAGCGGACGAGGAGTAATCTCCGCCGGCCGACAGCCAAATGAATGTTATAAAGCAAAGACGGTGGGGTTTTCTCGCCGTCTTTCGTGTTATGTTTTTTGTATTTTTTGCAATGTTTTTTTGCATTATATTATATTCATATTTAGAGGTTACTAAAACACCAAATTTAACTGGTAGTTATAATTTTGTTCATAATTAGCTGTTTAATCAAAATGCAAATGTGGTATAATTAGTTTAGCATTTTCAAGGATTACGAAGAAAATGCGGGTTGGCGGCTCCGGAGGAAAAGCCGCCGACAAAAGCAATAAAAACGATTTATTTAAGGATATACTTTATCAGATATAGTTTGAGGTGATAATATGGCGGATAAAACCAGGGTTTTGATAGTGGATGACGACAAAAACATACTACAGATTATCAAGCTTTACCTGGAAAAAGAGGGCTTCGAGGTGATTGAGGCTTCCAGGGGCGATGAGGGTCTTAAGCTGTTTGACAATCAGCCGCCGCACATAGTGCTGTTGGATGTGATGATGCCGGGCATGGACGGCTGGCAGGTATGCAGGGAGATAAGAAAGACCTCCAACATTCCGATCGTCATGGTGACGGCTAAGGACGAAACCTTTGACAAGGTCCTCGGGTTGGAGCTGGGCGCCGATGATTACATCACAAAGCCCTTCGATCCAAAAGAAATGGTGGCCAGAATAAAGGCGGTGTTGCGCCGCTCTCAGGCCACTGCGCCGCCGGAAAAGTCTGTGCAGTATCCCAACCTCAACATAAACATGACCAACTACACCGTGACATACCGCGGCGTCGAGCTGGACGTGCCTCCGAAGGAGATTGAGCTTTTGTTCTACCTTTCAACCCATCCGGGCAAGGTATTTACGAGAGATCAGCTTTTGGAGCATGTTTGGGGCTATGATTATTACGGCGATTCAAGGACTGTGGACGTGCATGTGAAGCGCATCCGTGAAAAGCTGGAGGGCAGCGATGAATATGGCTGGCAGATAAAGACTGTTTGGGGCGTGGGCTACAAATTTGACGTACGCAAGGTATAGCCGGGCCTAAAAAATGAGGTAGAAGAATGATGCATGAGGAAAATAAGGGGTAGAGATTTGAAGCGTAGCTTGTATTTGCGCCTGTTCTTGATGTTCTATGCGGTGCTGTTTGCCGTGATGGCGGTCATCACCGCGACATTTGCATACTCGCGCCAAAAGGCATTGAACGATCAGCAGGCGGAGATATTGAGCAGCCAGGCTCGATCACTTGCCCAGAGCGCCTATGACGCCTATGTGACCGGCACTATGACCGAGGGGGCATACCAGCGCCTCGTCCTCGCTTTGAGCGATAATAAGACGGAAATATGCATAATCAACTACATGGGCAGCTATATTTACATGACCAGTGTTGATAGCAGCCGACAGATATTGACCGAAGAAATGATAAACAGCATATATAATAGTGTGGTTTTGGGTGGAGAGGAGTTCATGTCCACCAGCCAGCCGGATTTTTTTTTCAGCAAGCAGACTTTCACTATTGCCATGCCGGTTATGGGCGCGTTTTCAGGGGGAAACTGGGGCGCTGTTTGCCTGAGCCGGCAATTTTTGCCCATATCGATGAACCTGATGGACGGCCTGCTCTTTGGCATCGCTGCGGCGGTGTTGGTGCTGTCGGCATTTCTTTTGCTGTTTATGGTCAAAAGCGTGGTGAAGCCCCTTGGTGACATGGCTGAAAAGGCGCACAAATATGCCAGCGGAGACTTTTCTGTGAGGGCAGGGGTTTCCGGCATAAAGGAGATCGACATGCTGGCAGACAGTCTGAACACTATGGCGGAAGATCTCGCTAAGCTGGATCAGCTCAGGATAGGCTTTGTTGCCAACGTTTCCCATGAGCTGCGCTCGCCCCTTACCAGCATGAACGGCTATCTGCAAGGGATGCTGGACGAGACAATTCCCCCTGAGGACAGGGAAAAATACTTGAATGTGGTTTCTCAGGAGACAAAGAGGCTGACCCGTTTGGTGGAGGATCTTTTGAACCTTTCAAGGATAGAATCCGGGAATATGCCCATAAATAAGTCTAAGTTTGACATTTGCGAGTTGATGAGGCGGGTGCTGATAAAATATGAGGCCAGAATTAACTCCAAAAATCTGAACGTGGAAGTGATTTTTAACCCCGAGCAGTGCTATGTGAATGCCGATCCCGACAGAATCGAGCAGGTGATGTCCAATCTGGTGGACAACGCCATAAAGTTTTTGCCGGAGGAGGGCACCCTTTCCCTTTACACATCAAAGGGTGTGGAGAGCGTTTATGTGGGCGTGAAGGACAACGGCGCGGGGATCTCTCAGGAGGATCTGCCCTTCATATTTGAAAGATTCTATAAGGCGGATAAGGCCCACACCTCCGGCACGGGCACCGGCTTAGGGCTTTCGATAGCGGCAAAAATAGTGGAATACCATGGCTATAAGCTCACCTGCAAGTCGGAGGAGGGCGAAGGCTCAGAGTTCAGCTTCCATCTGGAGCTGCACAAGTGCAATGAAGAAAAGAGGCAGCAATGAACGATAATTTCAACACGCAGTTTCGTTATAGCGATGAAAATGAAAGAAAGAGCGGCGGAAGGGTATTCGGCGCGATAGCCATTGTGCTGGTGGTGCTGATCACGTTTATAATGCTCATTTTGCTTATAATTTCCGGCGATGATATCAATAAACTGCCCGAAAGTGGGGCTGAGGGCTCCTTTGGCGCGGCCATGCCTTCCCAGAGACCCCCGGGCGGCGGATCTGAAGGAAGCGGCGACGGCGATAAAAACGCTGACAAGGGCGACGGTGATGCGGGAAAAAATAATGGAATGCAGATAGTCACCGGCGGACCATCCAGCACCACTGTGCCGGACGGAAGCACAATAGGCCAGATACTTGCTTCGGAGGATAACCCTGTGGTGCGGGTCGCGGAGGAGATGAAAGAATCCGTTGTGGGCATAAGCGCCATGGTCGCCATGAGCGATTCCAGGGGCGTGACGGATTACATGCAATACAGCTACGGCTCAGGTGTAATAATTGAGGGCGACTTTATAATCACCAACCATCATGTGATAAACGGCGCGGATGCCATCAGCGTCACTTTCTTTGACGGCCAGATACTTGAAGCTCAGATAGTCGGCTCGGACGATATAAACGATATCGCGGTGCTGATGCTTTCCCAGGAGAGGGAAGGGGGGCTTAAGCCGGCAAAGCTGGGCGTATCGGGGGATCTTAATATCGGTCAGATGGCAATCGCCATAGGCAACCCCCTGGGCGAATATTTTAACACCGTCACATTTGGCGCCATCAGCGCCCTTGACCGCGATCTCACCGTGGACGGCAAGGCCATGATTTTGATCCAGACGGATGCGGCGATAAACTCCGGCAATTCCGGCGGCCCCCTGCTGAACGCCAGCGGAGAGGTGATAGGCATAAACACATATCAGGCGGCGGCATACACAGGCAGCGCTTCCGCACGCAAGGAGGGGCTGAATTTTGCGATACCTGTTGACATCATCAAGCCGGTTATTAACGAGATTATAAGAATAGGCAAGTACACAAGGCCGGGCCTTGGCATCGTCGGCTATGATTTCACTGAGCTTCAGGCAGCCTATTATGAGTATTACGAGGAGATCAAGGGCCTGATGGCGGGGCTTTATGTGTCAGAGGTGCCCGAAGGAGGCGGCGCGGCCATAGCGGGCGTGATGGCGGGGGATATTGTGACCCACATCGACGGGACGCGGGTGGAAACTTTCACCCAACTGCGCCAATATCTTGAAAAGAACAATCAGGTGGGGGACAGCGTTATGATAACCTTGATCAGATATGAAGAGGAGAGTAACAGCTTCCTGCCCACTGACTTTTCAATCACGCTGATACCGGTATAAACTTCTACGGCGGCATTTGTGCCAAGGCAGAAAAAGAGATATAAAAAAACGCAGAAAAATAACTATTGTGTAATACTTTGGTATGGCTTATAATGATGTATAAGCATTGAAGATCATATCATTTGAAATGGAGTGGATACCGTGGCCAAAAATAGAACCGTTGTGAAAGTTGGGGGCAGAGAATATACCATGCTGAGCGACGAAGCTCCCGAATATATCCATAGGGTCGCGGCATATGTTGACAGAAAGATGGAGGAAATCAATGTCGCTTCCAAGCTTTCAAACGTGATGCTGGCCGTTCTTGCCGCTTTGAATATAACGGACGAGCTTTTAAAGGCCCAGGATGACAATGCCCGCATGCGCAAGGATCTTGGCGAGGCCAGGCAGCAGCTTAATCTTTTGCAGAGGGAGAACAGCTCCATAAAGGACAGGCTTAGGGGCGCCATCGATGAGATGGAAAAGAGAAAATAAGCTGTCCATATAGCAGAAAGAGCATTAGATTTAGAAATTATTTTATAGATCGTATCGTGAGCTGGTGCCTTTGCGCCCGGCTCCATTTTTATCGGCTTGCCATGTGACATGCAAAATAACTATAACTATTTTTACAATACAGGAGATGCCAATATGCAGGAACGCTCCCTTAGAGTTTTGGAGTTCAACAAGATAAAAGGCATTTTGGTGGAATATGCGGTCTCCTCCATGGGCAGGGAGATCTGCGAGGGGCTTGTGCCTTCGAAAAGCCTGAAAGAAATCCAAAAAATGCTGGAAGAAACCGAGGAAACAAATGTGCTGCTGACAAGGCTGGGCTATAACCCCGTTCCCGCCTTTGAGGATATCACAGTGCAGCTAAAAAAGGCGGAGATCGGCTCCACGCTTTCGCCCAAGGACTTGCTCCTTTGCGCGGAATGCATGAGGGCCGCACGAAGTCTGCGCCAGTCGCTGGTGAAGGAAAAGGACGAGGGCGCAGCAATCTCCATCATAGGACAGATGGCGTCAAGGCTCACCACCATGCGGGAGATCGAAAGCGAGATAACGATGGCGGTCATATCCGAAACGGAGCTGGCTGACGGCGCATCGCCGGCCCTGAGCGACATACGCCGCAAAATCCGCCGCGCAAACGAGCGTATAAAGGAAAAGCTCAACAGCTATCTGCACAGCCAGGCCACACAGAAATATTTGCAGGAGAACGTAATTACCATAAGGAATGGCAGGTATGTGCTGCCGGTCAAGCAGGAATACAGGCAAAATGTTCCCGGCCTTATACACGACCAGTCGGCGACGGGCTCCACGCTTTTCATTGAGCCGATGGCTGTGGTTGAAATGGGCAACGATATAAAGCAGCTAAGCTCCCAGGAGAACGCGGAGATCGAGCGGATTTTGTCGTCGCTGACGGCGAAAATCGCCCCTTACGCCGATGCGCTTGCAGGAAATCTGCAAATAATGGCCCGCATTGATTTCGCATTCGCCAAGGGCGCTCTTTCCAAGAACCTTCGCGGCACCATGCCCAAGATGAACGACGCGGGTTTTTTAAGCATAAAAAGAGGTAGACACCCGCTGATAAACCCCCAAGAGGTGGTGCCCATTTCCCTTTGGATCGGCAAGGATTTCACCACGCTGGTGGTCACAGGCCCCAACACGGGCGGCAAAACAGTGACCCTTAAAACCGTGGGTCTTTTTGCGCTGATGGCCCAGGCGGGGCTGCATGTTCCGGCGGATTTTGGCACGGAGCTATGCGTGTTTGATCAGATCTTTGCCGATATCGGCGATGAGCAGTCAATCGAGCAGAGCCTTTCCACATTCTCATCACATATGACGAATATAGTGAGCATTTTGGAGAATCTGACTGAGAAATCCCTGGTTTTGTTCGATGAATTAGGCGCGGGCACCGATCCCACCGAGGGCGCTTCGCTTGCGCAGGCGATATTGGATGTCTTGCTAAAGCGCAATATCATCACTTTGGCCACCACCCATTACAGCGAGCTGAAGGCATATGCCCTTACAACCTCCGGCGTGCAGAACGCTTCCGTTGAGTTCGACGTGGAGACATTAAGACCCACATACAGGCTCAGCATCGGCATACCGGGCAAGTCTAACGCATTTGACATATCAAAGCGGCTGGGGCTTTCCCAGGGCATAATTGATCAGGCGAAGGAGCGGCTCTCCCAGGAGCAGATCCGCTTCGAGGACGTGATATCAAACGCCGAATATCACCGCCAGGTGGCCGAGCAGGAAAGGAAGCTCGCCGAGGAGGCAAGGATTGAAATAACCCGCCTGCAAGATGAGATAGAAATCCGGCGTGAGAAGCTGGAAAACCAGCGGGAGATCATACTTAAAAAAGCCCGCGAGGAAGCCAGGCGCATACTCTATTCCGCAAAGGATCAGTCCGAGAGGATAATCGGCGAGCTGAAAAAGACCGCTCACGAGCAGGCTGTCGCTTCACGTGAAGCCAACAAGGCCAAACAGGAGCTGGATTCCATGCTGAGCGAATACGGCGAAAAAATAGAGGCGGGTGCGTTGGAAAGGCTTTCATCGCCGCCGAAATCGGTTTCGCCGGGGGATAGCGTTCACATCATCAGCATAGGCGCGCAGGGAACTGTCCTTTCAAGGCCCGACGAAAAGGGACAGGTGCAAGTGCAGGCAGGCATAATGAAGATCAATGTGCCCCTTAAAAACCTGCGGCTTGCAAATAAAGAAAAGCAGGAGAAGGGTGCTATCAGGCGCAATATTGATATGTCCACCCGCCATGTGCCTTTGGAGCTCGATGTTCGCGGCCAATTGTTGGAGGAGGCCGTCGAAAACGTGGATAAATATCTGGACGATGCTTACCTCGCCTCCCGCAAGGAGGTTTCCGTCATCCACGGCAAGGGGACCGGGGCTTTGCGCGCAGGGCTTCAGGAGCATCTAAAGAGACATCCTCATGTGGAATCCTTTAGGGGCGGAAAGTTCGGGGAAGGCGAAGGCGGCGTGACTGTCATCAAGCTGAAATAGCGGTTGAAGCTGCGCATAGTAGGCCCGATTATTTGCTGATGTTTGTGAAAAGAGTTATGGTCTGTTATTCTATTTATAGGGAAACAGAAACTCAAATGACAGCAATCACGCGATTTTCTATCCCGATAAAGTCGATAACCTGGGCGGTGCAGTCGATGAGATTTAAGACTTTACCTTTCAAAAAGCATAGTTGCGCGCGGTTATCATCCGTTTTCCCCGGGATATTTCCAGGATAACCGGAAGCTGCTTGAGCAGCGTGGCTGGAGCATTGCTATTATTTCGCCTTTAGGCTGCACGCGTTTTGACAATATAGAAACTGCGCCAAAGCATCGGAGACAAGGATATGGACGCGAAATTTTGCATTATGTGACTAACTTTTGCCGCGAAAATAAATTTCCGAACTGCTTCCAATGGCCTGCGCACAAATCATCGGAAAAGATGAAAGATTGGTACAAGAAAGAATTCTTCTTCAGAATCACCGTGGAAGGGGCAGGGGAATCAAAGCGCAGCGGCAAGTTTATGCGCCATGACGGCGTGGTTGCTTTCCGGCTGGAAGCCTTTCAAAATGAATGAATATGAACAGGAGAAGAGCGGTGGCGCATTATTTGATGCCGGATGAAATACTTAAAACTATATACGACCTTGATATGGAGAGGCTTTGGGCAAGGGGTTGCAGGCATATCTTGCTTGATCTCGACAATACTCTTGTGCCCTGGAACGCCATGGAGGTGCCTGACTGCCTGCTCAGCTGGACGGGGAGCCTGGCGGAGCGGGGTTTTAAGTGCGTCCTCGTTTCAAACAACAGCGACGGAAGAACCAATACCGTGGCTAAGAGGCTCGACTTGCCTTACCTTGCAAATGCCGGAAAGCCAGGGAAAAAGGCCGCGATAAGAGCAATGGAGATAATAAACGGATGTCCAAAAAGCAGCGCCATCGTGGGTGATCAGCTTATGACAGACATCTGGATGGGCAAAAAGGCGGGGCTTTACACTGTTTTGGTGTCGCCCATAAGCAATACAGAGTTTAAAGGGACAAAGCTGAACAGGATAATCGAAAGAGCATTGCTTTCCTCCATGGGCGTGGAGCGCCCTTAGCGCGCCGTCATGAAGGAGATGCGGCTGTTTTTTGGCAAAAGGCCACTGATGTGCGCCGTCTTGGCTTTTGCTTTAGGGATTGCGCTTGCCGGTAAATTCAGCGAAAGCTTTTATCTGGTGCTGGCAATCGCCGCCGCTGCCGCCGCCATATGTATTTTTATCAATTTCAGTAATTTTAACAATAAAAAATCATTCACCCTATGCGTATTGGCGTTTTTTGCAGCCTTTGCCCTTGGCTTCACCCGCACCTCCATTGTTTTGGAGGATGTAATCGAAATCGACCGCAGCGGTGTGCAGGTCAGGGCGACGATAGATCGGGTTCTGCGCGAAGACAGGCTGGTCGTCAGCAAAATAACGGCCGATGGAGTTGAAATCAGGGGGAAGTCCCTTGTGGCTGTATATTCAAATTCACCGGATGAACTGCCGGAATTTTTGCCCGGCCAGACAATTGACATCGAAAAAAGCAGGATATTCACCCCCATGGAAAGGACAATGCCCTATGGCTTTTCATATATGGAATACGCCATGTACAACGGCGCAAGGCTCAGCATAACGGCCTCTGTGGGGGATATCTCCCTGTCGGGCGGAAGAAGTCTTTTGATAGGAAACGCCCAGCTCATAAGGAATCGCTTGGGCAGCCTGATCGATGAGGTTTACGGGGAAAATTCTGGCATTGTCAAGGCATTAATCATTGGGGCAAGGGATGAGCTTGATGAAGCAACGCTTGAAAACTTCCGCAAAAGCGGAGTGGTTCATGTGCTGTCTCTTTCGGGCCTTCATGCAAACATAATCGCATTTATTATTATGCTTCTGGTGGGCAGACTTCCGTTGAACTTTTCAGCAAGGCGCATGTTGGCTGTCCTGGCTCTTTTCACCTATTGCATGGTTGCGGGTATGTCGCCGTCGATTATAAGGGCGGTGATAATGTCCGCCTGTCTTTTCGGGGGCAAAATTGTCCGCAGAGAGAGTGACGCGCTGACATCGCTTTCTCTGGCGGCCTTTATTATTCTGCTGGTAAATCCCACGGCCTTGCTTTACAGCATAAGCTTTCAGCTTTCATTCATGGCTGTTGCGGGCATTGCGCTGCTGAACAGGCCGCTTTTGAAACTGATGCGGGGTGAAAACAACCTGATTTTAAATGCGGCAGCCCTAACGGTTTCGGCCCAACTGGGCGTGCTGCCACTTATGGCCTATTATTTCCACGAGGTATCGATAGTGGGGATAGTGGCAAACATTCTGGTGGTGCCTGTTATATCGCTGGTGTTAATTGCTTCAATAGCCACGCTTATGCTGGCTCTCGTTTTGCCGCTGTCTGTAGTCAGCTTCATTGCAGGGGGAAGCGTCGCCCTGTTTGCGCTGGCTTCATATATCTCAGCCGTTTTTGCATGGCTTCCGTTTTCCACGGTAAAAGTGCACGCGCCGGGGTTTATCAGTTTTTTTCTTTATTATTCAGCCATTATAATACGGCTGGACAAAAAGGAAGCGAAAATTGCTGCAAGGCTTATTTTGGCGGCTTTGTCCCTGATACTGTTTGTGATAAAGCCCGCTATTGAGCGCCCGAATGAATTTACAATGGTGAGCTTCGATGTGGGCAACGGCGACGCGACCCTCCTTAGAAATAGCGATGCGGCGGTATTAATTGACTGCGGAGAGGAGAGCGCCGGACTTTATCATTCGATAGCGGGGCAGGGAATTGTGCTGGACGCTTTCGTGCTTACCCACGGGCATGATGATCATGGCGGCGGCTTGAAAAAACTGGTTGAATATGCTAAAGTAAAGAGTATCGTACTCTGGCATGGCGCTGATTTTACCCAGTATAGCCCGATGACCTTGGAGGCGCTGGCTCTTGCGGCGGACAGGGGAATCCCCATAGAGCTGGTGGGCGAGGGCGACATCCTCACCAAGGGCGAGATTAGCCTTGAAATACTGTGGCCCATATACCGGACAGAGGATGAGAACGACAACTCATTGATGATACTGGCCGAAAGTGACTCTCATAGGGTGATGCTAACCGGCGATGCGGGCTTTTTGCCCGAAGTATATGCGGGGGCAAGGGCGGATGTGCTGAAGGTAGGCCACCATGGAAGTAAATATTCCACATCTTCTGAGTTTTTGGAAAAGGTCATGCCTAAGTATGCGGTGATATCTGTGGGCAGAAACAGCCATGGCCACCCAACACCGCAGACAATCCAAAGGCTGGAGGAAAAGGGCGCGGCGGTTATGACCACTTTAGATAACGGCACTATAACTTTTTCTTTCAAGGGCGAAGGCGAGATCGAAATCAGCGCATATGGTGAAAACGGCCCGAGGGAGATAAAAGAGTTAATAGAAAAATAAAGAAAAAAGAGAAAAAAGAGAAAAAGATCAACAAAGGATAGAAGATAAAAGCGTGAATTACAGGGAATTTTTTAAGCAGATAGACCAGCTTCGAGGCGCCGTGCTCTTTTCGGGAGAAGAGGAATACGCAAAGCAGGAGGCCCTAAAGGCGCTGAGGAAAAGGCATCTTCCCCCCGGAATGGAAGCTCTCAACGAGACGGTTCTTGAGGGCGCCATTGATTTTGCCACCCTTGAAAGCAGCTGCGAAACATTGCCATTTATGGGGGATGTGCGGCTGGTTGTGGTGAAGGATTCGCCCCTTGTTTCGTCCCAGGCGAAGGGTTCTGTGGATCAAGCCCTTGCGGAGGATCTTTGCCAATACCTGCCGAACTTGCCGGAGCATTCCATATTGGTGTTCTATGTTCACGGCGCTGTCGACAAGCGAAAAAAGCTCACCCAGGCCATCGCTGCCATGGACAGGGCCGTTGATTTTCCCATGCTTACCGAGGGCGAGGCATTGGGATGGGCGGGTAAATACTGCGCCGCTGCGGGGAAAAAGCTGGAGCCGGCGGCAGGCAGAAAGTTGATAGAGATTGCCGGCAGGCTTTTGCAGGATGTTAAAGACGGCCTGGACAAGGCGATGGCTTATGCGGGGGAGAGGGACTCGATAGCCGCAAATGATATCGATCAGGTGGTTATGCCCACGCCCGAATATCGTGGCTATGAGATGGCAAGCAGCCTTCTGGAGGGCAATGAGGCCCGGACATTGGCGATGATTAAGCAGCTTCTTCTGGACGGCGAAAAGGCGATCTCGCTTCTGGCCAGCATTGAGCGCGCTGTGCAGCAGCATCTTTCAGTTAAGCTGATGCTGGATGACAGGCGAGAGATGTCGCAAATTGCATCTGCGCTGGGGCTTCCCCAGGGAGCGGTGAGGGCGATCAGCTTTCGGGCGAGGAGGATGGACGCCGGCCGGCTTATGGACGCTCTGGAGGTCTGCTCTAAGGCAAATCTGGCCATGAGAACAACCGCTTCCAGCGAGGACATGGCGCTTTCGCGGCTTTATATCTCGGTATTCAAGCTGATGGAGGGCATGGCTGCCAAGGCCTGATTGCTTGTCTTTTTGCTTTTAAATTGCTTAAGTCAGCAAGCTGAACAGCGACATGAATAAACGGAAAACCATCAAAACCGCGCACAGGAGATAACGGAGGAAATATGATTGTACTTATACCCTCGTATAAACCCGATAGCCGCCTTTTGCAGACGATAGGCGAGCTGCGCAGCAGCGGAGTGGACAGGATTGTGGTCGTTGATGATGGAGGCGGAGCAGAATTTGCCCCAATATTTGACGATATCCGCAGCCAGGGCATAACTGTGCTGATTCACGAGACCAATAAGGGCAAGGGCAGGGCCATGAAGACAGGCTTCAGATACGTCCTTGACACATTTCCCGGGGAAGGTGTGGTCATCGCTGACGATGACGGACAGCATCTTTGCAAGGACATCATTGCAGTTGGGAAAAAGCTTGAAGAATTCCCCGAGGCCATGATATTGGGCACGCGCCAGTTCGTGGGCGATGTTCCGATGCGCAGCCAGTTGGGAAACTCCATAACAAGGGCGGTGTTTCTTTGGGCCACAGGGCGCCCCGTTTCGGACACGCAAACGGGCCTTAGGGGCATTCCGGCGCTCCTGCTGGAGGATATAATAGCCATGAGGGGCGAGCGCTATGATCTGGAGATGAACATGCTTCTTTCCTTCGCAAAAAGGAAGATATGCTTCAAGCAGGTACCCATCGAAACCGTCTACTTTGACGGCAACAGAGGCTCCCACTTCAAGACGCTGCCGGATTCGTTTCGCATATACAGAATAATCACGAAGTTCAGCATAGTCAGCATAATCGCCACCTTCATCGATATCGGCGTCTTCATGCTGTTGGCAGCTTGCTGGGCCTGGGCCTCCGGTGGAGTCTGGGGGTCGATATGGCCGGTGATGGGCTGTGTGGCAGGGGGCCGATTGGCAGCATTTTTTATGAAGCGGCTGGGCCAAAAGGCACATATATTCGAATGGAAGGACGAGCTGATAAAGCTGATCTCTTACACCATCATAATATATTTTTTCAACATCGTCTGGGGGATGGACCTGCTTTTGGCGAGGATTCTGGCCTCGTCTATCGTCGGAGCCTGCTTCATGATTGTGCTAAACGAGATGGCACGGCGAGAGAACATATATGAAAAGAATAGATTTAAGAGCAGGCAAAGAAATAAGTCAAGCAAGGCGAAAGTCGGCGGAATCAGCAAAGACGAATAAAAAGAAGAAAAAAGAAAAAAGAAAAAATTGAGATAAATAAGCAGAGTAAAAGGGGAAAAGGGAAAATGAAGAGCATGTATTTTGCAAATCTGCCCATAGGTGAGCTGATAAAAAAGGACGGGTTTGACTGCGCCTGCGGCAAGCACCACGCTGTTGATATGGAGTATATTGATATCAGCCCCGGGGCAGTTTCCCGCCTGCCAAGAGCCCTTGAAAAACTATCCGTAAAAAAGCCTTTTCTTGTCAGCGATAAGAACACCCATGAAGCTGCGGGAAAAGCAGTGGAGGCCATCCTTGAGGGCCAGGGCATGGAGTTCATATCCTATGTTTTTCCCCAGGAGGGCGTGATCGAGCCGGATGAGCTTCCGGTGGGACAGCTATGCATGGCCTTTGAACCCTCTTGCGACCATATCATAGCCATCGGCAGCGGCGTCATAAACGATGTCTGCAAGGTGCTTTCAAAGGCAACAGGGAAAAATTACATTGAAGTTTGCACCGCGCCATCAATGGACGGCATTCTGGCAAATTCATCATCCATGGTGGTAAACGGAATAAAAAGCACCCTTTACACCACCACGCCCAAGGCGCTCATCGCCGATATAGACATAATAAAAAATGCGCCGGCGCTGATGCTGCAATCCGGCCTGGGCGACATGGTTGCAAAATATGTGAGCGTGTTCGAGTGGAAGCTTTCCAACATCATAACGGATGAATATTACTGCCCGCAGGTGGCTGCCTTGATGCGCGCTGCAGCCGACAAATGCGTGGAAGCTGCCCAGGGTCTCGCCAAGAGGGAGGAGGGCGCTGTGCAGACCGTGACAGAGGGGCTTATACTTTCCGGCATTGCCATGAGCTTCGCGCAGGTATCTCGACCGGCTTCGGGGCTTGAGCATTATTTCTCCCACATGTTCGACATGTTCACACTGGAGCGCGGCACTCCCGGCTCCCGCCATGGCGTGCAGGTGGGCATCGGCACCGTTTTGACCCTGCGGCTATACGACATGATAAAAAATGGTGCCATCAAGCTGAGCAGGGAAAAGGCTATGGCGGCCATCAATGCTTTCGACGAAGCTGAATGGGAGCGAAAAGTTCGCAAAATATTCGGCAAAACCGGAGACGCTGTGATCAACCTTGAGAGCAGCCTTAAAAAGAACGACAAAAAGAGGCATCATAAAAGGGTTGAAAGGACGCTGGAAAACTGGCAGACGATAGAGGAGATGATTCACCGGGATCTTCCGTCCAGCGAGAGTATCGTCGGCATTTTAAACGAGATTGGCGCGCCGATTTTGCCGTCAGACATAGGAATTGATGAGGAACTTGTGCGCGATGCCTTTACCGGTTCGCGGGAAATCAGGGATAAATATATACTGACAAGCCTCCTTTGGGATTTTGGCCTGATGGATGAAATGTGCGAAAAGCTCATCGCGGAGCTTTAGATAGCTATAGATGTTGTTTTAGGGCTCTGCCCCCGAGCCACCGCTAAAGGGTGATCCCTTTGTAATCCCTTAAAAATTATAAGAGGTCAAGGAAGGATACCTTGCGGGGTATGAGTCGGAGCCCCGCATCGTTCCCCCAATAACAACTTGAGAGGTGCACATGTACATAATGTCTTTTTTTACCGAGGCGCGTCCTGCGGCGCATATCGCCAGGAGTGAGGACCTGATAAACTGGGAGATTCTGAATAACGGCGAGCCTGTTATCGAGTTCAGCGAGAGCGATGGCAAAATTGTGCGGGATCCTTTCATCCTGCGCGACAAAAGCGGCGTGTTTCGCATGTTTTTCACCGATAACTGGCGTTCCCAGTCTCTGGGCTACAGCTACAGCGATGATCTTTCAAGCTGGTCAAAGCCGGAGTTTTTGCCTGTAGCCAGCGATTTGCCGCCGGTGCAAAACTGCTGGGCTCCCGAGTGTGTTTATGATGAGCAGAACGATCGCTACCTGCTTTTTTGGTCCAGCAGAGTTTTATCCGAGCTGGAAAGCGGCCCGCGAATGGATAGGATGTACTATAGGGCGACGAAGGATTTCATCAACTACAGCGAAACCAAAGTGCTTTTCGCTCCGGGATATCCTGTGATCGACGCCAGCATATACCGCCACGAGGGCAGATATTACATGTGCTTTAAAGATGAGCGCGGCCACAACGGCCCCGACACCGACTTTAAGGCCCTTAGGACATGCACCTCTGACAATGCCGCAGGACCGTATGAAGGCATTTCTGAGCTTTTGACGCATAATCTGTGCGAAGGCCCGACGATCATTCGCAAAAACGGCAAGTTCGTGGTGTTCTATGACGCATTTCGCCAAAAATACTACGGCGCTATGGAAAGCGACGATTTCGTCAACTTCACTGACGTTACAGACAAATATGAGTTTCCAAAGGACTGCAAGCACTGCACAGTCATCGAAATTTAGTGCTTTATCATAAGGTTTTCATTGCCGGCTTGCCTTTATTAAAAATCAAGATTCCACCCGAAAGGGGAAAAGAAGGGTCTAAAGCTGATGGTGGATGACGGCGCGGAAGCGGCCTCAATGCCATAATCAGCCGCAAGCGCATGTTCCGCCACGACATAATAATCGTTGCGCATCAGCCATTTCGCATCATCATCATCGATTATAATCTCAACACCTGCGGGAACGCCCTCGACAGTATCGACGAGTTGGGTGCTGTTTCCTGCTGTCCTGTAAACACTATACCGGGCGCTTTGGCTTGTGGATGTGAAAATAATTTGAGGGTTCCAGCTTGACGAGTTGGTGATGCGAAGGTCATAGGGCGCCGAGGGGATTTTCCAATAAGGCGAATCCTCGTAGGGCCTGTTTGAAGACCAGAATACCTCGCTTAAGATGAAGTCGTTTGGTGTTATATCTGTGGCCAGATAAGCTCTGCCGGTCTCCCAGAGGGTTTTTGCATCTAAATTCAGCCGGATAACACCCTCTGGTTGGAAGAAATCACCCTCACCGCCGGGAAGATAGCTGCTCATAATCTCCAATATGGTCTGTGTGGGCTGATTGCTGCCTGTGACGGAGGAATCAAGATGGGTTTCGCGGGTTGTGGAGTCGAAGCCGATCCATACGGCGACGGCATGTCCCGGGGTTACAGCCACCGACCAAGCGTCTCTATTTCCCTTGACTTCGGCCTCCTCAAAACCGACTGTGCCCGTTTTTGCGCCTATGGGATAACCCAGGGCGCTTAGTCGTCTGGCGGTGCCGTTCAGGACGGTGCTGCGCATCATGTCAGTGATGATATAGGCAGTCGATGGCGAAATGGCTATGTTGCCTTTGGCCTCGTGAAGGAATATGGTCTTGCCACCGCTGTCGCTTATTTTCGTTATCATATATGGCTGTGGATGAATTCCATCGTTTATGAAGGCTAAATAGGCTGCGCACAGCTCATAAGGTGAGGTGCCGTAGGTCATTGACCCCAGCGCAAGAGGCAGATAGCGGTCGCTGCTTTCGGTATCGATGCCAAACTTGCGCAGATAATCTATTGAAGATCCAACGCCCATGTCGCTCACGATTGAAACCGCAGGTATATTCAGCGACTTTTCAAAAGCCGTTCTAAGGGGAATATATCCGTTGTAGGTGCCGCCGTAGTTGGAGGGGGAATAGCCGTCGAAATCCTTGGGCGAATCGTCCAAAAAAGTGACGGTTTGAAGGCCCATAATCTCAATTGCGGGGGAATACACCGCCAAAGGCTTTAGCGCGGAGCCGGGCTGGCGTTTTACCATGGCGCGGTTAAGCCCCCTGGCCGTGGTATATTCGCTGCCGCCAATCATCGCCCGCACAGCGCCGTCTTTTTCCATTAAAACAATGGCGCATTGGGCGCTCTCGCCGCTGGGTGCATCAGGCATTGCGCTGGTTATTTCCATGGCTGCATTTTCACATGAAATGTAAGCGCTTATGTCCAATGTGGTGTGTATGTGATAGCCTCCGGAGAGCAGCTCCTGCATGTCGATATTGAGCAGCATAACCGCTTGATTAATTGCTTCGTCCACAAACCAGCCGTAGTTCTCGCCGGGAGGTATGTCGATAACCTTTATTGGAGCGTCAAAAGCGCTTTGAGCTTCCTTTTCGCTGATCATATTTTCTTCAAGCATGATGCCGATTATCATATCTCGCCGCTTTTTATTGGCTTGCGCATCTATGTGTGGCGAATAATTCGACGGCGCTTTTAGCACAGCCGCCAGACATGCCGCCTGGTCCAAAGAAAGTTCAGACGCATTTATGCCAAAATACTTGACAGCGGCGGATTGTATGCCATAGGCCCCATTGCCAAAATAGACATAATTCATATACATCTGCAAAATATCGTCTTTTTCATAGTCCCGATCCACCAAAAGCGCGTAGTATATCTCGTTAAACTTGCGCGACCACAGCTTCTCCGATGAAAAATGCGTTAGCTTTACCAGTTGCTGAGTAATGGTGCTGGCGCCCTGGCTCAGTGAATTTGTTTTGATATTTTGTATCATTGAACCTACCATCCTTATTGGATCAATACCATGATGGTGGTAAAAGCGAATGTCCTCAGCGGCGACAAATGCATTTTTAACGTGAAGAGGCAGATCGTCGATTTCGATATTCACTCTGTTTTCACTGCCGTAAAGGGAGTCGATTGATTGGCCGTTTTCATCATAAATGAAAGTTGACTGGGCATAATTTTCCAGTTTTTCTCTATCATAGCTGCCCCAGACAGAGACGGCGAACAGGCCGAAGCCGCAAACTGCTATAAATCCGGCTATGACAACTGCCAGTGTAAGTCTGGCGATGACCTTTCCAAAGCTTTTTCTATTGCTCTTATTCTTTGAAGCATCCGCCATATAAAAAATCCCCTCATATAAAATCAAAATTCACGGACATATGTTTCCCTAAACAGCAATTTTTTATTTTGGATCATTCACTTAAAACAACTACACGAAGAAAATGATAAAGAAGAATTTCCAAACTTTGTTCGTTGAATATATATGTAAATGTTTATATAATTTAAGTATAAAGAGAGGTGTCCGGATTGCTTGCCAAGTTCTTTAGGTCGAAATATTTTACTATTGCATGTGTTTGTCTTATAATCAGTTCGGTTATTTTCATGATTGCATACGACGATGGCGGTGCTGTCACAGTCGATTATGCGGTTTTTTCTGCGCTTATGGAGGAGGGTGAGATCCAAAGCGCAAGTATTTCTACGAGCAGCATAAGCTTTACACTAAAAAGCGGAGAGCAGATAAAGACAATAAATCCGGGCAGCCCTGATCTAAAGGAGAGGATGCTCCTTAAGGGCATAGAGATTTTGTCGCCATCCATTGCTTCGGGAAAATCCGGATTTGCATATGGCATGATCATTGCACTTATATTTGGAGCTGCTTTTTACTGGAAAAGAACAAAACAGACTGAGGTCGCTAAATTACCGACTATGGTCGCAAATCGGTCGGTGGGCAAAAAGATCGATTTTTCGATGGTGGCAGGGCAGGAGGAGGTCATCGAGGGCCTGAGGGATATCGTCTTGTATATAAAAGAGCCTGAAAGCTATGCAAAAATCGGCGCTAGAATGCCCAAAGGAATTTTACTGTACGGCCCTCCGGGTACGGGCAAGACTCTTCTGGCCCAGGCCATGGCCGGAGAGGCTGAAGTGCCTTTTTTGAGCGCCAATGGTTCTGACTTTGTGCAGATGTATGTCGGCGTTGGAGCGAAACGCATCCGTGAATTATTTGCAAAAGCCAGAGAAAAGAAAAAATGTGTTATTTTTATCGACGAGATTGACGCTATCGGCAAGCGCAGAAGCGAAGGGAATGACAGCGAACGCGATCAGACCCTTAATGCGCTTTTGACCGAGATGTCGGGCTTTTCACAGAGTGAAGGCATAGTTGTTTTAGCGGCGACAAACCGGATTGATACCCTTGACAGCGCCCTTTTGCGCCCCGGCAGATTTGACCGGCATATAGAAATCGGCATGCCGGAAATAAGGGCGCGGGAAAAGATACTCGATGTTATTTTGAAAAACAAGCCCATGGAGGAGGGCATCTGCCCGGCTGATATTGCAGCTCAGACGACAGGCTTTTCAGGCGCGGCCTTGGAGAGCATGATGAACGAGGCGGCCATTTATGCTATCCGAGAGGGAAAAGAAAAAATTTCCCGGGAAAATATTCAAAGAGCCTATATTTCTGTTATCGCCGGCGAGGACAAGAAGGGCCATGTAATCGATGAGAAAGATAAAAACATATGCGCGATCCACGAAGCGGGCCATGCGGTTGCGGCCATCAAGCTCTTGCCTCAGGAGAGGATAAAGCGGATTTCTATAATCCCCAGCACTCGCGGAGCAGGCGGCTATGTGCTGCGAAATATAAGCGAAAATATGCTGACAAAGGACGTGCTTTTGCGCCACATCATAGTGGCCTATGCTGGTAGAGCGGCAGAGGAAACTTTCCTTGGCAAAGACTATGTTTCCAGGGGCGCGGCAAGCGATATCGAAAAGGCGACGGAGATGATCACCGCACTTACTGCTAAGTACGGCATGGACACAGAGTGCGGCCTGCTGTCATATGACAGGTCGGAGGGTGTTGTTTCAGCGGCGAAAAGGCGAATATCAGCGCAGCTATACGAGCAGACTCTTGCCTTTATAAATGAGAGCAAGGAAGAGGTCGAAAGGGTTAAGTGCCTTCTTCTGGACAAGGAAAGCCTTTCGGGCGAAGATATTGACGCCTTATATAAAATGTCATAATATGGTGAATGCAGGCGACTGATGGGAAATGCTGGCTAATGCAAAGACAGACAAATTTCGGCAAGGGAAAAGTTTTGCCATATGCGAATATATCTAGTGTGTTTTTGTATTTGCTTATTTCTTTTTACACCGGAGGTAGCGTATGGTAGACTACAGGACAAGGGGCGACACCGCGACTGTTCTGCTCAGCGGTGAGCTGGATCACAGCGCCGCAGCCGCCGTAAAACGGTCTTTGGATGAAATAATAGCCGACAGGAAGATTAAAAACCTGGTGCTGGATTTGAAAAACCTGACCTTCATGGACAGTGCGGGCCTAGGCGTGATAATGGGCAGATACAGGCAACTGGCCGGAAGAAGCGGGCAGATGGCGGTAAAAAACGTGTCCTCATCCATAGACAGGATATTTTCCATATCGGGAATCTACAGCATTGTAAGAAAGCTTTAGCAGGGGTGTATTATGAGCATGAGAAATAGCATTAATAGCATAAAAAATAGCATGGACATAACATTTTCCAGCATTGCCCAGAACGAGCGCTTTGCCAGAGTGGTTATAAGCGCCTTTGCAGCCCAGCTTGACCCAACGATGGAGGAAATTCAGGATATCAAAACGGCCGTTTCCGAGGCAGTGACCAACTCGATAGTCCACGGATATGAAAGCGACCCTTCAAGGCTGGTTAAAATGTCGGCGGTTCTCACGTCATTGGGCGATATCGAGATAACGATAAGTGATGACGGCATCGGCATTGATGACCTTGAGCAGGCCCGCGAGCCTTTCTTTACCACCAAGCCTGAGATGGACCGCAGCGGTATGGGTTTTACCGTTATGGAAAGCTTCATGGATGAACTGAAGGTGGAATCACAGCCGGGAAAAGGCACCCGGGTTATTATGAGCAAGCGCATTGCGGCGGGAGCGGCGGCGCTCAAGCCTGCGGTGACGCTGGACAAAGTCACCTGATTTTCACCCGGTTTGACAATGAAATTTAAAGCATGAAAATGCTAATGAGAGGACTAAAACGCTTTACAAAAAGCCCGGCATCGCTTATAATCTTTATTGCAAGCATGTGCACGGGTTTTTTGTTTTTTGCTTTTTATTTATTTTTATTTTTTAATTTTGCTTTCGTTTGCGCTTTATGGTGCTGGTATACTGAAAAATCTTTATTAATTAAAGTTTGGGAGGATTTGGAATGGCAGATTTCAGGCTTATCGCGGATACGCTCAAATCAGGGCGCGCGCCAAAGGTTAAGGAACTGGTTCAGGCGGCCATCGACGAAGGTGTGCAGCCCGAGGATATACTCAATCAGGCTCTTGTCGTGGGAATGGGCGAGATCGGCGAAAAGTTTAAAAACAATGAAGTGTATGTACCGGAGGTTTTGATTGCCGCCAGGGCAATGAATGCCGGTCTTTCAATATTGGAGCCATTGCTCGCCCAGAAGGATGTCAAGCCTGCGGGAACGGTTGCTCTGGGGACTGTCAAGGGCGATCTGCACGATATCGGCAAGAATCTTGTGGGAATGATGCTAAAGGGCGCCGGCTTTAAGGTGATTGATCTGGGCGTTGACGTGCCGCCCGAGGCTTTTGTGGAAGCGGCCAGGCAAGATGACGTGCAAATAATCGGAATGAGCGCGCTTTTGACGACCACCATGCCCGCCATGAAGGAGACTATTGATGCGCTCAAGGCTGCCGGGCTTAATGACAAGGTAAAGGTGATGATCGGCGGTGCGCCGGTGACTCAGAACTTCGCAGATGAGATAGGCGCCGACGCTTACACATCGGACGCCGCCTCCGCCGCGCAGAAGGCGCTGGAACTGGTGCGGGCTTCATAAGCAAGAGTTAAGCAAGAATAAGACTTTATCAAAAGAGGGCTTTTCATAGGCTCTCTTTTTCTGGCTCAATGTCAATAGTTGGGGTAAGAGAAAACAGACTAAGATGCGAGTTGATTGTGAGAGAGCGATCAGCTCGCATTGTCGTTGACGTTGGTAAAGATTCGGGCACGGAAATTGCGGAAGTTACGGTAGCCGTAACCGATGCGTTTATAACCCTGATTGTGTTGTTCACCCCCTCGGTGGAGCCGTTTGAATAGGGGCAGTCAAAGGCGTTGAGAATGTATCTTACCCGGAGCCGTTTTTTCGCCTGGGAGGAAGTCCCTCTCTGCATGAATTTAGAACACTTCCTTGGGCAGGTAAGCCTACCTCAAGTCGCGCGAAACGAGCAGCATGCGTTCTAGCGCCGCCTTTCTTCCATTTGAACGCTTGGCCATATGGGATAGAAGAAGCCGCTTGCTGTGTTTGAAATAAATACGTTCCTCTTTGGGTAGAGCTTTTTGCACGCTCTTTCTCACGTTTTCCAGCGCCAGGTACAATAATGCAGATACTCCTTGTTCATATCAACGATGACATACCGTACCTATTTTCTGTTTGAAAAGCCGCTCAGATACTCGTAAATCTGCTCCGAATAGCGTGTGGGCACTATGTCGACGACGTTCTTTTCCGTCAAGGCGGTCAGGATGCATTGAAACTTTCCGTATTATCCCCTTTAAATTCATCGCTGGACAGAACCTTCGGCAAAGTCACGGGCCTTGAGTAATCCCTAAAGAAAACCATCGGCCACGGTGGATTCGGATACGCCAAGCTGCATTGCGATCTCCCTTTGTGATTGCTTCATCTCCAGAATCCCGACACACTGTGCCGCCAGCCGGTCCGTGATCCTGCGCCTTTTGGATATGAGACAGTTGCTTTCGAAAAATCTCTTGCCGCAGCATCGGGACAGCGATACCGCCTCTTGCTGTATATCCAAACATATTCGTCTCTTTTGTCTTATAGGGTTTGTGTGTGGTAACATTATTCTACAAGATTTTGAAGCGATATGCTTCTTCTTTTTCTCCCATTGACCCAATGGTTTGACGAAATACAGGGGAAAGCCACATCCATACTGCTTTTTGCACAAGGAAAAGGGCGGGCGGATTGCCGGTTTCATAGGCTTGCTCAGAAGCCTTGCTTATGAGCTTGAGGGCGAATATCTTCGCATCATTGCCCTGGCGTGGCAGGGCAGGGAATCGGCCACTGCATTGCTGAACTGCACGAAGGCTTTTGCGCGCCAAGCCGACGTTTCAAGCTTTACCCCGGCCAGCGGCAACAGCAGTGAGCAGGTCCATGCTTTTTATGAAAGTACGGATTCATAAAAGCTCCTTCGGATCCTCCGCAAAGATTTAAGAGGCGCGAAGCTTTTCTGGTAAATCGTTTTTTCTTGGTAAAATTAAAATAATTTGCAGCATTTCTATTGACAAAGCGCCCACGATTTAGTATCATAACACTTGCGCAATGAATGCCCTGTGCATAGATGCGCAACCCCCTAGGCTTTTACATGGCGGCGTAGCTCAGTTGGCTAGAGCATTCGGTTCATACCCGGAGAGTCACCCGTTCAAGTCGGGTCGCCGCTACCACGAAAAACCCCTGTAGATAAGAAGTCTACGGGGGTTTTTTTATACGATATAAACACTCTATGGCGTGTTACAATCCTTTTTACTTAAAAAGTTTTTTTGTGTGAGGGTATTGTAAATATTTACAGTATATATTATAATTTTGATGTATTTAATCATATCATACATCAATAGGCTTCATTGCAAAACAAAGTGTTAACTATTCATATACAAGTATAGTAACTTTAGGCAATACGAATTATTTGCATTATTATTCATTACTATACCTCTTGTTCTTTCATCCATTTGTCCTGTGTTAAACATACTTCAACATAGTGCGCCGGCAGAGTAATTTTATTCCTATCCAAAAGGATTATTCATGGTATGCAAACCTATAGCTAATAAATAATGCCGAAGCAAGAATGAGGTGTATAAATGGAAAACAACATGCGAAAAGCATCGTTGGAGGCTAGGCGAAGAATGCTTGCAAGAGGGCCTTTGGTGGATCTTAAAGCACTTTTGGCCGCTGCCAGGGAAGAGTATGGTGATCGAATCGCCTTTTGCGAGTTGGTGAGAGGCGTGAGCGTTTCATACAGCTACGTAAGATTGTTTGATGATGTGAATGCTCTGGGGGCGGCTCTTATTTCACTCGGCCTGCAGGGTAAGCATATAGCGCTCATCGGAGAAAACTCATACAATTGGATCGTTGCCTATCTTTCCGTGATATGCGGCTGTGGAGTAATAGTTCCGCTGGACAAAGAGCTTACAAAAAACGGACTGGGGCATTTGGTCAAAAAAAGCGATGCGGAAGCGGTTATTTGTTCAAAGGCATTCGGTGATGCCATGCGTGCCTTAATGAGCGAGAACTCCGCAGTCGCCAATATTGTTATTATGGGCGAAACCGATGAAAGCGATTCAATCCACTCAATGGACCGCTTGATTGAACTGGGGAAAAAACTCATCCAGTCTGGCGATTGCGCTTTTTCTGACAGCGTTATAAACCCTCTGGAATCCGCAGCTATCCTTTTTACTTCCGGAACGACAGGCGCCAACAAAGGCGTTATGCTGAGCCACCAAAATATCTGTTCAAACATCAACAGCCTCGCTCAAGTGATCCCTGATGAACCAAACAGCTTCTCAGTATTGCCGATGAATCATTCATTTGAATTTAATTGCCATGTGCTGCCCGGCATATACGGAGGGATAACTATTTGCATCAACCCGAATCTTAAGCATCTGGCGGATAATATGCGCTTTTTTAAGCCGGCGATGTCTGTGGTGGTACCGCTGTTTATAGACGAAATCTATGCAAACATCTGGAGCGAAGCAAGAAGACAGAAACGCGAAAAAGTTCTGCGAAGAGCTGTGGCGCTTTCAAATATATTAAGGCTCTTTGGCATCGATCTTCGGGAAAAGCTTTTTAAGAAAATAAAAGAGGGCCTTGGAGGTGAACTGCGGCTTTTGATCTGCGGGGGCGCTCCCATTGGTATGCGCGCCGCTGTCGGGCTGAGCGACTTTGGCATACGAATCATGAATGGTTATGGTATAACCGAATGCTCGCCCCTTGTCACCCTTAACCCAAAAATCCATAGGAAAGTCGATTCAGTTGGCATTCCCATGCCGGGCATAGAAGTCAAGATAGATGCACCCGATGGCAAAGGCGTGGGGGAGATACTTGTTCGCGGTAAAAACGTGATGATCGGCTACTACAACGATGAATATTCAAACAGCGTTTCATTTGAAGGGGAGTGGTTTAAAACGGGCGATTACGGAAAGCAGAGTTTAACAGGCGCCCTTTTTGTCGTGGGCCGCAAAAAGAATCTGATAGTGCTGGATAACGGCAAAAATGTCCATCCGGAGGAAATCGAAAGCCTGATTCTCTCGCAGCTTTCCTATGTCAAAGATATCGTGGTGCATGAGGCTGAACGCATCTCCTCCGGCAGGATGCAACGCAGCGTGGCAGCGGTTATCGGAATCGACCCGAAGAGTGAAATGAGTCGTGTTCAAAAAGAAGAAAGAGATTTCTTAGTGGCGGAAGATATCAAAAGGGTGAACAAACAGTTACCGTCATATAAACGAATATGCATGATAAAAGTAAGCACGGAGCAGTTTGAAAAAACAACGACTCTCAAGGTCGTGCGCCAAAGCGTAATCGGCAATGATAAATACGCGCCGCTTTGATCCTATGCTCGCACAAAATGCAGGGAGTGGTATTTATGTTGAATTACTTAAAGGAAGTTATCGGCAAATATGTGGAGATTGATGTAAATAATATTACGATGAACACAAACCTGCGGGCGGATTTGGGAATGAACTCGCTTGAGCTGATTAATCTCGTTGTACAGGTGGAGGATGAGTTGGGCGTGGAAATAGATGAGACAGACGCAATAGACTTCCAGGTGGTGGGGGATGTGGTTGAGTATTTGAACAATAGCGGAAAACAATTTCCGCCTATGGTCGGTGAACCGGAAAAGGAAAACCAATGAGTTCGTATATTGAGTTTAAAAATGTGCATAAGCGGTATAAAATGGGCGATACCATCATCAACGCAGCAAATGGCGTAACCTTTGAGATAGAAAAAGGTGAATTGGCTATTTTGCTGGGTGCAAGCGGAGCCGGCAAGACCACAGTTCTTAATATGCTTGGCGGCATTGACGTCTGCGATGAGGGCGATATCATCGTCGCCGATAAAAAAGTGAGCGCGCTGACGGACAATGAGATGATAATGTACCGCAGGAAAGATATTGGGTTTGTTTTTCAATTCTATAATCTGATTCAGAACCTAACAGCCCAGGAGAACGTGGAACTGGCGGTGCAGATTTGCGATAGCCACCTGGATGTGGAGGAAGTCTTGAAGGAGGTTGGCCTTGGCGAGCGCAAGGATAATTTCCCTGCTCAGCTTTCAGGGGGCGAACAGCAGAGAGTCGCCATTGCAAGGGCGCTTGCGAAGAACCCCAAATTATTGCTTTGCGATGAGCCTACAGGTGCGCTAGATGACGTTACCGGGAAAAAAATTCTTTCTTTGTTGCAAAACACCAGCAAGAGCAGCGGAATGACGGTTGTATTAATCACCCACAACGCTGGTTTAGCGCCCATGGCGAACCGGATCATACGAATGAAAAGCGGTGTTGTTCAAAGCAGCACGGTTAATGAATCCCCAAAATCTGTTGAGGAACTTGAATGGTGAGTGAAAACGAAGGTGAAAAAGAAAGCTCTAATCAAAGATATATATCGTGAGATAAAGCGTTCGACGGGCCGCTTCTTGTCTATTATGCTAATAATAGCAGCAGGGGTTGGCTTTTTTGTGGGCGTAAAGGCCACTGCGCCAAGCATGCACACCACTGCGGAGAGGTATTTCAACGAAAACTCTCTGATGGACTTTGAAATTTTATCTACCGTAGGCTTTGATGACGAAGATGTTCGCCAGGTGGCATTAATAGAAGGAGTGGAAAAGGTTATGCCATCCTATTCGGCGGACCTGATGATCGAGCACAATGACCAAACAGTTGTTACTAAAGTGATGTCATTGCCGAAAGACGAGCCAAATGCAATAAATATTCCAATGCTTCTTGAAGGCAGGCTTCCTGAAAGCGAAGATGAATGCATTGTGTCTTCTTATCAATTTGATGGCGAGGGATATCAAATCGGTGATGTGATAACCTTTGAGCTGGATGCAGGGAATATGCAGACTGATGCAATTGTCTCGCGCAACACCTACACTGTGGTTGGAATAGCTGACCTGCCGCTTTATATTTCCTACAGCTTTGGTACTTCGTCAATCGGCAATGGTATCATTTCTTCAGTTCTGATGATACCTTCATCGAATTTCATATATAGCCGCTATACGGAGCTTTTTGTTACTCTTTTGTGCCATAAGCAAGGCATAACGGCATTTGAAGATGATTATGACCTGCTCGTGAGCGATTTTTCAGCCAGCCTCAGCGCCCTTGGCGATGAGCGCTACTCCTTATTTGTCCGCGGAATGCAAGAGCAAATTGATGAGGCGCAGAAGAAACTGGACAGCAGCCAAGAAGAGGCTGACCATGAACTGAAAGAAGCGGCCTTTGAGCTTGAAGACGCAAGGCAGCAGATAGACGAAGGGCTTAAAAGGCTTGAGGAGGGCTGGAAGGATTACGAGCAAGGAAGCGAAGATGCCCAAAGCCGCTTGGAGAAGGCGGCGGAGGAAATCGTTTCACTTAAAAAACTGCTGGCTCAAAGAGAAAAGGACTTGTTAAACGGCAAAAGGGAATACGAACTAGGTCTCGCCGAAGCAGAAGCCGAATTGGCCCGCGGCCGCAGAACACTTGATGAAAACTGGGCCGAATACAACGACGGCCTTGCGGAGTTTAACAAAAGTAAAGAACAGTATGACACATATGTGAATGAATATGAAGATGGGCAAAGGCAGCTTAGTGCGGCACGGGCGGAGTATGCAGCAGCGCTTGAAGAATATGAAAGCGCAAAGCAACAGCTGGAAACGGCAAGAGACGCTGTGGATAGTATGGAAGCCCAGCTAGAGGAATATGAAAATGGAGGAAGCGTGAATATCACGCCGGAGCAATTGGAGTTGCTTAGGCAGGGTATTGCAGAATCCAAGGCTGAGCTTGCTTCAATGGAAGAGGAGCTTGAAACCATGGAGCCAGGGTCTCCGGAATACGAGGAGCTGTCCCGGCAAATCGAAAGTTTACGCCAGTCGATTGCCTATGCAGAAGAACAACTGGAGGCATATGAAAGCGGCGGAAATATAGAACTGAGCGAGGAGGAGCTGCGGCAACTTAGAGAAGCGTTAGAAACGGCGAAAAGAGAGCTTGATACTTATGAAGAGCAGCTTGCCGATAGCGAAAGACAGCTTGAAAGCGCGAGCGATCAGATCGAAGAGGGAGAAAGCGAATTGGCTGCCGCATCCGAGCAGTTGAACGAAGCAAAAGAAAAAATTAGCTTGGCCGAAAAAGAACTGAACGATGCCAAAATGCAGCTTAATGACGCAGAAGACGAATATGCGCGTAAAAAAGATGATGCATACGCTCAGCTTGAAAGCGCTCGCCTCGAGATAGAATCCGGAGAAGTAGAGCTAAACGCAGCTTATGGCCGCCTTGTTCAGGGCGAAAGACAGCTTGCCGAGTCTAAAGCCGAAGCGGATATTCAGTTTCAGGAAGCTTATGAGGAGCTCGTTTCCTATCAAACCGAGCTTGAAAAGGCGCAGGAGGAATACCAAAAAAGTCTTAATGAATACGACAAGGCGCTTATGGATGCGGAAAGCGAAATTTCCAAAGGCATGAACCGTATACAAAACGCCAGAAGCGAGCTTGGAGAAGTTGTTGCAGGAAAGTGGTATGTGTTCAGCCGAGATGAGATTATGGTCAATTATTCAAGCTTCAAGCTAGATGCAGAAAGGATCAGCGCCATTGCAGACGTATTTCCGGCTTTCTTCCTGATGGTCGCAGCTCTTATTTGCCTGACAACGATGACACGCATGGTGGACGAGCAGCGAACTCAGATAGGCATATATAAGGCTTTGGGCTATTCATCATCCAGTATTGCGTCAAAATATCTGGTCTATTCAACCCTTGCCTGTATTATCGGATGCATCATAGGGCCGGTTATTTGCGTGCAGGTGCTGCCAAGAGTAATATTTGGCGCGTACAGCGTTCTATACAGGCTCCCTGATTTCACCATAAAAATGCCCTGGGATATGCTTGCGGTATCTGTGGCTGTTGCGCTTTGCTGCACGGCGCTTGTTGCAGGGTTAAGCTGCCGGCGGGAGCTTAAGGTTATCACCGCGGCGCTGATGCGCCCAAAGGCGCCAAAGGCAGGCAAAAAAATATGGCTGGAAAGAATACCGCGCCTCTGGAAGCGATTCAGTTTCTCACACAAGATAACAGCGCGCAATCTTTTCAGATATAAATCGCGCTTGCTGATGACCGTATTTGGAATCTCAGGCTGTATGGCGCTAATCGTTGCTGGGTTTGGTTTGCAAAATGCTATTGCTCCGATTGTCGATCGGCAATATTCACAGCTATCATATTATGACATGACATTGATACTCAGCAAAAACTATTCGCCCAATGAAATAGTCGGCCTGAAAGCGCAGCTACTGTCAGATGAGCGCGTGGAAAGCTTCACTTTCGTTTATGAGGGCAGCGGAAAAGTTTTGGATTGGAATGAGAAGGCATCCTTTGACGAAGTATATCTGATTATGCCGCAGAGCATAGATGAAATCGGCAATATTGTCAACCTTCGCAGGCTAAAGGACAAAAGCAGTGTAGAGCTTAAGCAGGAAGGAGTTGTAATAACAGAAAAGATATCCCGCTTATTGGGCGCATCCGAAGGCGCTGAAATTAAGTTCATGGTCGGAGAAAAGGTGTACATCCTTGAAGTAACTGATGTGGTAGAAAACTACATATACAACTATATATATATATCACCTGAGTATTATTTGCAGATTTTCGAAAAGGAGCCGTCATACAACACCGTATATGCTTCCCAAAGCAGTGCAATGACGGACACGGACGAATTTGCATCCCATTGGCTGCGCAGCGGCGATAATGTCATAATGGTTTTCTTTACATCCATGGCAAGCGATGCCGTAGAGGATACTCTGTCCAGCCTTAGAGTTGTTATTTTGGTTATGATACTATGCGCGGGAATTCTTGCGTTCATTGTGCTATACAATTTAACCAACATAAATATATCGGAACGTTTGCGCGAAATAGCGACAATAAAAGTGCTTGGATTCAATCATTTTGAAGTTAACATGTATATATTCCGTGAAAACTTAATTATGTGTTTGCTTGGAATATTTTTAGGCAGCATTCTCGGATATTTTATGGCCCGGTATATAATTTCCACGGTGGAGGTTAATGTGGTTATGTTCAGCCAAGAAATTCTTTTTAGCAGCTATTTGTATGCCGCTCTGCTTACTTTGTTTTTTGCTCTGCTTGTTAACTTGTTTATGGTCCGTAGAGTAAAAGCCATCAGTATGGTGGAATCGCTAAAGGCCGTTGAATAATAGGCCGTTGGATAATAAAAAAATACGGTGAAAAGTTCGGGAGGGTCATTATGAGTATTATTTCAAAAGTCGAATCGACCATTTATTCCCTTACTCCCGCACAGAATCTTGCTTTAAATCAGCAGTTCACGTGTTTTCATAAGCAATCCATGCAAATCCCTCTTTACATTATTGTTGATAAGCATATCGACTTTGATCTGATGAAAAAAGCCGTCAACATTGAAATTGAAAGAAATGACTGCCTCCGCTTGCGCTTTGTAAGAAGGAATATGAAAGTCAAACAATATTTCATTCCAAAATATTCAGTTGACGATATTCCTTTTTGCGACTTTTCAGAAAAAAGCGAAAGCGAAATGATGGAGTATTTAAGCCTCGATGCAAGAAATCCGCTGAAATTTATGAAAGGCGAGCTTTTCCGCGTCAAGTTTTTTCGCGGCACAGATGGAAGAAGCGGCATATATTTTAATGTCTGCCATTTGAACATGGATATATCGGCAATCATTATATTCTTTAAAGACTTGATTGACACATATATTGCACTTCAAGCCGGCGCGCCCATGCCGGAGCCGCTTTTCCCATATGAGGAATATCTGAAAAGTCAGCTCTACGGGCCTGTAAACCAGAAAAAACTTGACAAAGGCGAAACGTTTCTCAAAGAGCTCTTTCAAACCGGAGGGCCATCGTTTTATGCCGGTATCGACGGTATGCGTCAGCTGAACAAACTGCGAGCGGCAAAAAGAGATCTCACTATAAGAAAAGTACCTGCATATGCGCCTTTTCATGATAAAAGCAAGAACTTAAAATTTCACATGGACGAGGAAACGACAGAGCGCATTACCGAGTTTTGCAGCAAAGCCGGAGCGCCGGTTCAAAGCCTGATTTATCTTGGAATGCGCACTCATCTTTCTAAAATCAACGAATTCACACCGGATGTAACGTTTTACATAAATATCAACAGACGCGCAACCATTGCTGAAAAAAGAATGGGCGGCTGTCTTTTGCATTTGTTACCTTTGCGCACAATAATAAGCGAAGATGTGACTTTCAAGGAAGCGCTGTTGCAAGTGACAGATCTGTTTTTCAAACTTATCCGCCATAGTGACTTACCACCGAATCAGGTTTTTGATGTTTTAATGAAGGCTCAGAATCATGGATATGTCGATTCCACGGCGTCGATGCTGCTTTCCTGCTTCCCAGCAAATAGCTTAATACTGCCTGAAGGATGGAAATGTGAGCTGCGCGGGTGCAGTTCAGGTGTTTTTTCTTATTTTGCATATGGGCTTGTTGTACCAAACTTTTTAGCAGGGGGGATGGATTTTTACTACGAATACCGCACCCATAATTTTACTGAGAATGACATTATAGAGCTGCATAAAAATGCTATGGAGATAATTAAAATAGGAATAGATAACCCCAATATCACAATAGGGGAGCTACTCCGCGGCAATTTGATATTCGCTGATTAGTAAAATCAGCAAAGTCGGTTTGCGGGCGCTTGCAAATAATAAAGAATCTGTTATAATGAAAAGAAATATGGCTGTGAAGCGGTCAAGTAGCGCCAGTCTCTGCTTTAAAAGAGAGCCTTGCCACCGGTTGAAAGCGGGCAAAGCATGCTGGTTGTGAATTTTCGCCGTGGAGCTGCGCCTCCCAAGTGCTTTTATTGTCTGACGGTGCATGAGTAAGGGGCGACGTTTAGCCTGCGTTAAGGGCTTCGAGTGCGGTTTTGCTGTTTTATTATTTTTTGACTTTGTGTTAAAAACATAGCAAGGCCGAAGCTGGGTGGTACCGCGAAGCAATGTTTTGAGCTGACTTCGTCCCTGTTGGGATGGAGTCAGTTTTAATTTTATTTCGGGGAGGAGAGAGATAAAAGTGGGGAAAAGCGTGAGGGTAAGCGCCAAGGCGATCATAATCGAGGATGGTAAGCTGTTGATGCTGAAATATGATTTTCCCGACGACATTTTGTATGACCTTCCCGGCGGCGGGCAGAACCACGGCGAAACCTTGACCGAGGCTTTAAAGCGTGAATGCCGCGAGGAGATCGGCGCTGAAGTCCAGGTGGGTGACATACTGTTTGTCCACGATTTCATAGCGGCGAAACATCCCCAACTTAAAGACAAGAGCGTTCACGGGCTGAAGATTGAGTTTGAATGCAGGCTGCTCTCGCCCATAGACATGGCCGCAAAGGGCGATGACTACCAACTGAGCATCGAATGGCTGCCGATAGACCGCCTTAATGAATATCCGGTGCATCCCTCAATGCTGCCCCAAGCGCTGAAAAAACGCGACAGGATTTACATCGGCGAGTCATTTTAGCAGGGGCATGTGTGAATGACGCAGGGTTTCACCCCGCACCCCACAAGGGATTCTCCCTTGACCCTTTTCATAATATATAAAGTTTTGTTCAAGCTTTTTTAAAGCTTGCAGGGCTTGGGGCGGCGCCCCATAAACAAGAAAACCACAAATTCGGAGGTAAGAAATGCGTGAAAGATTAGAAGGAATAAAGGAGAATGCGCTAAGAGAGCTTGAGGCCTGCGCCGACTCCGCGGCCATCGATGCGCTAAAAGTGCGCTTCCTGGGCAAAAAGGGCGAGCTTACGGCGCTTTTGCGCTCGATGGGCAGCGTAGCTCCGGAGGAAAGGCCGAGGGTCGGCCAGATGATAAACGATGTGCGTTCGCAGATCGAGGAGCGAGTGGCCGAGAAGCTGGAGGCTCTGCTGGCCGATGAAAGAAACAAAAAGCTGCTTGAGGAAGCCATCGATATAACGCTGCCGGGCAAGAAAATGGAAAGGGGAGCCATGCACCCGACTGTATCCGTGCAAAAACGGATAATGGATATATTCGTGGGCATGGGTTTTACCGTTACCGATGGGCCTGAAATTGAGCTGGACAGGTATAACTTCGAGCTGATGAACATGCCCAAAAACCACCCCGCCAGAGACGCCCAGGACACCTTCTATTTCAGCGAAAGCATACTGCTGAGGACTCATACCTCGCCCGTTCAGGCCAGGACAATGCTCTCGCAGAAGCCGCCGATAAGAATCATCTGCCCGGGCAGAGTCTACAGGGCCGACGAGGTGGACGCCACTCACTCGCCGGTTTTCCACCAGATAGAGGGCCTTGTGATCGATAAGGGCATCACGATGGCGAATCTGAAGGGCACGCTGGATGTTTTTGCCCAGCAGCTTTACGGCGACGGCATCATAACCCGCTTCAGGCCGTCCTTCTTCCCGTTTACTGAGCCTTCCGCCGAGGTGGACGTGCGCTGCGCCGCCTGCCGCGGCAAGGGCTGCAGGATATGCAAGGGCACAGGCTGGCTGGAGATCCTGGGGGCGGGAATGGTGGACCCGCATGTGCTCGAAATGTGCGGCATTGACCCCGATATCTACACAGGATTTGCCTTCGGCATGGGCACAGAAAGAGTGACGATGCTGAAATATAACATATCGGACATGAGGCTGCTCTATGAAAACGACAAGCGTTTTTTAGATCAGTTTAAGTAGATTAACGGGAGAAAAAGGAGGAAAAGAAATGCTTGCACCCCTTAGTTGGTTAAAAAAATACGTTGATATAGACATCCCTGTGGACGAGTTCATCAAAAAAATGATTATGTCCGGCCTGGCTGTGGAGGGCTACGAGGAAGTTGCCCCCGACATCAGCGGCGTGATTGTGGGGAAAATTCTCTCCGTTGAAAAGCACACCAATGCCGATAGCCTTACAATTTGCAGGACTGATATCGGCGGGAAAACTTTGCAGATATGCACCGCAGCGCCTAATGTGTTTGAAGGCGCTCTGGTTCCGGTGGCTGTCAGCGGCGCAACTTTGTCCGATGGCCTTAAAATCAAGAGCACAAAGATGAGGGGAGAGGTCTCCGAGGGCATGTTCTGCTCATATCAGGAGCTGGGCATGAGCCACGACATGTACCCATCAGCCTGCGAGGATGGCATCCTTATCTTTGAGGAGGATTATCCTTTGGGAACGGATGTGAAGGGCATATTCGGCCTGGATGATGTCGTTATAGACTTTGAAATACTCGCAAACAGACCCGATTGCCAGAGCATAATCGGCATCGCACGGGAGATTTCCGCCATTTTAAACATCCCGATGAAAAAAGCTTACGAAAAAGCAGGGGAGGGCAGCGGAAGCCTTCACGAGCGTATCTCCGTCACCGTTGAAAATGAGGAACTTTGCCCCAGGTTTTGCGGACGAATGGTGAAAAATGTGAAGATCGGCCCTTCGCCCATGTGGATGAGGAGCGCCCTGAACGCGGTGGGCATCCGCCCGATAAACAATATCGTGGATATCACCAACTATGTGATGACCGAGTACGGCCAGCCAATGCACGCATATGATATGAAGGACATCCGCGGCGGCAGGATAATCGTCAGAAACGCAAGGCCCGGGGAGATCATGCGCAGCCTGGACGGCAAGGATCGCATTCTGGATGAAAACATGCTGGTGATCGCCGACGGCGAAGGCCCCACGGGTATCGCCGGGGTTATGGGCGGCGAATTCAGCGAGATAAAGGCCGAAACGACGGAGATTTTCTTCGAGGCGGCCTCCTTCGCATTTGAATCCGTTCGGGTGACGGCAAGAAAGCTGGGCATGAGGACGGCCTCGTCATCCCTCTTTGAAAAGGGAGTGAACGCTGCAGTGACCGGCGCTGCGATGGGGCGGGCTCTTGAGCTGGTTCAGGCGCTTGGCTGCGGCGAGGTGGTTGGTGGCGAGATCGACATTTACAATAATCCTGAAAATAATCCGCAGGTGGTTTCGCCGGTGGATAGGCTTAAGACCCTCATGGGCGTGGACGTTTCAACGGAGGAAATGATAAGCGCCCTTGAAAGGCTTGATATCAAGTCCCGGGTGGAGGGCGATAACATTGTGAGCGTTGCTCCCCCTTACAGAAATGATATCCAGTGCGCCGCCGACATTTCAGAGGAAATTTTGCGCATGGTGGGCTATGATAAGATACCCTCGACGCTGATGGAGGGTGAAACCGTTTCCGGCAGCATCGGCGAAACACATGCGCTGGAATATGGCCTGCGGGAGATACTCATGGGCGCGGGCTACACCGAAGCCATGACATATTCTTTCGTCAGTCCGAAGGTGTTTAGTTCAATCCTCCTGGGAGAAAGCGATTTCAGAAGGGGAGGGGCGAGGCTTTTAAACCCCCTGGGCGAGGATTATTCGGTGATGAGAACCACACTTGTTCCCAGCATGCTACAGACCATTTCAAACAACTACAGCCGCAAGATTCCTTCCTGCAGGATGTTTGAAATTGCGCCGGTCTTCCTGCCGAAACAGCTTCCGCTCACGGAGCTTGTAAACGAAGAAAAGCACCTGATGATGGCCGCCTACGGCCCCGGCGAGGATTTCTTTTCACTCAAAGGCGTTTGCGACATGCTGCTTGATCAGCACGGCATAAAAGCCGACTACATAAGGGTCGATGCGGCCTGCGAGCCCTATCTTCACCCTGGCAGATCTGCGCAGATCGTAAGCGGCGAAAAGGTGATCGGCATTATCGGCCAGTTGCACCCTGATACATGCGATAATTACAAAATCGGTGTAACTGTAATTGCGGATTTAAACATTGAGCAGATAAAAGCTTTGGCAAATTATCTCACCGAAGCGAAGGCGCCGCCAAGATTCCCGGCGGTGATCAGGGACGTGGCGCTCATAATGGATGAAGACCAACTTGTGGGCAAATGCATGGAAACCATCGCCAAGGCATGCGGAAAACTCCTTGATGGCGTAAGTGTGTTTGACATCTATAAGGGCAAGGGCGTGCCGGAGGGCAAGAAGTCGGTTGCATTCTCCTATTCGCTGAGAGCTCCCGACCGTACTCTTACGGAGGATGAGATCACCCGTGTGTTCAAAAAAGTGCTTGATAGCTGCGAAAAGCAGCATGGCGCCATTCTGCGCAGCTAATCCCATGTAGTAAGCTAAAAAACAGAAAAGACGCTGAGGTTTTGCACCTAAGCGTCTTTTTATCTTCTTTATATCTCTATAATGAGATGAAAAATTAATCGTCGCGAAGCTTAATTTTCCTTGAAACCGCACGGCGGTTTTCGTCCGACTGGGCGGCATAGTGCTTACGAGTGGTATTGACGTCGCTATGGCCAAGGACATCGGCCACCAGATATATGTCCTCGGTCTCATTGTAAAGCTGTGTGCCAAAGGTTGAGCGCAGTTTATGGGGTGAAATCTTCTTTAGAGGAGTCGCGTGTTGGGCGAACTTTTTCACCAAATTTTCGATGCTCCTGGCAGTCATGCGCCTGTTTTGCAGGGACAAAAACAAGGCATTCTCGTGGCCGGTTTCGGCTTTGGCCTTTTTCCGCTGGTCATAATAGGCTGAAACTGCCCTGAAAACCTCGTCGCCAAAATACAGCAGAACAACGTCGCCACCCTTGCGAGTTACACGGAAACTGTAATCGTCGAAGTCAAAATCGCCCAAATTCAGGCCGACGCACTCACTAACACGAATGCCTGTACCCAGAAGCAAAGTCAATATAGCCAGATCGCGCACCTTCGTTTTTGCATGATATTTCTTCTCTCGTTCTGTCAAACAATCACCGTTTTCGACAAAATTCAACAATCTTGTGACCTCGTTGGGCTCCAGGCGAACAATCTGCTTTGATAAGCGCCTGGGCGAATCCACCAAGGCCGCTGGATTGTTTTCAATAGACCCACGCTTGAGGAAGTATTTGAAAAAAGAGCGCAGACATGAAAGCTTCCGCTCCTTGCCGGCTTCGCCATTATCCCTTGTATATCCATTTTCATTAATATAGTAAGTGGTATAGCTTAAGAATTGCTCAATTTGAAAAGGACTCAGCGAACCGATATCGTCGAGTGAAAAACTGCTCATTGAATAATCTTTAAACTTTCCATCTTCTTCGATCAAATAATTGAAAAAAACTTTGAGGTCGTGGGCGTAGTTGAGCCGGGTTAAAATAGAAGTGGATGACTCGATGCCGACAAAAAAATGCTGGCAAAAATCCGGAAGCTCTTTTATGAGCTTACGAAGCCTGGAAAGGCGCGCCTTATCTAAGGCCTGTAAAGTTGGAGCAGATTTGTTTTTTTGAGTAATATCCATAATAACACCCTAAAATCAGCACAACTATTCGTAAAAGCTGTCTTTTACGAATAGTTTACTATGTCTCACAGTGTTTGTCAAGACTATTATTTTCTTTCAATCCCCTGTTCTTGGACATTTTTTATTTTGTTTATTGCCTCTTTTGCCAAGATGTCGCAACGTTCATTCTTGACATCATCCGAATGTCCGCGCACTTTTATCCATGTGATATCGTGCTTTTGCGAAAGATCCCATAGACGCTCCCAAAGATCCACATTCATCGCGGGTTTACCGTCGGCCTTGTTCCAGTCATTTCTTCGCCAGGTGTTAATCCATCTTTTTATGAAGGAATCAATCAAGTAGGCGCTGTCGGAATAAAGCTTCACACTGCAAGGCTCTTTTAGGGCGCTCAGGCCTTCTATCGCGGCCAAAAGCTCCATGCGATTGTTTGTGGTTTCCGGACAAAAGCCGGAAAGCTCCTTCTCCACTCCCCTATATTCGAGTATTGCTGCCCACCCTCCCGGTCCGGGATTTCCTGAGCAGGCGCCATCAGTATATATAGTTACATTTTTTATGTAATTACTATGCTTTTTCACCGTCATGATCCGCTAAGCTCTCTTGAACGTTTTGTCGCCGCTTCAACGGCGTTCATGACCGCAGCTCGAAAACCCGCCTTTTCCAAGGCATATAGACCTGCTGCGGTTGTGCCGGATGGGCTTGTGACGGCGTCCTTAAGGACTGCTGGGGCCTGTCCGGTCTCTAAGACCATCTTTCCGGCGCCGAGAATGGTCTGAGCGGCAAGTTTGTATGCAGTTTTTCTGTCAATTCCTTCTTTTACGCCGGCGTCCGCCAGTGCTTCGATGAACACAAAAGCGTATGCAGGACCGCTGCCCATCAGGCCTGTTGCAGCATCCATGTGCTTTTCATCAAGGATGCAAACACAGCCGACGCTCCCTAAAAATGCCTGTATATAAGCAAATTCTTCGGATGTTAAGTTGTTTTGAGCGCTTAGGACAATTGCCCCTTCTCGGACCATCAAAGGCGTGTTAGGCATTACGCGCAAAACTCTGGCGCCCTTCAACATCGACTGAATTTGAGTTGTTTGCTTGCCCGCTACGATTGAAACGAAGGCCTTGCCCTTAGCTTTTTCCGATATTTCTTCGAGCAATTCATCCAAATTATCAGGCTTTACCGCAATGAAAATGATATCGCAGCCGCCAATCAAGGATGTTGCATCGTCATATTTTTTTATTCCAAGAGCATCGGCTTTTTCGTGGCTGATATCTGTGCCGGCAAAACTTCTTTTATCATATCCGGCTGCAGCCGCTCCGTTTATTATTGCTGAAGCCATATTTCCCAGGCCAATAAAACCGATTTTCATATTTTTTGTTTCTTTATCTTCTTCAGATTTACTTATATTATTCATTTTTCTCTCGCTATCCATATCGGAACTCTCCTTAGCCATTATTCTTTAATTATACAGAGACTGAATAGCTTTGGCAATTATTTACGGCATTTTTTTGATTTTCTTGTGCTTCTTTGCGATTGTTCACAATAGATTTTTTAAAATGCAGTTTATCGTTGACAAAAATTCGGCGCTATCGTATAATATTTAAGGTCTTAGGGGAGTAGTTCAATGGTAGAGCAACGGTCTCCAAAACCGTGTGTTGCGTGTTCGAGTCGCGTCTCCCCTGCCAAGCCGATGCAAGAGTCATTTTGCTTCGGCTTTTTGCTTTTTAAGCTTTTTTAGTTAGAGAAACACAAGGCCCTGCCCGGCGCAGAGCGTCCGCAGAGCGGCATTTAATATTTAATCCTTCAGAACATGGTTTATTGCCGCGGCAAGATATTCCATCGATTGAAGCGCCTGCTCCAGCGTGTTTTCGCAGTGGCCAACCTCCACAAGCACGCTTCGAGTGGATACATGCTGATTATACCGCTGTGTTTTGACGTTCGCATCCTTGCAGAGCTGGGGGTCGATGGCCTGCAAGTAGTCTATCATCTGAGCGACGAGGGCGTAATTCTCCTGCCAATTGGGCTTTTCGATGAAGCCGTCCTCCCCTGTCCCCACCAGAAACATCAGCCGCGCCTTGTCGCCTCCGTCAAGATTGATCGAAGCCGGCGTCCAGCTTGATTTTGAAAAAGCATCCCTATGCATGTCGATCAGCATATCGTATTCTTCGCCCCTTGCGATCCTTTCTTCCAGCATCTCCAAAGAGCGGACATATGCCGTGCCAAGCCTGGGCGGCTCAAACTCGGTGATATCATGCACCACCTGGAAGCCATAGCCCTCCAATAGCTTCGTCAGTTCCGCCCCCACCCTGATGATGTTATGATCAGGGTTTTTGGTGCGCCACTTGGCGCCGTGGGCAAGCTCATAAAGATCGTCCGGGTCCTGCTCATATGCCTCATATGTATGGGTGTGGTAAATGAGCACTTTGGGCACCGCCGTTTTAGGCACATTTTCCAGCTTAATGCCGGCTATTTCAATCTTGATGCTCTCGCCGGCGTCGTATGCAGGGTCATGCTCATCTTCTTCGATAATATCATAGCTTTTCACCGAAACAGGATTAGTGTTTATGCCTGCGCTTTTCACCACGATTACGCTTTCCGGTTCGCCCGGCATGTCCACATTAAGCCCAGGAACGGCCTCCTCGCTTTCAACAATTTTTATCAGCTCCATCGCCTTCGCAATTATACCGATGGCTGCAAGCAGCATTGCAATGCACATTAAAATGCCCATAAGCCGCTTGATATGTATGACTCCTATCCTCACCATATCTCTACACCTCATGGGTAATTTCTATGCACCAGCCCCTGTTTTTATGCTGGGTTTTGTGGATGAATGTTCGAGAGCAGCGCTGCCCTCAAACTCCCTCGTAAGCCTATAAGAAGCTTGACTAAAGCTCTAAAGAATCCCTTGCGGTGCAGGGCAGAGCCTTGGGTAGTGTCCCATTCGAGGGTGCTGCCCTCAAACTCCCGCTAAAGGGTAGCCCCTTTAGAATCCCATATAAATGCTCTCGCCTTCTAAGTCGCCATAAATGAATGATAAAGGGTCAAGGGAGAATCCCTTGCGGGTGCAAGGCGGAGCCTTGTGTCGTGCCTAATTCGAGGACTCTGCCCTCAAACTCCCGCTAAAGGGTAACCCCTTTAGAATCCCACAGCAGCGCATTTATCTTCTAAACCACACATAAACAAGCAATAAAGGGTCAAGGGAGAATCCCTTGCGGGTGCAGGGCAGAGCCTTGCATGGCGTCTTATTCGAGGGCTCTGCCCTCAAACTCCCGCTAAAGGGTAGCCCCTTTAGAATCCCATAGCAGCGCATTTATCTTCTAAACCACACATAAACAAGCGATAAAGGGTCAAGGGAGAATCCCTTGCGGTGCAGGCGGAGCCCTGTGTCGTGCCTAATTCGAGGACTCTGCCCTCAAACTCCCGCTAAAGGGTAACCTAGAATCCCATAACAACGCTCTCTCCTTCTAAACCGCCATAAATGAGCGATAAAGGGTCAAGGGAGAATCCCTTGCGGGTGCAGGGCAGAGCCTTGGGTAGTGTCCCATTCGAGGGTGCTGCCCTCAAACTCCCGCTAAAGGGTAGCCCCTTTAGAATCCCATAACAACGCTCTCACCTTCTAAACCGCCATAAATGAATGATAAGGTCCAAGGGAGAATCCCTTGCGGGTGCAGGGCAGAGCCTTGCATGGCGTCTTATTCGAGGACTCTGCCCTCAAACTCCCGCTAAAGGGTAGCCCCTTTAGAATCCCATAATAACGCTCTCTCCTTCTAAACTGTCCATAAATGAGCGATAAAGGGTCAAGGGAGAATCCCTTGCGGTGCAGGGCGGAGCCCTGTGTAGCATACGCTCTCACCTTCTAAGCCGCCATAAATGAGCGGTTTAGGGTCAAGGGAGCGCCGCTACAACTATATAATCTCCTGGAATTCATCGTAGCCGATGCCGTCATGTATCGCGAGATTAATGCCCATGGCGACCACATCTGCCGCCAGATTCACTGCCTCATCGATATCCTTGGGCGTTACCACCATGTCATCAATGCTTCTGTCAATAATGTTATTGAGGGCTTCGTTTTCGCCATCATCGCCCAAAGCATCCCTAAGAATGCTCCTGGCGCTGACCACAAGCGGAACACCGACGGCGATAACAGGCACTCCCAATGTTTGAGCCGTCAGTTCTCTTCGCGGATTGTTCAGCCCGCTGCCGGGGCAGATTCCAGAGTCGGCTATCTGCACGGTGGTGAGCACCCTGTGAAGAGAAAGGGCCGCCAGGGAATCGATGGCGATAACGCATGCGGGCTTTATGTTCTCCACTATCCCCAGAGCGACCTCTCCCGTTTCAAGGCCCGTCACGCCCAAAACTCCGGGAGCGATGGCGCAAACGCTCCTCGCGCGCTCGTCCACGGCATCCGGTATATTCTGGATTATATGACGAGTTACCAGCACCCGCTGCGCCGCTTTGCTGCCAAGGGCGTCGGGGGTCACGGCGCTGTTTCCAAGGCCTAATACCAGCACTGTGTCATCCTTTTTAAGCTCCGGCAAAAGCGCCTTGAGCTGCCCCGCGATTGTATGGGCCATCCCCCTTTTCTGCTCGGGATCGTTTCGGCAAAGAGACGGCGAATAGGCGGTCACATAGGTACCGACGGGCTTCCCCAGCTTTTGAGCGCCGCTTTCGTCCAGTACCTTCACAACGGTGACAGCCATATCGCCTTCAACTTTTTCATCGACGCTCACCCCCCTGCCGCCGGCACGTCCGGCGATCTCACAGGCAAGATCTGTGTGAATATCAGTGCGTATATTGTTTTCCATATGCAAAAACACTCCATTTCAAACTATTTCCATGCTTATTCTTCTGTTTTGTCCACAATAATATTCATAATTTTAAGCATATGATTGCTAAAAGGCCCCGTCGCTGATATAATTTCACCATAATAAGAAAAATAAGCAAATCAAGCAAAGGGATATGAAGATGAAGTTTACGAAAATGCACGGAACCGGAAACTCATATATATATGTGAACTGTTTTGAAGAAACGGTGGCTGAGCCGGAAAAGCTGGCTGTTAAGGTGTCCGATATCAACTTCGGCATCGGCGCCGACGGCCTGATTTTAATATGCCCATCTGATATAGCGGATGTTAAAATGCGCATGTTCAATGCCGACGGCTCCCAGAGCAATATGTGCGGCAACGGCATCCGCTGCGTGGGCAAGTACGCCTTTGACCATGGCCTTTGCCAGAGCGAAAGTATGACCGTTGAAACGCTTTCAGGCGTAAAAGCCCTTGATCTGATAGTTAAAGACGGCGTGGTCAACGGCGCCAGAGTGAATATGGGAAAACCTATGCTCTGCCCGCAGGAAATCCCCATGAAGGCTGACGGCGACACATTTATCAACCGAAAGATTGTCGTGGATGGCAAGGATTACATGGCCACTGCCGTTTCAATGGGCAACCCCCACTGCGTCGTATATTGCGATGATGTCGACAGCCTGAATCTTGCGGAAATCGGCCCTGCGTTCGAGAATAGTCCACTGTTTCCCCAGCGGATCAATGCTGAGTTTGTGCAGGTAATCAGCGAAAATGAGGTGAGAATGCGGGTGTGGGAGCGGGGCTCCGGTGAAACTCTCGCCTGCGGCACAGGCGCCTGCGCCGTGGCAGTCAGCGGCGTTTTGAATGGATTTGGCGCAAGGGAGATCACCGTTCATCTGCGCGGGGGCGATCTTGTTTGCAGTTGGAACGAGGGGGACGGTTGCGTTTACATGACCGGCGGCGCAGAATACATCTGTCGGGGCAAGCTTTGCTCCCAGCAGGGCTCCGCCCTGCACCCGCAGGGGATTCTCCCCTGACCCTTTATCGCTCATTTATGGGTGGTTTAGAATGAGAGAGCGTATGCTAGGCAGGGCCCCATCCTGCACCCGCAAGGGATTCTCCCTTGACCCTATATCACTCGCTTATGGGTGGTTTAGAAGATAAATGCGCTGCTATGGGATTCTAAAGGGGCTACCCTTTAGCGGGAGTTTGAGGGCAGCGCCCTCGAATAAGACGCGATGCAGGGCCTGCCCCGCACCCGCACAAGAAAGGAGAACAAGAAAATGGAAAGTTTCAGGATAATCGCACTGCCGGCGTTTAGGGCGGCGCGCAGCGAAGCGGACCCTAACTGCGACTTCGACTCGCCGTACGGTATTCTCAGAAGGTTTAACGCATATTTTTCCGCCATAAAGCCAGCTCCCCGCGATAGCTTCATGCCCAGAGACTTTCTTTATTTTGACGAGGATGAGAAAGGTTTCGTCTGGATGTGGGCGCTTACCAAGGGCATGTGCGACGGCGGCTATGATAAAATCGACTTTGAAGGCGGTCTTTACCTTACATACGCCTACAAGGACGGCGACGACGCAGCTCACAGCAGGCTATACAGCAGCGCGCTTAAATACATCAAAGAATCCGAACATTTCTGTTTGGACTCCCGCTCGGGCCGTTACGCCATGGGCCATATCATCACGCCGCAAGAGGTCATAGATGCACAGGGTTGGGCGCAGATGGAAACCTTCATCCCCATCAGGCTCAAGGTTTAAAAACTGCTTGCCATGCATGAAACTTTTGAAACGTTAAACCGAATATATAAGCCGATTCATAAGCATTATCTTACCGTTTTAAGGGTGTTGAAAAATGCGGGATGCGATGCCCGCGGCGGATTTTACAATAATCATTATGTAAAAAAAGAGAGTGATTGGGCGGTTGAATATTATCCCATACCCGTCATTTCCGTGAAAGATGTCTGCGATATCGGCCTGGACATAGACCGAACGTTTGTTGAGTTTAAGCTGAAAAAACAGGCTGCTTTGGCTTTTGACTGGACAATCTTTGGCGAGTTTACATTTGAGGTCTACGGCGCGGATGACTTTCTTAATGACTTTTACAGCCCTGACAGCAGCATTAAAGAGCTGAAGGAAAAAGACAAAATCGGCAAAAAAATAAGCCTAAGCGATGAAAGGGAAATTGCCGTTTCAATTCGCCTTGGCTATCTTGCCGGGGAGGATGTGCTGCTTTCATTGGTGGAAAAACTTTCTGAAATTCTTGCTATCCGCGGATGAAAAGCTCGTACATCATTATCCCCGCAGCGACTGAAGCGTTCAGCGATTCCGTCTTTCCGGCCATGGGCAGACGGAATTTTTTTGTGGCCAGGGCAATAACCTGCGGCGAGACTCCCCTGCCCTCGGAGCCGATCACCAATGCGAATTTCTTCTGATTATTTAGGAGAGGCTCTCTTTTGTAAAAATCCTCGCCGTCAAGGGCGGAAACGATTATATCATACCCTTTATCTTTGAGTTCTCTGCAAAAATCCGCGCATTCGCCAACTACTATGGCCGGCACGCGAAAAACAGAGCCCATTGATGCGCGCACCGTCTTTGGCACGTAGGGATTAGCGCTGCCTTCGCAAAACACGATCCCCCCAAAACCCGCCGCCTCGCAGGTACGCCATATTGCGCCGCAATTTCCCGGGTCCTGAAGGCCATCCAGCAGCACCAAGGGCTCGTCCGGGAGCGGTTTAGCCGCGGGAATTTCAAAGGAGGCCACAATGCCCTGAGGGGTCACAGCATCGGAGACTTTTTTCATAACGCTATCAGAAACCTGAAATGCCTCCTTGGCGCCATCGGCGATTTCTTCTGCCAGCTTAATGCTCTCAGGGCCGGCGGCAAGCACCGTAATCGGCGAAAACCCTGCCTCAATAGCCTCCGATATCATCTTTTTACCTTCCACTAAAAACAGCCCCAATTCCCTGCGGCCCTTTTCAGCCTTGAGGGAACTTAGCAGCTTAATTTTCTCGTTGCCGGGGCTCGATATCGCTTTCATCTTACCATCCTTTTATCACTTATCTTTTTGGCGCTTATAAAAACTGAAAAAACAAAAGCCCTCCTTTGATCCCAAAAGACCGCAGGAAGGCTCTTTTTCTGCAATTACGCGCTCAACTGCTCCTTGGCAATTTTCACGAACTCTGCAAACGCGGGCATATCGTTTACAGCCAGCTCGGCCAGCATCTTGCGGTTCACCTCAACTCCGGCCAGCTTAAGGCCGTTGATCAAGCGGGAATAGCTGATGTCGTTCATCCTGGCGGCGGCGTTGATGCGGGAAATCCACAGCTTGCGGAAATCACGCCTTCTGAGCCTGCGGCCGATGTAGGCGTAGCGCATAGCGCGCATTACGGCGGGCACAGCGCTGCGGTACTGCTTTGAACGTGCGCCGAAATAACCCTTGGACAGCTTAAATATCTTGCGGCGCTTTTTATGGGCGCCCACTGCTCTTTTAATTCTTGGCATAACAATTCATCCTTTCGCTTCTATGACGCTCCCGCCTGCCTTATTTATAAGGTATGAGCGTCTTTACCGTGGCGGCTACAGTGTCGGAAACATAACCTTTTCTGCGAAGCTGGCGCTTGCGCTTCGAGGTCTTTTCAGTGAGGATATGGCGCGTGTTGGCCCTCTTCCTCTTCACTTTGCCGGTGGCGGTCAGTGAGAAACGTTTTTTGGAAGAGCTGTGCGTCTTTTGCTTAGGCATCTTATGATGACCTCCTTCTTACCCTGTAAATCTTGCGGATATTTCCCTGCCTGCTCGCATTTTTCTGCAATCGCGCAAATGCGGACTTAGGCGCCAGGGATTCCTGTTTGCTGCTTACTTCTCAACCTTTGCGCTGAGCATCATGGTCATAACCCGGCCTTCCATCATGGGACGCCTGTCGATAACAGCGTATTCCTCCACCTTGGAGTAAAACGCCTTCATGACCTCAAGGCCCAGTTCACTATGTGAAATCATTCTTCCTCTGAATCTAATGCTAACTTTTATCTTGTTGCCTTCTTTAAGGAACTTGATGCAGTTTTTAACCCTTACGTCGATATCATGGTCTTCGATGACCGGCGAAAGCCTTATTTCCTTAACGGTTATAACTTTCTGATTCTTTCGGGCTTCACGCTGTCTTTTCTCCTGCTCGAATATGAACTTTCCATAGTCCATTATCTTGCAGACGGGCGGCTTTGCCTGCGGCGCGATCTTCACCAGGTCCATCTCGCGTTCTTCCGCCAGCTTGAGCGCCTCCTGAGAGGACAGTATCCCCAACTGCGTGCCGTCAAAGTCCACCAAACGGACTTCGGCGTCTCTGATTTCATCATTGATCATCACATCATTATTGATTGGTAAGCACCTCCGAAATAAAAAAATATTGCGGGCAGAAAAGCCCGCAATATTAAAGCATGATTATTTTCATAAACGATTGCCTTGCCATAACCCACGCAAACAGAATTGCGATAAGGTGAGAAACGGGCGGTTTCTGCTTAACAAAAGTATTATAAAGCATTTATAAACTTCTGTCAAGCATATGAATAATAAAAAATGCTTAATAGAGATTTACATATAAAGTTGTTTTAAAGGAAGAAATAAGTTTGTTGGAGATTTCACATATAAAGTTGTATTAAAAAATAAATTTGTTGGAGATTTTGCACATAAGTGGTATTATAATAACGAATAGCAATATATTATTTTCTGTTTGCGAGGGATGGCTTTGAAAAAGATCAACTGGAAAGATCCTTTCATAAAAACGGCGTTGCTGGTCTTTTTGGTGATTGCTGCGCTGATGGTTTTTTATAATATACTCGGCACCGTGGGCGAGGTCCTGTTAAGGATCCGCTCCTTCATATCCACCTTGACGGCCGCAGCCTCGGCGATAATAATAGGCATAATAATCGCCTTCATATTGCAGCCCTATGTCAACCTTCTGGACGACAAGCTCATTTCCAGGGTGATAAAAAAGAACAGAAATCTTTCAAGGGGCGTTTCAATAGGCTTTGTGTACGTGGTTGTGTTGGGCTTCATAGCACTGCTGATAGCGCTGATTGCTCCTGTTTTAGTCAACAATATAAAGGATCTCATAAACACCGCTCCCCGCTATATCGACATGATAGTGCGTTTTGTGAACGATGAGCTGATGGAAAACTCCCTTTTCCAGTACGCGGACGTCATCAGCGCCATCAACTCCTTCATGGCGGAAGCGCAGTCAAACATCACCTCTTTGGTAACCGGCTTTCTTTCAAACACAGTCCGCTTCCTCACCTCCCTTTCCACAGGCATGATAAACGTGATCTTCGGCTTCCTGGTGGCCGTATATGTCCTGATGGAGGGAAAGCGCCTGGGCAGCAGCTCGCGCCGGCTTTCGATAGCCGTTTTCGGAGAAAGGCGGACTGACAAGATCGTCCGCGAGGTCGGCATTGCGACGAAAATATTCCGCAAATTCTTTAACGGGCGACTGGTGGAATCCTTCATATCGGCGGTACTGATATTGATATGCTTTTTGATTATCGGCGTGAAGTACAGCCCTCTTATCAGCGTGCTGACTTTTATCACAAACCTGATACCATACTTTGGGCCGATCATAGGAGGCGTGCTCACATTCATTCTTGTCGCCGTTGAAAACCCTTCTCAGCTTCTGCTGGCCATGATATTGCTGCTGGCCGTCAGCGTGGTCGACTCATGGATAATCTCCCCCAAGATACTGGGGGATGTGGTGGGGCTTTCACCCTTCTGGGTGCTCCTGGGCGCACTGGTGGGCGGAGGATTATTCGGCTTTTGGGGCATGATGATCGGCATACCGACGGCGTCGGTCATCCATTTTGCCGTTAAGCGCTGGATCGATTACCGGATCACAAAGCGCAGCTCACAGAAAAACGCCGGCAGCAGCTCTGGCGGCGTCATTCTGACCGATTTAACCGATATAGATACGAAGAAATAGTATGTCTGATATATCTAATCAAAAAGCGCTGTCGGCAACGATTGCCTGGGCCTCCTCATCGCTTATATCCTCCACAGTATTAACCACAAATATCATGTCGATGACATCGTTATCATAGAGCATATAGCGGGCGATCTCGCCCACGCCCTCCTGATAAACGCGGTAAACATCCTGCGAATATGCGGTGGACAGCGTGGCGATTATTATGCAATCATGGGCAGTATAGTCTCCGTGCTGAAAGGTCGCGCCGACCTCAGCCACCCGCGCCTCGTCTCCCGCGGAGATAAAGCCCATGTCTTCTTCAATGTAAGCGGGCATGATGTAGCTGATATCCTGGCTTTGTGCATCGGAGAACCTGGACCAAAGGCCGTCGCCGTCGCTGTAAAAGTCTGTGTAATAGATGGGCTGACTTTCGTCAAACTGTGAGACGGCGTAGGATTCGTCGTCTATGCGGTCATGGCGGGCATAGACATATGTTATCGTTGAAAGGCTGGAGTCACCAAGGTTCCTGCTCATTACAACGCGAATATTTTCCCGCGGAAGATATTTCGCAGTGGGAATCAGCTCGCTTAAAGCGCCTTCGTCGGGCGTTTCGCTGGGCTCCGGCTCCGTCGTCAAAGCCGCTGTCGGGGCGGGCTCGTCTGTGGGAATGGGCGAAGACTGCGCTTGCGTGGGGCTTTGCGCCGGCGTGGCGCTCGTGGAAGGCTGGGGCAAATCGCAGGATGCCAGCACAAGCACCAGGGCGATCACCGCCAAAGCCGCAAAGCTTCTTCGGCCCTTATTTTTAGAGCCGTTTTTTGCAAAAGAAAAAAATGAAAGAAACGAATGATTCATAAAGCTGATCCTCCGTGTTTTAAAGCCGCCGGAAGGCGATATTTTCACATATATAATAACGAATTAGCATCGTCATATGATGCACTTGTATATTTGATATAGTATCTTTAATATAGTATATTCCTTTTACTCCAGCGTAAAGTCCATCTCCATGCGCAGCCCGGCGGGCAATCTCAGCTTCGGGCTGCAGCTTATGAACATTCCGCATTCGTCGTTTTTGCCCTGCGGGCGCTGATGTCCGTCAATGAGCCAAAGGGCCCGAACTTCATCACCTTTTTCTTTGCCTTTGGCCAGGCAACAGCCGGCAAAAACACCTTGCTTGTTCACAGCGGTAATTTGAAAACCTGCGTATTCCATCATGCGTATTCCAAGCTCCTGCATCTTTTCCCCCTCCACGAAGGCCCAATCGTCCTTTAGCCGCTGGGTTTTAAGGAGTTTTCTTAGCATATCAAAACTCATCGCATCGGTTTTCGGGTCAGAAGCAAGCTCATAGCCTTGTTCAGCCAGCAGGCTTTTTGTAAAAGCGGGCCTGTCCGCCGCGAGAGCAAAGCCTCTTTTGCGGTAATATTCCCACAAACTCTCCGTGGCCGGATGCAGCATCACGCCCTCGTAGCCCCCAGCCTCGGCCTCATCTGCAACGAAATCCATCAAAGCTGTCCCGTATCCCCTGCCTCGCCTGTCAGGGCTTGTGCAGAGGGCGTAGAGATAAACAACGGGATGAACCCCATCCGGAGCGTAAATTTCGCAATCGATAAGGGCGCAGGCGCACACCGCCCTCCCCTGCTCAAAGACGGCGGGAATGCGCTTTTCTTTAAAAAATGTTTCGTAAAACGGAAGTATGAACTCCTCGCCGTCGCCGAACACCTGCTTCCAAAGGGCTGTCAGCTCGGGGATGTCCTCCCTTTGCGCCCAACGGAAAACGGGTTTTTCCGTCATCATGAGCCCTCCTTTGTGAAAGCCCCCTCCCTGGGAACAAGCCAATATTTACTCTTAAGCTCAATGGGCCTGTATGAGTTCTTCGAACGGCGCAGGCCTTCGTCCCCGGCGGCGTCCTCCCTGTTTATCAGCGAAAACTGCGGGAAGGATTTCACGAACTGGTTGCACAACATTGAGTATATGCCGCCATATTCGTACAGCGCTTTTTCCGCGTGGACAAGCAACATATCGCTCCCCGGCCAGCAGGCTTCGCCAAAGGAGAACCCCACCGGTTTTCCGTCCACCCTGAGCAAAACGCCCATCAGCGTGAGGCGGTCAAAGTTCCTGAGCATTATCTCAACCGCATTATGCTCATATTCCATCGACCGGTTGACTCTGGCTTCATTTTCATTAAGCCACTGGACGTTTAAGTCCAGGCAGTCTTCCAGGTTTTCTTCGTTTATAAACTCCACCGAATAGTTATAGGTTCTTGTAAACCAGTTCACATGATTTCTCTTTGAGTGCAGCTTCTTGCCGGAGTATGTGCGCAGAGATTCGCCGTCGTATACGAAATCCTCGGCATCCTCTATCTCTATCCTTTCAAAAGCTCCGGGAAGCGCTCGTTCCACTGCTTCCGCCTGCTCTATTGAAGCATATGTAAACCGCCAGTCGGGGTTGTCCTTATTATAATCGGCCACGGCCTCAATTGCGCGGCGAAAGGCGGACTCGTCGTCCATATCGCCGATGGGAACACTGCAAAGGGCGTTACCGTCAAATTCTCCGATAACTTTAAAATAGCCGTTAAAGTCGGCAATTTTAGCTTGGTAGACATTTCTCATCGCGTAAAGATAGGCAAAGCAGGTGTCCGCAGTGCCCACACGGGCCAAGGCAAGCCTTCTTTTGTATTCACCCACCATTGAAAGCTGTACCTCTTCAAAGTTTAGCATAAAGTTCCTCCTGAATTAATTGACATGCAAATAAAAGTTCAAGCTGTACTCTTACCAGTATTCAGTCTTATTTATTATACCCCATAGCCATATAACTTTCAAACCCCAAAAGTCATTAACTGCTTTATAATATATCAAAAGAAAAGACAACGAAAAGGCAAACAGCTTAAAGCCATTCGCCTAAACTTTGCATTTTATGACAAAATATGACAAGAAAAGCGAGCCTGCAAGGAAGAAGAAACTATATCAGATCATTTTCCGCCGAGCTTTCCTCCACAGAGCGCACTGCCCATCTGGCGACGACCATCTCTGTTTTATCCGCGCCCACCTCTATGGTCAACACATCTTCCTTAACTGTCTTGATCCTGCCGAAGATGCCGCCGATAGTTGTTATCCTGTCGCCGACCTTCAGCTCGCTGAGCATTTTTTTGACAGCCTTGTCCTTCTTCTGCTGAGGCCTTATCAGCACGAAGTAGAAGACGACTATCATCAGGATCAAGAAAAGGGGCATCATCAGACCGCCCAGGTTCTCCATTACTTCTGTTGGCATTGAATTACCTCCCAATAAACATTACCGTCATTATACAATATATTCCACCGCAATACAATTAAAAATTTTCATGTTCATATCGCTTTTTATGGGAAATGCTGCAAACTCTGCCCCGATATCAGAAGCTGCGGCCCTCCATCGAATATTCTGCAAAGAATTCGCGGCGGAATTCCAGCAGGGTATCGTTTAGTATGTGCTTTTTAACATTATTCATCAGCTCAATTAAAAAATACAGATTATGCACGGTGCAAAGCCTTGCGCCCATTATTTCATCGGCCTTTATCAGGTGGCGGATATATGCCCGCGAGAAGTTTTGGCATGCATAGCAGCCGCAGTGCTCGTCGATGGGCGCGAAATCCGCCTCATAGCGCTTGTTTCGGATGACCATCCGCCCTGTGCGCGAAAAAACGGTGCCGTTTCTGGCGATTCTGGTGGCCAGAACGCAATCGAACATGTCCACGCCCCGCAGAACGCCCTCGATAAGGCAGTCGGGGCTGCCCACTCCCATCAGATACCTGGGTTTTTCCCTGGGCATATATTCCTCAATCTGCTCCAGCATATCATACATGATCTCCTTTGGCTCGCCGACGCTCAGCCCTCCGATGCCGTAGCCGTCAAAGCCGATATCGGCTATGGCCTTTGCGCTCTCGATGCGCAGATCGCCGTAAAAAGCCCCTTGGACAATGCCAAAAAGCGCCTGATCTTCCCGGGTGTGGGCATCCTTGCTCCTTTTCGCCCAGCGGTGAGTGCGCTCCATGGCGGCCTTGGCTTGATTGTAATCGCAGGGGTAGGGCGAGCATTCGTCGAAGGCCATGGCGATGTCGGCCCCCAGATCCTGCTGGACTTGCATTGAAACCTCGGGGGATATAAAGCGCCGGGAGCCGTCTATATGGGAGGCGAACATAACCCCCTCCTCGGAGATCTTTCTTATATTGGATAGCGAATAGACCTGGAAGCCGCCGCTGTCGGTTAGAACGGGCCTGTCCCAGCCCATGAATTTGTGCAGCCCGCCCGCCTGTTTGACGATGGCTTCCCCCGGCCGCAGAAAAAGATGGTATGTGTTTGAAAGTATTATCTGCGCGCCGATATCCTTCAGCTCCGCCGGTGACATGGCCTTGACGGTCGCCTGGGTGCCGACGGGCATATAAACCGGTGTTTCAATGACGCCATGGGGCGTGTGGAGCCTCCCAAGGCGGGCCTTCGTGTGCTTTTCTTCTTTTATCAGTTCAAACTTAAGATTTTTATTCATGCTTTTTAATGCCTTTGCTTTCCTAACATTCGTGTCTGCGTTCTTTCATCTTCTCGCTTTTCTTATTTTAAGATAATAAAGATAGTGCGCCGTTTGTCTTTTGCAAATACGATTATATCAGCATTAAGCCCTTTTTACAACATTCCCTCAAGCTGCGAACACCCGTTTCTTTTCTTTGACAAAAGCGCCTTGATGCATTACTATTGATATATAAATTCTGCGTTTCCGCATGCGGACGCGCCGCGTATAAAGGAAGAATAGATGATAATTTTGGGAATTGACCCGGGGCTTGCCACTTTGGGCTTCGGCATCGTGAGTTACGACAATGTAAAGGCGCATATGGTTGACTACGGCGTGCTCAGCACCAAAGCTGGCGTACCTTTGCCGGCAAGGCTTTCCAGCCTGTTCGAGGGGATAAGCGATCTTTTAGCCCGCCATCAGCCGGATGATATCGCCATCGAGGAGCTGTTTTTCAACACAAATGTCACCACGGCCATCGCCGTTGGAGAGGCAAGGGGCGCTGTTATCGCCGCCTGCGCCGCATACAGCCCAAACATATTTGAATACACCCCCCTTCAGATAAAACAGGCCATAACAGGCTATGGCCGGGCGGACAAGCAGCAGGTGCAGATGATGGTTAAGATGCTCCTGAGCCTGCAAAAGACCCCAAAGCCCGACGACGCTGCGGATGCGCTGGCGGTGGCCATCTGCCATGCCCATTCCCTTCGTATGCGCGAAAACTACAGAATGAAATAAAAAGAGGTTGTCATGATATCTTTTTTGCAGGGAAAAATCGCCCAAAAGCTTCCCACGGCCATAATCGTGGAGACGAACGGCATGGGCTTTCACGTTAACGTCAACAACAGCGCCCTTGCCAATGCAGGCAGCGTGGGCGACACCATAAAGCTGCACACTCACCTGATGTACGCCGAGAGAGACTCCACTTTCAACCTCTACGGCTTTTTAACAAAGGAAGAATACGGCCTTTTCCGGCAGTTGATCTCCGTTTCCGGCGTGGGCGCGAAAAGCGCGCTGGCCCTTCTAAGCCAGATGAGCGTGGCTGATTTTTCACTGGCGCTGATATCTCAGGATGCGAAGGCCATCGCTAAGGCGCCGGGGCTGGGCATAAAAACCGCTCAGAAGATAATCATCGAGCTTAAGGATAAGATAAAGGACGACGAACTTTTAACGCAGATATCCGGCGCGTCCCAGCAGGCGGTGTATTCCGGCGAGCCCTCCTTCATTCAGGATGCCATCGAGGCCATGATCGCTCTGGGCTATCCCCCCGCCGAGGCGGCAAAGGCAGTCAATGCCGTTAAAGATGAGGGAAAAACCGCCGACGAGCTGATCCGCATGGCCCTTCGCCGCTTCTCTTTCTGATTTTTTGCGTTTTTGCGAGGTGCATAAAAATTATGGACAATGTACTGAAAATAAAGATGTACTCATTTACGCTGGACTGCAAGCAGCCGATTAAGCTGGCAAATTTTTATTCTGCCTTGCTCAACTGGGAAGTCGGGTTTTACGATGATGATTACGCATGGGTATACCCGCCGGGAACGCACCAGGGAGCTTACCCATGCATATTGTTTCAGTTAAACCCTGAATATGAGCCGCCCGTATGGCCCGAAAAACCCGATGCACAGCAGCAAATGGCCCACATCGACTTCGCCGTGGATGACTTGGAAAAAGCAGTCGATCACGCAATCCGCTGCGGAGCAAAAACAGCAAGCGAGCAGTTTTCCGAAAATTGGACAGTCATGCTTGACCCGGCGGGGCATCCTTTTTGCCTTTGCCAGATGAAATCGGTTATCGAGAGCGCTCATTTTGCGCTGTTATAATAAAATATTTTAGTAAATGTTATAGTAAATATTATTGAGTCAAATTTATATATTTATTTGCAAATTAGAAGGGTGCTAAAGAATGGAAGACAGATATGTTTCCGCCAATTTCATATCACAGGAGGACGGCGAACAAGAGCTGAGCCTTCGCCCCCGAACCCTGCGCGAATATGTGGGCCAGACAAATGTTAAAACCAGTCTGGAGATTTATCTTGAGGCGGCCAGAATGCGCCGCGAGCCAATAGACCACATGCTTCTATACGGCCCTCCCGGCTTGGGCAAGACCTGCCTTGCGGCCATCACCGCCAACGAGATGGGGGCGCAGATGCGCGTCACCTCCGGCCCTGCCATCGAAAAGCCGGGGGATCTTGCGTCGGTTTTAAACAATTTGAACGAGGGCGATGTGCTGTTCATCGACGAAATCCACCGCCTTTCAAGGACTGTGGAGGAAATTCTCTACCCCGCCATGGAGGACTTCGCCCTTGATATTTTCATCGGCAAGGGGCCCAGCGCCCGCTCCATCCGCATCAATCTGCCGCATTTCACGCTGGTTGGGGCCACAACAAAGGCGGGCTCTTTGGCATCGCCCCTACGCGACCGTTTCGGCATACAGTTTCGCCTGGAAACATATTCGCCCGATGAGCTTGCCCAGATTGTCACTCGCAGCGCGGGAATTTTGAACATCCCCATAGACGGCGAGGGCGCATTTGAAATTGCCCGCAGGAGCCGGGGAACGCCGCGAATCGCCAACCGCCTTCTTAAGCGCGTAAGGGATTTTGCCCTCGTGCGGGGCAGCGGCGTCATCGATATCGCCGCTGCTAAGGACGGACTAAATATGCTCTTTGTGGATGAATTGGGCCTCGATCATATCGACAGGCTTGTTCTGGAGACTATGATAAGCAAGTTTGCCGGAAAACCCGTTGGGCTGAACACGCTTTCCGCCGCAACGGGCGAAGACGCCCACACAATCGAGGATGTCTATGAGCCATATCTGCTGCAGATCGGCTTCATAATGCGCACACCTTCGGGCAGAATCCCCACACATCTTGCATACGAGCACCTTGGAATAACTCCGCCCACAGCGGATCAGGCCGAGAAAACGAAAGCAGAAGGCTCACAGCAGCTTTCAATCGACGAGGTTTAGCCCTAAAAAGAGCGAAAATAGAGATAAAATTCAGAGGTAACTGATGAAGACATCGGACTTTTTCTATCCCCTTCCCGAGGAGCTGATCGCCCAAAAGCCAATCGAGCCAAGAGACTCCAGCCGGCTCATGGTTTTAGATGAAAACGGAAATATAAGCCACAGGGTTTTCCGCGATATAGCGGAGTTTTTCCGTCCGGGGGATGTTTTGGTGGTGAACAACACCAAGGTATTGCCCGCAAGGCTCCTGGGGAGGACGGTCAGCGGCGCGGCGATGGAGTTTTTGCTGCTGAGAAGGCTTGATATCGCCCGATGGGAGGTGCTGGTGAAGCCCGGCAGAAAGGCTCGGCCCGGCGCCGTCATCAGCTTCGGCGATGAAGGCTGCGCCCTTAAGGCGAGGGTTGAAAGCCTTGAGGAGGGCGGAAATCGCATTGTGGAGTTTTTATGGGAGGGTGTTTTTGAAGATGTGCTGGACAGGCTTGGACAGATGCCCTTGCCGCCTTATATCACCGAAAAGCTGGAGGACAAGAGCCGCTACCAGACCGTTTATGCCAAGGAAGACGGCTCTGCAGCAGCACCGACCGCAGGTCTGCACTTTACCGACTCTGTCCTGTTTCAGATCGCTCAAAGGGGCGTGAAGGTGGTGCCGGTCCTGCTGCATGTGGGCCTGGGTACCTTCCGCCCGGTGAAGGCCGACGATATCTCAGACCACAGGATGCACAGCGAATATTATGAGATAAGCCCCGAAACGGCGGATGTGATAAACTCTGCAAAGCTTGCCGGCGGCAGGATAATATGCACAGGCACCACCACCGTCCGCACCCTTGAAAGCAGCCTTCAAGACGGCTTTGTGAAGGCCGGTGCCGGCTGGACGGACATATTCATCACGCCTGGTTATGAGTTTAAAACTGCGGATATGCTGATCACAAACTTCCATCTGCCTTGTTCCACGCTGATGATGCTGGTATCCGCTTTTGCAGGCAAAGATGAGATCATGAGGGCGTATGGGTCTGCCGTCAAGGAAAAATACCGCTTCTTCTCCTTCGGGGATGCGATGCTGTTATATAAAAAATAAAAGCCCGAAAGCAAAAGAAGTATGCGCCCTTAAAGATAAAAAAACAACGGTTCAAGCCGTTGTTTTTTTGGATTTTGTGAGGCACCGCCCCAAACCCCGCAAGCTTTCGGTAAATCTTGGCTGATGCTTTAATATTATTATAAGGGTTAAGGGAGAATCCCTTGCGGGTGCAGGGCAGAGTACTGCATGTCCTACGCCTTCAGCGCCCGCATGGCGTTGAGAATTGCCAGCACAGAAACGCCCACATCTGCAAAGACCGCCCCCCACATGTTCGCTATTCCCAAAGCGCCCAGAGCCAGCACCAGAGCCTTAACGCCGAGGGCAAACACCACGTTTTGCCTGACTATTGTCATTGTTTTTCTGGCGACTTTCACAGCCTCGGCCACCTTCGACGGCTTATCATCCATCAGAACGATATCAGCCGCTTCGATGGCCGCATCCGAGCCCATTGCGCCCATTGCGATGCCGATATCAGCCCTGCCCAGTACCGGCGCATCGTTTATGCCGTCGCCCACGAAGGCCAGTTTTTTTCTTCCGCTTTTTTCATTTTTAATCAGCATATCTTCAACGATTAAAACCTTATCAGCAGGCAAAAGCTCCGCATGAACGTCATCGAGCCCAAGCTCTTTTGCGACGGACTCCCCCACCTCTTTTCGGTCTCCGGTGAGCATAATGGCCCTGGTTACGCCCGCCTGCTTCAGCTCCCTTATCGCCTGTGCAGCGTCCGGCTTCACTTCGTCCTCTATTAATATATGCCCGGCATATTTACCGCCCATGGCTGCGTGAACCACCGTGGCGGAACTGTCTGATCCGCGGTAATCGATCCCGCTTTTTTTCATCAGCGCGCTGTTGCCCAGAAGCAGTTCCCTTCCGCCCAGCAAAAGCCGCACCCCATGGCCGAAAACTTCCTCATACTCCGAAATATCACCGCTGCTTAGCTCATTTCCACCCTCAGCATACCGTTCCTTAATTGATAAAGCTATCGGATGATCAGAGTAAAGCTCGCCGTGGGCGGCAATCCGCAGCAGCTCGTCTTCGTCCATCCCCACAGGGAATATCTGAGTGACTTCAAACTTGCCCTGAGTGAGAGTGCCGGTTTTATCGAAAACGACGGTGTCCACCTGCGCCAGCGCCTCCAGATAATTGCTGCCCTTCACCAAAATACCCCTCCTGGAAGCACCGCCTATGCCGCCAAAAAAGCTGAGGGGCACCGACAGCACAAGCGCACATGGGCATGATATCACCAGAAAAGTGAGGGCGCGCCGAAGCCATGTCAGCCACGGCTGGGCAAACAAAAGCGGTGGCAAGACCGCCAGCAGAGCCGCCGCGAGCACCACTGCGGGGGTGTAATATCTGGCAAATTTGGTGATGAAGTTCTCCGCACGGGCCTTTTTGGACACCGCATTTTCCACCAGATCCAATATCCTCGCCACTGTGGATTCCTCATAGGGCTGCGTCACCTCAAGCCTAATCAAGCCGCTGATGTTAACGCAGCCGCTAAGCACCTCGCTCCCCTCAAAAACACTTCTCGGCTGGGATTCGCCCGTCAGCGCAGAAGTGTCCATGGCGGATCTTCCCTCCACCACTTTGCCGTCAAGGGGCACCCTTTCACCCGGCTTCACGGCGATGATATCACCCACGGCCACATCCTCGGGGTCAACCTGAACAAGCTGCCCGTCCTTTTCCACATTGGCATACTCGGCTTTTATGTTCATCAGCTCCGTGATGGATTCTCTCGATTTCCCCACCGCATGGCGCTGGAACATTTCCCCCACCTGATAAAACAGCATGACCGCCACAGCCTCGACCCCCTCGCCGATGCAGAAAGCGCCCACGGTGGCAAGGCTCATAAGGAAGTTCTCGTCAAAAACCTTCCCCGCGGCGATGTTCCTGCCCGCACGAAGGAGCACATCCCCTCCGATGATAAAATACGCCGGCAAAAACACCGCAATATTCCACCATATATGGCTGCTTTCCGGCACAAACGCCGGAGAGCTCAAAATGATCGCCGCAACATATAGCACCGCGCCGATAATCAATCTCGTAAGAATCCGCTTTTCAAACCTGTCCATTTCACTCTACCTTAATATTATATATTATATATGCTATAAAGTTGAAAGAATTAAGCCTGGATGGCGCAGCCCGGCTCCACCTTGCCGCAGATTTTGTCCGCCTGCTTCAGGATTTCGTCGAATCTGCTCTCGTCAGCATCCAGGGTGAGCCTTTGCGTCATAAAACTGACGCTGGCGCTGTTCACGCCCTCCAGCTTGTTTATTGCCGTTTCAATCTTCGCGGCGCAGTTGGCGCAGCCCAGGTTCTTCAGCTTAAATTTCTTCGTCATCGTCTTTCCCTCCTGATTTTTTGTTGTTTTTTATCAGTTTTGCCGTTAACTTATTTGAAATTATTCCTCTATATGCGACATCCCCTGCCCGATAATCGTGTACACATGGTCGTCCGCCAGGGAGTATATCACCTGCTTGCCTTCCCGCCGGTTTCGCACCAGGCGCGACTGCTTCAGCACCCGCAACTGGTGGGATATCGCCGACTGATTCATCTTCAGCACTAAGGCGATATCATGTACGCAAAGCTCCGCCTCGAAAAGGGCGTAGAGTATTTTTATGCGGGTGGAATCGCCAAAGACCTTGAACAGCTCCGCCAGATCGTATAAAATCTCGTCGTCGGGCATGTTCTCCCCCGCTTTTGTTACTGCGTCCTGATGGATGCTCTCGTCCTCGCAGAGCTCCAGCTCTTCCATTGCTTTTCTTTCCGTCTTTCTTTCTTTATTATTTTCCATTTCACTGCTCCTAATAACATGTGATCACTTGTTCATATGTATTATACCTCATGCTATGCTTTTGTCAACAGCTCTGTGAAGAAAGTTGCTTTTTTTCTGCTAAGAATTACTGTAATAAATGTTAAGCTTTACAATAAACTTCTTGTACGGTAAATAAAAACGTGCTAAAATAGATTAATTGCAAAGCACAATTAAAAAAAACAAAAAGCTTAAACTATTTTTTATTTATCAGAGGGGGACGTGCGCAATGAGAAGAAGACTACTCTCACTGTTACTTTCTTTTATCATGATTGCAACCCTGCTACCTGTTCCGACAGCCGCCGCAGACGAGATTACTATTGATGATATCGTAAAATCGGGATTTGATACAAAGCTCTCCTCGGTTTCGTTTACGATAAAAGACTTTCTAATTAATGATTGGGAGCTAGTTATAGGCGATCCTAGCCATCCCCTATCCTTTACAGATGCACCTGCAGATCCAGTAAAGCCAGGCCCTTTTAATAATTTCATAATTGACCCCCTAGATAATAAAAATATTAAATTGGAGGGCGATGGCATAAACTACTATTCTGCTTACGAAAACACTTACACTGTTAAGTTTTATGTAAATAAAGGCTCAGATTATAAGCAGTTAGAGTTTGTAATAAATTTTTATAAAGAAGAAAGTGAAATTTTCTCTAACAGTACTGCGGAGGTTACCTCTTATGATATTGTCTCTGACGACCCGGAGATCATCGACCCCACCGTTCTCTCGGGCATTGTGACAGCTGCCGGCAATGTCGGCTTTGAATACGCCGCCACCGCAACTTCCTACGTCATCAGCGGCTTTGATTCGGCGCATAATGGCGTTGTGGTCACATACGATATCGCCGGAGCTACGGGCGCAACCGCCACCATCGCAGGCGGTAAGCTTTCCGTTCCCTTGAGCGCCGCTAACTTCAGCAATCTTGAAACGGATGTTTCAATCGCCATCACAGCACTAAGTGACGGCACAACAACACAGACATTAGATCCAGATATTAATACATACTCGATCAAAACCAGGTACGGCGCCGACACCGGCGCTACTCCCGTTGCTGTTTCCGGTTCTTTTGGGGAAGGCAAAAGCATAAGCATAAGCCCGCTCCCCGCATCCGACCATCATTCAATGTCAATACAGCTATATAGTGGAAGCAATCCTGTCGGCAGCCCTATAACGGCTGATAGCGGTGGCACCACTTCTTTCTCCGTGCCGTCCGGCGTCACCGCGGGGACAGTCCTTACCGCCAAGGTCACGCCCAAGCTTCCCGGCATGAACAACTCTAGCGAAATTGCGCTGACTGGCCAGTACATTGTCCCCCTTTCGGGTGATCCCTTTGAACTGCTTGGAGACGCTGATGCTTCTGTGACCGGCGCAACTTACACCCTCAGCGGCCTTAGCGCCCTCAACGGTGTAGAGGTCACTTACAAGCTAAATAAAGAAGAAAGAACAGAGACTGACACTGTTTTCGGCGGCACTTTATCAATTCCGTTGAGCGCCGGCCTTTACAGTGAAATTGGCAGTGAAGTTTACATCACCGTGACGAAGATTAAGATCGGCGAACATATACAGACAGATGCAGGAACTGATACGAAAACAGCTTACGTCAACTTCATGGGCGAGACTGATTTTTCAGGCCTGTTCCTTGGCCGCAGCGCAGACGACAGCGGCTTTCTAATCAATGGCCTTAGCGATATTCTCGCCGGCGCATACAACTCCGGCTTTTCCATCGGCATCAATTTCTTCGTGGACGGTGAACATGTGGCAAACGGCGTTGTCGGGCACGATGGAACCGTTACCGATGTGCAGAGCGTAAATGCGGTCATGAGTCTTAACTACATTCCCGGCATGGATTTTAACCCCGGCGATGAGATCTCCGGAGAACTGGTTCTGACAATCCACGGCCTGAACGACATCATAGTTCCCCTGGGCGGCGCATTCACTGCCCCCTACTCCGACGGTCAGATTGCGGAATTGGAAGAATCTGCGGCGGCGGCCGAAATTGAATACGGCGCTGGGAGTGTGGACTATGTCCTCAGCGGCCTTGATTCTTTGACAGGGCACTGGATTTCATATAAGCTGATTGAGCAGCCCTCAGAAAGTCCGCCAACAGCAATGCCGGGCAAAGTTCTGGTTGATGGAGACGGCGAAGCGCGCGTTTCTCTCAGCGATACCGTTAGCAAGAGGGACTATTACAGCGAGCTTGGCAAGGAAGCTTTTATTGTGATAACCGGCCTTAGCACAACAGAAGCGGGCGCAAGCGAAGGCGGCTACGAAGAAGTTTTCGATGAAGCCAACTGGATCACAACTGTCAAAGAGAAAATCAGCTTCGATATATCCATTGATATTGAGGACTTTAAAGGCATTAGTCTGGTCTATGATTACGCAGCAGGCAAGTTCAAGTTTGAAGGCTTGCTGAATGGAATAATCAACGGAATTCCGGATAATCATGTCATACGGGTCATAATTAAATATGATGGTTCAGAATATGCCACAGGCTATATAGATGACGAAGGCTATTTCGTCGAGGATGAAACCACCGGCGGCGGTGGCGTTGGGCTGCTTAGCACGCCTGCCATTAAAGCAGGGGGTGAGTTTACCGCGCACCTGACGCTTATGATCTCGAACCTGAACGGCATCCCTGTCGATTTGACTTCGCCATTCACCGCCAGCTACGGCATAATCACTGATTTTGACGATTTTGAGGACACTCTGGCCATAAAGGAAGGACGCCTTGTTTCCGTAGGGCTTTTATCTATATTGTTTGGAGACGAGGCGACAGAACCCCTCCCCGGCCACACGGTGACAGCGGAGCTTTTAAGAATAGTTGATCCCTCCCCCGATCACATAAAAGCCGGCATTCCCATATATTTTGATGAAGACGGCGACGGCGTGTTAGATATTGATACAGATCCTCTGTATTTCCCAATAGGAATTGAGCTGGGCGATAAACTGACTGTTAGATATCTTTTCAGCAACGACCTGCTAAGCCCTGCTGATAATCAGGCGGATTCCACCAGTTCGGCCATTGCCACATTTGGAAAAATCTATAGCATTACTGACTTTGAAGAATTGGAAGTTGTAATTGAGGATGAAACAACCGTTGTCATCCCCGGCCTTGAGGACGCTATCGGCCTGGACGACGCTGCAATAGCTGCTGAGGTTACCGCCGACAACGGCTATGCCATCAAAGCCGATATCTATAAAGAAGGAGAGTCAGGCGCTCCAACTCCCTTGATTGATAATATTCCCGTTGGCCTTGCCGGCACAGTTGACATCAGCCAGCTTAACATCACCGTGGGCGACAGGATTCAGCTTACGCTGCGAGTTAATACAAGGTTAATTGAAGACTATACCCCAAGCATGCTGAAAATGGCCCCGGATACCGAGCACCTGTTCGCCGGCATGACAAGAGAAGCGGTGATGGCTTTCTACATCGGTGTAAACGAGGGAAAGATCAGCGTTTTGAACGCTCAAAGCTTTCCGATCTCGCCGTGGCCAAGCAGTTTCAGCGGGTTTAACACGCTTTCAAGCAGCGCAGGAACTGACAACTGGTGGATGAAGGCTCTCCTGACGGGAGACATTTCGCGCTCGTTGTTTATAGACGATACCAACGAGGGCGTTCTGGTAGAAGACGCCGGGGACGAACTTGAAATCGGCGATGAAATAGGCGTTACGCTTGAGTTCATGAACCCGCTGATGAAAAATAAAGATGGCATCACCTGGACAGATCCCTTCCCCATCAAGCTCCACGGAGTGCTTGAAACAGCGGAGCAGGTAGCCGGCCTTGGCCTTGACATCAGCACGGACGGAAAGCTTCATGTGGCCGGCCCGGACGCAGACTGGCAAGCGCTGAGTGACTCGATTATCATTCATGGATCTGCATACCTGGGCGCAAACAGCGTTGAGCGCACAAACCGCGAGCCCTCTGCGCTGGGTTCAAACATTGTGCTCTACAACGGCCTTGTTGAAAATGCTACGAACAATATATACGATCTGACCGCAGACAAGGCGAAAATAGGCGATGTCTACGGCGCTGAGCTGTTGGCGCAAAGGGGCGTCTACCTTGAACAGACTATACCGGGCCTTGAAAGCGCTCCGGTCACACTCGGAAACTACCTTACAAGCACCACCGCGGAGGTTGCCCCCGATCTTACCAGCTCAAAGATATACGCCGTGGACGGCGGCTTCGGCTCATATGCCGACTGGCAGAATATAATAAAGGATTATCCTGACGCTAATATGATATTCGAGGTCTACAAGACCGGCTCTTTCGTGCCCGTTTTCACCAAGATATTTGACGCGAGCACCGATGAGGACGATTTCGATTTAACGGAAGGCAAGCTGTATATCGGCGATATGCTGGCGGATCTTAATGCCAAGCACGGCGACGAGTTCACCTTCTACATCTCGCTGAGCAACGGCGTGTGGCTGGAGGACGACTGGACACTGGGTACTATAAAGGTTGACATGTATAACCTGATGCAGATGCATGGCATCCCCGGGAATTCATATGTCGTGATATACGATTATGACGGCGGTATTCTTAAACACAGCTTCCTGCCCACGGCTTACAAGGTGGTCGAGGGCAAGTTTAATTTCTTCCGCTTCGCCAATAATCAGGACCCGCAGGTGAAGGTGGTCAACACCAATAAGTTCCAGTATGGCATAAACACAATCAAGTATAGGGACTGGAATAATTATGCGGATATCGAGTCCGTGTCCCAGGTGAACCTGACCCGCTCCTGGTTTACATTTAAGTTTGTAGAAGGGCAATATGCCTCCACCCCGGCAGACAATGACGAGCGGACAGATAATATCCATAAGATCGGCGTTAAGACGAACTTCATGCACATAGGCAACACTGCCCCCACATACTACCACAGCATCCGCGCTTTTGCGGGCAATGGCGGAAGCATCACGCCCAGCGGAGCGGTTAGCGTGCCAAATGGCGGCAATCAGAGCTTTATAATCCGGGCCAATGAGGGCTATGCGGTGCAGGCGGTTATAATCGACGGCGTGAACAGGGGCGCGTTGACTGCCTTTACATTCACCGACGTTGCCTCAGACCACTCCATCGTGGCTTCCTTCGTCAAGACCGTTGCGGAAGCGGCCCCCGGTACCGGCGGCCTGCCCCCCATCACCATCCCGACGATACCCGCAACAGGCTCCGTCACTTTGGCGGCTCCCGCAGCGCTTATGCTGCTGCTGGGCATGGCGATAATCCCCAAACGTAGAAAATAACACCAAATATTAAAATGGCTCAAAGAAAACAGCGGTCTATGGCCGTTGTTTTCTTTTTTATCTATAATAAAAAAATACGCATGGAAACCAATTACAGCGCTTTTTCGTTTACTATTACGTGCATTTATGATATAATTCTTGAAGCATATAAGACAGGCTGAATTTATCGGAGGAATTGAATTGAACAAAAGGTTGACCGCCATAATCAGCATAATCCTCTGCGCGGTTTTGATAATAATATTGACTCCCATCGCTTCAAAGGGTAGCGTACCCGCCTCGGCGCCTGAGGGGCAGACATCCCCCCAAGCCGCCGCCAGCGTGGTGATTATAAACGAAGTGATGGCGCAAAACCGCTCTGCCGTGCCCGACGAGGACGGAAATTATTATGACTATGTGGAGCTGTACAACACTTCCTCAGAGGAAGTGTCTTTGAGCAGCCTTTTTTTGACGGACGACCCTTCCGAGCCTGGCAAACAGTCGTTGCTGGGGCTGTCCATCCCTGCGGATTCATACATAATCATATACTGCTCCGGCCTTTCAAAAACCGGCCATGCTTCCTTTAAGCTTTCCGCCGGGGAAACGGTGGCGCTTTTCGACTCATCCTCCCAGATGCTGGACGCCGTTACAATCGAAACCGCTCCGGCCAACAGCGTGATGATGCGCGACGCCGGCGGAGAGTGGGTTATTTCGGCAAAGTACACCCCTGCCATGGCCAACACCGATGAAAACCACAGCGCATATCTCGCTTCGTTTGAGGCCATAGGCTCCGAAACGGTTTATATAAACGAAGTGATAAGCCGCAATATTACCACATATATGCTGCCCGACGGCTCCGCGCCGGACTGGACAGAGCTTTATAACGCCGGTTCATCGCCGGTTGACATCAGCGGTTGGACATTGACCGATGACGAAACAGAGCCTTTCAGCTTCATTTTCCCGGTAGGCACGGTTATAGGCGCGGGTGAATATATGCTGATAATCTGTGATGGCTTGGACAGGCCCACGGCAGAGCCACCCCACGCCCAGTTTTCAATAAGCTCCGGCGGGGAGACTGTGACCCTTTATAATGCAAGGCGGCAGGTGGTCGACAGGCTGGCGGTGCCGATGCTGGAAGCGGATACATCCTATGGCCGAAGCCCTGATGACCTTGACGAGCTGCAGGTATTTCTTCAGCCCACCCCCCTTCTGCCCAACGATTCAACCGGCGTTTCCGCCATGGTAAGGCAGATGCTTTTTGCCAACACAAGCGGGCTTATAATCAGCGAGGTGCTAAGCTCTAACAAGAGCGGGCTTACAGTGGGAGATTTCACCCCCGACTGGCTTGAGCTGATGAACATATCGGACGTAGCTGTGAACCTGGGCGAGTTCGGGCTATCGAAGTCCGTCAGCCGCCCCGGCGAGTTCCCCCTGCCCGAAAAGGTTTTACAGCCGGGCGAAAGGGTGGTTATCGTTGCCGATAAGGAGCTCCATGAAGCGGGAGGCGATCCTGAGCAAATATCCGTGGGCTTTAATATAAGCGCCGGCGGTGATGCGATTTTGCTGGCCCATTCCGGAAGGATCGTGGATAAAATCGCAGCGCCTGCCCTGCAAAGCGACATTTCCTACGGGCGGGCTGCATCGGATAGCAGCCTTTTTTATTATTACGACTCCCCAAGCCCCGGCGAAGAAAACCCCGGCAGCGGTTATCTTGGCGTCGCGAAAATACCCGAGCCATCGACAGAAAGCGGCGTGTATAACGGCGTTGATTCCGTATCGCTGCGCTTTGAAACAGATGACGGCATGACCCTTTACTACACCACAGACGGCAGCCTTCCCACCACTTCATCCCAAAGGCTTGCGGGCGAGCTTAACCTTACAAAGACAACCACAATAAAGCTGCTGGCCCAAAGGGAAAATTACCTCCCCAGCGAAATTGAGGCCTTTTCATACATCATAAACGAAAACCACAGCCTGCCCATTGTAGCCCTTTCAGCCGATCCGGGCGAGCTGTATGATCCCCAGACGGGAATGCTGGCGGATGGTCCCGAATACCACATCACAGACAGCAACGGTTACCACTACAAGGCCAACTACTGGAAAGAGATCGAGATCGGCGCAAATGTTGAGTATTTTGACGCGCAAGGGAATAGATTGCTTTCCCAGAGCACAGGCGTGAAGGTCAGCGGCGCCACCTCCCGTGATCAGGCTCAGAAATCGCTGCTGCTCATAGCCAGAAACATATACGGCGAAAACCGCCTGCACTTTAGTCCCTTCCCCAACAGGGATTATGACGAATATAAAGCTGTCGTGCTGCGCAACACAGGCCAGGACTATTACAGGGCCCGGATGCGTGATGCCATGCTCTCATCGCTGATGGAAGGCACGGGGGTATATTATCAGGACACGCAGCCGGTCATTGTCTACCTTAACGGCGAATATTACGGCCAATACAACCTGCGCGAGAGGATTAACCGCTATTCGCTGGCCCAGTTCGAGGGCATAACGGAGCAAAGCGTCATCGACAGCGCTGATATTTTAAGCGGCAGCGGGCGCACTGGCAGCCAGGTAGTCCACGGCAGCTATAAGGAATATCAGGAGCTGGTGAGCTTCGTCAAGGAGAATAGCCTGAATGTTCAAAGCAATCTGGACTATGTCTTAAGCCAGGTGGACGTTGAAAATCTATTTGACTACGTTTCGTTCCAGATAATTATCGGCAACTCGGACCCAAGCAACATAAAGTTCTATAAGTTCGATGCGCCGGGCTCCAAATGGAAGTGGATCATATACGACCTTGACTGGGCCAACAACACCGGCAGCAACGGCACCGCCTATGATTCCTTTGACCGAATGCTTAAGTCCTCCGGCCTGGGCCGCAACAACACCGACAACAGCATCATACAGGCTTTGCTTAAAAACGAGGATATGGAAAAGCTGTTCTTGGAGCGGTTTGCGAAGCTCTTTTTGGAAAACTTCGACCCGGACAGAGTTCATGCGCGTATCGACGAATATTACGAGATGCTCAAGCCCGAGATGGAGCGCCAGTTCGAATTCTGGGGGCCAAAGGAGGCCTATAGCCGCAGCGTCTCATCCTGGGAGAGCGAAGTGGGCGCGCTGCACAATTATATAGACAGCTCAAGGCCATATCTGATAAGATATTGTCAGAGCTGGTTTAATCTGACGGACAGCGAAATGCGCGGACTTTTCGGCGATGTTTTCGATCAGCTTAAATAGGAGGGTTAAATGACAGCTTTTGCCGCAAAAAGAAAAAAAGAAAGCCCCGAGCCACTTCGCCATGAGCTGAAATATTACATAAACGGCGCTGATGCCTATCTGTTGGGCAATCTTTTGGACAGGGCGCTTTGGCGGGACGAAAATGCCGATGAAAACCGCGAATACCATATCCGCAGTCTTTATTTCGACAACTATTTTGACAGCGCCTTTTATGACAAGATCGCCGGGGTGAAGAACAGGGACAAATACCGCATACGCATATACAACTTTTCCGACAGGCAGATACGCCTTGAGCGGAAAAGCAAGCGGGGCGATCTCATCTGTAAGACTTCGGCCAACATAAACCGGGAGCTTTGCGAGCAGATAATGGCCGGAGACCCCAGGGGCCTTGAAAAGTCCTCCCATCCCCTGCTGAGGGATATGTATGTGCAGATGACGATAAACATGCTACGGCCCGTCGTCATAGTGGACTATGTGCGCGAGGCCTTCACCCACCCGGCGGAAAACACCCGAGTGACAATAGACAAGCAGCTTCGTACGGGACTTTTCAGCAGCGATCTGTTCAACCCTCGCTTGCCCACGCTGCCGCCCATCGACGAGGATTTAACGATACTGGAAGTTAAGTATGACCGCAATCTCATCAGCATAATCCCGCCGCTGATTTCCTTCGCCAGGCATAACAGGAGTGCCATATCGAAGTACACATTATGCCGCCGCTTTGAATTTATGTGATTTTCATTAAAAGCAGAAAAAGAAAAGACTTGCGGGGTGAATCGGATGGCGGAAAAGGGCAGAATCGTTTTTCTAAACGGCGTTACCAGCGCCGGAAAAACTTCCACTGCAAGAGCGCTTCAGGAGCGCGGCGACATGTTTTTTACGCCCTTTCAAACGGCCTGTTTCATTCTATGGTAGGCCGCAGACAGTTGATGGAAAACTACTGGGGATGTTTGAGCGAAGCCATAATCATGATGTATCATACGGCGAAGCTGTTTTCCGACATGGGGCATAATGTGCTTATCGACGGTCTGCTGCTGTAGCAAACTGAAATGCAGCGCAATATCAGGCGCACAGACAGGTATGAGTTTCAGTCTCGGGAACATAGCTTATAAAAAGATATAAAACAAGAACAAAAAACGATTTTACAACTTGGAGGAATATGATCATGTTGCTTACCGGAAACGCCCCTCTTTCAACCACCGATGTCATAAAAAAATCTGTGTTGGAGGGTTTTAATCTCGCTTCGCAGAACTTAACTGCAGCAAATATCCTCGTGACCTTGGGCATGGCCTTTGCCATCGGAATATTCATATTCTTCGTCTACCGCCAGACATTCAAAGGCGTGCTGTATTCCCATTCGTTTAACCTCTCGCTGATAATGCTGGCCATGGTCACGTCGCTGATAATCATGATCATATCCAATTCGCTGGCCCTTTCTCTGGGCATGGTGGGCGCCCTGTCCATAGTCCGCTTCAGGACAGCTGTGAAGGATCCCTCCGACACGGTGTACATGTTCTGGTCAATCAGCGCGGGCATAACCGTGGGCGCAGGCTATTATCTGCTGGCGATTATCGCTTGTCTTGTCATCGGCGCATGCATATTCTTGCTCACATTTTTTTCCGGCAAGGGCAGCAACACATTCCTGCTGGTGGTCCACTGCTCCTCCGAGGGTGAGAAGGCCATGCTGCCCGTTCTGCGCAAGATTCAGCGCCGCAAGATGAAGAGCAAGACAGTCACCAGAAACGGCGTGGAGGTGACCTACGAGGTGCGCCTTTCCGACGAGAGATCTGGCGTGGTGGATGAGCTTTTGGCGCAGCCGGGCGTATATGACGCCACACTTGTCAGCTACAAGGCGGACATGGCATAAGACTAAGACTTTAGCGAAAGCTTTATTCTTTATCTTCAAAAGAAAAATAAAAAGTAAAAAGGCAGACGCGCATAGGAAAATACGCGCCTGCCTATATTTATAACCTTAGCCTCAACCTTTAAATATATTCCTGAATTTTTTTCACCGTATCGCTGAGAAGCTTTATGTTCTCCGACAGCAGCTCATAATTGGCCGCATTCTGATCTCTGTTCAGGCGCAGTGAATCCTCCAAAAGCTCATCCATGGAAACATTTAGAACATTGCAAATTGAAACCAGAGTTTCAATGCTGGCCTTTCTCTGGCCTCTTTCTATCAGCCCAAAAAAAGCCGTTGAAATTCCAATCATCTCAGCAGATTCCTTTTGCGTTAAGCCTCTTTGTTTTCGAACATTACGAATTTTCCTTCCCAGACTTTCATAATCCATGTTTAAGCCCCCTTAATACCCTCTTTTCATATTTACGATATTTTCAAGGCGCGCCCCGCTTATATATCTGTGCAGGTTTTCCGTAAAAATATCGATTATGCGCTTAAAGTTGCCATACGAATCCGCGGAGTTATGCGGGGTTATGAGGCACCTTTTTTCTTTCCACAGGGGATGTTCTGAAGGCAGCGGCTCCGGCGAAGTCACATCCAGGCCCGCAGCGAAGATCTTTTCATCTCTAAGGGCGTCGAGCAGAGCGTCTTGATCTATGGCTGTCCCCCTGCCGACATTGACGATTATGGCATTATTTTTCATAATATCAAAGTGCCGTCTGGCAATAAAATGCTTCGTTTCGCTGGTGCTGGGCAGGCTTAAGGATATGAAATCGCTCTGTGAAAGCACATGATCAAGCCCGTCAGCGGTGTAAAGCTCGTCCACATAGCTCGGTTTTTCACTTAAAGTGTTTTTGACAGCGAGAACCCTTGCGCCAAGAGCGTGGGCCTTTTTCGCCACGTTTGCGCCGATATCGCCCAGGCCGATCACTCCAACGGTCGATCCCTCTATGTCCGCTGAAAGCCTATGGCGCTGCCAGCTGCCGCTTTGCATATTGTCCCTGTAAAGGTGCATGTTTCTGGAAAGGGCGATGAACATGCCGATCACATACTCAGACATGGGCTTTCCGAAAACTCCGCTTGAATTGGTCAAAATGACGCCTTCGTTTGAGTAAAGATCACTGTCGCAATATCTTTCGCTGCCGGCAGTGCCCAGGTTATGCCATATGTTCATCGCAGCCGTCATAGAAGAGCTTTTCGCTCAGAACTATACCGGAACAGATGTATAAAACCGGCTTTTTCGCGGGCTTGGTTGTGGTCATCTTCATTCTCCTTAAAGCTATGCAGAAACTCGGCTTATGCTAATCTTACAGTTTAACTCGCACATTAAGCGCAGCGGCTAAAAGAGGGCAGAAACAACAAAGCTACAGGCAGAGCCTGAGGATTTCATAGCAGTCATTTTCATCCAGCCTGACGAAATTCCCCAGCGTGCCGTCGCCATTGCCCTTTTTCACATTCTTTGCCAGCTCGCGCAGGCTGTCCTCGCCTATGTTCACATGGGAAAGCCTTGTGGGAAGGCCGATGGACGCAAAGTAGCTTTCCAGCTTTTCGATGGCCTTAAGAGCGGTCTCCTCCATGTTGAAAACGTTTATTTCGATATCGAGCACTCTGTTGGCAAACTGGCAGAAGCGGGCGATATCCTGCTTGTAGACATACTTCATCCACGCCGGAAACACTATGGCAAGGCCCGCGCCATGGGCGATATCGAACATGCCGGAGAGCTCATGCTCAATGTTATGGGAGGCCCAGTCCTGAACTTTATCAGCGCCCAGAACATTATTGTGCGCCAAGGTCGAAGCCCACATCAGCGCCGCTTGGGCTTCATAGTCGCGGGGGTTGGCGATGGCCTTGGGCGCATTGTTGTACACGGTCTTTATAAGCCCCTCGGTCATCCTGTCGGAAAGCTCCACATGCTTTGTGTTTGTAAAATAGCGCTCCATCGCATGGGCCATTATGTCCGCCGCGCCGTTTGCAATCTGGTGCTTGGGCAGAGTGTAGCACATCTCAGGGTTCAGCAAAGAGAACTTCGGCCGGTTTATCTCCACATTGCAGCCGCGCTTCATGCCGTTTTCATCGTTTGTAAGGACGCTTGAATTGCTGGCCTCGCTGCCTGCGGCGGGGAGTGTCAAAATGGTGGCAACCGGCACGGTGTCCACCGCAACGGCCGTTCCGTCATAAAGATCCCATACATCGCCGTCATACTTAAGGCCAACGCCGATTCCCTTGGTGGAGTCGATAACGCTGCCCCCGCCAACCGCCAGAAGAAAATCCACGCCTTCTTTCCTGCAAAGAGCGATGCCTTCCCGCACCAGTGAAACCCTCGGGTTGGGCTGAACGCCGCTCAGTTCCACAAAACCTATGCCGGCATCATTTAGGCTTTTTACAACAGTGTCGTAAAGGCCGATCTTCTTTATGCTGCCTCCTCCATAATGAAAGAGCACCTTTGTGGCGCCATATTCTTTAAGCATCTGCCCGACTTTGGCCTCAACACCCTTGCCAAAAACGATCTTGGTGGGCGAACAAAATTCAAAATTTAACATGTTTCTCTCCTTATCTTTTTTATTCTTTTTATTATAATATATAATATTATTATCTATTATTATCTTCTTCTGCTTTTCTCAGCTAAGAACTCTGATTAATACCTAACTTATTAGAAAAATGAGCTATCCCAATCCCCGCCGCCACCGCCAGGTTGAGCGAGTCGATCTCGGCTCCATGATGAATGCAAACGCCCGTTTCCCTGGCCAAAAGGTTTTCAGGCAGGCCCGCGGACTCGTTGCCAAATACCAGCGAAGGCAGGCCCTCTATTGCGGCTTCATGGAGGGAGGCGGCATTCTTCAGTCGAAAAAAGTACTTTCTGTGGGCGGGGAAATTGTTTTCATATTCATCAAAGTTTTCATACGCTCTGACATTTATAGAAAACAGGGCCCCCATTGAAGCCCTTACCGCCTGCGGAGAAAAAACATCCACACAGGGCTTTATCACTGCCACATCCCTGAAGCCAAAGCCCAGGGCAGTTCGCAGTATTGTGCCGAAATTGCCCGCGTCTGATATATTGTGCAGAACAATGTGTGGCTCATCCTTTGCCAGGAAGCTTTCGTATTTGCTGAAAACGGCTACCGCGCTGCAGTTTTCCTTGCCGCATATGCGTTCGATGGCCCTGGGGGCTGTTTCAACATATATGCCCCGCTCAAGGCAGGCGTCTTTGAGCTTTACCGCACCGCTGTTCATGCCGCTGTCCGAAGATAATAATAGGGCCCGGATATGCTCCGGCCTTCTTTTTAAAAGCTCCAATGATGGAAAAGCGCCGCAAGCATATGATATGTCCAAGCGCCTGTCGTATTTACCGTATTTAGGCACGAAGCAATCTTCTCCCGTCCGATTTATCATCTGCTTCCCGCCACCATTTTAGCATTTTTTTTACAAAAAAACAATAGACCCTAATGAACTCATAGTTTTTATTGGAAATCCGTGTTGTTTATGCTATTATTGCTTTATAATCGCATTAGATATGCATTATTTGGAGGAATGGATGTTTAAAAAGACCGCTTTACCAATCCTTATCGCACTGCTTTTGTTCTCAGGCCTTTCCCGTGCCACGGCCGGAGCAGGCGTTAACTGCGAGAGCAAAAACAGCGCCTCTTTCACGCTGACCGCAGTTGGCGACATAATGATGCATGACGAGCAGATTGAAAGCGCTTTTCGCGGCGACAGCAGCTACGATTTCAGCCAATATTTTGCGCATCTCAGGCAAAGGCTCTCCCATGCCGACGTCACTTTAGCCAACATGGAGGCGCCTGTGGTTCCATACCGCCCCTATGAGGGATTCCCCCATTTTAACTCTCCTCCACAGCTTCTGGAGGAGATGGCAAAGGCTGGCATCGACATCGCTTCCGTCTGCAACAATCACTCCCTCGACCAGAATATCGACGGCGCAAAAGAGACTCTTGAGCAGCTTCGCAGCGCAGGAATTACCCCCCTGGGCATGTATGACGATGAGTCGCTGTATTTTGATCCGCTCATCAGAGAGATAAACGGCGTAAAGGTTGCTTTTTTGGCCTACACAGAGCATGTAAACGGCAGGGAAAAGCACTTCAAGAAGGAAGATCTCAAGCGGCTGATAAAGATATTTAACAAAGACGAGGCGGCATTTGACATATTCAGCGCAAAAAGGGCCGGCGCGGACGTGGTGGTGGTGATGATGCACTGGGGCAAAGAATACGAGGACGACCCCTCCCCTGCCGTTATGAAGCTGGCCGAGGAGCTGGCCATAACCGGCGCGGACATAATCATCGGCAGCCATCCTCACGTGGTTCAAACTTGTGAAATCAAGACAGTCACCCGCGCTGACGGGCTTGAGCACGATGTCTTTATCGCCTATTCCCTTGGCAACTTTATATCAAACCAGACCCTTGCTCCACGCCAATACGGTGTTATCGTCGACCTTGAAGTGGAATATGATTTTGCGCTGAAAAAGCTCAGCTTCAAAGAAGCCGCTTACACGCCAACTTATGTCTGGAAGCGGCCGAATACATCGCATCGGGGCGCATATGATTTCAGCGTCCTCGCCTGCGGGGATTATACCTCCCTTTCGCCGCACCCGGCAGGGGAAGTAAGCGAGGCTTATTTGCGCTACATAAACCGCGCCCATAGCCATATCTGCGCCCAGATGGCGGAAAACATACCGCTTTTTGACTATTACCGGCGCGCAGAAATGGGAGACATCAAAAAACCCGCCGTTCCTTTGGGGGAAGGCAGGTTAAAATGACAGAAAATGACAGAAAATGATAAAAAACCGGTTATTGTTCAGCTTGCTCAGCTTTCTCAACCGGCACAAGCTCGCGGGTGAAGCCGTATCCCATTATCTCCCTTGAATCGTTCACTATCACGAAGGCGTCCGAATCCAACTGGTGGACTATTTGCTTCAGCTTTACCACCTCGAACCTTGAAACAACACACATGATAATGTTCTTCTCGGCGCCGGAATAGGCGCCTTTTCCGTTTAGGAAGGTGGCTCCCCGTTCCATTTCGTGCAATATAACCGAGGCGATTTCCTCCGGGCGCTGGGAGATGATGAAGACCATCTTCGCCGATGTAAGGCCTTCCTGGAGAGTGTCTATTATCCGCGAGGAAACAAAAATCGCTATGAAGGCGTAGAGGACACGGGAAATGCCGTAGACAAGGCCGGAGAAGCCCACTATTATGACATCCAGCGCGAACAGTATAGCGCCTATGCCGATGGCATTTTTTAACAATAACGAAAGAAGCTTTGCGGTCATATCGGTGCCGCCGGTGGTCGCCTGTCCCCTGATCACAAGGCCCAGACCGAAGCCCATGACAGCGCCGCCCATAACCGCGCCAAGGAATAGATCATCGGTAACATGCACCTCCGGCAGCAGATCCAAAAAGACAGAGAGCATCACCATGGCGTAAAGGCTGCGGATGAAGGTATCCCTGCCTTCGTATTTGAAGCTGATCAAAAACAGCGGTATATTAAGGCAAAGCGAAAGGACGCCTATCGGAAAGCCGGTCAGGTGGTTTATAATGGTGGCCAGGCCCGTGAAGCCCCCCGGAGCGATGCCGCAAGGTATGAAAAACAGCGTGAACGAAAGCGCTACCGTCACCGAACCGAAGGTGATCTGCGCAAAGTTCAAAAATGTATTTCCCTTGAGCGCCCATCTCAAATTTTTCCTTTTTTTTCTTCGGTTAATTTGTACTTTCTTTTTTTCTTTTGTTCTCATTTTGCCCTCGCTTTGCCCTCTGCGTTTCACATGCACAAAGTTAATTTCAGGTCAATACTGCTCGATGTTAATTTTGCTGATATGTAGTTAAAATATCCATAGAGAGCCATATCTCCGCCTGCGGAAACGATGTCCAATATGACATTATCTGCAATTAAAACCTTCTTCAAACAAAGCTTTCATCGAAGGGTTAAAGAAAAATCGCTAAAAAATCACCATATATCAAGGCCGAAGCTGATTGCGATTGCCTGATCCACATGTTCCATTGCATGGGGAGGCAAAACCCCTAAACGGTCGCGAAGCCGCGACTTGTCAATCGTCCGCACCTGTTCGCACAAAACAACGCTGTCCCTTTCAAGGCCGAATTCGCCACTGCCGATTTCTATATGAGTAGGCAACTTTGCCTTATTTATTCTTGAAGTTATCGCCATGACGATAACCGTTGGGCTGTAGCGGTTGCCGACATCATTTTGAACCACCAGCACCGGCCGCATTCCTCCCTGCTCGGAGCCAATGACCGGGTTTAAGTCAGCCCTATATATCTCACCTCTGCGTATCATCTATCTCATCCTCCGAAAGTGCGGCTTCATAGGCTTTTAGGGCCATTTCGTCCGCCATCAGACCAAGCTGCGCCCACTCCAGGTTAATCTCCGACATTTCCTGGTAACCCAGCTTCATCTTTTCTTCTACTTCCAGTTTATGCTTGATACGCAAAACCTGCCATAGGCTTTCGCGAATAAAGAAGCTCCGCGAAACACCTTGCTCCTTCGCCAGCGAATCTATCTCCTCGACAAGGCTCTGTGGCAGATTGATCAATATCTTCGCCATTTTCTCGCCTTTTTTACTGAAGCCCTTCGTCACAAAATCACTGCCCTTTGCTCTTAACGCCCGCTATTTCTTCAATTCTCCTCACAAGCTCGTCTACCGCGTCGCCGCTGTGCTGCAGCTTTATCACCTGATCGCCCATGAAGATGGCCCCGCCGCCGTCGGGCGTGCCGGCGATGCCGATGTCCGCCTGCCTTGCCTCCCCCGGCCCGTTGACCACGCAGCCCATCACCGCCACCTTTACAGACTCGTTTAAATGGCTTGTGCGCTGTTTCACCTGGCTGGCTATTTCCTCTATGTTTATGCAGGTGCGCCCGCAGGTGGGGCATGCTACGACCTCCACGCCGCCTTCCCGCAGCCCCGCGGCCTTCAGCATCGAAATTCCGGCAGTTACCTCCGGAAGCGGGCTGCCCGATATCGAGACACGAATGGTATCGCCGATGCCCTCCATCAAAAGCGCGCCGATTCCAACTGAGCTTTTAACGATGCTGTCCTCATATGTGCCGGCCTCGGTGATCCCCAGATGCAAGGGATATTCACATGCGGCGGCAAGAAGCCTGTTGGCCTTAACAGTCGCCTGCACGCCGGAGCCTTTCACGGATATAACGATATCAAAAAAGCCCTGCTCCTCCAAAAGGCGCGCGTGGCTCAAGGCGCTTTCCACCATGGCGCTGGGGGTCACGCCGTATTTTTTAACCAAATGCCTTTCCACAGAGCCTGAATTGACGCCTATGCGTATGGGTATTCCGTGGGCCTTTGCGCAGTCCGCCAGCTTTTTCACGTTTTTCTCTCCGCCTATATTCCCCGGATTAATCCGCAGCTTATGCACGCCGGACTCAGCGCTCTTTATGGCAAGATTATGGTCAAAATGGATGTCCGCCACCAAGGGAACGGGGCTTTTTTCCACCAGCATTTTAAGGGACGGGATGCAATCATCGTCATACACTGAAACGCGGACGATATCGCAGCCCAGCTTTGCAAGCTCCGTTATTTGCTCCAGGGTTTTTTCAAAGTTCTCCGTCCTTGTGTTGGTCATTGACTGAACCGAAACACGGCTTCCTCCGCCGATAAAAACCCCGCCCGCATTCACTTTTCTGCTCTGACGCCTTTGCGCCATTCCTTCGTTGAATATCAGCATTTCAGCCTCCCGTTATCAGGCGCATGATGTCCTTGTATGTTAAAAGCACTGCCAGGCCAAAGAACAGCACTATGCCGGCAAAATGCACCATGCCTTCCTTGTTGGGGTCTATCGGCCGCCCCCTTATGGCTTCCAATGCCAAAAATATCAGCTTGCCGCCGTCCACCGCCGGAAGGGGCAGAATGTTGATGAGGGCCACATTAACGCTTATTATCACCGCAAAGAGCAGCAGCATTTCAAAGCCCTGGCGTATGCCCTCGCTGACGACTGTGACCGTGCCGACGATGCCCATCAGCTCTCCTTGAGCCGCTCCCCCGAATATCATGTCCTTGATGGCGAAAAGCGTCTGCGACACCAGCTCATAGACATAGCCCACCGAAACAGGCACCGCCTGAAGGAAGGGCAGAGGCGATCTTATATAGTTGGTGGATATCTGTATGCCGACCATGCTTCTTTGCTCCGCCTCGTCAAATATGGGCGTCAGTGTGAATTCGCGGGACTCGCCATCCCTTTCCATCACCACCTGCACGCTCTGGTTTCTCGCCGGGCTGATCAGGTCGATCACGTCCTGGCCGGTTTGCACAGGCCTGCTGTCCACGGTCACAAACCTATCCCCGGCCATAAGGCCCGCCAAGTCCGCCGGACTGCCCTCCTCCACCGCCGCGATGCTGGAATAGGCCCCTGAAACAGCGCCGTATGTCATCAGCACCACGATGGATATAATGGCCGCAGATATCAGGTTGGCCAAAACACCTGCCACCGTCACAAAGATGCGTTTATACACATTATAGTTCGCATAGGCGAATTCATCGTCGTCGTTTTCCTCACCGTAAAAGCGTACATATCCCCCCAGGGGAATCCACCGAAGGCTGTATATCACGCTATTTCTTTCCCAGGAAAGAAGCTTCGGGCCAAAGCCTATGGCGAACTCCTTCACGGGAATTTTCATCCACCTGGCGACGGCAAAATGCCCCGCTTCGTGTATCAGTATTATTATGGCGATCACCAATATTGCCGCCAGCACGGACAAAAAGTTTATCATTCATCCTCCTGCCAATTTTATAAAAAGCTTCAGATCATAAAAGTGATAGTCTATTTAATAGAGTTTATATAATCCCGGGCGCAGGCTCTGGCATCTGCGTCCTGCTGAAATATCTCATCGTAGTTAAGTTTTGCAGGGCTAAAGAGCCTGTCTACGCAGCTAAAAATGCAGTCGATAATCCCTCCAATGCGGATTTCCCCCTTTAGGAAGGCGTCCACAGCCACCTCGTTTGCAGCGTTTGAGACAACGCAGGCATTTCCGCCGGCAGCGATGGAATCATATGCCATCTGAATCAGCGGAAATTTTTTTGCGTCGCAGCGCTCAAAGCTCAAAGAGGGCATATCAAAGAGGGAAAACTCCCTTGCGCCTGAGTTTAGCGCGCCGCTTTCACCCAAAGCGTACAAAATGGGAATGCGCATGTCCGGAAAGCTCAGGTTGGCGGTCATGCTCCTGTCCTTAAAAAGAACCGCCGAATGGATGATGCTCTGGGGATGCACCGCCACCTGAATTTTCTCACCCGGCATATCGAAAAGATGATGCGCCTCCACTATTTCTATGCTCTTATTCATCATGGTGGCGCTGTCCACGGTAATCTTTTTCCCCATTGACCAGTTTGGGTGAGCAAGCGCATCCTTCGCCGTGGCCAGAAGCATCGCCTCTTTTTCCCATGTCCTAAATGGCCCGCCGGAGGCCGTAAGCACCAGTTTATCTATCTCCTCAGGCTTTCTTCCCAGAAGGCATTGATGTATGGCGGTATGTTCGCTGTCCACGGGCATTATCTCCACGCACTTTTCCTTTGCCGCCGCCATGACGAAATCTCCCCCGGCCATCAGCGTTTCCTTGTTGGCCAAAAGCACCCGCTTGCCGTTTTTTATGCATTCCATCACAGCGGTCAGGCCCGCCATGCCCACCACGCTCACCAGAACATCGTCGATTTGGCCCATGCAGCAGATTTCATCCCTGGCTTTTTCGCCGAAATACCAGCGGGTTTTTCCTTTTGGTGGAACAAAGCCTTCAGGAGGCTTCACCAGCACGGCCACGCTGGGGGAAAAGGTTTCCACCTGCCGGCAGAGCAGCTCCGCGCTGGAATACGCAGCCAGGGCTGTCACCTCAAACCTGCCCGGATTGCGTGATATCACGTCCAAAGCCTGGGATCCGACGGAGCCTGTGGAGCCGATAATGGCGATTTTTTTCAGCTTCGCTTCAGCCGCCCCCATCATTTGGTAAGCCCTTTTGCGCCCGGCACATAATCATATATGCGCAGCGCAAGCACCTTATCCCTCATCAGCTTGTTGTTTTTGCTCAGATACTGTGAGTCCAGCTTCCCCGCCGGCAGCTTAAACGCCTCGCCTATGTTCACATAAATGCGAGTGAAAAATCTTCCCTTGGCGTTTATGTACATGGGCAGAATGTGCGCGCCGGTCTTTGCCGCAAGCAAAGCAGCGCCCTCTTTGAATTCGCCCATTTCATCGCCCTTGCTGCGCGTGCCCTCTGGGAAAACCACCAGCACCTCGCCATTTTTCAACCGATGCATGGCCTCCCTCATGGCCGACATGCTGGAGCCCTCCCTGTCCACCGGGAATGAGCCGTATTTCTTGAACAGATAGCCCCAGAACTTGTTTTCATAGAGCTCCTTTTTCGCCATGAAGGTCACCCTGCGCCTGAAGCATGAGGCGACGTTGAAGACATCATGGAAATGCAGATGGTTGCACACTATCAAAACGCCGCCGCTTTCCGGCATGTTCCCGCTGCCGGACACAATCCTTGGGTTCAGGGCAAAGAATATTCCCCTGGCTATAAAATTAATGAGCCTGTAAAGCCAAAGTTTCACTTTTCAAATGCACTCCCCATCAATTCAAGCACATGGTCCACCGTCTCCTCAGGGGTCATGCCGCCTGTATCTATTATGATTGCGTCATCTGCCGGCCGCAGGGGGTTTAGCGCCCGCTCCGTGTCCTGCTTGTCGCGCTTTATCACGTCTGCAAAAACGTCGTCAAAGTCCACGTCCATCCCTTTTTCTTTTAGCTCATTATATCTGCGCCTTGCACGAATTTCATTGGAGGCGGTGGTAAAGAACTTGTAATTTGCATTCGGCAGCACATTTGTGCCGATATCCCTGCCGTCAAGGACTATGTCACGCCCCGCGGCGATCTCCCTTTGCATTGAAACCAGCTTTTCCCGAACACAGGGCAAAGATGAAACATCCGACGCCGCCATGGAAACCTCAGGCGTTCTGATCAGGTCGGTCACTTCCCTGCCTGAAAGGAAAACCGTCTGAATGCCGCCTTCGTGCTCCATCGTAAGCTCGATTTCGGGCAGCCTTCTGCGTATTTCCTCCTCGTCGCGGGTGTCGATTCCGCTTTCAAGCGCCCAAAGGCCTATCGCGCGGTACATCGCACCCGTGTCAAGGTACATTATGCCCAGCGCCTTTGAAAGATCCTTCGCCAGAGTGGATTTTCCCGATCCGGAGGGCCCGTCGATGGCTATGTTTAACTTTTTCATATTATTCACCTCAGTGTTAATATCTTATTTCTTTCTTTTTCTTCTTTATATAAATCTATACAGCCCTATGGCCCAGGCCTATCGCCACCTCGTTTAAGTGCAAAAGGCCGATGCCAAAGAACACCGCCACCGAAATATGCCCGCCGGATCTGGCAACGCCGATCTTGCCGCCCACATTCAGCCCCACAGCCTTGTTCATTATCTGGGAAACGGCCTCTCTTGTCGCCCCGGCGACAGTCCCCTCCTCCAGATGTGTGTCCTGTATGACGCCCTCACGCTTGGCGGCCACAACCGCTCGCTCCACAATCTTCGTCATCGACGTTAAAAACTCGCCGCCAAAATCCACCGCCGCCACCAGAATCTCTTTCTTCAAAAAGTCTTCCTTCAGCGCCCGCTCCTCGGCTCTGTCCTCCGTTAAAGCAATTTTAACCGCCGCCCTTGCCACATCCTTCGAGCCGTAGCCATACCCGCCGTCATCCATTCCCATGCTCCTTTTATATGAGTTTATCTTAATTATCAGCCGCCGAAACGCCTGCGCAATAGCCCGTCGTGAAGGCTATCTGCAGGTTAAATCCGCCTGTGAAGCCGTCCACATCCAGCAACTCGCCGGCAAAAAACAATCCCTTAACTTTCTTTGACTGCATCGTTTTGGGGTCGATATCGCCCACATGCACGCCGCCTCTGGTTATTACAGCCTCGTTAAGGGGCCGAAGGGACTTTACAGTAAGCGGAATCCCTTTCATTATGCCCAAAATTGCCAGCCTATCCTGCTTGCTGACCTGGTTCACAGGCTTATCCTGCGGGACATTGGCGATATCAAGCAGCGGGGCTATCATGTTCTTCGGCAAAAGCCCTTCCATAGCGTTTGATATCCATCGGTTTTTATTGCTTTCCATGTCCCTCAGGAAGCGGTCCTCCAGGGTTTTCATGTCCAGAGCCGGCTTCATGTCTATAAAAAGGGACAGCGCCTGAAAATCCATGCCGGTTATAACCGACGACAATGTGAGAACAAGAGGCCCGCCGATGCCGAAGTGGGTGAACAGCATCTCGCCCTGCTGATCGAAGAACGTTTTTTTGCCGCTTACCGCCTTTAGGGAAACGTTCTTCAGCGTCAAGCCCTGAAGCGCCCTCACCCAGCTTTCGTTTGTCTCCACGGGCAGCAGCGAAGGCAGCGGGGGAAGCGTTCTGTGGCCCGTTTGCTCAGCAAAGAGCCAGCCGTCGCCGGTGGAACCGGTCGTGGGGTACGAGCAGCCCCCGGTGCAGACGATAACACTGTCGCAGAGCATTTCTCCCCTGTTCGTCGTGACCGAACTGACCCTTCCGTCAATCACGTTTATTTTTTCAACATTAGTGTTCAGCAAAAGCTCCACTGAAAGCTCTTCCAGCCGCTTTTGCAATGCCTTGGTCACATCGCTGGCCTTTTCGCTCACGGGGAAAACACGGCCTCCCCTTTCCACCTTCAGCTTTAAGCCGGCGCTCTCCAGGAAATCCATAGCGGCGGCGCTGTCAAAGCGTGAAAGGGCGGACATCAAAAATCGCGGGTTTCTGGGTATGTTCTTCAAAAACTCGTCACCTGCAGCCACATTCGTCACATTGCAGCGGCCTTTGCCGGTTATGTATATCTTCTTGCCGCATTTCTCGTTCTTTTCTATCAGCGTCACATCCGCGCCGTTTTCAGCGGCTGCCGCGGCGGCCATCATCCCGGCAGCCCCCGCGCCTATCACCAGCACGCGCACATTTTTGCTTCCATCCTTCATTTTATGCTGTCTCCGCTGGAATATATTGCGGTATCATCCCAGATTATCTCCAGCTTTTCAAAATAGGCGGAAAGCTCCTCCTTTTTTTCCATGCCAAGGGAGACTATCAGTGCGTTGATAAGGCTCAGCGGCGCCACCAGCGAGTCCACAAAGGAAGCCATGGTGCTGCGTGCCGTCAGGCAGTGATCCGCCGCCAGACCCATGGGAGAATTGATCGAGTCTGTGATGGCGATGGTGGTCGCCCCCAAAGACCTTGCAAACTTCATCGATTCGATTGTCCTGTTTGAATACCTGGGAAATGATATGCCCAAAAGCACATCGCCCGGGCCCATTCTTGCAAGCTGTTCGCGCACTTCGCTGCCACCCTGGGTGATCAGCAGAAGGTTGTCGAATATATAGTTGAGATAGTATCCTAAAAACGCCGCCAAAGGCGACGATGCCCGAAGGCCGATTATGTATATCTTCTTTGCCGAAAGCATTATCTGCTTCACCCGGTGGAATTCTTCAACATTGATCTCGTCCAGCAAGGCGCGCAGGTTTTGCATGTCCTGGCGCAGTATCGTCAAAAGCACATCCGAGTTTTCCGCCCCGCTGGAAATCTTCATGCGCTGCGAAGCCGTCAGCCTGTTTCTGACCATCTCCTGTATTGCTTTTTGAAGCTGAGGATAGCCGGAGTAGCCCAGGGCCGTGGCATAGCGCACTATTGTGGACTCGCTCACCCCCGAAACCTCTCCCAGCTTTGCGGCAGTCATTTGCGCCGCCTTTTCATAATGCTCAAGGATATAGGCGCTTATCCGTTTTTGGCCCTTTGAAAAGCGTTGGTTGGTGTTCTTTATTCTGCTTATCAAATCTCGCGTGTTGTCCGACATATGCCTTGTTTACCTTCCGAAATTATTAACTGCCCCAAGGCAGAAGTCTGCGCTTATCCCTTGACCCGCTAACCCGCAATTTTCTGCGCAAATTGCTAAACCAATCATACCCTGTTTGTTAGCGGCCTGCCTTCGGGCCCGCTAACCCGCAATTTTCTGCACAAATTGCTAAACCAATTATACCATATCTTTCATTGCTTGCAACCGATTATGTGGTTTTTGCAGGATTTAATGAGCGGTATTGCAATAATGCTGCAAGAAGGATTATCTGAGCATCTCGCTGTTATTAATAACCGGTGCACTATACATGAAAAGCACATCCTGACCGTCTATGTCTATATAGTTTCCGATGAGGGAGGAGAGCATGTACCGGGTGTCCACCAAGGTTATCTTGCTGTAGCTTTCCAGCAGCAACGGCGCAAGGGACGAGCCGAAGGAATCCCTGAAAATTATCAGCTCCTTGCCGCTTTTGCATAACGGGCTTTCGATCTCAACCAGCGGAGTCGCGCCGGAAAGGTAGACATCATAGGGGTCCATGCCGCTGAAAAGCTCCGGGCTGTAGACAGGAATTTGCAGATATGTCTCATAGTTGAAGGCAGTGGCCGCTTCTGTGTAAGGATTGGTCAAATACACCATATTATCAGGGCTGAGAGGCAGAGCGCTGTGGCCATAATAAGCGCCATAGAAGGGTGAGAGTTCATGCCTCTCATAGGCGCCGATATCGACAGGTGCAATGCCCAGCGCATCGCACAGGGCTGAGATCAGGCCGCCTAACTCCTCCTGCCGCCAGTGAGGATCGGTATTATAATAGCTGCCTGCCTCAAGGCTATCGAATATGTCTATATAAATCAAATCATTGTGCATGTTTTCCAGCAGAAGGGATTCCATTTTTTCATAATCCAGCGCGGGATAGCCGCCTTTGGGAGCGATATAATAATTTTTGTCGGGTATAATTGCGTAACAAACCTTCATTCCTTCAAAATATTGCAGGTAAATATCGCTTATTTTTTGCGCCGCCCCCAAAACAGCCTCCTCACGCAAATCGCTTTCAAGCTTTATGGCGCTGCCGTCATGTATGGCGATGCCATTGTTGTCAAGGCGTCCCAGCAGATAAAAAGCGCCCAGGGCCTTAAGCCTTCTAAAACTTTCGCGGAAAACGAACTGATCGGTGAGAAATTCGTCCAGCTTTCCCATGGCCGAGCCGTCTAAAACGGTTTCCAGGGTGAACTTTGGCGGTTGGGCCAGCTTGCGCCGCTCTGCGTATGAAAGCGCATTCAGCGGGCTGATAAGATTCCCGGCGCATAAAGCAAACACGATGATCAAAAACGTGGCCGTCACAATGAAATTACTATTTCTTTCTGCTTTTTCTTTTCTTTCTGTTCTTTTCATCATTTTTGTCATGCCCCTCAAGTTATAAAATTACGTTTTGTAGCAAGATGCAAGCATTTAACCGCGCCTGCAATCTGAGCTTAAGCAGTTTTAAAGGATATAAAAAATCAAAATCTGAAGTACAAGAAGGGATTATATGAGCCGTCCACCAAAAAAGCCGTTGAAAGCAGCAACAATGCCGCGAGAAACACCGGCTCCATGTATGGAAGAAGCCTTTGCAGGCTTTCATTTGCTCGCAGCTTTTTTATTGCGTTGGGCGCAAGCGGCGTCGCCCCTATCATGCCTATCACAAGCACCATGAAATAGCTGCGAAGGCTGTAGACGGCTTGCATGTCCCAAAGAGGCATCCCCAGGCCGAACATCCCCTTTATCATTTCAACTGCCTGGGCAAGGCTTTCCGCGCCGAAGATCACAAAGCTTACCGCTATTATTAAAAGTGTATATAAATGCCGAACAAATGCCTTTATTTTCACATTGCTTGAAATTGCAAGCTTTTCTATCGTTAGAAAAAAGGCGAAATAAAGCCCCCAGCATACGAAGTTCCAGGCAGCGCCATGCCAGAGCCCTGTCAGCGCCCAGACTACCAGAATATTGAAAACCCAGCGTCATTTCTTAACGCGGTTTCCGCCCAGAGGGATGTAGACATAGTCGCGAAACCAGGCGCCCAAAGTCATATGCCATCTGCGCCAAAATTCCGCAATGCTCTTCGACATGAATGGATAGTTGAAGTTCT
>JBMNOE010000019.1:0-51069 GCA_050942895.1 Christensenellales bacterium
CGAGGCAAAAATAGTCCCGAGCCTCGCTGACGAAACCCTTTTGCGGATAGCCTTCCACGAAATCGAAGCCTTCCCGGGCAGCATCCCGGCATACCCTCTCCAGCAGCATTTTTGCAAGGTCCTTTCTGAGCATATGGGGCGCAATCGCAAAGCAAAATGCGGACTTCAGCCGGATTCCCGATGCCGGCTCCCCCGTTCGCACCTGGCTCATAAACCGCCGCCAGCAATAACATTTCAGGCACTCCGCCTTTGTGTTGGATGGCGAAATCCCTTCTCTTTTCCACGGATGATGTGTAGTCCTTGCCTTCGCAGTCGCCGTTGCACCACCAAACGCATTAGCGCTTGCGGTCGTCATTATCCGGCGCTGCCGAGGTGGTGCCCTTTCAATCGTTCTCTTTTAGCGGCTATACCTTTTAGCGGCTATATATTGCAGCTTATGCTGCCGCCCTTCTCCTGGGATTCAAACACAGCGTCTATAACCTTCATGACTCTCAGGCACTCGGCAGGCTTCACGATCAGTTCCTCTCTGCCGTCCAGCACAGCGACGATATTCTTATAATACTCAGACCAATCGCTGCTGACCTGGGGCAAAGGCATTTCCTCCATTGTATGCTTGGGCCGCGGCGCCATGGTGCGGGTGGGGCCTGCCTCCGTGTAAACGATATCATCCGCCCATTCCATTACGGAATCGGTCTTAAGCTGCATTATTCTGCCCTCACAGGCCCAGTTTTCAACCACTGCAGTGCCATCCGTGCAGGTGATATGCCATCTGGGGTGGTTGATCAGGCAGTTGGTGGACATCTCTATCACGGCAGAAACGCCGTTTTCAAAGCGGAGCATTATCTTGTCGTTATCGTCCACCTCATTGGAATAGATGTAAAAAAGATGAGCCGTGACGCTGACCACGGGTGAATCGATCATCAGCAGGAGCTGATCCAACAGATGGACGCACCAGTCCAGCACCATGCCGCCGCCGTTCAGCTTATGACCCCGCCAGCCGTGCATGGAGCGCCTGGAGCCCTGCACCCTGCTCTCCACAAAATAGGGCTTGCCGATATCTCCGGAATCGATTATATTTTTAACGATCAGATAATCCTTGTCCCAGCGGCGGTTCTGATGAACTGAAAAAAGCTTGCCTGTCTTTTCGGCGGCGTAAATGATCTCTTCCAGTTCAGCGGCGTTAAGCGTAACGGGCTTTTCGCAGACCACGTTCTTACCGGCGTACAGTGCGTCGATGGACATCTTCTTGTGGAAGTCATTGGGCGTGGCAATGGTGATTATGTCTATGCTGCCGTCCTCCAGCACTTCCTGCAGGCTCTTATAGGCCTTAAGACCCATCTCCTCAGCCTTTGAAAGGGCCTCGGGGCTCAAATCATATGCGCCCACCAATTCAATCTCCGGAACCTTTTCAATGATGTTCCTGGCGTGCCAACTGCCCATTCCGCCAAATCCGACGATCACCTGCTTGTACTTTGCACTCATTTTTCTAATCCTCCAAAACACCTTTCATATTATCGTCTCGCATCATCTGCGGACGTTTTGTCAGTTTACTTTCAATTTGAACAAAGGTTTTGCTTTTGCTGGCAGTTTCAAAGCCGCACATCACCTCAAGCACATGGAGAGTCAAATCCCCGCAGGCACGGAATTCCCTGCCTGTGGCTATGGCCTTCGCCATGTCCGCCAGGCCCAGGGCTCTGCTGTTTTGCGCATATGGGAACAGCAGGGGCATCTCCACAAAGCTGCTTTCCTCGCCCCTTTGCCTGCCTCTAAGCAGCCTCACCGGCCCGCCGAAAGTGTTGGGATCAGGAACGCTCAGCGTGCCCTTTGAGCCATATATCTCAATGCGCGGGGTCTCGGACTTATAGACGTCGAAGGTGGTGAAAATGGTGCCTATTGCTCCGCTTTCAAACTGCATTAATCCTGTCACATATGTGGAAACCTCCACATCTATTGTGTCGCCATAGTGGGGCTGGCTGGTGATCGTCCTTTGGTCAAAGGAAGTCTTGCTCATGCCCGTCACAGACGAAATCCCCCCCAAAAGGCTTACCATCGCCGTTAGATAGTAGGGCCCCATGTCCATCATCGGGCCGCCGCCGTATTTATAGTAAAACTCAGGGTCCGGATGCCAGGTTTCATGCCCTCTGCACACCATATAAGCCGACGCTCCCAGGGGTTCGCCAATAAAGCCGTCGTCTATCAGCTTACGGCAGGTCTGTATCCCCGCGCCGAGGAATGTGTCCGGCGCCCCGCCGATCATCAGCCCCTTTTCCTTGGCCAGCCGCATCAGCTCCACGCCTTCCCCCAGCGATGCACCCAGGGGCTTCTCGCTATAAACATTCTTGCCCGCCAAAAGTGCCGCCTTGGTCACCTCAAAATGCTCGTAAGGGCGCGTCAAATTCAGGACAATATCCACGTTCGGGTCTGAAAACAGCTCATGCATGTCCGAATATATCCTGGAAATCCCATACTCCTCCGCCGCATTTTGCGCTCTTTCGGGTATCAGGTCGCAAACGCCGGCAATTTCCAGTTCATCGAACAGTCCGGTAATGTTCTTAAAATATATACCGCTGATTGCCCCGCATCCTACAAATCCGATCCTGATCTTTTTTATGACCTTTTTCATGATCCTCTCCTTGTAAGCTCACTGGCCTTCCTCTTTGTATTCATTGTTTGTATATTTGTGCAATAACTATAATATATATTCGCTGGCGATGCCGAGTATCCTTTAATTCTGTAAACATTTTCCTTTAAACAGCAATCCGCTCGAAATCAGAAGGCGCTTTTGTCTTTTTGCATCGCTTGCGCCGGGCGGCAACAAATTCCCCCGGAAATAAGTCTTTTTAGGACGCGAACAATTCCCTTGTTTTTCTATATTATGGTTATATATCCGCCCGATATTTTATCCAAAGGAGGCCAGGCATGACTTCAATGACCTACGACCGCACCGCTGCAGTGGCCTATGCCCACGAATGGGCGTTTTCACGCAATCCCCTCTACTATGACTTCTCCGCCATAGGCGGCGATTGCACCAACTTCATATCCCAGTGCCTTTACGCCGGCGCACCCGTTATGAACTACACCCTTTACACCGGCTGGTATTATATCTCCCTTGATTCCCGCAGTCCTTCCTGGACGAGCGTTGAATATTTTTATCAATTTCTGGTAAGCAACAGCGGCCAAGGCCCATACGGCCGCCAGCTCCCCCTCCAATTCGCCCAGCCCGGCGATTTCATACAGCTCAATCTGCGGGGCGACGGCTTCGGCCACTCGCTTATAGTGGTAAGGGCGGGGCGCGTGGCCAATCCTTCCAACATACTTATCGCCACCCACACGACCGATTCCGACAACCGCCCCTTAAGCAGCTACAATTATTATGCCGCGCGGCTTTTGACCGTCGACGGCGTGCGCCTTTAGCCCCTGCTAATAAAAAACAGGAACGACGCTTTCACGCCATTCCTGTTTTTATTAGCTTTCGCTATTTTGCTGTTAGCAATTTGCTCCGTCTAGCCTATCTTACTTCTCAGCAAGATACTTGCCGGACATGTAAGCGGTGGTGCCGTTGTAGTTAACCTGTACCCATACGGATCCGTCAACTTCGATGCCAGCCACTTCTGTGCCGCGGGGGAGCTTGCCAAGAGACTTGTAGTTGGTGCCGGGGCCTGAACGTACGTACAGGTTGCTGGCGGTAACAACATAGGTCTTGTAAGCGGTTGCGGGAGCTTCGGGCACTACTGCTGCAGCGTCCACTACGTTGATGATGAAGATCTGGAAGGTGCCAGTAGCATCCTTAGCATAAACATATGCTGTGCCGACGCCGGTCGCCTTGAATGCACCTGTCTTAGCATTGGTGAACTCAACGATCTTCTTGTTGGAGGTCTCCCAGTTCTCTGTGAGGTCCTTGGACATTGCATATGCATCGTCGAGGACATAGGGGAGGGCGAGGCTGCTGCCAACTTCAACGGTGATCTCGCGGTCGCCGATGATGGTGATGCCGGACTTGGTGCGGCTGATGTTCTTGAAGAAAATATCAAACTGCACTACATCGACGTTCTTGCCGCTGTTGAATATCAGCTCGAACAGCTTATACTGGTTCTGATACAGAAGAACGATATCTTCGTCGGAGTAAGCTCCGGAAGCACTGCTGTCCACATTGCCGTAGGCATCCTTATAGTAGCCGGCGGCCAGTGCGAACGATGTGATTCCATCAATGGAGAACACGAAGCTGTTCTGATTGTCGATCAGGTAAGTGGGCTCGCTGTATACGTTGATATACTTGGAACTCTTGCCGAGATACTGATCCCAGCCCCAAACGGTAACGTTATCAGAATCTACGTAGGAATACTTGACAAGGCTTGCGCTGGAATCAGTGTTCTTCTGAACCTTGCCAACGCTTACGATGGTGCCTGCGGGGTATGCAACGGCGGCGGGATCGAACGCCTTCAGGCGAACATCCATGGTGTCGTCATCAGCAAAGAAAGCATATTCTTCGCCAGCTATAACGATAACGTTCTGCACATCTGACCATTTGCCAGCAACAGTGGAAGTCCAGACAGCCTGGGTAACCTTGCTCCTGTAAACCCAAACTGGATTGGAGAATGTGCCTGTGTTGAACCTTCTGTCAAGGCTAATGCCGGTCATGAAGGAATTGTTGCTGTTCATAAGATCTTCAATGTAATTGATCAAACGAGTAAATGTCCAGTCATTGATGGTGTCGGGGTTCCACCATCCAAAGCTTGTGTTATACCTGAAAGCTGCGGAGGTTGCCACCTGTCCATAAGAAGCATCCCAGATGGTGCTGCGGTCAGCCATGGTATAAGCAGCAATGTTGAATGTCATTCTGCCCTTTGCGCCCTTGGACATATCTTTAAAGTCCACGGTGAAGTTGCCGTACTGAGCAGCGGATGAATCATAGCCAACAACCTTCAGTGAAGGATGGGGGCCTGCTGCTGAGGGGGCTGCATTGTTGTCGGTATTGTCCCAAACAACCTTGATTATAACAGGATAGAGCATGTTGGGGGTTGCGTTGATATAGTAGGTATCAGTTCTGTCATCCGCAGAAAGAACGAAGCTGAGGTAGTAGATTTCTTCCCTGAGGTCAAGGGAGATTCCGCCGTAGGGCAGGTCAGAATCGTCGCTGCTGCTGATATAAGCAAGAGCAGCGGCCAGCTCTGCATTGGCTCCGTCAAAAGCATCAACAGTGTAAGGAATCCTGACATACTTCTGCTGGTTGCCCGCCTGCACGAGGGAGCTGCCGGTGGGAACATAGGAGTGTGCCTGAGCCCCGCTGTAGGAGCCGGACAGATTGACTGTGATGGTCTTGGATGCTGTGGAGTCTTGATCGATCGTCTGCTCCTCTTTTGTAACCTTGACACTGATCTTGCCGTTTACAGCGATCTGAGTTGGGTCATCTGCGTCGACATCAGCAACAGACTGCGGCTGCTGCTCTGCCCACCAGGTTTTGGCATCGGGAATAGCTACTTTAAAGTTGTCACCAGCAGCGCTTGCGACAGGCACCATTGCAAACAGCATGGCTGCAAAGAGTACCAGTGCGATGATTTTTTTCATCTTGTGTTTCCCCTTTCAAATTTAGTTTGCCCACTTGGGACAATTACTTGACATTATAATATCACAACTGTATTTATTTGTAAACACCCAAATTAATAAATTAGAAATATTTTTTAAAGTTTTTTCTACTTTTACCATAATTTCTCCTTTATTAATGCCTGCATGGGTCAAAACACGCGGTCAAACCGCCCTATTTGTGTTTTTTTTGTTACAATTCGTCCCTCCCTTCGGTATATATACGTCGCTAAACCTCATTTTGTTCCAATTTTTTAAAAATTTTGATAATCTTGTGAGAAGATGGGTTGAGGCCAGCAGCTACATATTATGTAGAAACTCCCCCCGGGCAGCCAAACAGGGGTGAGAGCTTGCCGGTGTAGACGATGCTCAAGCGGTGCAGGGGCCTCGTCATGGCGACATAGAGAAGCCGGGCGTGCTGGGGCAGGTCGGGGTATTGGCCTTCGCCGGCATCGGCGATTATCACCGCGTCGAATTCAAGGCCCTTGATCTGATCTATCGAAGCGACATACGCGCCGGAGGAATAGCTGGAGCTTAAGTGGTCCAGCAGGGAAACGCCCTCCAGCAATTTTGACAGCGCCTTCGCCCGCGCCGGGCTGCTTTCGATTATACAGACAGAATTATAATGAAGCTCCTCCCTCATTCTCTTTACTTGGGAGCCTATCAGGCGCACTCTTTCCTTTTCGCTTTTCGCATGAAGATAAAGGGGCGCCTCGCCGGATCTTAAGACGGGCTTTGCCGCCACCTGCCCGGGGTATGGGTGTCGGGCGGCGACTTTATTGGCTTCCTGCATTATCTCTATTGTGGTGCGGTAGCTGGTCACCAGGCTTTTTACCTGCGCTTCGGGGACGACGGAAAGGGCCACCTCCCAGCCTGATATATTCCTGTAAAAGTGTATGTTCTGGCCCATGTCGCCCACAAGGGTGTAGCCCGGTCTGTTGAATACGGCGCTAAGCAGGTGAAGCTGGGCGGCGCTGTAGTCCTGGGCTTCGTCGATTATTATGTGCATCAGCCGCATGTCCTTTTTCAGGCCGTTTATACGCCTTTGTATCCAGATAATGGCGGGCAGGTCATCCTCGGTGATGGTTTTCAGCTTCTCCACGCCAAGGAAGCGGGCGTATAGCTCCTTTGCGGAAAGGGGCTTCCAGCGCTTCGCTAAGGCTCTGGCGAATTTGGGCGCTTCCTTTTTTGCCTCGGCGATGCGCTCGTCCCGGCTGGAATAGAGCTTTTGCAGCCGCTGACGGCGCTGGGGGCCGTCCTCCAGTCTGGCGCGGATATGGTCGGCGCGGCGGACGGAATCGTCAATCAGCATCTCCTCCACCTTTTTAGCCGCCTCCTTGATCCTGCCCTTGCTGTGGCGAATAAGCGCCTGTATGCGCGCGTTCACCGGCTGGGGCTTCATGTCCACAAGTATCATTTGGCGAAGCTGTTCCCTGCTGTAGACCATGACCGGCCCAAAGGCGATGTCCTCTTTCGGGCAAATTTCCTCCTCTATTTCGTCCAGAAAGGCGTCTATTCTCGTAAGATATTCCACCGAGCCTTTTTCTTCGCAGGCCTTGGCAATGCTTTCGGCATCCTCAGCGGATGAAAGAGCGCGAACAAGCCTGTCGTCCGGGGCGATTTTAGGAAGGCCGTCCTCGTCCATTAGCTTTTCGCAAAGGGTTTTGAATGTGAGCTGATGAACATCCTGCACGCCCAAATCCGGCAGCACCGATGATATATAGTCCAGAAAAAGAGGATTGGGTGCCAATATCATAAGGCATCTGGGCAATAGTGTCTTTTGATATGCGTACAGCAGATATGCAATCCTGTGGAGAGCTATTGTGGTCTTTCCCGAGCCCGCGACGCCTTGAACTATCAGCGATTTGTTCATCGGGTGGCGGATCACGGCGTTCTGCTCTGCCTGTATGGTGGTGACCACTTCTTTCAGCTTCCCCTGGGAAACGCTCCCCAAAACTTCGCCCAAAAGCTTGTCCTGGGAGACAACGTCCGCATCATAATAGGATTTTAAAACGCCGCTTTCTATGTTGAACTGGCGCTTCAGCGTTAAATCTCCTTCAATTTTTCCATCAGGGGTAACATAATGAGTAGAGCCTATCTGGCCGGAGTAATATAGGTTGGCTATAGGCGCGCGCCAGTCCACCACGACGCTTTCCATGGAGGCGGAGTCCACCACGCCATACTTGCCGATATAATAAGTGCCGCCGATATCGCCGTCCTTATCCCTTGGCTCAAAGTCGATGCGGGTAAAATAGGGCTGAAGCTTTGCCAGATGCAGGCTTCGGGCCGACATTGACGCCCTTGAAAGAAGCAGCTCGTGAAGCTGATATTCCACGTAAGCATTGTAGTCCTCGCTGCGGTTTATCTGTTTGAACAGCTCATCCACTATGGGCACAAGGCGCAGACGGTCTTTCTCCGCCGCGTCATACTCAGCCTTAACCACCTCCAAGGTTTTTTGAAAGCGGTCCAGCTCATGGCGTTGCATAATAATCCCCCCCTTTAACGGCTTTGGCGGCAAACAATTAATCTTCCTTCTTTATATATGGAATATATGGAAAACCTGATTATTATATCACTTAAAAACACTGCTGTCAACCGTAACCAATGGGAGCCGACGGCATATATTGTTAGTGTAGGCGGACGCCAACTACAAAGAAGGAGGAACCGGAAAATGTCTTTCTACTCATATAAGAACACCAATACCGACGCAATGCCCGGCTTGATAAAGGGCGACAGCACAAAGGGCCTCTGCGAAAGGGCCTGTGTCCAGGTACATAAGGTTTACGACTCATGCCTGCAGCAACAGCAGATAAACAATCGCGACGTTGAAGTCACATCCCTTTGCGCTATTTGCTGCGAGAACGACGTTACCCCTGTCATCACCCCGCCCATCACCTTTGAAAGCTGCCGCAGCGCAACTTCAAAGGGCATACTGCGCAACCTGACCATCGACCGCCTTTGCGACAGACCCAACTTCGCAAGGGTCAGGGGCGTTGTGGATATCCCCATTGATATCCTGTTTACGGACGCCAACTGCCAGGAGGGCATCGGCCGGGGCGTCATCTCAGTTGAAAAGGACGTTCTCATGTACATACCGGATGAATCGATCGTTCCTTTCTGCATCGAGTCCCTCGTCAGCGCCATCTGCGTTTCCGGCAGCTACCGCGGCGATAATGTGTTCCGTCTCACAGTTTGCGTGACCATTATCCTGAAAATCGTTGCCGAAGTCGACCTGCTCATTCCTACATATGGCTATTGCCCCGTTCCCCCCTGCGAGGCCTTCGCAGAAAACGTTTGCGATGAGTTCTTCTCGCTGCCCATATTCCCGCAAACTCCTGGCTGCAGCTACGCCTGTTAGGCCGAGATGTCTGCGAGACAGTCATCCGGTTAAAGACATGCGCCGAAAGGCGCGTGTCTTTTTTCATCCGGCAGCAAAGCCTGGTCAAAAAAAGAAAAAGGATGAATAAAAAGAGCCTTTCGTGGAAGAATTATGCTTATAGCAAACAATATGGAGGCAAGAATATGTCCAAGGTTCAATGTCATATTTGCGGAAAAAGCAATGACTCCAGGTCAATGCAGGTGTGCGGCTGCTGCCGCAGCTATGTGTGCGACTACTGCTACGCCGACCACAGGCTGGATTGCGCCGACGATCCCATGCTCTAAAGCTTCCGTCCGCTTTTATCACTTTTTTATCTTTCTTCTTCGTTTATCTCTGTTTTCTCTTCATCTCTGATTTGTTTCCGCTGCCTTGAAAATTGTGATTGAAACATTATCCGCAATAGTATAAAATGGACGCTAAAGAACGGATTCGAGCAGCCCTCACGGCTTACCCCGCAAGGGTAGGGGCGCAATCGGTTCTGAGCCGGCGCGCAAGGGCGGGTCAAACCGGCGGATAATATTTTTGCTGGAGCGGATTTCCCTTATGCGTACAATGTTTTTAAAGAGATTTTTCCGTTCTCCTTTTATACCTTTATATGACGAAGCGCGGCTTGCTCCCGATATCAGGAGGGGTCTGCGCTTTGTTATCCTCGGGAATCTCTGTGGCAATCTTTTTGCCACCATTACCACCGGAGCCACTTTGACCGGTTATGCGGGAATGCTGGGCGCCAACGATTTCGTGTTCGGCGTGCTTACCGCAATTCCCTTTCTCGGTACGATTGCCCAGATCCCTGCCGCATACATCGTCAGCAAAACCCAAAAACGTAGAGAATATATGCTCCGCTACGGCGCTTTTGCCCGCCTTCTGTGGGTGATCATAGGGTTAATTCCCCTGATTATCCCCGAAGCAAGGCCTGCACTGCGTCTTTGGTCGGTAATTTTCCTTGCGGGGATATCCTCCATAAGCAGTTCTTTCATAAACGTAAGCTTTACTTCCTGGCTGGCAGATCTCCTGCCAATACGCATGCGCGGGCGCTGGCTTTCCGGCCGCGACAGAATAATTTCAGTTGTGGGCATTACCATCGGGCTGATATCGGCCCAGATACTTGATATGGCCTCCGGCTTCACCGGCTATGTTATCGTTCTGGTGATGGGCGGTATTTTCGGGCTGATGGACATGGCTTTCATCACAAAAGTCCCCGATGTGCCCATGAAAAAAAGAGCCGACATTAAATACTCCCAAGTTTTGAAAAGCTTTTTTGCAGACAAGCCTTTTTTCCGTTTCACCGTTTTTTGGACTCTTTGGTGCTTCACCTCCAACTTTGCCGGGCCTTATTACAACCGCTATGCCCTGGGCCCTTTGGGCCTTAGCTTCATGCAGGTCACGCTGTATGGCCAGGTGGCCGCGGCCATTATGACGGTTCTGCTGATATCAAAATGGGGCAGGGTCATCGACCGCTATGGCAGCAAGCCCACCCTCTGGGTTTCCTGCGTCGCCACATCCTTCATCCCGGTGATAATGGTCTTTTCCCAGCCGGGCAGCTTTTGGACATTTCTCCTTTTTAATGCCATAGGCTCCGCATTTTGGATAGCCGCCAACCTGGCCGCACACAATCTTTTGCTTTCCCTTTCGCCGCCGGACCAGCGCCCCTCTTACATCGCCATATTTTCCTGCTTCAACTCCATAGCCGGATCTTTCCTGGGCATATTGCTGGGCGGAGCAACCCTTGAGTGGATGCCAGACATATTCGCCGCCGGCGCATTCTGGGATAAATACAAAGTCATATTTATGATCGGGTTTCTCTCGCGGCTTGCGGCCACCCTTGCCTGCATGCCCGGCATTTCAAACGACAGCGAAGGCAGCATTGCCGATATGAAGGAGGATTTCCTTCTTGCTGCGCGCCGAAGGCTGGCTCTTTTCAGCCCCCGCAAAAGATAGCTGACCGTTGCCATCTGCCAGCATTTTGCAGTCCGCTAAAGCATATCATTTTATATAGCAAAATAGAAAAAAGCGGAAAAAGTGATGAGGTGGGATGAACATGGATCGAAGCAATATCGAATTTATTCAGCAATGGTTTGCGGAGAATGAATCTTTCTCTCTATCCTTCAACCTGGACGGACACACGAAAAGATGGTATGTGGTGGCCCAAGGCGACAGCGGCTCTGCGGGCTTTTCCACAAAAACGCTGGGCCTTACCTTCGGCGACATCGAAGCCGCCAGGGAATTTGTGCGCCAAGCCCCCCTCAATGATCAGCTATATTTCGCAAGGCTGCTATCAAGGCCCTCACCCTGACTTTTTGACAGCCTTTTGTGAGCCTTTTTGTGAAAATCTCACTGTTATTCGGTTTTATTTATGTTATAATTGATAACTGAAAGAACTGAATACTAGGGAGGTTTTTAAATGGAAAGAGACTATAATTACGACATAATGCCCGAGATAAAGACACGCTACGCCACCAGAGTTTTTGACAGCGCAAAGGTGACCCGCCAGGATCTATTGCCCCTTTTCGAGGCCGCCAGATATGCCCCCAGCTGCTTTAACGAGCAGCCCTGGCGTTTTATAATCGCAGACGATGCCGAAAGCCACGAAAAGCTGGCGCAGGCTCTGTCGCCCGGCAACGCCTGGGCCAAAAAAGCCCCTGTGCTGGTGCTGACTATGTGCACGAGAACCTTTAAAATGAACGGAAGCAAAAACCCTTTCAGCCGCTTCGACACCGGCACATCCACAGGCTTTTTGCAGCTTGAGGCCATCCGCCAGGGCTTTTCTGTCCACAGCATGGGCGGGTTTAGCGCCGACAAGGCCCGCGAGCTTTTTAATATACCCGAAGATCTTGATATCATCGACATGATTGCCATCGGAAGGCCTGCCAACTTGAACGAGCTTCCCGAGGAAGTGCGGAAGAATGAAATCCCCGGAACCCGGATGCCTTTGGACGATATTATCTGGAAGTAGATTCCTACAGGGACCGCCCCGTGCCCCGCAAGTTTTGATAAATTGCATAAAGCCGTAAGCGAAGGCCCGAAGGTTCTTGACGAAGCTCCGGGCCTTTGTTGGGTTCATTAAAGATCACAGGGGATACAGGCATCTTTGAGCATCACCCACTTTTTTGGAAAACTGGGCGAAAGCTTTAATAAAGCGCAGAAGCAGCCAATCGAAGACCCGGAACTTCGAATAAAGCCCCGGGTCTTTTGCTATTGGTTATTTGGGATAACGAGGTTTGATACAAAGAGCAGTTTTAAGGGCAAAACTCCGCCGCGCTCCTATTCCATGTGCCGGATTGTTTCCAGTGCCTCCAGTAATACCGCTTGTTCGTCTTTACCAAGGCCGTTCTTGCTCAAAATCCGCTCCGTCATCGCCAGCGCGCGCTCCCTGGCGGAGGGTTCTTTCGGATTTTGGGGCTTTATGTCGCCATACATCTTTTCATAAATCTGCAAAAGCCTTTGGTTGGTCTTTTCCCGGCTTTCAACGATGTTTCCCAGAGCAAGAGCTCCGGCTTCGCCAACCGACTGTGATTCTCCAAGCTTTTCGATGCATTCGTGCAGGTATTGGGTATGGCCTGCAATTTGCTCAATCCTGTCCAGCACATAGTCCATTGTAAGCCTGCCGAAGTCCTCTCGAAGGTTTTCCTCCTGAGCATCTACGCTGATGTTAATAATATCTTCCATCATCTTATTCGTCCTTTCCAAAATTTCATTTGGCGGACACGCAAGGCATATCTTATTTTCACCGATGAAGCGTGCCCTGCCTTTATTCACAAGACCTCTGGCCCTTTTGGGGGCAGGCTGCTTCACATTCGCTTCCGTTTTAGTCTGCTGCACTTATGTTTTTTGTTATGGAAATTCCCCGATCCGCAAAAAAAGCACAGGCTTTTGCCTGCGCTATTTATGACATCAAAACACTTACCTTTTTTGCTGAAAAAATCGGGAGAGAAGCTCCGCGCATTCTTCCTCCAGCACACCGCCTATTATTTTCGTGGCCCCGCCGATGGCGAAGTCGCCGCAAAGCTCGTACACGCTGCCCGCACAGCCGGCCTTTTCATCAAAGGCGCCGTAGACAAGCAGCTCCAGCCGCGACTGGGAAATAGCTCCCGCGCACATGGGGCAGGGCTCCAATGTCACATACAGATTGCAGCCGGAAAGCCTCCAGTCTCCCAGGGCCTTTGCCGCCTCCCTCATGGCTATTATCTCCGCGTGGGCGGAAGGGTCCTTCAGCTGTTCGCGCATATTATGGGCAGCCGCTATGATGATACCATCCTTCACTACAACCGCCCCCACCGGCACTTCTCCCTGCTCAAAGGCCCTTACCGCCTGAGAAAAAGCCGCTTTCATATACTCCTCGTGCTGCGCTTTATTCATGGCTATATCACATTCCTGCGGCGCTGCTTGCATCGTAGGGTATGATGTGAAACTCCAGCCCCGGCATTCTCTTTTTCATTTCGTCGGTCATGTCCGGCCCGGCCCCTTGTACAGAAACGCCTAAAACGGCCCGGGTCACCCGGTTCTTTTGGGCAAATGCTGCTATTGTTTCGATGATATCGTCGCTTCTCATTACGCTCATCTCGGCGTTATACCTCTTTGAAATCTGAAACAGGTATTCCAGGGCCGCGCTTTCGTTCTCCCGGCCCATGAATCGGTTGTTTTTGCTGGCCACATGTATGACGCTCACCCGGCATTTCCTTCCCTGGGAGAGGGTCTGGGCAAGCTGCGCGCTGTGTCGTATCAAGCGCTCGCAGTTGCGCTGCCCGGTGACGCACACCATTATATGTTCATGGCGAATTGTCATTTCGCTGCTCCTTAATCGGTACTGTCATTCTAATAACGCGGGGCTTGTTGTATATGTTCCAAAGATGCTGCAAATATCCGCCCCTTTACCAAAGCAAATCAAAGATATTCCAGCCGCTTTATGCTCTGCCCATATGTGGTGATTTTTACCTTCGTGCCGGGCTCAATCTGCAGCAATGGCTTTTGGGCGTCCCAGTAATAGCGATGCTCGAATCCCTCCTCGTCGATGGTGATGAAAGGATAAAAAGGCAGCCCTTCCCGTATGGCCTGATCCTCCTCAATGCGCATAAAGTCGCCGATGTTCTCCCTTTGCTGTCCGGAGTTCATCTCCCTTAGGAACTTTCTGTATTTTAGCGGCGGCACCAGATATATATACGCGAAAAAAATGATGACAGAACCAACAATAAAAGTAAATGACATACACGCAAACTGCAGCCGCATGGAAAAAAGCGCCGAGCAGCCCGCAATATAGATTGCCATGATCAGCCCGAACAGCAGCAGCTTTTTGTTCAGTTCGATTTTAAGGGCGTTATAGTCCTTCTGATTGTATTCCATCTGCCCAACTCCTTATGCGCACACTCGCTGTGCGTGCTATGCTTACAACAATCATAACACTAAATTATGAAACTTCTATAAAATAATTATAACAAAGACGGCGTTTGTTTTCCACCTTTTTAGACACAAGGGCCGATATTGCAAATTAATTCAAGAACCGACCGGGGCCTGCCGGCGAATTTATCTTTCTTTTAATTATTATATACAAAGGAAGGCCTATCAGGTAGACTGCCGCCGCCTGGCCCAGGCCCACCCACAATGACGAAAGCCAATAGGGTGCATCCGCGATGAAGTAAAGCAAGGCTCCCACCCCAAACGCGTTCACCAAAACCGGCGGCAAAAGGGCGATCCACACAGGTCCCTTTCTAAGCCGCCATGTGAAAAGTGCTGCCAAGAGGCTGAAAAGGCTGCCGAACACGATATCCGCCAGACCCAAGTTTGAGCCCAGGTTGGCCATAAGGCAGCCGATAAAAAGCCCGGGTATGGCTTCCGGCAAAAACAGGGGCAAAATACACAACGCCTCACTGACTCTTAGCTGCAAAGGCCCGTAGCTGATGGGCGCAAGGACAAGCGTCAAAGCGGCGTAGACCGCAGCTATCATAGAGCCGCGGACCAGCCTTTTCACAGTAAACACAGTAAAACCATCCTTCATTACCAAAAACCACCGGCCCTTTCAGGCCTAAAGCCCTTTGTTCTTCAACATTCGCATTATATAATCCGCGTTTGAGGCTGTCAATGTTTATTTATGCCCATCCTCGACAATAAAAAGCGCCGGAGGATATATTCCGGCGCAGCTATTCCCTGCTATATGCACTGCTTTTTATTCCCTATATACCGTTTTCCATTTTCCAGAACGGAAGCGCAGGAAGAAAAGCGCCGCCCTTATCACCATGTCCGCGCACATGCAGTAGCAGACCGCCACCAGATCAAGCCCCAGAACGCGGATGCATATTGTGGTAAGCCCCACCCGCACCAGCCAGTTGCTTATGGCCACCACGATCAGCGTGACCCAGGTATCCGCAGCGCCCCTTAAAGCCCCGGCAAAAATAAATGCGAGGGCCTGCACGGGCTGTATGAGCGCCACGATCCTAAGACACTGGGCCGCCAGCTCTATCACCGCCTCGTCGGGGGTAAAGAAGCTTATCAACTGCCGCGCAAATATGAAAAGTATCAAGCCCATGGCCGAGAAAATCAGCGCTGAATAGCCGCAGATTCTATACACATATGACTGGGCCCTTTCCGGCTGCTTCGCTCCAAGGAACTGCCCCGTCAGGGTTGTCGCCGCAGATGACACCGCAAAGGCAGGCATGAACACCAATGACTCGGCCGTGACATAAAGGGTGTTTGCCGCAAGAGAAACCGTCCCCAGGGAGGCTATCAAGGATGTGATGACCATTCCGGCGGTCTGCATGCTGACCCGCTCCATTATGGTCGGGAAGCTTATGCGGCCTATCTGCTTCATCAAAGGCCATTCAACCTTGAAGCCGTCGCGAATTCGCACCTGCACGACGGAAGGCTTTTTAATTATGATATAGAATGAAACCACGCCTCCAAAGACCAAGGAAAAAGCAGTCGCAATGGCCGCCCCTGCAACCCCCATTCCCGCTCCGGGCATTATAAAGTCCAACCCAAAGCCGGTAAACCTGTGGGGCTCATATATCAGAAAATAGTTGCCTATTACGTTTAAAATGTTTGCAAAAATATTGATCTTAAGCGGGGTCTTTGTGTCTCCAACGCCTCTAAAAACAGAGCTTAGAACCATCTGCGCCATTGCGAAGGGCCTCCCGCAGGCGATGATCAGATTATATGTCGCCGCATGGTCTATAACATCCGGGCCGGCGCCCAGCATCTGGGGTATCGCCCTACTGAGCAGGGCGTATATTGCGGAAAGAGGAATGCCCATAAACACGATTATCAAAACCGCCTGGCGCACGACGCGCTTGACCATCAGTATGTCGCCTGCCCCCATGCTCCTGGCGACCATGGCAGTTATCCCTACGCCCATGGCAATAACCGCGCCGGTTATCAGGAAAAGCGCAGGATTGCTTATTGAAACCGCGGCAGTCGCATAAGCGCCGAGGCTTCCGACCATCGCGGTATCAGCATAGGTGACCAAGGTTGAAAGAATTTGTTCGATAAAAATTGGCCATGCTAGGAGCATGATAGTCTGAAAGGGCGTCCTGTTTTCGTCAAAAATATTGACATGGGAATGCTTTTGCAATAAACACACCTTCATCTTCTTTTGTATTTTTGCCCCGCTCGGCGAAGCGAAGCCCTTATACGCAAATATAAGCAAGAATATGCAAATATGCGAATCAGCGATGTAGTGTCAATCATAACATATCCTGCAAAGAATGCAAGACCGCAAGAACTTTAGCATCGCAGCATATATTCAACTGAGCCAAAAACACGAAAGCAGGGCTTGTCCTTTTCGTTTGACAGCTGCCGCCAAGCCCGATGCGCCCATCAATAACCCTTACTTTTGCTTGACAAAACCAGGCTCAGTTCATATAATTCTATATAGCTTAATTTCCTTGACTCTGCACTCTGGAAAGGTTGTTTTTATGAATACAATTGTCGCTAAGTTTGGCGGAAGCTCCCTGGCCGATGCCGCGCAATTCAAGAAGGTCAAAGACATCGTCCTTTCGGATCCGAACAGGCGTTATGTCGTGCCCTCCGCACCGGGAAAGCGCTTTTCCAGCGATGAGAAGATAACCGATCTTCTCTATAATTGCCACTACGACGCTATGGCGGGAAGGGATATCACCGAGCATTTCAGCAGAATCCAGGAAAGGTATCTTAATATAAAAAGCGAACTTTCGCTTAAAACGGATATAGAACGCCAGCTTGATATCATCAAATATTCCATCCAAAACGGCCAAAGCGCAGATTATGCGGCCTCTCGCGGCGAATATCTCTGCGGGCTTTTGCTGGCAGAATACATAGGTTTTGATTTTATCGACGCGGCTGAGGGCATTTTCTTTGACCCCCGCGGTAACTACGATCCCATTTTGACATATGAAAAGCTGTCATCACGGCTGGCAAAGCATGAAAGGGCCGTGATCCCCGGCTTTTACGGCGCCAAGCAGAACGGCACCATCAAGACCTTCTCAAGGGGCGGCTCCGATATTTCAGGCGCCATAGTTGCCCGCGCAGCCGATGCCGCGCTATACGAAAATTGGACCGATGTCTCCGGCTTTTTGATGGCCGACCCTCGCATCGTTGAAAACCCAAAGCCCATAAAGCTGATTACATATAAGGAACTGCGGGAGCTTTCCTATATGGGCGCCTCCGTTCTGCACGAGGAGGCCATATTCCCCGTCAAGCAGGCGCAGATTCCCATCAATATTCGCAACACCAACAGCCCCGACGACCAGGGCACCACCATCGTTGCCGAAGCAGCGCCCCACCGTCACGAGACCATAACCGGCATCGCCGGGCGCAGGGGCTTCACAGCCATTTCCGTTGAAAAAGCGATGATGAACAGCGAACTGGGCTTTGGCAGGCGCACTCTAAAGGTGCTGGAGGATCACGGAGTCTCCTTTGAGCATCTTCCAACGGGAATAGACACAATGACGATAGTCATCTGCGACACGGAGATAGAGGGCAAGCTGGACAATATCATCACCGGCCTTTACCGCACATGCAGTCCGGACAGCATAGAGGTAACCACTGGCCTTAGCCTTGTGGCTACCGTGGGCAGGGGAATGGTGCGCCAGCCCGGCACCTCCGCCAGGCTTTTTACCGCCCTTGCAAAAGCCAATGTGAACGTGCGAATGATCGACCAGGGCTCAAGCGAGATGAACATAATTGTCGCCATTGAAAGCGGCGATTTTGAAAATGCAGTTCGAGCCATTTACGCCGCCTTCATGGAGTGCGAGGACTGATTTCATTTTCTTCAACAGTACGTAAAAACGCGAAAAAATATCATGCTTAAAGCGTCGCTTCAAAAAAGCACGCTTTTTATTTTCGCCATCTTTTTATTTTTTTTATTTTTTTATCCTTTTTATCATTTGATTTTTGCCGACTGCTCCCGCCATTTGCGGAGCCAGTCAAGCTGCCTGTCCAAAAAACCATTATCCACGCAGTCAAGGCCGAAGCTATCGATTATCCTCCCCTGGAGCTCGAAATGGTAAAGGGCAATCATATCATAAAAAGCGTTTATTTCTTGTTTGCTTAGACTGCTGAGCTTAAGGTATTCGGGCAGAAGCCGGGCCAGCGTCTCTCCGGACCTAAAACAGCCATCCTCTTTGAAGCTGAAATAATTGGTTCTGTTACAGATAAGGGCCAGGTCGTACATAGGGAATCCGCGGCAGGAGGTATCGAAGTCCAGCACGTACAGCCGGCCATCGGGGGTCTTGTGGATGTTGCCGCTGTAAAGATCGCCATGGCAATAGCCCGTAGGCAGATATTTAACCCTTTCCCACAGGCTCTCCCCATATTCGGCGAACTCATCCCCCCCGGGATAGCCCTTTTTGCGGATCTGGCCGATATACCTTTCGATGTAACCATATTTTCCACGTTCGATGAGAGGGCCCGGATACTCCGCCATTATTTTATGAAGGTTCCCGGTAAGAGCGCCGATGGCTGCGGCATCCTCCTCAGGGGAAACCTCCCGCCCCTCTATGAATTCATACAGCAGCAATGACTGGCCGCTTTTTTTCACGCAGGGAAGGCCTTCTTTGGTAAATATTATCCGCGGCACAGGGAAACCTTTAGCTAGCAAAAACAGATGAACATCCAAAGCTGATGACGCTGTTTCACTGGCGGCAGGCTTTGTGATGCGCAAAAAATATCTGCGCTCACCCGAGTGGGCGGCATATGTTATGCTGCCGGCGTTCCTTAAAAACTCCAGCCTTTCAAACCTTATGGCGTAGTAACTGTTTAAAGTGCGCATGATTTCCGGCGGATTCACATAACCAACCCTTTCAAGGGATATAAAGTGCTAAACTGTTAAGTTTATTATCACAGAAGAGCCGCTCGAAATCAATAAAAGGAATAAAGGATATTTTAAAGAACTGCCTGCAAAAATATAGCCATCTCCAGCAGAATGCCTATATATTTGCGCGGCTATATGATACACTGTCAATAGTTGCAGACAGTTTCATCCCTTGCCCGCATTCAGCCTAGCCTCTTCCAGGCAAACCGCTTTTATATACTGAAGATGCTAAGAGATTATTTTTGTTGCTTTCCATGTTGCATTCCATATTAAATGCTTTGACTTTAAAAAAGTGGGGGAGTTGATAATTTGAAAACCATATTTCTGTGCATGGATTCCTTAAACCGACATTACCTAAGCCCATATAAGCCTTCGTTCGTAAAAACTCCGAACATTGATAGAATCTTCGAGCGCGCAGTCCGCTTTGAAAACCATTACTGCGGCTCCTTGCCCTGCATGCCCGCAAGGCGCGAATTTTTTACCGGCAGGCTGAACTTTCTGGAAGCGCCCTGGGGCTCGCTTGAGCCATGGGATGCCTCTTTGCCGCGAATTCTGCGCGACAGCGGTATCTACACCCACATGATCACCGACCACTACCACTACTTCGAAGGCGGCGGCGCAGGCTATTTCCAGGCCTTTGATTCCTGGGAACTGGAGCGCGGGCAGGAGGGCGATGTCTGGCATCCTCTGGTGCGCTCACCGGAAATTCCCGAATACAGAGGGAAAAACCGCCGGGCATACTGGGTAAACCGCCAGTTCATGGACAGCGAAAACGATCTGGACTATCCCACCCCCCGCTGCTTAGAGCGCGCCGCCAACTTTTTGGACAATAACCATGGCGAGGATAGCTGGCATATACATCTGGAAGTGTTCGACCCCCACGAACCCTTTGTCTGCCCGAAAAAATATCTGGACATGTACGGCGATGACTGGCAGGGCTATCATTTCGACTGGCCTGATTACGCCCCCGTCACGGAGGGGGAGGAGGCTGTAAAGCACATCCGCCGCCGCTATGCGGGAACGCTCACCATGGCCGATTTCTGGCTTGGCAAATTTCTGGACAAAATGGATGAATACAATCTTTGGGAGGATACTGCGCTAATATTCACCACCGACCACGGCCATCTTTTGGGCGAGCACGGCTACTGGGCGAAGAACTACACCTTTGTGTATGAGGAGCTTTCCCACATTCCGCTTTGCATTTGCGCGCCGGAGAAAGAGCATAAAAGTATTTCCGCCCTGACTGCCGCCATCGATCTCATGCCCACAATTTTAGAAATGCACGGTGCGGCCGTGCCGGAAAGCGTGCAAGGAAAATCGCTTTTGCATCTTCTGCAAGGGGATGGCGCACACCATGATGCTGTCTTGTTCGGCTACTTCGGCCAGGATATAAACATGTTCGACGGCAGGCACACATATTGCCGCCAGCCAATTCCCGGTTCAACGGTTTATATGCACACTTTAAGCACCGATACCCGCCAGGGCTTTTTGCCCAAGGAGGATCTGGAAAGGGCCGAGCTCGGATATTTTTTGTCGTATGCCGGGAATATCCCTCAACTTCGGATAGCGAAAAAATCGCAAAAGCACATGAATCCAGAGGAATTCAACCCCATATACGATATTTTGAATGATCCAGACCAGCAAAATCCCCTGCATGACGCCGGGCTTGAGGAAGAACTGGCAAAGAAGATGTTTGAACTTTTGCTTCGCTATGAAGCGCCCCCATGCCAGTTTAGCCGTATGGGTTTTGATTATACAAGCCCACAGATGAACACGAGTGAGTAAAATCTTTATCACGGGAAGCGTTGCGAGCGGGAAAACTACGCTGGCCAAGGAGCTCTCCTCCCGGTTAGGGGCTCCCTGGTTTGAATTGGACTCAATCGTCCATAAGCGCGTTGGAGGCGAAAGGGTAAAACAGTCCCCTGAAGAACAGATGCGGGAAATCCTCGCTATAGACACGGAGGGAAAGTGGATTTTTGAAGGCGTTTTCAGGGATTCTTACCGCGGCCTTTTGGGTATGGCGGATATAATCATATTCTTGGATGCGCCCCTGTGGAAAAGAAGATATCACGTTTTGACCCGCTTTATCAGGCAAAAGCTGGGAGCTGAGCCCTGCGGATACAAGCCGAACCTGCGCATGCTTTGGCTGATGTATAAATGGACCCGCGACTTTGAGCGCAACAGGAGCAATTTCACCGCCATGCTGGATGAATACAGGGGAAAGCTCATAGTCATATCGAAACCCGCAGAGGTTTATGAGCAGCTCTCATGATACCGGCGGAAAACAAAAGGGAAGGTACTAATACCCTCCCTTTTATATTTTGCGCCGCTGTGTTAGAACATGGGTTTCAGGCCCCAGATTTTTTCGTTATACTCGCTTATGGTTCTGTCTGACGAGAAGAAGCCGGCCATTGCGGTATTTGTGGCGGCCATTTTCTGCCATTTGTAGAAGTTCATATAGTCCGCGCTCATCCTCTCCTGAGTCTCCCTGTAGCTTTCAAAGTCCTTGAGAACCAGGTATGAGTCGGCCATTTCGCCCCACTGGCCAAACAGCAGCGTCTGGTAAAGATCGGCGAACATCCTGGGGTGATCCTTCGAAAGGGAACCGTCGATGAGCTGCTCCAGAAGATGCCGGATGCGCGGATCGCTTTCGAATATGTCGCCGGCTCTGTAGGTTCCGTGGGCATAAAGACCCTGCACCTGCTCGGCGTTAAGCCCGAATATATAGATATTATCCTTGCCCGCTCTCTCATACATCTCCACATTTGCGCCGTCCATTGTGCCGCAGGTTAGGGCGCCGTTTATCATGAACTTCATGTTTCCGGTGCCGCTGGCCTCCTTTCCGGCCGTGGAAATCTGCTCTGATATATTTGCCGAGGGAATCAGAATCTGGGCCTTTGAAACGCAGTAGTTCTCAAGAAAAACCACCTTTAGATATTTGCTTGCCCGCTTGTCGGCTTTTATTAGTGCGCCCACCTGGTTTATAAGGCGTATTATCAGCTTCGCCCTATCATAGCCGGGGGCTGCTTTCCCAGCGAATATATATGTCTTTGGCGACATTTCAAAGCTGGAATCGTTTGTGATCTTGTTGTATAAAAATAGAACATGCAGTATATTCAAAAGCTGGCGCTTATATTCATGCAGCCTCTTTGCGTGGACGTCGAATATGCTCTGCGGATCGATGATTTCATTCTGATGCCGTTTAAGATATTCCGCCAGGCGCAGCTTGTTCTCCTGCTTTATGGCAGCGTATTTATCCAAAAACCCGCTGTCATTGGTGAAGGGCCTAAGCTCGCTGAGCCTTTCGGGGTCCTTCTTCCACGCAGCGCCTATGCTCTCATCTATCAGAGCGGTAAGCTTCGGGTTTGAGTCCATCAGCCAACGGCGATGGGTGATGCCGTTTGTGATGCCGATGAACTTCCTGGGCGAGAGCACATAGAAATTGTGAAATGTGTCGCGCTTAAGTATCCGGGCATGGAGCTGGCTGACGCCGTTTACAGTGTGGGATATGGCAGCGCAAAGATTTGCCATGTGCACCTGCCCATAGGCGATTATCGCCATCGACGCGATCTTATCCCACTGATTTGGGAAATGATCCCAGAGATTTTTGCAGAGAACCTCGTTCATCTCTTTGAGGATGGAATAAATCCTGGGTAAAATGGTGCGGAAAATGTTTTCGTCCCATTTTTCCAAAGCTTCGGACATGACTGTATGGTTTGTGTAGGCGAATGTTCTGGCGGTCACTCTCTCGGCGACCTCCCAGGTATAATCATACTCGTCCATCAAAATACGCATCAGCTCCGGTATTGCCAAGGCGGGGTGGGTGTCGTTTATCTGAACTGCCACATGCTCGTGGAGCTTGTGCAGGTCATTGCCGTAAGTTGCCCTGTAGTCGCGCACGATGTATTGCATTGTGGCGCTGGCAAGAAAGTAATGCTGCCTCAGGCGAAGCTCCTTGCCCTGCTGGTGCCTGTCCTCCGGGTACAAAACCTTTGAAATTACCTCCGCCAGATCCTTTTCATCCATCATGCGGCTGTATTCGCCCTTGTTGAACTCCTCCATGTCTATGCGCTTAGGCGCCCTTGCGCTCCAAAGCCGAAGCGAGTTCACCTGCTTGGTGTCATAACCGGCGATGGGAATGTCATAGGGCAAAGCGATGACCGAGGAATAGTTCACATGCTTTATTTTAAGGGTTCCCGACGACCAGTCCTCCTCGATATCGCCGTAAAAATGCACGTCAACGGAGTCCTCCGGCACGGCGACCTCCCAGATATTGCCGTCCTGCAGCCAGTCGTCCGGCATTTCAGTCTGGTTTCCGTCCACTATTTTCTGCCTGAAAAGGCCGAACTCATAGCGTATGGAGCAGCCCATTCCCGGCAGCGAAAGCGATGTGATGGAATCCATGAAGCAGGCAGCAAGCCTACCCAGCCCGCCGTTTCCAAGGCCGGGCTCCGGCTCATATTCTTCTATTTCCGGCAGGTTTATCCCCAGCTCTATGCAGGCATACTCGTAAAGCTGGCTGTTCATGAGATTTAGCATGTTGTTTGATAAAAGGCGGCCAATCAAAAACTCCACGGAAAGATAATACACCCTTTTTCCGTTCCCCCGTCTGTGCTTGCTCTTTGATATCGCCCAGGTCTGCATTATCTGATCACGGACAGTTAAGGCCAAAGCGCGGTACTTCTGCTGATCGCTGGCGTCCTCAATGGTCCTTCCAAAAGCGCTCATGCAGTTGCGCTGCAGATTTCTAATGATCCAATCCTTATCATAAACAATCTTTATATTGCTTCCGTTCTTCAAAGTGTTATCATTATATTCGTTAAAGACATTGCTCTCCTGTTTATTAATAGCTTCTTTCATGATGTGCCCCTTTCGATTTGGTGGCCAGAAACAGCCATGAAACACAGTTTACCGCCTTTGCATCCCTTTCTTTGATGGAATACAAGCGGATTTTAGTATCCCACATGATTGTAAAATCTATTTCTTTCAAAGAAATTACAGCCATTATTATTCATTTTTTTAAATCATTATATGACCAAAGTTGGCTTTCGTCAACATTCTTTAAAAATCGCCTTTTTTTGAGTTCCTTTTCTGACGGCCTCTCGTTGATTTATCGATAGGGAATCACAGGCAAAAGTTAGTGTTTGAAAAATTCCTACATCAATATATAAAGCTATGGAAAGATTTTAGCTTTTGTGGTAAAATAGATAGGAGCGTTATCTATAGCGCATATTGGATTTCCACAGTTTCCACAATTGTGAATTTGCACATTTTTTGGAGGACAATATATGAAAATAGTTTGTCAGCAGGCCGACCTGTATCAGGCGCTGTCCACAGTCACCCACGCTTTATCCCCAAAGTCTCCCATACCGGCCCTTGATTATATTCTGATCAAGTCTGAAAGCGGCTACATCACTTTGACCTGCTCGGATTTGCACATAACTATAGTCGCCAGATTGCCCGGCTTTGCGGACAGCGACGGGCAAGTGCTTTTGCCAGGCAGGCTTTTAACGGAGATAGTCAGAAAGCTGCCGGACGCAGAAGTGACTATGGAAATTTCCGCAAACTTCGGCGCAAAAATCCGCGCGTTGCAGACAAGAACCACCCTTCAGGGGCTCTCGGCGGATAACTTTCCTGAGCTTCCAAAGACGCCAGATGCTGCGGTTTCTGCCACCCTCAGCCAGCTTACCTTCAGGGACATGATCCGCCAGACGGCCTTTGCCGTCGCCACGGATGATTTAAGGCCAATTCTCACCGGCTGCCTTATACAGTGCGAGGGAGATATTTTAACCATGGTTAGCTTAGACAGCTTCCGGATGGCCCTTCGAAAGGCGCAGGTTATGAGCACCGACGGCGATTTCAGCTTTGTTGTCCCCGGAAAGTATCTTTCCGAGCTTTCAAAGATATTAGGAGATATTGAGGACACCGTGACGCTGCGCTTCGGCGGCAATCATCTGCTGGTAAACCTGGGACTTACGGACATTAAAATCCGCCTGCTGGAGGGCGAATATATCAAGTATAAGCAGATTATACCTGCGGAATCCTCCACAAGGCTTGTGATCAGCAGAAAAGATTTTAACGACTGCGTTGAAAGGGCCGCCCTTATCGCCAGGGATGGAAAGACAAATTTAATAAAGATGAACATAACCGATAATATGCTGGTGATTACATCCAACAACGATTTGGGCGATATCTATGAGGAGATAGACTGCTCCAAATATGGAAACGATATCACCATCGCATTTAACGTCAAATATATATCTGATGTTCTTAAAATTGTGGACGACGACAATATTATGTTTCTGTTAAACAGCCCTGTAAGCCCGGGCACGATAGTCCCTGAGGAGGGGGATTCCTACCTCTATCTCGTCCTGCCGGTGAGAACTCACTAAAAGGATGTACATTTCTCAGCTTCGGCTCACCAATTTTAGAAATTATCAGCTTCAGGAGCTTTCCTTGGGCCGCGAGTGCATTTTCGTTCAAGGAGATAATGCCCAGGGAAAGACAAACCTGCTGGAGTCTATATTTCTTTGTGCTGCAGGGCGCTCCCACAGGACTTCGCGGGAAAAGGACATGGTACGAATGGGTTGCGAAAGCGCTTCTGTGAAAATGCGTGTAAAGCGCATGGAAGGCACACAGACCATTGATTTCCGCCTTTATTCAGCAAAAAAAAGGGATATTTATATCAACGGAATAAAGACGCGCCGAATAGGCGAGCTGATGGGGCATTTTAACTGCGTGTTTTTCGCGCCGGAGGATCTTGATCTTGTCAAGGACGGACCTCATGTAAGACGCAGGTTTTTGGATATTGAACTCAGCCAGCTGTATCCGGCGTATTTTTACGCGCTGCAAAAATATGGCCAAGTGCTCAAGCAGCGCAATAATCTGCTAAAATCCCTTGAGTTTAAGCCATCTTTACGCGCAACTTTGCCCATATGGAACGAACAGCTTGCCAGATGCGGCGCCGCCATAATGAAGGCAAGGGTCGGTTTCTGCGAAAAGCTCTGCGCTCTGGCCCTTGAAAACCACAGCGCGATATCAGGCGGCAAGGAAGTCATGAAGGCAGAATACGCCCCCAGCATGCCCTTTGAGGCCGTAGACCCGCATTTTTATCTTGAGCATTTAAGCAAGAATGAAGAAGGAGACATTCGCAGAAAGACTTCCCTGATGGGCGTTCACAGAGACGATATATCAATCAGCGTTAACGGCTGTGACATTCGTGGCTATGGCTCACAAGGCCAGCAGAGAACTGCAGCAATCGCCCTTAAGCTGAGTGAGCTTTCGCTGATGAAGGAGGTATTAGGCCAATATCCTGTGCTTTTGCTGGATGATGTGCTATCCGAGCTGGATGACAAAAGACAGCAACTGCTCTTAAAAAACATTAAAGATATTCAAACCTTCATATCAGGAACCTCCTGTGAGGGGCTCAAAATGAAGGACTTGAGAATTTTGAAAGTAAGCGAAGGAAATATATTGAGTGAATGAGTATAAAATATTTGGAAAAAATATAATAAAATGGGCGTTAGGTGGAAGAGCTGTGGAATTGTTGAAAAACCGGATATAATTTGTGGAATTTTTTGCAGCAAAGTTTTGTAGGTATACTACAAGAAAAAAGACTTTTCCACATTTTCCCTGTTACTAATTATACTGCTTCTGCATTTTACTTATATAGACATATTCATGTAAAGGCTTCTTAAAAATAATGAGGTGAACGGAAAGATGAACATCGAAAAATTCGAGAATATTGAAAATAATGAGACCATCACTAATATTGAAAACATAGAAAATGACAATAACAGTGAATCGGTGGATCTATATGACGAAAGCCAGATCCAGGTGCTGGAAGGCCTGGACGCCGTAAGGAGAAGGCCGGGCATGTACATTGGCTCGACGGATTTTAAGGGCCTTCATCACCTGGTGTACGAAATAGTGGACAACTCTGTAGACGAAGCCCTTGCCGGCAGATGTGACAGGATAGATATCACTATACATGAGGATAATTCCGTAACCGTTGAGGACAATGGCCACGGCATTCCCTGCGGAATTCACCCCAGCTATGGAAAATCCGCCGTGGAAGTGTGCCTTACAGTGCTGCACGCCGGCGGAAAGTTTGGCGGCAGCGGCTACAAGGTTTCCGGAGGTCTGCATGGGGTGGGCATGAGCGTCGTTAACGCCCTTTCATCCTGGCTTGACGTCACCGTTTTTCAGGACGGGAAAATTCATTTCCAGCACTATGAATATGGCGAGCCGATGCATGATCTGAATGTCATAGGTGAAACCGACAGGACGGGCACAAAGATCACCTTTATGGCCAACGACGAGATATTTGAATCGGTGGAGCATCAGTTCGATGTATTAAACAACAGATTCAGAGAGATGGCCTTTTTGAACGCAGGAATTAATTTTAATATATTGGATGAACGCACCGGCTCTGAAAAGCGCTATATATATGAGGGCGGCATAAAGTCATTTGTCGAATTTCTTAACAGAAAAAAAGAGGTGCTGCATCCCACTCCCATTTTCCTGAGAGGTGAAAGGGAGAATAATATCGTCGAAGTTTCGATGCAATATAACGACAGCTATATGGAAAATATATTTTCTTTTGCCAACAACATAAATACAGCCGAGGGAGGCACCCATCTGGAGGGCTTTAGGCGCGCTCTTACAAGGGTGACAAACGACTATGCAAGAAAATATAAGTACCTAAAGGAAAATATGGTGAACCTTGCGGGAGAGGATATCCGCGAGGGCCTTACCGGCGTTATAAGCGTTAAGCTGATGGAGCCTCAGTTTGAAGGCCAGACAAAAACAAAGCTGGGAAACAGCGAGATGCGCCAGATAGTCGATAATGTAACCGCTGAGGGGCTTTCAACCTTCCTGGAGGAAAACCCGGATGTGGCAAGGATAATTATCAATAAATGCATGACCGCCCAAAGAGCAAGGGAAGCCGCAAGGAAGGCAAGGGAGCTTACAAGGCGCAAAACCGCCCTTGATTCCACATCTCTTCCCGGAAAGCTGGCCGACTGCACCGAGAAGGACCCCGCAAAGTGCGAAATATTCATTGTTGAGGGCAACTCCGCAGGCGGAAGCGCAAAAGGCGGGCGGGACAGGATGTTCCAGGCGATATTGCCCCTGCGCGGAAAAATACTGAACGTAGAAAAGACAAGGCTTGACAGAATCCTTGCAAATGCTGAAATAAGGGCCATGGTTACCGCTTTTGGAGCGGGGATAGGCGCTGAGTTTGATGTCAGCAAGCTGAGATACCACAGGATAGTCTGCATGACGGACGCTGATGTGGACGGAAGCCACATAAGAATACTTTTGCTCACATTCTTCTATCGGTACATGAAGCCCCTCATTGAAGGCGGTTATGTGTACATTGCAAAGCCGCCGCTGTACAAGGTCACCAAGGGGAAGAGTATAGAGCAATATCTGTATGATGATGACGAGTTGGAGTCTTTCTTGAATGAAATAGGCAGGGGGAATGACGTCAATGTTTCAAGGTATAAGGGTCTTGGGGAAATGAGTCCCGAGCAGCTTTGGGAGACCACTATGAACCCTGAAAAGCGGATAATGCTGCAGGTTACAACGGATGATGCCATTTCTGCGGATGAAATGTTCTCTGTGCTAATGGGCGATGATGTTGAGCCGAGGCGGGAGTTTATCGAAGAAAATGCGAAGCTGGTGGAAAATCTGGACGTTTAGCCATTAAAGCGCATAGCTTTTTTGGAAAGCTTAGTTAAATAAGTAAAAAGGGTAAAAAGAGAAAAAGAGGGAAAGAAATGATTCGTGATAATGTTCAACCAATAGATCTTGAACAGGAGCTAAAAAAATCTTTCATCAGCTATGCGATGGCTGTTATTATAAATAGGGCGCTGCCGGACGTACGCGACGGATTAAAGCCCGTCCACCGCAGGCTGATATATTCCATGATCGAGCTGGGAAACACGCCGGATAAGCCTCACAGGAAGTCTGTGCGCGTGGTTGGAGACGTCCTTGGTAAATACCATCCCCATGGAGACAGCGCGGTTTATGAAACCATGGTGCGCCTTGCCCAGGATTTCTCCATGAGATATCCCCTTGTGGACGGTCAGGGAAACTTTGGCTCTGTGGACGGCGACGAGGCCGCGGCCATGAGATACACCGAGGCAAGGCTCACAAAGCTTGCCATGGAGCTTGTGACTGATCTGGACAAGGAAACGGTTGACTTTTACCCCAACTTCGATGAAACCACAATGCAGCCGTCGGTTTTGCCATGCCGCTATCCCAATCTGCTGGTGAACGGCTCCAGTGGTATCGCTGTGGGGATGGCCACGAACATTCCTCCTCATAATCTGGGGGAGGTTATCGACGGGCTTATATACATGATGGATAACCCCGATTGCTCCATAGAGGAGATTATGACATTTATAAAAGGCCCTGACTTTCCGACAGGGGGAATTATTTTAGGAACATCAGGCATACACTCCGCATACCGCACAGGCAGGGGAAGGCTTGTGGTCAGGGCAAAGGCGGAGATAGAGGAGATGCCCAACAACAAGAGCCAGATAATTGTAACTGAGATCCCCTATCAGGTGAACAAGGCGAAGATGGTTGAAAAGATAGCAGACCTGGTGCAGGATAAGACCATCGAAGGCATTTCAGACCTTCGCGATGAGAGCGACAGAAACGGAATGCGGGTTGTGATAGAGCTAAAGCAAAACGTCAACGCCAACGTGGTTTTGAATCTTCTGTATAAGCATACACAGATGCAAAACACATTTGGAGTGATAATGCTTGCATTGGTAAACGATGAGCCGAAGGTGCTGAACCTGAAGGATATGCTCTGGCACTATTTGCAGCTGCAAAAGGATGTTATAATCAGGCGAACAAGATATGATCTTTCAAAGGCGGAGGCAAGGGCCCATATTCTGGAGGGCTTGCTGAAGGCGCTGGACAATATCGACGAAATTATTCAGATGATTAAAACCAGCGAGAGCACTGCAGCCGCTAAAAACGCTTTGATGGAAAAACTTGACATGAGCGAAAAGCAGGCTCAGGCGGTTTTGGACATGAGGCTTGCCAGGCTTTCAGCCCTGGAGCGAAGCAAAATTCAGGAGGAATATGCGGGAATCCAGCAGCAGATCACCCATTACAACGAGATTTTGGGCAGCGAACAGATAGTTTTGGACATTATAAAAGAAGAAGTGACGGCCATCAGAAATAAATATGCCGACGAAAGGCGCACGGAGCTGACGATGATCGACGGTGAAATAGACATAGAGGATTTGATCGACGAGGAGGATATTGCTATAACCCTCACCCATTTCGGCTATGTGAAAAGGATCGCCCTTGATACATATAAGTCCCAGCGCAGGGGAGGCAAGGGAATAATCGGCATGAGCACCCGCGAAGAGGACTTTGTGGAGAAAATATTCGTCACCACCACCCATAAGGATATCCTTTTCTTCACCAACAAGGGCAGGGTATACAGGCTTAAGGGTTATCAGCTTCCCGAAGCGGGCAGATCCGCCAGGGGAACGGCCATAGTGAACCTTTTGCAGCTTGACGGCGATGAAAAGGTGACGGCCATGATCCCCGCGGACAAGGAAAGCAGGGGAGAGCTTATAATGGCCACAAGGCTGGGTCTCATCAAAAAAACGCCTTTGGATGATTTCAGAAACCTGAGGGCGGCGGGGCTCATCGCCATCGTTTTAAGGGAGGGTGACGAGCTTATAGGAGTCAGCCTGTCAGGCGGCGATGCTAATATTCTCATCGGCACAAGGAAGGGCATGAGCATCGGTTTCAAGGAGGAGGACGTGCGCAGCATGGGTAGGGTCAGCCAGGGGGTTAAGTCCATCAGCCTTGATGATAATGACACGGTGGTGGATATGCAGACCATATTCAAGGACAGCCCCCGATGGGTGATGGCGATAACCGAAAACGGCTACGGCAAGCGCACTGATCTCGATGAATACCGCCTGCAAAACCGCGCAGGAAAGGGCATAAAGGCCATGAACCTCACCTCAAAGACGGGAGAGCTTGTAAGCCTTAAGATAGTTGACGAGGAGGAGGACATAATCGCCATTACGGACGACGGTACGATTATCCGCTTCGCAGCCCAGGACGTTTCCACCCTTGGCAGAGTTACACAGGGAGTGAGAATAATGCGGGTGGACGAGGACAGCAGAATCGTTTCCGTGGTAGCCGTTGCAAAGGATGAGGAAGACGATGAAGAAGAAAAAATGATTACGGAAGGCGATCAGGAGATTGCCGAAGCCGAAGACGAAGCTGAAACTGTCGGAGATGATGAATAAGCTATAGTGAATAAATAAAGAGAATGAAGCCGCCTGATAATTAAAAAAACTGGCGGCTTTTTTGATTTTTTATTGATATTATAAAAAGGTTTATTCGTCGGTGAGCTTGTCGGCGATCTTTTTTGCCAGAGGGACTCCAAAGCTAGAAAGGGGAATCGAAATAATTACACTCAAAAGAGCCGATTTCAAGAAAGCCATAAAAAGCCTTCTCTAAAGCCAAAGTTTATGGCGGCCATCACGAATGAAATAGGTACAGAAATAATGAACGCCGCAAAGCAGGCAAGTATGATATTATGGTATTTTTTGTTGATTCTCATGCTGCTCCCTTCATCTGAGCGATCATACCATGTTTGTCGGCTGCCTTTCGCGCCGGCCCGCCAATCCGCAATTTATGGAAAAATTGCTAAACCTAATATAGCATAAAAAAGCAAAAAAACGAAAAAGCAAAATGGAATAACAGTTCTGGTTATCAATCTGATAAAGGGAATTGACGCTTTGCGGGGAAGGGTGATATCATAAAGCCATGAAGCTGACATTTATTACCGGAAGGGCCGGCGCGGGAAAGACTGCATTTGTGCTTGACCGCGTTGCACAGGCGACGCAGGCCCTTGAAAAGACAATATTGATAGTGCCCGAGCAGTTCACTTTCAGCGCCGAGCGCATATTAACCCGCAGGGTGAAGACTGGCGGGCTTCTTTTCACGCAGGTTTTGTCTCCCTCAAGGCTTGCATACAGGGTGCTGACGATGGTCGGAGGGATGAAGTTTAAGCGGCTGGACTTTTCCGGCATGACTATGGCTATAAAAAAGCTGCTGATTGACTTATCTGCTATTTCCACCCGCCTTAAATATTTCTCTGGGGCGAAAAACATTGCTGATGTCGCACCGCTTATGGCGCAGATGATAGTAAAGCTCAAGCAAAACGACCTCTCTGCGGCGCAGCTATATAGGCTGATAAAGGCCGCGGCGGAAGAAAATGAAAGGCTTCCGCAGGCGCTTTTGAATAAGCTGGAGGACATCGCCCTCGTATATGAAGAATATGAAAAGCTCACTGAAAATGATTATGCCGACGAGCAGCGCCATGAGCAGCTTTTGACGGAAAGCCTTCACAGGGCGGAGTTCTTAAGGGAATATAATGTATATGTCGACGGCTTTGACGTAATATCTCCGCTGACCCTTAAAATGCTGGCAGCCCTTTCGGGGGTGGCAAAGAGCGTGACAATCACTTTCACTTATTCCAGCGATATAGCCGGCGACAGTGAGCTTTTTGCGCCCGTCCTTAAGGCGATGAATTCATTGATAGGGATGATAAGGCAGAGCCCTTGGGGGGAAAGCGCCGTTATCGATATAAGGGAAATTGGTCGCAAGGAGTTCGCATCGCCGGAGATAGGCCACCTGGAAAGAGAGCTTTTTTCAGAAAACCCCAAGATCTATCAGCGCAAAGAGAGCGAAAGCAAATACAAAAAAAACGGGGCGATAGAGATTTTTTACGCACCCACCATCGAAAGAGAGGCGGTGGCTGTCGCGTCGAATATAATTCACCTGGCCAGGGAAAGGGATCTTCGCTACGGCGATATGGCGGTGATCTGCGCTGATGACGGCGAAAGGGGAGAGGAGCTTAAGCGTCAGCTTGATATCAGAGGCGTTCCTTGCCGCCTGGATAAAATGGAAAGCGCGGCGGACCATAGCGCAGTAAAGCTGATCATTTCGGCGATGCTTTGCGCCGGCAGGAATATGTCCCAGCGCAGGGATGTTTTGTCTGTGCTCAAAAGCGGGTGGATTGGAATCGCTGATGACGATGCCGATATTTTTGAAAACTATATCATTGAAAATGACATCAAAGCCTCCGGTTTTTTTAGAAATTGCGGCGAAGAAGCCCTGGAGAACACCAGGCGAAAGCTTACAGATCCCATAAGAAGGCTGGCGGGACATCTTCTGCCTAAAAACCCGGATGAGAAAAACGCTCAGGCTTATTCAAGGGCCGTGTACGATTTTATCGAAGACATAGGTCTTCTTTCCGTGCTGATTGAAAGCGGCGACGGGCAGTTGGCCCAGATTATCTGCGATGTGCTTGATCAAAGCCATCTTCTTTTGGGCAAAATGAGCTATATGGACTATATAAACACTCTTAAAGAAGGCTTTGCCGCCTCTAGGCTGGGATCGATCCCCCATCAGCCTGACTGTGTGAATATAGGCAGCCCTGCCCGCTTCAAGGGGGATCAGGTGAAAGCCCTGTTCGTGATGGGAATGAATGACGGGCTGATACCGACGAATGAAGCGCCGGAAAGCCTTATAAACGACTATGATGCCCAGGCTCTGGGGCCGGCCTTTGACGGCATGGGCATTGGAAGCGCTCATTTCCATGCTGTGGAAAGGCTGAGCATATACGATGCCTTCACGCAGGCTTACGAATATCTTTATCTGAGCCTTTCCCGCTCGGGGGCCGATGGCCAGGCTCTGGAGCCGTCGATGCTCGTTAAGAGAATTGAGAGGATTTTCCCGGATGTAAGGCCTAAGGATCAGGATTATTTCTATAGCTGCGAGGCTTTGCTGACCGAAGAAAACTCTGCCAAAAAGATGCTGGGACTGATGCTGCGCCGCTCCTTCGATCCGGGCTGGCTTTCCGTCAGGGATTATTTTAAGCTGAAAGCCCCTAAATATATGGAGCGCCTTGATGCGGCCATCAGCTTTGCCGTAAGCCCTGCACCCATAAACAAAGAAACGGCACGCAGCATCTTCTTCGGTGCAGATTTAACGCCGTCAATAAGCATATCAAGGCTTGAAAGCTTTGCTGTATGCCCATATAAGCATTTTATTTCATATGGCATAAAGCCGGTACCCAGAAAAGAGCCTGAGATACGTCCGGTTGACAGGGGTAGCTTTTTCCATGATTATCTTGAGGACTTTACGCGAAGGGCTCTGGTGAAGGGCCTGGATGATTTAAGCGAAGATGATATCAGGCGGATAGCTCAGGATGTTTCAAGTGGGAGCATTAAAAAAATACTGGAAACGCCCGCCGGGAAGACCCCTGAGGGCCGAGCCTTGGCCTATATACTGGAAAAAAGCGCAAGAAGGGCGGCCGAGAACATCGCCGATCACATTAAAAAGAATATGTTTAAGCCAAGAAGCGCTGAGATTCGCTTCGGAAAAGGGGAGCGCTTCCCGGCGATAGCCCTTTTTGTGGGTGAGATGACGATGCTGCTGGAGGGGCGGATAGACAGGCTCGACACGGCCATGCTGGAGGGCAAGCCCTACGCCCGCGTGGTGGACTACAAGTCCGGTGGAAACGCCCTTCTTCTGTGCGATCTGGTAAACGGCACAAGCCTTCAGCTCATGACATATTTAAGCGCCGTAAAAGGCGGTGGATACAATCCCGCGGGCGCCTTTTATCTGCATGTATCGGGGAAAAACGGCGAGCTTGCGCCTTCGGAAATCAGGGAGAAAGCAAAGCTGATTGAAAGGCTTAAAAGGACTTATCGACTGGAGGGAGTGGCCCTTAAAAATGATATTGTGCTATCAGCCATGAGCGGTGGCGAGCCCGTTGAAAATATGCTGAATGTCCGCATCAAAAGAGATGGTGAGCCATATAAAAACTCCCCGGTCTTTGATGAAAATCAGATGGAAACGCTGATGAACTTTGTCCGCGAAAAGGAAAGAGGCCTTGCCGGGGAGATTTTATCAGGTGATATCGCCATGAGACCCATCAGGACCAAGAGCGGCAGCGCCTGCGCATATTGCGATCACCGCATGTTCTGCATGTTCGATGTGGAGCTGGGGGCGAGATATCGCCATTGCGGCGCCACGGAGTCGGAGGCAAGGGCGATTATTTTCGGGGGTAATGAAGATGAGTAACTGCAATATTAAGTTCACCGAAAAGCAGCTTCGAGCAATAAAAGCCATGGGAAAAGATGTGCTGGTGAGCGCCGCCGCAGGTTCGGGTAAGACTGCCGTTCTTACGGAGCGTGTCGTTGGCCTGGTGCAAAAGGGCGTGCCGATAGAAAAAATGCTTATAGTTACTTATACTAAGGCTGCAGCCGCCAGCATGAGACGCAGAATCGCCGATTGGCTGGCTTCATCGGGCATGGGTCTCGCCGCCAGAAATGTGTCGCCGGCAAATATCTGCACCATACATTCATTTTGCTCCACTTTGCTTCGGGAGTTTTTTGTGGAGGCGGGGATAAGCCCCTCGTTCAGAGTCCAAGATGAGGCGAAAGGCCACCGCATGAGGGAATCAGCCATGGATGAATCCCTTGAGAAAATGCTTGAGTATGAGGGTTTTATCGATACCATCGCTGTTTTCGGCGGCGTAAAAAATATAAAGGAATATGCACATAGTTTATACAAGTTTTTAATCAGCAGGCCGGATCCTATCCAATGGCTGGACGACCTGCTTTTCTCCTTCTGCAAAAATGCGGGTGATATTGAGCGGAGCGAATGGGCGAAGGATGCTATCGACGAGGCCCGAAAAAGCACCCTTCGTGCGGCGGGCATGATCGATGAAGCTTATGGTATATTTGATGATGACAGCGCAAGGGAAGTATTGCACTCAGATGCCCAAATCGCCCTTAATATAATCGACTGTGCGGAAAGAGGATATGGGCCTTTGTCAAACTACAGGCCTTCTTTTAAGCGCTGGTCGGTGACAAAAGGCTCCAGAAAGGATAACCCGCCGGAGATGGAAGCGGCAAAAAGCCTGAGAGATGCCGCGAAGGAATTGCTGCTGGAAGCGGCGCAGCTTCCGCCGCTGATAGTGGCTAGGGAAAACGACAGCACCATGGCCGTTCACCTGGGCAGGCTCTGTGACATGGTAAAGGAATTTGAACGAAGTTACTTCGCCATGAAGGCTGAAAGCGAGGAATTGGACTTCTCAGACCTGGAGCACTTCGCTTTGGCTGCCCTTAAAAATGAGGATGTCAGCGAAAAGATGCGGCATCGCTTTGAGCATGTGTTCATCGACGAATATCAGGATGCCAACGCCCTTCAGGAAGAAATCCTAAAGCATATCACCCGGGGAAACAATCTTTTCATGGTGGGTGACGTAAAGCAGAGCATATATGGATTTAGAATGGCAGAGCCGTCTCTGTTTACAGGGAAATATAACAGCTTTAGCAAAGAGGGCAATGAAAAAGGCGAACTAATAAGTATGAACGACAACTATCGTTCGTGTAAGGCCGTTATCGATTGCGTGAACAGGGTCTTTGAAAAAGCGATGTCGCCGGAGATGGGTGGCATTGCATATGACGATGATGCAAGGCTTCAGCCGGGCAATGAGTTGAGCGCCGACGATCCCCATAGGGCTTCATTGCAGGTGTTGGTGATGGCCGATGCCAAGGCAGAAATGGAGGAAGACGAGGAACTTCGGGAGCTTTTGGAAGATTTTTCAACTAAGAAGGCGGAAAGCAGGCTTATAATTGACAATATAATAGCTTTGCTGGGTAAAATGATGGAGATCGATGGCGTATACAGGCCGGTGGAGCTTAGAGATATTGCCATATTGCTGCGCTCGCCCAAGGGATGGGTGGCAACTGTGACAGAGATGCTGCGCCAGGCTGAGATTCCGTTTGTGACTGATAGCTCAGAGGGCTACTACAGCCTGACGGAGGTAAAAGCTTTGGTAAACCTGCTGAGCGTCATCGAAAACCGCCATCAGGACATACCCTTGGTCGGGGCGCTTACTGCGCCATTTACAGAGATGATGTTCATGCCCGAGGAAATTGCCCATATTCGCGCCGCCTTCCCCGACAGGGATATGCCTTTTTACAAAGCCTGCATGAGTTACGCCGAGAGCATTGATGACAGCGTGGGCAAAAGAATGCGGTTTTTCTTTGACAGCGTTGAAAAATGGCGGGCGCAGAGCCGGAAGATGCCGGCATATAGCCTGATATTGCTGGTGATGGAGGAAACGGGCTATTATGACTTTGTTGGTGCGCTGCCCCATGGAGGCGCTCGGCAGGAGAATTTGCGGGCTCTGGTGAACAGGGCGAAAGCCTATGATTCTCTGGGCGAGTTTCTGAGTGTCGCCACTCTGGGGGACGAGGGCTCCGGCGAGGGCGCGAACTTTTCCGCTGCGCCTGAAAATGAGCAGGCAGTCCAGATAATGAGCATACACAAGTCAAAAGGGCTTGAATTTCCCGTGGTTATTGTCGCAGGGACGGGAGGCAGGATAAATCTTCAAGACACCACCGGCCCTTTAATATTTCACAGGGAAAAGGGCTTTGGAATGAAGCATGTGGACCCTGATCTGCTTGTCTCTCAGGCGGGCCTTTCCCATATGAGCGTTTCAAAGGCGATAATAAACGACAGCCTTGCAGAGGAGCTGCGCGTTTTATATGTGGCGATGACCCGCGCTAAGGAACGGCTGATAATTACCGGCTGCGTTCAAAACAGAGAGTCGGCGGAAAGTAAGTGGAATCAGATGGCAGACAGCGGGGATTTTTCAGGTGCGCGCTCATTGCTGGACTTTATCGCCCCTTCTTTCGGAGAGGAGAAATATGTGAGCCTTAGCACGGAGAAGGTCGAGAAGGGTTTTGCTGAAAATGGAAAGGGCGCAGCTTCTGTTAATTTTTCGTGGATAGATGAAAGGCTTGATTGGCGCTATCAGCATGGGAGGGCAGCGCAGCCGGAGAAGATAAGCGCCACCGCCCTTTCAAGGTATGAGATGCCCGTGCCCCCAAGGCCGCAATTTGCACAGGAAAAGAAGGGCCTAACGGGCGCAGAGCGGGGAACTGCGCTTCACACAGTATTAAGCGCCCTGAAAAAAACCAGGCTTTACGGCCTTTCTTCGGGGGAAACGCTGGCCGGAATTACAAGGCAGCTGGAGGAGATGCTGGAGAGGGGCCTGATATCAAATTCACAGGCGGAAGCGGTTCGACCGGATGGTCTTGCGGCGTTTTTTCTAAGCGATATCGGCCAGCGAGCGCTTTCCGCAAGAGAGCTTTTATGCGAACAGCCTTTCAATATTCTCATCTCTCCCGGCGAAGCAGGCGTGTTTTCGGGATCTGATGACAAAATTTTGCTGCAGGGCATAATCGACATGTGCTTCTTGCAGGATGATGAGTGGATCATAATCGACTTCAAGAGCGGCTGGCTAAGCGCGCAAAGAGCAAAAGAAAGCTATTCAGATCAGCTTAAGCTCTATGCTCTGGCGCTGAGGCGGCTGACGGGAAAGGGAACAAAGCCCTTTATCTATATGCTGGACACCCAAATGACAATACCTGTTTGATGTTTCACGTGAAACAATGCCTTTTTATGCCGGCCTTGGCTGGATGGCGTTATTATTTCTGCGCACCTTGCATATTATAGATAGAAAACTATGGGCGAGAGGTGCGGATATGGGCATATCAATAGACTTGATGACGGTTATATTCTTTGCCGTGGGGCTGGTGCTGCTTTATGCCCTTGGATGGCTGCTGCTGGTGCCATTCAAAATATTGCTGCGGTTTTTGTTTAATGGACTCTTGGGCGGCGCCATGCTGATGCTGATAAACCTTTTCGGCTCGCCGCTGGGCCTTAGAATCGCCATAAACCCGCTGACGGCGCTGATGGCCGGGCTTTTGGGAGTCCCCGGCGTGGTGACAATATTGGCGCTGCAATCAATCCTTTGATTTTTCCCTGCAGTATAAAAAAAGACCCTGCTGTTTCGGCAGGGTCTTTTAAATGCGTGAGCGGTGCTTTTCGGCTAGCATGACGTAAAAGGTCGCCCATTTGCTGGACCTGCCCACTCTCTCCTTTGGCAAATATGATTTTGTCAATGTGCCGCCCAGCATTACCCGCCCGTCAGCATCCTTGCATCCATCCAGCAATGTCCAAGCTTGCGATAAGCGATCATCATCGCCATAGCCCAATGCGCAGAGTGCCTCAAGGACATTTTGCAGGCCCACCCGCATGACCTCGAAAGGATAGAAGATATCTATTGTGCGCCAGCCCTCCCGACTGTTTAGAACGAGAGAGGCTCTGTCGTCGCTCCTGTAAAAAATGCCGCGGTTTAGAAAGTAATCAACGAGGGGCGTAAGAGGAGATATATCGACGCTGCTCTTTTTGCATTCCGCCAAGAACAGCAGGGCGTGGAGATTGGCCTTATAGCAGCTCTTTGGCGTGTACTTAAGCTTATTCAATCTATGAAGACATAAGAAGCCGCCGTCGGGCAGACTGTGTTCTTTGAGGCTATCAATTATCTTCACGATAATCTCATGCTCTGAAAGGAAAAGCTTAACCAGAGAGGTCTGTAGCATAAAGTCCCCGCAGCCCCATTCAAAGCTTGAATCTAGCCCCGCAAAGGCTCTGTCAAGCTTTGCCATAGGAATATCATCATTATTAAGCACGCACTCGGCAAGGGCAGCAATATAATAGCGATACCACAGACCCCTCTGCTCATGCCAGCCCTCCGGCAGGCTGTCGAATACCCAGGATGCGGCGGCAGCCTTGTCGCCGGGCTGGTTCAGTATTTCGGTCTGGGTGCGGAACTTCACCGACGGGTTATCGTCCCCAAGGAGCCAGTTTTTTAACAAGTCAGTCATAAACACCATCCCGGGTAAGCGCTCGTAAAAGAGAGACGGGCTAAAGCTATTCTTCCAGCCCGCTGATTATGTTATAAATTCTTTCGAACTCATCAAAGCTCTTATATTCTATGCTGATTTTGCCCTTGCGGGGGGTTCCTTTTATCTTGACGGAGCTGCCCAAGGCTTTCTTGAAGGCGCTTTCCATCACCTTAAACTCCTCCGGCAAAACTTTATCCGTCTTGGGCGAGGAAGTCTGTTTTTTTAAGTTGCGCACCTGCTCTTCCACCTGGCGGACTGAAAGTTGCTGCTGTGCTGCTGCGATGGCTAATTTTGCCCTGTCTGAATCGTCATCAATGCCCAAAAGCGCCCTTGCGTGGCCGGCGGAAAGCTTGCCCTCGACCACAAGCAGAGCGGTGGTTTCGTCCAGGTCCAGCAAGCGCAGGCTGTTGGTAACGGCTGACCGGCTTTTTCCAAGTCGCTCTGCCGCCTGCTCCTGAGTGATGGCGCACTCATCTATGAGCGCCTGAATGCCCGCCGCCTCGTCCAAAGGATTTAAGTCATCCCTTTGCAGATTTTCGATCAGAGCGACTTCCATGCGCTTGATTGCATCATAATCGCGGATGATGGCGGGGATGTGGCTGAGCTTCGCCTTTATGGACGCACGAAAGCGGCGCTCGCCGGATATTATCGTGTAGCGTCCGTCGTTTTTCACCACCACAATCGGGCTGATGATGCCCACCGTCTTGATTGATTTCGCCAGTTCGTCCAGCTTTTCGCTGTCGAAGCTGCGCCTGGGCTGGCCTGGGTTAGGATCGATAAGCCTTATATCTATCTCTGCAAAAGCGTCGGCGTCATCGGGAATTTGGTTTCCCATGAGCATTTCAAGGCCGCGGCCCAGTCCTGTCTGTCTTGCCATCAATTCATCCCTCCATTCCATTTGAGAAATTCGTCTGCCAGCAGCCGATAAGCCTCCGCGCCCGTCGAGCGACTATCATATAGCGTTATCGGCAGGCCGTGGCTGGGCGCTTCGCTAAGGCGCACATTTCGGGGGATGATTGACCGGTAGACCTTGTCCTTGAAATATTTTCTCACTTCATTTACAACCTGCGTGCTCAGGTTGGTTCTTGCATCGAACATTGTCAGCAAAACGCCGTCAATATCCAGATCCGGATTTAAACGCTGTTTCACAAGCCTCACGGTGCTCATAAGCTGCGTCAGCCCCTCAAGAGCGTAATATTCGCACTGGATCGGCACTAAAACAGCATCCGCCGCTGTCAGCGCGTTTAAAGTCAGCAGCCCCAGAGATGGGGGGCAGTCGATAAATATGAAGTCATAATCGCTTTTTGCGCCTTCAAGTCTGGCTTTCAGCACATGCTCCCTTTCGGGCATTGAAACCAAAGAGATCTCCGCGCCCGCAAGCTGTATATTGCTCGGAGCGACGGCCATATTTTCCTGAGCGCTGCTTACTATAATGTTGTTTATGTCAATTTCGCCGCTGATAACATCGTACATGGAGGCGGCGACCTCGTCCTTGTTGACTCCAGAGCCGCTTGTGGCATTGCCCTGAGGGTCGATGTCCACCAGAAGGATTTTTTTGTTCCGCTCTGCCAGGGTTGCGGAAAGGTTGACGGTGGTGGTGGTTTTACCCACTCCGCCCTTCTGATTGGTAACTGCAATAATTTTAGCCAAAAAAGTTCCCGCCCTTTCTATGTAGCTATTATACATAAAAAATGCGGGAAAGAGAAGGGGTATTTTGGATTGAGGGGAGTAATGCGGCCATGCATTGCGCATTTTCAGTTTTCCTCGCGGTTAAATTGCGCACGGAAAGCTGGGAATGAGCAATGTTTTTGAGTGCGTCGCGGGCGCCGCTCTGCTCTTTATAAAAAATAATGGAGCAGCGCCCTAAAAAGCCATAGGCAGTGTTTCACGTGAAACATTGACGCCGAGCCGGTTACTTTGCCGGCGTTCTTTCCAGCGGGATAACTATTTTAATCTCGATATGATCATCAGCCTCAACGGTATTATATTCGGGGGAAAACCCGGCGCTGCTCATCTTTTTTAAAATATCCTTAAATGAATTTATGTAAAGCCGAGTATCATTTACCAGAGTTGTCATTTTAGGTGAAACGCGGCTTCTTTTCCTTTGATCATGATCATCCTGATGATATGTATTCTTCAAAATCCTTTCGACCAGGCTCTCCGTGTCCTTCACATTCATGCGTTTTTCGATGACAAGAGAGATGGCCTCATGCTGAAGCTTTTCATCGTGAAGGCGCAGCAGGGCTCTCGCCTGACGCTCCACAAGCCCGTGGGCCAAAACCTTCTTCTTCACCGACAAAGGCAGCTTCAAAAGACGAATTTTGTTCGCAATCGTGCACTGGTTTTTCCCCACTCGCCTCGCCACTTCCTCCTGAGAAAAGCCCATTTGCCGGATTATCGACAGATATCCCTCCGCCTCCTCAAGATAATGAAGATTCTCCCGCTGAAGGTTTTCAATCATTGCAATGATTGCGCTGTCCTGGTCCAGTGCATCGGCCTGTATGGCGGGGATGCTCTTCCAGCCCAAAATTCCGCAGGCGCGAAGGCGGCGCTCCCCGGCGATAAGCTCGTAGCCGCCATCCCTTGAACGGCGCACTGTGATCGGCTGGATCAGCCCGTATTGAGCGATGGACTGGGCCAGTTCAAAGAGATTCTCGCTGGAGAAGTATTTGCGTGGCTGATATGGGTTTGTCCGTATTGAATCGATGGGAATCTGCATAATCCTTCTGTCCTGTGGCCGGGATTCCCTTGGTGGTTTAACTAAAGCCTGTGCCATTACAATCCTCCTCATGCGCTGTCTATCTTTTAAATTGTTTCGTAACGCCATCATAACCTTAACGAAGCAATCTTGCAATATTTTTCGTTTGACAAAGTATTGCGCAAAAAAAGAGAGCTAATCTGTTAAAATTAACTCCCAATCGGCTTGTTTCGTATTGTTTTAGGGTTTCTGGGGAAATTTGGCGGTGTTTGTCGAATTTTCTGTATCACCAAAAGCCTTCGCTCATACATTCCGTCCATCAATTCATATTCAAACATCTGCGGGTTTATGCCGCCTCCCAGGGCATCGATGGCCTTTTTTGCGGCAGCAAGCTCCTGCGAAGCGGCCGGTCCCTTCCAGGCGATGAATGCTCCGCCGGGCTTTACGAAGGGAAGCGCATATTCGCACAGAATGTCCAGCGAGGCTACGGCCCTTGCGAAAACGAAATCAAAGGATTCCCTGAATTCGGCTTTGCGGGCCAGTTCCTCAGCCCTTGCATGAAGGGGCGTGATGTTCGCAGCGATGTCCGAAAGGCTTTTCAAAAAAGCGACCTTCTTACCAACCGCATCGATAAGGTTGATGGAAAGATCAGGGCGGGCTATGGCCAGAGGCACAGAGGGAAAGCCAGCCCCTGCGCCGATGTCAAGGCATCGGGCACCTCTTTCAAGCGAGAAGAGAAAGAGTGGGGAAAGGCTGTCCAGAAAGTGCATGTGGGCTGTGTTTTCCTCGCCCTCAATCCGGGTGAGGTTCGTTTTTTCATTGGCCTTTGATAGCCTTTCGTAATATGTCGAAAAGCGGTAAAAAGCGACATCGTCCAGACCCAATGAATATTTTTCGCTTAAATTCCTCATTATTTCGTCAATCATAGTGGCGTTTCTCCAAAATCAGCGATTAAAAGCATTGTTTTTTTCCAGCCATACCATCAAAACGGTGATGTCCCCAGGCGAAACCCCGCTGATTCGCGAGGCTTGGCCAAGGGTCTGGGGGCGTACTTGGGAGAGCTTTTGGCGGGCTTCAATGCGCAACGCGCCGATCTTATGATAATCTACATTTTCCGACAAGCGTAAATCTTCCATCCGCCTGAGGGCCTGTGTTTGGGCGGCCTGTCGCCTGAGATAGCCCTCATATCTTACGGCTATTTCAACTTGCTCCTGAACCTGCGGCGAGATATGAGGCAGGGAGGGATCGATGCTGTAAAGCCAACCGTATGACGCGTTTGCGCGCTTTAAAATATCGCGGGCGGATATGCCGCTTTTCACCGGCGGCTCATCTATGGCTTCAAGATGAGGGTTAATCAGGCCCGGGCCATAGTGATTTTCATCAATGGCAGCCATTGCTTTTTCAAGCTCGGATTTTTTTTGAATGAACCTGTCATAGCGCTCGTCGCTGACAAGACCGGCTTTTCTGCCCAGTTCAGTCAAGCGAAGATCGGCATTGTCCTGGCGAAGTGACAGGCGGTATTCCGCACGGGAGGTCATCATCCTGTAGGGCTCGTTGGTGCCTTTGGTGGTGAGGTCATCAATGAGGACGCCGATATATGCGTCTGCACGGCCCAGCAGCAAGGGCTCCTTCTCTTTCAAAAGCATGGCTGCGTTAATGCCGGCGATAAGGCCCTGGGCGGCGGCTTCCTCATAGCCGGAGGAGCCGTTTATCTGCCCGGCAAAAAAAAGACCGAGGATGTCCTTGCTTTCAAGGGAGGTCTTTACTGCGGTTGGGTTGATGCAGTCATATTCTATGGCATATGCAAGGCGTACTATGTTCACATTTTCAAGGCCGGGCAATGTGCGGTAAAGCTCCGTTTGAACATCTTCCGGCAAGCTGGTGGACATTCCCTGCACATACCATTCTGTGGTGAAAAGACTTTCGGGCTCCAGGAAAAACTGATGGCGGTCCTTGTCGGCAAAGCGGACGATTTTGTCCTCGATGGAGGGGCAGTATCTGGGGCCGACGCCCTCGATTACGCCGGTGAACATGGGCGCGCGGTGAAGATTTCTGCGGATTATATCGTGGGTGCGCTCGTTTGTGTAGCCCAGATAGCAGCATAGCTGCTCCTTTTCAAGGCTGTCGTTCATGAATGAAAAGGGGACGATTTTATCATCGCCGTGCTGGGGTTCCAGTTTTGAAAGGTCAACGCTGCGAATGTCTATGCGGGCGGGAGTGCCGGTTTTGAACCGGCGCAGCTCGAAGCCCAGTCTCTGTAGGCTGTTGGACAGCGGCGTGGCCCCCATGAGGCCGCCGGGGCCTTCATAGGATGTGTATTCGCCGATGATTATTCTGCTCTTAAGATAAACCCCTGTGGCGATTATGCAAGCGCGGCAGGAGTAGTATGCCCCTGTCGCCGTTTTAACGCCCTGAACCTGGCCGTTATTGACATCGATATCGGCGATTTCGCCTTGAATCAGAGTAAGGTTTTCCTGATGCTGCAATGCCTTCAGCATTCGATACTGATATTGTTTTTTATCAGCCTGGGTGCGCAGCGAATGGACAGCAGGGCCTTTTCCCGTGTTAAGCATTCGGGACTGAAGGAAGGTGTCGTCTATTGCCAGACCCATCTCGCCCCCCAATGCGTCGATTTCCCGGACGAGATGACCTTTAGCGGTGCCGCCTATTGAGGGATTGCAGGCAAGCATGGCAACGCCATCTATGTTGAGGGTCAAAAGCAAGGTCTTAACGCCAAGGCGTGCCAAAGCCAAGGCGGCTTCGCAGCCTGCATGGCCCGCGCCTACAACTATAGCTTCGTATGAGTTTGAATTGGAGCTTCTAAAACTCGGGTTTGCCTGCATTATTAACATCCTTTTTCTATGGCTGTTTCAAGGGCGGTGGGGGCCCCACCCACCCACGGAAAGCTCTTTGCCTGCTGGCAAAGGCCTTTCCTCCCAAGGTGCTACGAGAACCCTCCGCCGTTTTTTGCGGTTCTTTTATTTGCCCAGGCAGAAGCTCTCGAATATGCGGGAGATCAGCTCGTCATCGGCGGTCTTGCCGGTTATCAGGCCCAGGTGATGCCAGGCATCCCTCAGATCAATCGCGCAGACATCCACAGGCATACCCGCCTCAATGGCCGCCAAAGCCAGCCCAAGGGCCTTTCTGGCGCTTTTCACCGACGCCACATGCCTTTCCTCGGTGAGGCTGGCATCGCCCAGAGAATCGCTTTCTTCGAACATGGAGGAGAGCATCTGTTTTAGCTCATCTATGCCCTGCAGAGTGAGGGCTGATACTGTCACGGAAGGTATTTCGACGTCCGAAGGTATGAAAGCCTCACCTTCGCCGAATAAATCAGTCTTATTTTTCACCAGAATCATGGGCTTGTCAAGATCAATAATTCTCCTGTCTTCATCGGTAAATTCTTCGCCCATGTCCCACACCAGCAGGACGATATCCGCGCTTTGGATTTCCGCCCGGGCGCGCTCAATGCCAATGCGCTCGATGACATCGCCTTCGGTTTCGGCTCCTGCCCGAAGGCCCGCGGTGTCGCAAATTGTGGCAGGGATGCCGTTAATGTTCAGCGGCTCCGTCAGAATATCCCGGGTCGTGCCGGCGATATCCGTCACAATTGCCCGATTCTCGCCCAGCAGCGCGTTCATAAGAGAGGACTTTCCCGCATTGGGCTTCCCAGCGATGCATATGCGTATGCCGTCACGCAGCTTTTTCGCATAATCTGCGCTTTTAAGCAGGCGGTCAAGGGCGGCGTAAATGGAAAGAATGCGGTCAAAAGTCTGCCTTAAGGTCATATCGTCGACATCTTCCTCCGGATAATCAGCAGCGGCCTCAATGCCGGCCATTATGTCCAGAAGATCGCTTTGCAGGGATGTGATCTCCTTTGAAAGTGCGCCGTCAAGCTGCTTTTGAGACAGCCTGGCCGCCTTTTCGGATTTGGCGGAGATTATCCGCATGACCGCTTCAGCCTGCGAAAGATCGATCCGCCCGTTTAAAAAGGCCCTCTTGGTGAACTCGCCCGGCTCTGCAAGCCTTGCCCCCGCAGCCATGCATGAAGAAAGCACCTGACGGGCCATCTCGCTGCCGCCATGGCAGTGTATTTCAAGAACATCCTGCGTGGTGTAGCTGTTTGGACCGCGAAAAAAAACGGCCAGCCCTTCGTCTATGGGGCTTTCATCGGGGGCGATGGCGTGGCCGTAGGTCATAATGCGGTGTTTAAGCCTTTTTGGGGACTTAAAAGGGCGGAAAACCTTGCCCGCGATTTCCCCGGCAAGGTCTCCGCTCACTCTCACTATTGCGATGCCACCGCGGCCCAAGGACGTGGCGATGGCGGCGATTGTGTCGCTGATGCGATCAAAAAGGATGTTCATAAGGCGATCTCCCGGTCAGCAGCTTCAGTGGAGCCTTCCTCCCTTGCGGTCGACGCCACGCTCAAGCCTGCGCTTAGTTCCGTCCTGTGAAACTATATAGGTGCTGTCAAGGGTTAGCTGAAGATTTCTTTTAAGATCATCGATGTATTCGCGGCGCAGGGCAGCCTGTTCTTCCTTCTCAGAGACCGTGAGCCCTTCTTTTTTTTCCTTGCGCGCCAGTTTGTTTATTCTTTGTATTCTCTCATTAGTCATGATATAGCTCTCTCAGTTTTTCTCCATTATTTTATCATTATTTATTATTATATTATCATATAAGAAGGGGCCCCTGCTTGAAGCCCCAAAGTCTGTAAGTCATTTTCAGCCTATTCGGCAGACGGGCCTTCTGCTTCTGCCATGGGCTGATCTTCCGCCCTTTGTCTGCCGGATCGGGAGCCTCCCTGAGACTTTCGCTGCGCTGATTTAGGCGTTATGACCACCCGGCGATATGGGTCGGAGCCTTCAGAGTGGGTTCTGACGCCTGTATGCCCCTGAAGCGCGCTGTGCAAAATCCTCCGCTCGTAGGGGTTCATGGGCTCAAGGGACACCTTGCGCCCCGTCTTTACGGCCTTGGTTGCAAGCCTTTGCGCCAACTTGATCAAAATATCCTCTCGTTTTGCCCTGTAGTCCTCTGCGTCAAGGGAAACCCGCTGGTAATCTTCCTCGCCCTTGTTCACTTTTAGACTCACCAAATATTGCAATGCGTCCAGAGTTTCCCCGCGGTAGCCTATCAATGTGCCGGCATCGGGGCCAGAGGCGTCTATATAAAGCCCGTTCTCGGTTTCAACTGAGGAGATCTCGATGTTAACGCCCATGAGCCTCAGCAGATTTTCAAGATATTCCTTCGCCTCTCTTGAAAGGTCGGTTTCCTGGCCCTGCAAAAAGGCTTTCTCTCTGGACGGCCTTGCATCTTTTGCCATTGCTTGACGGAGGGCCTTTGCCTGGGCAGGCCGTTTTTGACCGCCCTTTCCGCTTCTTTCGTTTCGATTACTGTCTGTTAAAGCTTCCTTCTTCCCTCTGACAACTAAGGGATCGGCCGTAGCAGTCCTTGTGCTTCTCTCGGGCTTCTCAACCTTTTCGGCTTTTTCGGATCTGACAGGGCGCCCGTCTGTTTTTCTCTCCGCCCTTTCAACCTTTTCCGCCTTTTCTGCCTTTTCTGCCTTTATACGCTCATGAGCTTCCCGCGCTTCCTCACGCTGGCGGCGAAGCTCATCTTCGCGCTCACGATTTTCTTTATTCTCCCGGGCGATACGTTCTGCTTCAGCCGCCTGATTAACCCTGCGCAGCTTTTCTGTTAACAAAACCCTCGCCGGCCTTGCGCCAAAGCCCAAAAAGCCCTTGGTCGCTTCGTCCAATACTGTTATATCCGTGTCTTCCCTGGCAAGGCCAAGCTGGTTTAAGCCGTTTTCTATGGCTTCTTCCAATGTCTTGCCCTGGGATTCTATCATCTTCACGATATGAGCACTCCTTCTGATTCTCTTGCGTCCTTGCGCTTGTAGTAAAAGGTTATGACAAGATTTTGAGCTATGCTGACCAGCGACGACATGACCCAGTAAAGGGCGAATGCCGCATTAAAGTTCCAGCAGAACATGATTGATATCACAGGCATCATGTACTGCATCATCTTCTGGTTTTTGTTCTGGGAAGAATCAGCCACCGGTTGTGGGGTGAGCTTCGTCTGAAGAAATTGAAGCGCGCCGGAAAGGACGGGTAGAATTCCCCAACCGTTGGCATAGCTTGAAAACTGGTCCATGAAAGGGGTAATTACAGCGTCATAGCTGCTTTCAAGGAGGGCCAGATTCTCAGGTGTAATAACTGCGCTTGTACGCGCCCTGCTGAGCTGCGCCAAAACTGTTTCGGCGTTCGGCAAAACGGCGGCGGTTATGTTGTCTGGCTGGAATATATTGTTCACCCAAAGGAATTTTTCCAGAACCGGCGCCGAGGTCACGCCATGATATACATCCAAAAACATCTGCATAATGCCGTCATTTGCCGCCATGTTCATGACGGTGACCATCGCTATCAATATAGGAAACTGAATAAGCATCGGCAAACAGCTTGAAAAAGGGCTTGCCTTTTCTTCCTTATAGAGCGCCATGGTTTTCTGTGAGCGCTTTTCAGGATCATTTTTATAGCGTTCGTTTATCTTGTCGATCTTCGGCTGCAGTGCGGCCATTTTACGGGTGTTTTTGCGCTGTTTAATCTCCAGGGGCAAAAACAGCATTTTTATTGCGACTGTAAACAAGACTATTGCCAAAGCGTAGCTTCCAGTCATGAAATAGAACTGATCAATAACCCATTTTAAGGGTACAAGTATAAAATCGAACATCTAAGCAAAATACCTCCTGAGGGTTTGTGCATGCTTCAATCTGGCCAAGCAGTCAAGGCCGGTGGTAATCATCGTCAGGGTCGTCTTTTGGCTTGTAGGAAAACATCTTCAAAAAAGGAATGCCTTTGGGAGGCACCGGGTCATAGCCGCCGTGGGAAAAGGGATTACATCGCAATAGCCTCCATGTTGAAAGGGCTGTCCCTTTAAATGCGCCATGGGCTTTAAGAGCGCCTATTGCATAGGCGGAGCAGGTGGGGTGATACTTACAAGCCCTGGGCAAAACCGGAGAAAGATACTTGCGGTATAAAGATATCAGATATATTAAAGCCCGGGAAATCATGACTTGTCTGCCTGCGAACTTTCGCAGCGCAAAGTTTCTGAGCCTCCCGGTCTTTTCATATCCTTTTGTTTGGACGCATCCGAAGCAAAGACGCTGTTTTTGCTCTTTGCCCGATTTGCCGCCTGCACTCCGGCAGAACTCTCCGCCCTCTCGTTCGGTGCGCCTTCCTTATAGAGCTGCATTTTCCGCATGAGATGGTCAAAAGACCCTCTGAGCTGATGGACGCTTGCGCCGACGGCATCTTTTCTGGCGATAAGCAAATAATAACCCCGCCTCATCCTCGGCAACTGCGGCCTGACGACTTCTCTTAAAAGACGCTTTACACGGTTGCGGACAACGGCCCCGCCCAATTTTTTTGACACTGAAAATCCAACCAACAAATTTCGGTTTGATATGTGCAGCAACACCATATGCCTGTTCGCATATGACTTCCCCCTGCGGTGCACATAAGCAAATTGGGAGTTTTTTTTCAAGCTGTATTTGCGTTGCAACTGCTATGCCCTCTTTAGCTGGTCGGTGAGCTTTTGACGACGACCGATAGCGCCCAAACTATGCGCTCAGCTTTTTGCGGCCTCTAAGACGGCGCGACTTAAGCACGCGACGGCCGCTCTTGGTGCTCATCCTTTTTCTGAAGCCGTGAACCTTGCTGCGTTTACGGCACTTAGGTTGGTAGGTCATCCACATAAAAATACACTCCCTTTTTAATTTGCGGACCGATAAAAGCCGTTACACGGCATCCGCCAACAAAGAAATTAATGAAGATTGCTTCAAGTTTTAAGCGTTCAAAGCAAACTTTTCAAAAAGAAACAAAGCTGCTTGCATAAAACAGCTATCATATTATATTACCTAAATGCGGCTCTGTCAAGGAAAAGAGCGCTTATATTTGCAAAATTGCTCATGGATGAGAATCTACAATATAAATGTCGCTTAAAACACGGGTAAAATTCTGATAAAAGCTATAAAAACCAAAAAGAGTGAAAAAGGTGAAAAAAGGTATTGACATAGCAGCTTCAGATGTGATAATATAACGGAGCTGTCGCTCGGGACGCAATGACCCTCGAGGGCTTTTATTAGCCCCTTTTGGGGATTTGCAGAGTGAGCCGGCTATAAGGACATTGAAAACGGAACATAGATGAAGAAGCAAAGGAAAAAGTAATTCTTTTGAGATTTTGAGCGAAGGCAAACTATATGTTTGAGTTAGCCTTTTAGTATCCTTAAGGGTACTGAATGCAGGCG
>JBMNOE010000004.1:0-188267 GCA_050942895.1 Christensenellales bacterium
TTAAAATATGTTCCAGCCGCTTTAAAAGCACATCCGCAGGTAGATTGCTTCTAAGCCCCCGCCTTATTTCCTCTGACAGCGCATTTTTAACCGTGAGCGAAAATTCGTTCACTTTCCGCTGGTGCAAGTCCGGCAAGCCTTTCAGCAAGGAGTCCCTGTACCCATCCACGATATCGTACAACTGCGCCTCGAAATACTCCAGCTTTTTCGGCATGAATCCGCCGCGAACAGCCGCCTCGTTAGCGCCGGCCCCAACAGGCAGCGCGTTATATTCCTCCCTGTACATCCTGTAATTCGCCGCCACAAGATAGTTGCCGACTTCATCTCCTTCCCCGCTCGCAAGAAACCGCAGATAAAACCACGCTACAGCGCTTTCCAGCCGCATCATCGCCCTCCCATCTAATAACATCTCGCATTGGCGCTATCACGAACAAGAAGAGGGTCGCGGGGGATGTTTACAGGCAATATAAAAAAACCCGCCCATTTTCACATAAACAAAAAAGCCGTCCTAAAGGGCGGCTTTGCATTCTGTTACAATACTAAAAAATCAGACAAAAAGCGACATGCGGTGAGTTCGTGTGGACATCGTCAAAAACTTCCAGCATTTTTACGGAGCTCTCCCGCAGGTCTTTGGGCAATGACTCAAGACCGTATATCTCGACGATGATGGGTTCATCAAAAAGGCCGTCAAGACAGTCCCACAGCACATCCCAGTTTTTGCCGTAATATTCAGGGAAGCCGAATTTTTCCTTGAGTATGCTATGAAACACATTCAATGGCGGCAGCCGGTAAAGTCCAGAATGATCGGGTTGTCATTAACAAGCTTGAATGCTTTATAGCTTTTACCGCACTCTTTCATGCTTTTCCTTCAAAATAATTTCACAAAAGGTCCCATAGTGATCATAGGTCACAAAGATCAGCCCGTCATTGGAAAAGAGGATACGGCTACTATTGCGATACCCCCGAGTATAATCGATGTCCGCCTCATACCAGGTTCGCCCCGCCGCGGAAGGAAGATGCCCATTCCGATTATAATATAATAGGCACCTCTTGTAACCATTCGCCATGGAAGAACCTCGTAAAGATACCCAATAGGGGCTTCCATGCTGCTCGTTTTGCATCTTCATATGTTACATAATAATCCGGCAGCTTCCCGTAATATTTGAGCCGCCAGTCCGCATAGTTAAGACTCTTGCCAGTCACCCATCCCGCCGTAAGAGCCTACAGAGGCCTTGTATTGCAGCGGCAGCCTGAGTGCATTGGCGGTTCCGGCACAAGCGGTTGCCCCAGCTCGTAAATTTTCCCATGCAGTTCTTCACATAGCACGCATCTCTTGGGATCAATCAAAGTTATCCACTTCAGGTATCGCTTGCTTTGCATTTGTATCTCCTCCACTATAATTGCTTCGTCAAGGGAATTCAACTTCAGTGCTTTGAATTATTGCGGGCTACATTCATTTTACACATTGTTAATTACAGCAGAAAGCAGCCTTTCTTTGCTTTTCGAATAACTGACCGTTAGCTTCTATAATACGGTTAAACCACAAGCGCAAGAGGGGTTGCGTGGACACTTTTTACCCCCGCAGCCCCCGCACCGCCGCTATTTTTCTTCCTCAAAAATACTTTTCTCTTGCTGTGCTTCTGACCCCTTCGCATCCACATGAACCTCTGCGAAGATGTAGACCATCAGCACCGCCATAGCGGATATAACCGCCGCCACCTGATCCTCGGTCATTGCGCTGACATAAGCGCAATCAAAACCGCCGTCACGAACCCGGTCAGCGACGCCCAGAACTTGCGCTGGACAGCTTCTGCTTCCAGTTAATTTTCATCATAACCCTACCATATTATTTCATAGGCTCCTCTGGTATTGAGTTGAGGATTAACCCTTACGCTATCTTTCGGATTCAAAGCAGGGCGCAGTCCGCTTTCGCAAATGTCCGCGTAGGGGGCCGCCCCCAAGCCGCCCGAATTCACGCGGTACGAGTCCCCCGCGCTTGGAGAGCGCAGACACCCGTACCAGTTTTCCGCTGCGGTGATGTTTGCGTCGGTATACGTGCTGTTCTTGACAGCAGGAATATTTTGTCTGATTCGGAGCCGCCTCCGTCCAAGGTCGCCTTTGCGGCGGCTAGAGTGGTGTCGAGCAATGCGGCGTGCATATTGGCGGAAAAGCTCGTCAAGAAGCCCGCTTGAGTGTCGTATGGATTGTTATTGTCCAACACGTTCGCTGCGCTGGGGGGGGCCTGACCATGGACGGCAGTGTACCAGTTCGTGCCGGACTTGTTGAGCTACTGCCGGATGTTCGAGAAGATGTGCCGGTTATTGCCGTAGCTTTTTCGATTGTTGTCAGAGTTGCTTATTCACACCTATATCCGCGCGAAAAAGAACGGGCAATCAAGGTTTTAGAAAAAATCATGGATGGGCAATCCGAGCATAAAAAAACCGCCGTATATGGCGGTTTCTTTTTAGTTTGGTGGGGTTAAATGGACTCGAACCATCGACCTCCACGATGTCAACGTGGCGCTCTAACCAGCTGGGCTATAACCCCAAACGCAATAACCATTATACACAAAATTCAAAAAAATGCAAGGGTTTTTTCCTTTCCTTCTTTTTGCGCAGTATAAATGCTTCGGTTTGGTATTGCCTTGAAGCTTTTTGCAAATACTACAGTTGCGCAATGCCGATTTACGGAGGAAAGGAGGCTTTAGAATATGAGAATAGGGTATCTTCCCGACTCCAAGGACGCAGCCGACAGACTGCGCGGAAGAGGCTATGTTGTGGATGAATATAACAGCGATGCTCCCTTCGACGTTTTGCTGTACAGCGGTGAAATCAGCGCCGATCCCGTCAGCGGAATCAACCCCATGGCGCCGCTTTTCATGCTGAATACAAGCATGTTGGATGACGACGAGATCGACAGGCAGATAAACGATCGCAGCTATTCGCGCCTTTTCGAATAATGAGCCAGCGGGATGTTGCAGTGCCTTGATCGCGGAAATTTTATCTGTGCTTAAAACTTCCCGGACAAGGCCGTGGGCGCTGGCGTACATTTGCCGATCCATCCACTCTGCGAGGAAAGCTGTATGAGGGCAAGTTCATTGATCGAAAAAAAGACGTCAGCGCCTGTTGGCTCGGCGAAAATCAGCCGGACAGCGATGGAGGAATTGTTTAAAAGATATGGGTGATAGCCGCTCAAAAACGCTGCACAATAACAAAAAAAGGCCGGAGGATGAACTCCGGCTTTTTTATTGAGAGTTAAAACATGGGCGGGAAGAAGGCGCTAAAGAAAAGCTGATCGCAAAGAACCAGCGCCCCCAGAACAAGAGTATACCAGGCGAAGGATTTTAGCGACGCTCTTTGGAGTATTTTAAGCATTAGCCTGATGGCGGCATAGCCGGACACGGCGGAAGCCAGCACCCCTGCGATCATCGCCGGCGCGCCGATCATACCCAGCTCCGCGCCGGAGACGATATCCTTAAACTGGTAGACAACAGAGCCTAATATGGCGGGTATGGACATAAGGAACGAGAACTTCGCCGCCTCCTCCCTGCGAAGGCCAAGCATGAGGCCGCCGGATATGGTGGCGCCTGAGCGGGATATGCCCGGCAATATGGCAACGCCCTGCCAAAGGCCCATCATGGCCGCATCGCGATAGCTGACTTCGCGTCTTTCGCCGTCGAATCGTGAGCTTAAAAAGAGAATGCCGCTGGTTATCAAAAAGCTGATGCCCAAAAATCTTCCGGCGAAGATGTCGTCAAAAAAACCGCCGAACAAGAGGGCGAATATCACCGCGGGAACGGTGGCGATTGCAAGGCAGTAAACAGGCTTTGAAAAGGGTCTTTTTATCATCGCCCATATATCCTTGAAATAGACGGCGAAAACCGCCGCCAGAGTTCCCACATGCAAGAATGTGTCAAAAAGAAGCCCCGCCTCGGAAACGCCCAGGACTCTTTGCATCAAAACCAGATGGCCTGAGGACGACACCGGCAGAAACTCGCACAGGCCCTGAACAAGCCCCAATATCAGCGCGTGAAGTATGCTCATTTTAACTTCTCCCCAAATTTTCCCAATATCTTATAAAAACTGATGGCTGCAGGCAATTATTGCAAGCTATTTATGATAGCGTTCCCCGGCGGATATCTTCGCCGCCCTGTATACTTGTTCAAGCAAAAAAACCCGCGCAAGCTGATGGGGCATCGTCATGTCGGACAGCGAAATCCTACGGCGGGCAAGCCGCAGCACGCTTTCGCCAATCCCAAGGGAGCCCCCCAATATAAAGCATATTCTTCCCAGGGCGGATATATTTTCAATCATAGAAGCAAAGCTTTCAGAGCTGAGCCTTTCACCGTCCACGCAAAGAGCGATTATTATATCGCCTTCCTTGACGTGGCGCAGCATCCTTTGAGCCTCCGCCTCCTTCACTCTTTCTATCTCCGCCTGAGAAAGCCTTTCCGGCTCCCGCTCATCAGCCACCTCGGTTACGGATATCTTTCCATAGCGTGAAAGCCTTTTGAGATATTCCCCGCAGGCCTGGGCATAAAACTTTTCTTTAAGCTTTCCGACGCAGACTATGTTTACTATCATATTACATACCGGTGAGGGCGAGTATATTGTACAAAACTATCCCCGCGATGCCTATCCACATGGGCAAATATGCAAGCTTGGCCTCGCCGTATACGGAGGGCGTGTGCAGGGGGATTGAAAGCCGGCGCGCTTTGACCCTCATGGATCTAAAGTTTTTATAAGCTGCGAGGGAACCGAATAATATCGCCCCGCCGACTGCGATATAGAGCAGCAGCGAGATGAGCAGCGCCCCGGGAGAGGATAAAAGCTCCTCGGCGAGGGCGGTCAGCTCGTCCGATGTATCGACCATCGAAACGGACGCCTGGTAAAGCCAAAGGGATATGCCGTTGTGCAAAGCGTGGTAAAGCATACAAGGGAACACGCTGCCACTTTCGGTAAATATGTAGCCCAAAAGCAGGCCTATGGCAAACTGGGTGGGCGCGGCCACCGGCTGGCCGTGCAGGACGGCGAACAGCGCCGATGTGATTATTATCGCCTTCCACTTTCCCTTATGGGCGTAGGCCGGCAGCAGAACTCCGCGAAAGAGGCTCTCCTCAATTATGCCGGGAAAGATCGCCCCCAGCATGATCAGCACAAAGCCCGATGTCTGCGGGGAGACTATGGCCTCCACATTGCTGCGGATAAGAAAGGAGAGCTTCAGCTTTTCAGCCAGCATCTGAAAAAGGCCGTTCATGCCGGTGAAAAAGTAGAAGCCGCCAAGAGCCATGGGTATAATCAATATTATCGAAAGATCAACGCTTTTAAGGTTGAATGCGGGGGAAAACACATGGCCGCAGGGCCTTCCCAGAGCGATAACAATGGGAAGCAGCGTGGAAAGGAGCATAACAAGGGCGGAAAGCTGGAGGATATAGCCGGATATTGCGGGCAGATAGGCGTAAAGAACGCTCAGAAACAAAGACCCCAGCAAAAGCCCCCACACGCATATCATGAAAAGGGTGTTTGCGCAGCGAATGCTTCGTTTATCCAAGGCAATTCTCCTTCCAAACTTGCAGTCATCATTTGCTACAATTATATACTAATTCTCTCCATCCAACAAGCAAGCTCCTCGTTCACGGGCAGAAGTGCGGCTTTAAGCTTTGCGCTTTCCATCGGCGCGCCCATCAAGGCTGATTGCACTCTTTCCGCAAGGCTCGTGTCCAGGGCGTCGGTGAACACCTTAACTGAGCTGATCTTCCCTTTTTCAAGGCTCAGATGAAGCTGAACTTCACCAAAGGAGAGCCGCTCCTCAAACTGAACGTCGAAGGGCGGGGTTGCACCGTAGAGGAAATCCCAGCTTTTGCGTCTTTTTGATAGGTTTTCAACGATGCTGAAATCGATCAGCTCCTCTGCGCTATGGATTTCGCCTCCATGGGCCTTTATAAGGGCCTGAACAACGGCGTCAACAGTGATTTCCGGTTGAATCTCGCAAAGGTTTATGACCCTCGCGGCTGTGGAGGTGACGCCCTTTGCCTGAAGCTTCGCCTTAGAGGGCTGAAGATAGCGGGCAAGGCGGCCTAAATCGCTGCTGATCAGCATGGTGCCGTGGTGCAGCGACGCTCCGCCGGAGTTCATATAGGCGCTGCCGGAGAACTTCCTGCCCTTTGCGACGATATCGTTACGGCCCTCATGCCTGCTCTCAACGCCCAGGGTTTTAAGGGCATCCACGCAAAGGCCGTAGGAATAATCGGTGCCTGAGCTTTCCGGCATTATAAAAGAAAAGAGCAGATTTCCCAGATCGTGGAAAACCGCGCCGCCGCCGGTGTCGCGCCGCACGGGCAGAACGCCGTCGGCCTTCATTTCATCAAGGCGGCACTCGCGCCATATGTTCTGATTGCGGCCGATGATCACGCTGGGCTGATTGATCCACAAATATAAAAGAGGCCGGTTCAGCATTTTTTCCCTTAGGGGGCCGCCCACTTTACAGGCCGCAAACAGAGCTTCTTCTATGGACAGGTTCTCATAGGGGTTGTTTCCGGAGGATAAAACTATCATATTTTAATGTCATCCTTTTCATGTGGAATGTAAACGAGCGAATATCCATTGACAAAACCTGCCCGCCATTCTATGATTATATTATGTTTGACGGCAGTTTTTTAGCGCTGCTGCCCAGCCCGCCGACCCGCAGTTTGCTTCGCAAATTGCTAAACCGATTATACCGTGTTTGCCGGCGGCCTTTCCTACGGGCCCGCCGGCCCGCAGTTTGCTTCGCAAAATGCTAAACTGATTATAACATAAAATACGACGCTATGCGCGTAATACCATTCCCGCACCGGCGGATTTTTAAGGAGATGAAAATATGCATGGAAAAACACAGTGGCTCATTCCCGACATGTACTGGCCGGAGATCACAACGCCCGGGCATTATGTCAGCCACGAGGCGATCTGCGTGCTGAATACAGGTGATGCGGACGCCAAGCTGACCGCAACCTTTTACTTTGAGGACAGGGAACCCGTTTTTCTGGAGGGGCTTTCCTGCGGTGCAAGGCGAACCAATCATATCCGCATTGATCTGCTCAATGCAGTACCCAAGGGCGTGCCATATGCGGCGCTGGTTGAAAGCGATGTCCCCGTGGTGGTGCAATATAGCAGGCTGGACACCACCCAGGCCAATAATGGCCTGATCACAACCATAGCATACCCGGTATAGATCTCTTATAAAAGCTTATAAAGTATAAGAATAAAAAGATTGCAGCATGAACAGTGAACAGGAGGAAGTATAATGAACACCGATCTACAAAAACTATATGCAAAAGAAATAGAGGAGCTGGCCGCCACAGCCAGGCTCACCGACGCCAAGGGTTTCGTGACCAGCCAGGGAGGGAATCTCTCCTACCGGGTGGCGGAGGACGTGGTTTTGATCACCCCCACGAAGGTGGCGAAGCGCTCAGTAAAGTTTGAGGATGTCTGCATAGTGAACATGAAGGGCGAGGTGCTCCACGCCGCACCGGGCAGGAAGCCCACGGGCGAATGGCCCTTCCACATCCGCATTTTGCAGAAGCGCCCGGACATAAAGGCGGTGCTGCACGCACATCCCCCTGTTTTGACGGGCTTTGCCATCACCGGGCAGGATCATATGCAAAGGGCGTATCTGCCCGAGCCGATAATCGAGGTGGGGCCGATGATGATGGTGCCCTACGACGTGCCCCTTTCCGACGGCCTCGCAGAAAAGTTTGATGATTTCATCGAGTATTCAAACGGCTTTTTAATGGAAAACCACGGCGTTTTGATGTGCTCCTATGAGGGTATCGGCAGAGCGCTGGAGCTGTTGGAGATGATGGAAGCTGCCGCCCAGTCGTTGCTGGTGGCGGTGCAGCTTGGGTCTGCCCAGGAGCTTTCCCGGGAGGAAATAAAGAATCTGGATGAGGTTATTAAAATCCGCGGGTTGCACATGCCGGGGTTGCCCGGCAAGGTCAGCTCCCTGCTGGACATTTATAAATGATGCAGAAAAAAGCAGGAAAAAATGATTAAAATTGAGACGCACTGCCACAGCAAGCCCGCCAGCAGATGCAGCAAAATCAAAGTGGCGGCCCTGGTCGATGGCCTTAAAGCCAAGGGCTATGCCGCCGCTGTTTTGACAAATCACTACTACGGCGATGATCTTAGGTCTCCGCAAAAGATATTTGACGAAATGCTATTTGATTATCAGCAGATGGCTGATTTGGGAAATGAAGCGGGATTGAGGGTGTTCTTCGGCGTGGAGCTGCGTTTTGTGGGCAGCAATAACGACTATCTGCTCTACGGAATGACCCCCGATGAGCTGAAGGATATGGGGCCGGTGTATGATCTGGGGCTGGAGGGCTTCCATAAGGAAAAGCCGCCCCATGTGTTGATATACCAGGCACATCCATTCCGCGATAGGATGACCCGGGCAGAGCCTTCGCTTCTGGATGGCGTGGAGGTTCACAACGGCCATCCGGGGCATGATTCCCGAAACGAGCTGGCCCTTGCCTGGGCCAAGGAGACCGGCAGGCTGATGATAAGCGGCTCGGACACTCACTTTGAGGCGGGCATGGGTACGGGCGGCGTTCGTCTTGCGATGATGCCGCGAAGCGAAAGAGAGCTGGCCGCAATGCTCAGGCAGATAAATGAAGATGATCTTTTAATTAAATCTGAATAAATGCCAAGAAATAAACGCTAAAATAAGTTTTGATGCCGCTGTGGGAAGATATTTTCCGCGGCGGCTTTTTTCTGTTTTTATTTGATCAAGGAGCCGCTTTAATATACGGTTGTTCAATTGAATGCCGCTATATAAAAACAAATTCACTTTATTAAATGAACGTTTGAATAAATGGAGAATACAGCGAAAAAACGGCGTTGTTGAACGGGCAAAAACTTGTGAATTTAGCGGCAGTGGGGAAAATAAAAGAATAGCGAAAATACCTCTTGATTATTTTAAATGATGAGTATAAATCAGAAAACAAACCGTAAGTTAATATATTTCATTTTGTTCAGCGCTATGGCGTTAATAAATTGCTCGATGCTGCCGCAGCATTATGGCATATTTTTGCGCATCTTTAATTAGCATTTATTATATATTTTATATGAGGTGCTATTCACCGAACAAAGGAGAGTGCTTATGACCGCATCAACCAACGCCAAAACCGTGCCAAGACCCAAGAGCAGGGTTTCAAGGCTGCTTTGGGATATTTGGAATACCCGTTATCTGCAGCTGATGATAATTCCCGGCTTAATTTATTTCATAATATTTAAATACATTCCAATATATGGGGTGACAATAGCCTTTAAGGACTACAAGGTTGTCCGGGGAATAGCGGGCAGTCCCTGGGTAGGCTTTAAACATTTTTTGACGTTTTTTAACGGTCCATATTTTGTAAGGCTCGTTAGAAACACACTGCTTTTAAACGTATACAGCCTTGTTTTTACTTTTCCTCTGCCGGTGATTTTCGCCCTTTTGCTTAACGAAGTGCGGCCGCTGATATTCAAAAAATTCGTGCAAACTGTAAGCTACCTGCCCCACTTCATATCCCTGGCGGCGGTCATAGGCATGCTGGTCATGTTTGTTTCCCCGGGAACGGGAATCGTGAACAAGATAATGACTGCCCTTGGCGGCGATGTCATTTACTTCATGGCTGAGCCCCGCTGGTTCAGGTCTTTGTATGTTATCAGCGGAGTGTGGATAGGCCTTGGCTGGAGCGCCATCATTTACATTGCCGCCCTTGCGGGTGTGGATGTGGAGCTGTACGAGGCCGCCAGCATAGACGGCGCCACCAGGGTGAAGCTGATGTGGCATGTCTCACTGCCTTCCATAAAGAACACGGTCGTGGTTATGCTGATACTGAGAATCGGCCAGATGATGTCCCTTGGGGCTGAGAAGGTGCTCCTCATGTACAATGAGCTGACCTTCGACACGGCGGATGTCATCAGCACATTCGTATATAGGCGCGGCCTGCAATACGCCGAATACAGCTTCTCGACAGCCGTTGATGTGTTCAACTCAATAATAAATATAATTCTGCTTGTCACCGCTAACTCTCTTTCAAGAAAGTATGCCGACAGCAGTCTTTGGTAAGGGGGGCCTGTTCAATGATAAGAGATAATTCTTTTTCTTCAAAGGTGCTGGATTTCATCGTCTACACGGTGATGATATTGGTGCTGGCCGTCACCCTTTACCCGGTGCTGTACGTCTTGGCGTCCTCTTTTTCAAGCTCATCCGCCAACGACAGGGGCCTTGTCACGATTTACCCCATAGGCTTCAATGTTGATGCCTACAGGGGCATATTTTCACAGCCCACAATCGTCCGCTCCTTCCGCAACTCGGTCATAATCACCGCTGCAGGAACGACCATAAACATGTTTTTCACCACCACCTATGCATATGCTCTTTCCAGAAGGAAGCTGGCCCTTAGGGGGTTATACACTGTCGCTGCCATGATACCCATGTACTTCAGCGGCGGGCTGATTCCCACATTCCTGCTGGTGACAAACACGCTAGATCTTTTTGACACATGGTGGGCGCTGATACTTCCCATAGCGATAAACACCACCAATATGATAATCATGCGTTCGTTCTTCATAAGCCTGCCGGTGGAACTGGAGGAATCGGCCTATTTGGACGGCGCAAACGACCTTGTCATATTCTACAGGATAATGCTGCCCCTTTCAAAGGCGTCGCTGTTCACAATCGGCCTTTATTATCTGGTGGGCCACTGGAACTCTTGGTTCTCCGCAATGATATACCTGAACACGCAGGCCAAGATGCCTTTGCAGATAATACTAAGGCAAATCGTCCTCCTGTCATCCTCCCTTGAGCAGGCGGCCCTGGAGGGCGAAGTAATAAGCGGAAGCTCCATGTATTTCACCAACTACATCGCTGTAAAATATGCGACGCTGGTGTTCTCGATGGCGCCGATGCTGATGATATACCCCTTCGTGCAGAAGTTCTTCGTGAAGGGCGTTATGATAGGCTCCTTAAAGGGCTAAAAACCGGCATGCCGCATGTGATGGATTCATATGCGTAATGAATAAAAAACAGAAAGAAGGCGTTAATTTGACCAGAAAAAACAAGCTCATCAGTTTAATTCTCGCATCCGTGATGCTGTTGGCGCTGCTGCTTTCGGGCTGCCAGCTTGCCACCCAGGGAGGTTCAGGCGCAACCGCTGCACCCGCTCCGGACGCCGATAGCGACAAGTATGCAGATGAGGTAGTGATCGATGCCCTCAGGCGCAGCGACGACGTCAAGGACATGATACAGACCTTAGCAGACGATATGTGGAAAGAGAAGTTCAACATGAAGGTGAACATAGACTATGTCAGCAGCAGCGACATGGCCACCAAGATCACCACTCTCTTTGCCTCCGGCAGAGAACCGGACTTCTTCTGGAACGTCAGGCCCGCATGGGGCAGCGATGAGTGGACCCATGCCGGATATTTCCGCGGCTTCACCTATGACGAGCTTCTGGAGCACCTGCCTGTGCTGGAAACTCTGTGGGATTGGCAGAGCGAGGATGCATGGGAATATGTTTGGAACTATCTTGTCTGGAGCGATGGCAAGGTGTACACAATACCCAACGCCCGTGACTCCGCCGGTAACATGACATGGGTTTACCGTCAGGACGCCTTTGACAAGATCGGCCAGGAAACATTCCCCGAAACGCCGGATGAATTCATGGATGTTCTAAAGCGCATCAAAACGGAACTGAACATCACGCCTTTGGTGGACAGGAACACAAACAGCGGCCTGTTCGTCATTTCAAAATGGGCTCAGTTCTGGGGCCTGCCGGATATGCTCCCCGATATGCCCTGCTTTGAGAACCCCGTCACCGGCAAGATGTACTACTATGTCTTTGCTGACGAGGACTATAGGGAAGTGCTTAAGTTCACAGCCGATCTTTACAAGGACGGCCTGCTGTGGAACGAGTATATAACCGCCACGACAGAGCAGGTGAAAGCCTATATCGCAGAGGGCAACAGAGCGCTGCTGTTTGGCTATCCTGAATCTGTGCCTACCTACAACAAGGAGCAGGTTGACGCAGTTCCAGATGTCAACTATCAGTGGACCACCACATTCCCCTCAGTCGATACCAGCAAGAGGCAGATAAAGAAGGACAACTATCATCTGGCTGACCTTAGAGCCTTTGCATATTCCGCCACCGATGAGCAGGTTGAAAGAATGTGCGACTGGATCAACTGGTCGGGAACCGATGAAGGCATGACCTTCCATAGCTTCGGCGTTGAAGGCGTCACATATGATGTTATCGATGGCGTAAAGACGATAAAGGACGAGTTCACCACTCCTCTTAACCCGGGAAAGACAGATCTGGCCGTTTACCAGATCGAAAGATTCATGTGGCTGCACCCCGAATACACCGCCACATATAAGCCCGCTTTGAGCGAGTGGATCGACACGGTGTTCAACCAGGAAGGCGTTGTGTATGTGCTGCCCTCCGTCATGGCCTACACCGATGAAGAAAACCAGAGGTTCGTTGAGACAAAGACATATCTGACGGACGCTGTTAACGAGTGGCTGCTCAGGTTCGTTTCGGGCGAAAAGGATGTCTATAACGACGCCCACTGGGCAGAGTACATCGGCGTTCTTGAGAGCCTTGGCCTGCGCGACTATGAGGCGCTGAACAAGGAAGTTTACGAGCGTTCCGGCAACTGATAAACTGGCAACAGCCAATAAGGTTATGGCATCAAAGGAGCATGGCGTAAATTCCGCGCCATGCTCTTTATGTTCTTTGTCTAAATTACAAAAAGTGACCAGGGGTTTATTTTAGGAGGGGGGCATAAAACATTTATGCGCTCCTTTGTGGTTGGATGTGTGAGGCTGATTTCATTCGACCACAGGGCGATCTGCTGCCCCGGCTTGCCCCCGCCATAGCGGCTGTCTCCCCACAGGGGGAGGCCTGCGCCCTTCATCTGCACGCGGATCTGATGGGAGCGGCCGGTCACAAGGCGCACCTTCACCAGCGTGAGGGCGCCCTCGCTGCTTTCGGCAGAGGAAATCGCTTCATAAGAAAGCTCGGCGTACTTTGCTCCCTCATCACTTTCCGGGCAGATGTGCACCATGTTCAGCTTAGGGTCTTTTTTAAGGTAATCCTTCAAAGTTTTTCCGCCTTCGCACAGACCCTGCACTACAGCCAAATATATTTTGTCCATATTGCCCAGGCGAATCTGCTGGGAAACCCTTGCGGCGGCCTTGCTTGTCCTGCAAAAGACCATGGCTCCCCCCACGGGCCTGTCCAGCCGATGAACCATACCGATATAGGCCTCGCCCGGCTTTCCATGCTTCTCCTTGATATATGCCTTTACGGCGGAAAGCAGGTCAAAATCGCCTGAGGAATCCCCCTGGACAGGCATGTTGGGTGGCTTTTCAACGAATATCAGATGATTATCCTCATATAAAATTTTAACTTCTCTTTTAATTTCTTTTTTTGCTTTTTTTATATCTTCTGCCATCTTCCTGAAGCTCCGCAGGGGAGTATGATGCCCCCTGACGACACCGGTATGCCGATTTCCTCCGCCATAGCCCGGCCGCCATGGAGCGGGTACACGGTTTTTTGTATTATATTTTGAAGAACGCTGGGGGCAAGGCCGGTTGTATATGCATTTATAAGGAAGAAAAGAGGGGCGTCGCTGAGCAGCAAAGCGCAGCGCTCCACCAGCGGGTACAGCTTTTCCTCCAGCTTCCATACCTGCCCGTCCGGGCCGCGCCCGTATGAGGGAGGGTCCATTAAAATGCCGTCATATCTGTTGCCGCGGCGGATTTCCCTTTCCACGAACTTGAGAGCATCGTCCAAAATAAACCGGACGGGGGCATTTTCAAGGCCGTTTAAGGCGCAGTTCTCCTTCGCCCAGGCTATCATTCCCTTGGCCGCGTCCACATGGCAGACATTTGCCCCGGCCTTTAAAAGGGCGCAGGTGGCCCCGCCGGTGTATGCAAAAAGGTTTAATATGCGCACGGGCTTTTCCGAATCCCTCACCAGCCCTGACATCCAGTCCCAGTTGACTGCCTGCTCAGGAAAAAGCCCTGTGTGTTTAAAGCCTGTGGGGCGAACCTTGAAGGAAAGACCGCCATAGGAGATATTCCAGCTTTCGGGCAGCTTTTTTTTGAAGTCCCACTGGCCACCTCCGGACTGGGCGCGGCTGTAATGGGCATCAGCCCGGGGCCAAAGCTCCGGTATTTCCCGGGGCCATATCACCTGGGGATCCGGCCTGCGCAGTATAAAACTACCCCAGCGCTCCAGCTTTTCGCCGGCGCCGGTATCCAGTATCTCGTAGTCCTTCCATGAACCTGCAATATACATCAGTAACCCATGCTCCTCATCGCCCTAGCGACGGTCTCAACGAAATCATCCTCCGCGCCCAGGGAAAAGTTAAAGAAAGCGCCGCTGCCGCCGCCCGCTCCGATGGCGCTGACATATGTTTCGTCCCTGTTCCCGGCGACTGTCAGCGTGAGACTGGCGCGGTTGCCGTTGCGGGCAAAGTATTTATCGTAGACTCTTACGGTTATCGAAGTATCGCCCACGGTGATGCGGCTGGAATCAACCAGGTTGACGCTTACGCCCGAGTCCAAAACGGCAGAGTTCAGCCTGCTGCTGATCTGGGCGCAGTCACCATTCACTTTTATTTCAAACTTCGCCAAATAAGGCTCCTTTCAATCTGCAAAAACTCTGCAAAAATTACCTCTTAACGGATATTTCGGCTTCCAGGCCGTTGATATCCCACTTTTTCACATAACCGCTCTGGTCGGCCGCTCCTGTGTCAAGGGAGAGGGCCATTACATCGCCCATGATCTCGCCCGCGGCTGCTTTGGCAACCGATGAAAGCTCGTCGCCCGCGCTTATGCACACCTGGATTCTGTCCATCACGTTAAAGCCGGCTTCCTTGCGCATCGTCTGGATTTTGCTCACCAGCTCCCGCACATAGCCCTCGTCTATCAGCGCAGGGCTTAGGTTGGTGTCCAGAATGACGGTCATATCCCTGTCGGACTCGGCCATGAAGCCTGCTTTCTGGGTCTTTTCCAGCAGCAGATCATCCCTTGTGAGGCTGATGGACACGCCGCCTAACTCAAACTCAAACGCTCCCTTTTCGTCCAGAGCGTCAACCACGTCATTGCCGTCCGCTTCGCCCAGATATCGGCCTATCGCGCCCACCTGCTTGCCATATTTGGGACCGACCGTTCTAAGCTGGGGCTTGACATTGTAGGTGGTGAAGGCTCTTGCGTCGCTGATGAAGCGCACATCCTTCACGTTCAGCTCGCCCTTGATGATGTCCAGATAACCCTCCGGCAGATCCTGCGTGCCGCTGATATACATCATCGAAAGGGGCTGGCGGTTCTTTATTGAGGCGTTGTTCCTGGCGGCTCTGCCAAGGGAAACAGCCCGGAGCACCACGTCCATATCCTTTTCAAGGGCTTCGTCGATAAGGGCGGTATCCGCCTGCGGGAAGGAGCAAAAATGGACGCTTTCAAGGGCATTGTTGTCGATCTGGCAGACGAGGTTTCTGTACATCTGCTCGGCCATGAACGGTGTAAAGGGGGCGGTCAGCTTCGCCATTGTGACCAGAACGGTGTAAAGGGTCATGTAGGCGTTTATCTTGTCCTGCTCCATGCCGCCGGCCCAGAAGCGCTCCCTGCCGGTGCGCACATACCAGTTGGACAGCTCGTCCACGAAGTTGTTCATTGCCCTTGCGCTGTCGGTGGCATTGTATTTCTCCATGTTCTCGTCCACCTGCTTGACGAGGGTGTTCAGGCGGGAGAGCACCCATCTGTCCATCAGCCCCAATTTGCTATGGTCCAGGCTGTGCTTTGTCGCGTCAAATCTGTCGATGTTGGCGTACAGCACGAAGAAGGCATATGTGTTCCAAAGGGTACCCATATATTTGCGCTGCGCCTCGGAGACGGCCTCGAAGGAGAACCTGGAGGGCATCCACGGCGCGCTGCCGACGTAGAAATACCAGCGGACTGCGTCGGCGCCCTGAGCGTTCAGAGCATCCCAGGGATCGATACCGTTGCCCAGATGCTTGCTCATCTTTCGGCCATCTTTGTCCGCAACAAGGCCCAGCACCAGGCAGCTTTCATATGATGATTTTTCAAAGAGCAATGTGGATATGGCCAGCATTGTGTAAAACCAACCGCGGGTCTGGTCCATGGCCTCGGATATGAACTGGGCCGGGAAATGCTTTTCGAACAACTCCTTGTTTTCAAAGGGGTAGTGCCACTGGGCGAAGGGCATGGCGCCGCTGTCATACCAACAGTCGATAACGTCCAGAACACGGCGCATCTCCCCGCCGCACTTTTCGCATTCCATCGTCAGGACGTCTACATAGGGGCGGTGCAGCTCGATGTCGTCCGGCACGCCTGAGCATCTTTCTTTCAACTCTGCTATGGAACCTATGGTGTGGAAGTGGCCGCAGCCGCATTCCCAAACGGGCAGGGGAGTGCCCCAGTAGCGGCTTCTTGAAAGGCCCCAGTCCAGCACATTTTCAACGAATTTGCCCATGCGGCCGTGCTTTATGTTGTCCGGCATCCAGTTTATTGAAAGGTTGTTTTCAACAAGCAGATCCTTCACCTTGCTCATGGCGATGAACCATGTGTCCGTGGCGTAATATATGAGGGGAGTGTCGCAGCGCCAGCAGAAGGGATAGCTATGGTCAAAGTCCTCTGTTTTAAGGGAAAGGCCGCTGCTTTTAAGATTTTCCAGTATCGGCGCATCGGCGTCCTTGACGAACATGCCCTCGATGAAGCCGGTGCCGGGGATGAAGTTCCCTTCGCCGTTTACAAGCTGCACAAAGGGAAGCTCGTATTTGCGGCCGACCCTCGCGTCATCCTCGCCGAAGGCGGGGGCGCAGTGAACTATGCCCGTGCCGTCGGTCAATGTGACGTAATCATCGGCGACCACATACCAGCCCCGTTCATTGGTTTCTCCGGCGAAGTCAAAGAGACGCTCATAGTCCATTCCAACCAAATCGGCACCCTTGCAGACGGATTTTATTTCGTAATGCCCCTCGCCCAGGACATCGTCCAAAAGCGCCTTGGCCATTATGTAGGTTTCGTCATGGCAAAGGACTGTTGCATAGTCCTCCTTGGCGTTGACAGTCAGCGCCACGTTTGAGGGGAGAGTCCACGGGGTGGTTGTCCAGGCAAGAAGATATGTGTTTTCCTCGCCCTTTACGGGGAATTTCACATATGCGGAGGTATCTGTGACATCCTTATAACCCTGGGCGACCTCATGGGAGGAAAGGGATGTGCCGCAGCGGGGGCAGTAAGGCACCACCTTATGGCCTTTATATAGAAGGCCCTTTTCGGATATCTTCTTCAGCGACCACCAGATGGACTCTATGTAATCATTTTCATAGGTGACATAAGGGTTTTCCATGTCGGCCCAAAAGCCGATGCGCTCGCTCATCTTTTCCCACTGTTCCTTGTAAACCCAAACGCTTTCCTTGCACTTTTCTATGAATTTTTCAATGCCATATGCCTCGATTTCCGTCTTGCTGTCTATGCCCAGGGCCTTTTCGACCTCCAGCTCCACCGGCAGGCCATGGGTGTCCCAGCCGGCTTTGCGAAGGACATAGCGGCCTTTCATGGTGTGGTAGCGGGGGTAGATATCTTTGAAGGCGCGGGTGATCAAGTGGCCCACATGGGGCTTGCCGTTGGCTGTGGGCGGACCATCATAGAATGTGAAGGTCTCCTGGTCCTTGTTCAGCTCCATGCATTTTTTGAATATATCGTTTTGCTGCCAAAACTCCATTACTTCTTCTTCGCGCTTGACAAAATCAAGACTTGTGGAAACCTGCTTATACATAAAAACTCCCCTTTGCTGCTGCCTTTTTTACAAAAAGAAAAATAAAAGGCACATCTGTTCAGGACGGATGTGCCGTGGTACCACCTGTTTTCCTGCCTTGCGATTTACTTCTCATGTTTTCGCTTTCCCGCCTTTCCGCTTTATAAAAGCCCTGACGAAAGAAACGAAAGAAACAAAAGAATGATGCAAAGCAGCTCAACGCCCCTTAACGCGGGAAACGCTCGCCCTGAGATCCTTTGGTTTTGTTGAAAAGACTTTCAGGCGGGAAGCTCCGGGATGATCCGCCCTCCCCGCGCCCTGCCGCTTTTCACCCTGCGCGGCTCTCTGCAAAAGCGAGATGAGGAAGGCCGTTCCTTTCACAGCCATCAATATAAACCGGTTAAACACCAGCTTAATTCACATTATTATACACTTTATAATATTGTTTGTAAAGCGCAAGGAAAAATACATGCACCGGCCAACTATCGAATTTTCGGAAAATTTGACCGGAGAAAAACTTTTCAGAAGTTTCGAAATAAAAAAAGCCCTGTAATGCGGAAAACACAGCTTTGTTGCAATTCGCTCAGCGGTATGCTAAGATTTTTTTTGGAGGGATCCCAATGAAAAAGAAAATCTTAGCCCCTTCCGGGCAAACACGGCGGTACGCTCCGTTCTTTTTTTCTTCAGGCAAGACAATCTCCCGCCGGTTGATCGCCGCCTACCTGGCATTTTATCTGCTTCCAATGTTCGTTTTCAGTTCCTTTTCATATGTCCAGCGGCAGCAAACGGCAATAGACAATGCGCACCAGATGCTTGAAAACGCCCGAACAGCAGTTCAAGCGGACATACACTATATGCTAAACCAGACCAGCACCTCTTTGCAGACAGTTGCCACAAACACGCTTATTTTGGACTATCTTGAAAACTACAGCTCCAATCCTCATGACTATTTTATGTCGGCCATGTGGGAGTTTGGCCCACTGCTGAACAGCATAATTGAGATCAACCCGATGATAGCTTCAGTGCGCATTTACGCGCTGGATGAAAATATACCGCGTTTCCGCAATGTGATATACCCCGCAGGCAATTTAAAATACACAGGCCATCTGAAGGAGATAGAAGCTCTTGGCTACTCCCAGTCATGGCTTTCCCACAGCCAGGAGCTGTACCAGTGGCAGACGCAGGAGAACATGCGCGACTGGCTTTTTCACTACACCAACCCTGATCCCATTGTATACTCAATGTTCAGAAAGCTCTACTCCGATAAGACTAATGCTCATATCGGCTATATAGAAGTGTCCATCCGCGCCACAGACCTGCTCACCTGGGCCACCTTCAACAGGGAGGGGATCAGCGTTTTCTTTCTGGAGGAGGGAAAAGGGCTGGTGGACTTTGAAAACGATGTATATCAGCTCAAAGACGTGGTGGAAAAAAACGCTATCGGCCCCATCGACCGAAACGGTGTGACACGGCTCAACGGCCGCAAGATGTTCGTCGTCGTAGATGATCTGGACGCGCCCCAGGTGCAGATGATCCTGACATTGCCATATGATCAGGTGCTCGGCAGCGTTGCGTCCCATGGCTATGATATCGCAGTGGGGGTTGTGGTTGGCGCACTATTGTTGCTCGTGTTTGTCTTTCGGATATTCAAGAATGTGCCGACTCGCCTGAACCTGCTGGTGGACAACATCGAAAAACTACGGGCGGGGGAAGCGGATGTGGCTCTTGGCGATGACGAGGGGGATGAGATCAGCCTTGTGAACGAAACGCTCTCTCAGCTGATCGACCATAATAACCGGCTGATCAACACCGTCTACAAGGTGCAGCTGGCGGAAAAGGACGCCAAGCTTTCATATCTTGAGGCTCAGATTGACCCTCATTTCCTTTTTAACTCGCTTGAGGCCATAAGGATGTCTGCCCAGCTGGCACGAGCCCAGGACGTGGCCGATGCACTGGTGGCTCTCAGCAGTGTCCTTCGGGTGCGGATCAACTACGACGGCATGGCCACATTAGAGCAGGAAACTTACATCCTTCGCAATTATATCTTCGTTGAGAACATCCGCCTGGAAAACCGCGTGATGCTGGAGATCATCGCTGACGAGGGCTTGGAGGGCAGCAAAATGCCATCGCTGCTGCTTCAGCCCCTGGCGGAAAATGCAGTGCGTCACGGGATGCAAAGGGCCGGCATAATGCTGCTGATTAAGGTGGAAATTCTCCGGCGCGAAGGTGGCCGGCTGTTGATTCGCATCACTGATAACGGCGACGGCATGGATGTCGCCCGCCTTGAAGAAATTACCGCACATATGAAAAACATGGAAGAAGGACAGGCTCTTTCAAACGCCAAAGCCAACGGTGTGGGCCTTTCAAATATCTATCAGCGGCTGAAGCTGATTTATGGCGATCAGGCTCAGCTTGACATCGTCAGCATCGCCGGCTCTGGAACCCAGATTGAAATCATCATTCCGCAAACAGATGCGATTAAGGATGAGGAATTTGAAAAAATGATTAATAATTCATACTAATCCTAATATAAAGAACTTGTGCCTTTCATTTTAGGATGCTTTAATTGAAGTACAGGGATGTGTAGGACCTTTGCGTTGTTCAGGCATTCGGCTTCCAAATATGGTGGAGGTGGATGGATGTATAAACTGATGATGGTCGATGACCAACAAAGAATCATGGAGGGCATTGTCCAAATTATTCGGCAGAGCGACCTTCCCTTTTCGCAGTTTCACATTGCGGAAAGCGGCATGGATGCTCTTGAATGCATGGGCAGTTTTTCCCCTGATGCAGTAATTGCCGACATACGAATGCCCGAAATGGATGGCTTGCAGTTCATCGAGCGGGTAAGAAGTGCGGGGGGAGAAGGTCGGCGGGTTCCTATCATCATCCTTTCAGGATATGATGAGTTTGAATATGCCAGAAAAGCCATTTCCAGCGGGGTGATCAGCTATTTGCTCAAGCCTGTGAGCAGCGATGAACTCTATAACGCCCTTAGGCAAGTCTGCGATATGCTGGCGGAAAGAACAGAGCGGGAGGCTTCAGGCATCGACCATCGGCCTTACGTCATTCGCGCTGCGCTGAACGGCACCCAGATGGACGGCGAATGGGGCGAGGAGGGCCCCTTTTTGCTGGCGCAGTTGATCCCCGCGCGGATGGATGCTTCTTTCCAACGGGAGATGCAGCGCTTTGTTGAAACCTATAAGGAGAACCTGCGCAGCGTTTATGAGCGCGAGGGTGACGTTCTGTGTCTGGTAAAAGGAGCGAAGCTTTCCTATGCTCGAATCTTTCCCAAAGCAACTGAGGTGAATGTGAGCCTGCCCATTAAAAACCTGGCGGGTCTTTCTCAGGCGCTTAAACAAGTGCGGCTAGTGCATCTAAGACGCAGCGTCATATCCCGACAGACGGTTGTTTCATACAGCGATATCAGCAGCTCCGACAGAGTGCTTTCGATGGTTCACTTCGCTGATTTGCGCCGGGTCACCGATGCCATTTCACAGGGGAACGCCGCCAAGCTTGCCACGTTGCTGGCAGAGATAAACGCCAAGCTAATGCGGCAAGAGGCCACGCTGGAGCATGTGTGCGCCTATTACAGTTCGATGTGCATGGAACTGTACAAGCGGTATTTCAGCATCACTTTGCTGGAACTGCTTTCCGAGGAGTTCGATTTTTTCCTCCACAGCGCCTCGCTGCTGGCCGAATTCACCGGCATTGAACGCATTAGCGACGAGGTTCTGCGCAATCTCCGCTCCCTTTGTGAAAAGCTGCCTGTGCATAAGACCGATAACCTGGTGCTGGCCGCAAAGGAATATGTGGCATCACATCCTCAGGTGAATCTGGCAGAGCTTGCAGAAAAGCTGCATATCTCCAGCCAGTATTTAAGCAGCCGGTTTAATAAGGAAACCGGACGATCATTTTCGTCGTTTTTGATCGAAAAAAGAATGGAAGCGGCTAAAAACCTGCTGGAATCAACTGCGCGCCCGGTGTCAGACATCGGGCGGTCGGTTGGGTATCTGAGCGACAAGCACTTTTACGTCGTTTTCAAAAAGATCGTCGGAGATTCTCCGGCAAAATACCGCCAAAGAATGAGAGCAAAAAAATTTAACTTAAACAGTGGGAGGGCAAAGGAATGATGATGAAACCAAAGGAGCCGGTGCGCGTGGCATTGATTGGCTGCGGGCACCGCTCGAACACTATCTACAAGCCGCTGTTCGCAGGTCTTAAGCCCTGGATGGAACTGGTGGCGGTGTGCGACCCTGTAAAGGAGCACGCGGATGATTACGCGGCGGACTTTGAAAACGTGCGCGTATGCTATGACATCCAAAGCCTTGTGGCCGGCGGTGACTTTGAGGCCGCGCTGGTGGTAGCGCCGATACCGCTGCATCATGCATATTCTGTCTATCTTTCCAGCCACAAGATACACAATCTGATTGAAACCTCCTGGTGCAACACCCTCTCTCAGGCAAGAGACATGATCGCCGCCGCAAAGAAGAACGATGTCTACACCCGGGTTGCCGAAAACTTTTACCATTATCCCATAGACCGTTTTGCCCAAACCCTCAGGGGCAGCGGCTATATCGGCGATATTAAGCGCATTTTCTCCTATAACGACCACACAGGCTACCACAACAATTCCCGCTGGCTGGTGTTTTCCGGTGAGACGCCCCTGTGGATCAACGCCATAGAACACGCTATGCCCACGATGGAATACTACCAGACCAAAGAGCGCTACTACAACAAGGAAGTGTTTCGCGGCAGATACATCCAGTTTCCCGGCGGGCTGATGGTCGTCGATCAGGCGGCCAATATCAAGGGCCAATTGGGCAGGCAGGTGCGCCCGGGATTCACCGAATGGCATGGCTCCTGCGGCACTCTTGCCCAGCGCGGCGAGAGGCACGCAGCGGAGCCCCACTGGATCTACGACAATAACGGCAGGGCTGAGCGGGGCTTTGGCGTCCATAGCGAATGGGTGGCTGAAATCCGAAAATGCGATGACGGGGGCAAAAACATCTTCTATGAGGAAAAAAAGCCTGCCGATGCCAATATCATCTCAAAGGTGGAGCGTTACTATCTGCCTGACGGCTACTACGCGGGCGTTCGGGCGTGCATCCCCGGCGGCGAGATCAACTATGTGAACCCGGTGCGTATAGGTGCGCGCAGCCGCCATTACTTCCCTGAGTATGGTGTGGCGGTGGCCAGCCACATGATAGACTTCGCATTGCAAGTACGGGGTCTGAAGCAGTCAGAGTTCGACGAGCAGGGTGCGCTGATGTCCATGATGATGGAAGTGGGCGCAAGGGAGTCCATTTTGCAAAACGGCTCACAGATCGCGTTGCCGCTTACAGGCGAGCTGGAAAGCGACAGGATAATGGAGGAGAATCTTCGCAAGCAGTTCGGCGTGGACCCGCTGGATGTGGAGGCCATGATGTCCTACAAATACTCAAAGCCATAAAAAGGGAGACTGCGCCCCTTAGACGGAAAGGAAAACTCACCCATGAAAAAACGATTTGAAAGGGAAGAAAAGTGGTTGATCGATGAAGGAACCGGCCGAAGGCTGCGTCAGATCACAGATCATCCCTCGATACACCATCATCCCTTCTTCCTGATCCCCGTATACGACAGCGCCATGCGCTACCTGTATTTCGTCTCCCACAGAACGGGCAGCCCACAGGTATTTGTGGAGGATAAAGCGGACCGCTGCTTTTACCAGCTTTCCGATGTGGCGGCATTGAACGAATGGTCGGTGCATCCCTGGGAGAACTTAGTTTACTATATCGCTGACGGCTGCGCTCTTTGCACCGATGCGGTAACCGGCAAAACGGAGGTCTTGCTGGACGGCGGTAAGGTCGCTGAGTTGTCAGGGGGAGCCATAAACCCAGGCACAACGCCGATTACACCCGGCACCACCGCAGTCAGCGCCTGCGGGCGGTTCTGGGCCATTCGCATAGTCGACCGGGATGGTTACTCTATTTGGATATACGACAGGCAGGCCGGCGTTTGGGCGAAGGAATACACCGGGCCCATGGTCTCCCACATGCAGTTTTGCCCGGACGATCATAGTCTCCTTTTCTTCGCAGGCCCGTTGACCGACCGGGTCTGGGTTTTAAACCGGAAAACAGGTCAAGCTCGGCGAACCTTTCAGCGCGACGCCGCCGCAAAGCAGTGGATCACCCACGAATCCTGGATTCCCGGGCGCAAGGAATTATCGCTGGTGGACTGGCCCAAGGGGATTTTAGCCGTGAACGTGGAAACAGGCGCCGTTCGCAGGATTGCCTCCTTCAACGCCTGGCATGCCATTGCAAACGACCAGGGGACACGGATAGTGGCCGACACCAACTTCCCCGACCGGGGCTTGATGCTCTGTGATGTCGATGCACAAAACGCCAAGGGCGGGCTGCTATGCCGCCCTCAGGCCACCAGCCTGGGCGCCCACTGGGCAGAACCCTTTCCGTATGATGACGGCCCCATACAGGTGTACGCGCCGCAGCATACTCACCCGCATCCACGGTTTTCACCGGACGGGGAAAAGGTGGTATTCACCTCGGACAAGAGCGGCTTTGCACAGTTGTTCGAAGTGGAGTTGCCTCAGGAACTTCGATAAAAAACAAAAGGAGAATTGAACTATGCCTAAAATGCCTAAAAATATCAACTGGAAATCCATCTTCCCGGCCATCTGCATTCCTTTGAAGGACGATTACTCTGTGAACGAGCCTGAGCTGCGCAGGTACGTTTCCTGGCTGGCAGATTTTGATGAGATTGGCGGCGTTGTCACCAACGGTCATACAGGCGAGATTACCTCCATGAGCCTTGAAGAGCGTGCGCAGATCACTAGTATTGTAGCAGATGAAATCGGAAGCAGATCGATGGTAATATCCGGCGTCTGTTCCGAGGGCACCATGACCGCCATCGACGAAGCGAAAGCGGCTCAGGCAGCAGGCGCGGACGGCATTTTGTTGATGCCGCCCCACATATGGCTGCGCTTCGGTATGAACCGCAGCATGGTTGTCAACCACTTCAGAAGGATCGCTGAAGCGATCGATATCGGCATAGTCATCCACCTGTATCCCTTCGCAACGAAAGCTTTCTACGATGTGGACACCATCGTGGAGTTGGCCCGGATCCCCAATGTGAAATGCCTGAAGATCGGCACACGCCAGCAGGCCGTCTACGAACGTGATATCCGCATATTGCGGGAAAAAGCGCCCAAGCTTTCGATCATCACCTGCCATGATGAATATCTCCTGACCAGCATGTACCCCGGCGTGGACGGTGCATTGATTGGCTTTGCCGGCTGCATACCTGAGCTGATTACCCAGGCATGGAAGGCGTTGAAGGCGGGGGACTTTGCCGCCACACGAAAGTTTGAGGAAAAGATAGCGCCTATGTCAGAGGCGATCTACGGGGTGGGACAGCCCTCCGGCGAGGCCCATGCGCGAACCGGTGCTACCCATACAATATGACATCCACAGTGTCTTGCTTCGAGGGGTCCGGAGAGTTCGTTTCCTTAATTAAGAACACATAAAGCGCTCCCGAACAGGCGGCAAAGCATGTTTGGGAGCTTGTTATCTACTTAAGCAATATTTGTTTTTTTGTTTAGAGCTTTTTGCCGAAAAGTATGTCAGGCTTGCCCGGGCCGTTTGCGTCGGGGATCACCCCGATTACGCTGTAGCCCTGGCGCAGATAAAAAGCGCTCTGGTGGCTGCCGGGCTCGAAGTTCATCATATGTGCAGGCAGGTTAAAGTATAGGTCAACGCTTGAAAAAGAGGTTTCCCCAGGCTCGTTTTCATCATCAGCGCCCAGGTATATGGTGAGCCCGCCCTGCGCTCTTGCGGCGTTTTCCAAGGAACGGACGATGACTGCGCCATAGCCCTTGCGGCGCATATCCTCCCTCACGCACAGGGGATGCAGCTCGAAAACCCGGCCGTCGTACTGGGGGATGATGCCGCCCCAGCCCACCACCTCGCTGCCCTCCATGGCGGCCAGCATAGTGTTGCCCGGGCGCAGCAGCTCGTCGATTGCCTGCACCGCTTCCGATAGGGTGGACCAGCCCCTGGGCAGGCTCTCGCTTAGTATCTGTGCGGCCTGTCTGCGCTGAAGGCTTGTTAAGTTGTTCATATTTGCTATGTGCATTTTAAACCTCAATTGTTAAGAACAGTTGTTATGCCATTATACTACGATGTTTGCCAGCCTTCCGGGAATATAGATGAATTTCTTTATTGACTTCCCCTCAACCAGCGAAGCGATGGTCTCGTTTGCAAGTATGATCTCCCTTGCCTGCTCCTGTGTGGCGTCTGTGGGCAGCATCAGCCTTGCCCGCAGCTTGCCCAGTACCTGCACGGCGATCTCCACCTCGTCCTGTTTAAGGGCGGCAGGGTCGTACTGGGGCCAGCTCTGAGTGCAAACAAGGCCCTTGGCGCCCTTTGTTACCATGTGCCAAAGCTCCTCTGCGATATGGGGCGCGCAGGTGGAAAGCAGGGGCAGGAAGGCTTTAAGCTCGCCCTTTGTGATGCTTCCCTTAGCGTATATGTCGTTGACGAAGGACATCATGGCGGCGATGGCGGTGTTGAACTTCATGCGCTCAATGTCCTCGCTCACTTTTTTTATCATGGCGTGCAAAGCTGGCTTCATGTCGGCTGAAACGCCCTCGTCCTCAGTAAGCATCTCCTGAAGGCGCCAGACTCTTTCCAAAAACCGGCGGCAGCCCTTTGCGCCGTTGGTGGACCAGGGGATCTCCTGATCGAAAGCGCCCATGAACATCACATATGTGCGGAAGGCATCCGCGCCGATTTCCTTTATAACATCATCCGGGTTGATTACATTCCCCCTTGATTTGCTCATCTTCTCGCCGTTAGCGCCAAGGATAAAGGCGTGGGCGGTGCGCTTAGCATAGGGTTCGGGCGTGGGAACGGCGCCGATATCGTAGAGGAACTGATGCCAGAACCGGGAATAGAGCAGGTGCAGCGTGGCATGCTCCATGCCGCCGTTGTACCAGTCAACGTTCTGCCAGTATTCAAGGGCCTCTTTTGATGCAAAGGCTTCGTCGCAGTCCGGATCCATGTAGCGCAGAAAGTACCAGGATGAACCGGCCCACTGGGGCATGGTGTCCGTTTCGCGCTTTGCGGGCTTGCCGCAATTGGGGCAGGGCACGTTCACCCAGTCATCTATGGCTGAAAGGGGGGATTCGCCCGTGTCGGTGGGCATATAATTTTCAACCTCCGGCAAAACCAAAGGCAGATCTTCGTCATTAAGGGGAACGCAGCCGCAGTCATCGCACCAGATCACGGGTATGGGCTCGCCCCAGTAGCGCTGGCGGGCAAAGACCCAGTCCCGCAGCTTGTAGTTTATCTTTCCCTCGCCAAGGCCCTTTTCGGCAAGGAATGCTGTGATCGCCTTTTTTGCATCCTCCACCTTCATGCCATTAAGGAAGCCGCTGTTCACCATCACGCCGTCGTCGATATCGGTGTAGGCCTCCTCGGTGATATTCCCGCCGGCTACAACCTCGACGATGGGCAGGCCAAACTTTTTTGCGAACTCGTAGTCCCTCTCGTCGTGGCCGGGCACAGCCATAATTGCGCCTGTGCCGTAGCCCATCAGAACATAGTCCGACGTCCATATGGGGATCGGCTGCCCGTTAACGGGATTTACTGCCTTAATGCCCTTTATCTCAACGCCGGTCTTTTCCTTATTCAGCTCACTGCGCTCAAAATCGCTCTTTTTGGCTGAAACAGACTTGTAGTCGTTTATCTCGCCAATGTTTTCTATGCGGCCAGCGAGATCGGTTATCAGAGGATGCTCCGGCGATATGACCATATATGTCGCGCCGAAAAGGGTATCGGGGCGGGTGGTGAAGACCCGCAGAGTCATGTCCGCGCCTTGGACTGAAAAATCCACCTCGGCACCCTCGGAGCGGCCGATCCAGTTGATCTGCGCCCTTTTCACCCGCTCAATATAGTCAACGCTGTCAAGGCCGTCCAGCAGCCTTTGGGCGTAGTCGGTAATTTTCAGCATCCACTGGCTTTTCTGCTTGTGGGTGACTTCGCCGCCGCAGCGCTCGCAAGCGCCGCCAACCACTTCTTCGTTGGCCAGGCCCACCTTGCAGGAGGTGCACCAGTTTATGTTCATATGGGCCTTATAGGCCAGACCTTTTTCCAGAAGCCGCAGGAAAATCCACTGGGTCCACCTGTAGTAGTTGGGGTCGGTGGTGTTCACTTCCCTTGAATAGTCGAATGAGAAGCCTATGCGCTTGAGCTGGCCCCTGAAACGGTTGATATTATTCTGGGTAACTATGCGGGGGTGAATCCTGTTTTTGATGGCGTAATTTTCAGTGGGCAGGCCGAAGGCATCCCATCCGATGGGGAAAAGGACGTTGTAGCCCTCCATGCGCCTTTTGCGGGCGATCATGTCCATGGCGGTGTATGGCCTGGGATGGCCCACATGCAGCCCTTCCCCGGAGGGATAGGGAAACTCCACAAGGGCGTAAAACTTGGGCTTGTCGCTCTTGCTTTCGGCCTTGAAAGGTTGCTCGGCATCCCATATGTCCTGCCATTTTTTTTCGAAATTATCGGGTGAATATTCCTTGCACATGATCTTCTCCTAGTCCGCCGCATATTGGCAGAGGCTTGCTCCAGCGGCTCTATTGGCTATAAATAGTAGTAATGGTTTAGCAGTAAAAATAATGCATGAAAAAATATTTGCTATATTGGGTATAAAAGTAAAAAACATAAAAAAACGAAAATGACGGAAAATAAAAAAATAACGCCTCCTCTTGGGAGACGGAAAATCCGCGGTGCCACTCCGCATTGGCCAAGCCGCCGCAGCGGCCGGAACCCTCTTTATGCCCGATAACGCAGGCCGGCGTATTCGCTCCGGGGCGAGCAGCACGAACGCATACGCGGCCTTGCACCAAGCGGCCGTTCTCTTTAGCAGCGTTCCCGTGCGTTTTCCCCTTCGACGCGAACAGGATAATACACGAAATATAAGAGAATTATATCCGTGGGGAGCTTCTTTGTCAAGGCGCTGTTTTGCAAGGGCAGAGTGGCCGGCTCGGGGTGAATGAATAAAAACTGTTGATTTAGTAAAGTTGGAAAAGCACCGCGACAGTGAAATAAACGCGAAGAAACGGGAAAAACAGCTAAATTTAAGCAAAACAAGATTTTACTTGCTTTTTACAAGCCGCTGTCTTTTCTTTTTACGACATTTTTTTATTATCGTGATGTAGCTTGTGACAGCTATTAATCCAAACAATTATGGAGGCATAATAATAATGAGGAAAATTATCGGCATTGTTGCATCGTTTTTGCTGATGGCAGTAGTACTGGCTGCCTGCGCAGGCGGAGGAACCCCAAATGCCAGCCCCGCCGGCGGCTTTGACACAAGCAGGGATATTGTCGTCATCTCCCGCGAGGACGGCAGCGGTACCCGCGGCGCTTTCATAGAGCTGTTCGGAATTGAAGTCAGCGACGACAGCGGCACCAGGGACATGACCACAAAGGAAGCGACCATAGTCAACAAGACCGACGTCATGCTCCAGAGCGTCGCCGGCGATACCTATTCAATCGGCTATGTTTCCTTCGGTTCACTGAACAACACTGTTAAGACCCTTGCGGTGGACGGCGCCGAAGCCACCAGCGAAAACCTGATCAGCGGCAAGTATGGAATTTCCAGACCCTTTAACATCGCTACCCAGGGCGATATTTCCGAGCTGGCCCAGGACTTAATCAGCTTCATTATGTCCAAGGAAGGTCAGGAGATTGTTTCCGCCAGCTATATCGCTGTTGATGCAAATGCATCTGCCTATGCAGGCACCAAGCCCGCCGGAACGATCACCGTGGCTGGCTCCACTTCTGTGGGTCCCCTTATGGAAAAGCTTTCGGAGGCCTATCAGGCGATTAACCCCGATGCGACCATCGAAATTCAGATGACTGGTTCCAGCGCCGGAATGACCGCCGCCATAGACGGCACTGCGGAAATTGGAATGGCCAGCCGCGCCCTGAAGGCCAGCGAGCTTGAAAAACTTAATGCTCTCGTTATCGCCATAGATGGCATCGCAGTTATCGCGAACCCTGAAAACCCCCTGACCAACATCAGCTCCGATCAGGTGAAGGGAATATTCGTAGGCGAAATTACGAAATGGAATGAGATTAATGAATAAACAGGCAATTAAAGAAGGTTTCATGAAGCTTGTCTTTATTGCAGCAGCGCTGGTGTCAATCTTGGCAGTAGCGCTGATCTGCATCTTCCTCTTTGCAAACGGACTGCCTGCAATAGGAAAGATAGGCGTGCTGGACTTTCTTTTGGGCAAAGACTGGTCTCCAAACAACGTGCCTCCATCATTTGGAATTCTGCCTATGATAATGGGAAGCATATATGTGACGGCAGGAGCGATAGTGATAGGAGTTCCCATAGGAATATTGACAGCCGTATTCATGGCGAAGGTTTGCCCCAAGCCCATATACAAGGTGCTCAAGCCCGCGGTCGAGCTGCTTGCGGGTATACCTTCGGTGGTTTACGGCTTTTTTGGGCTGGTGCTCATCGTTCCGATCATAAGAACCATCTTTGGGGGAACGGGCACCAGTATGCTTGCGGCTTCGGTCCTTCTGGGCCTTATGATATTGCCCACTATCATTGGCATCACCGAAACCTCGATAAGGGCTGTCCCCGAGGAAATATACGATGGAGCAGTCGCCCTTGGGGCCAGCCACGAAAGATCTGTGTTTGCAGTGGTGCTGCCGGCGGCGAAGTCGGGGGTGCTATCGGCGGTGGTGCTGGCCATTGGACGGGCGATCGGCGAGACCATGGCGGTTATAATGGTGGCGGGAAACCAGGCGCGGATGCCTGCGGGAATTCTAAAAGGCGTCAGGACGCTGACTGCAAACATAGTTATCGAAATGGGCTACGCGGCAGAACTTCACAGGGAAGCCCTGATAGCCACCGGTGTTGTGCTCTTTATATTTATACTGATAATCAACCTGTCATTTTCGGCGCTCAGGAAGGGGGGAGCTAAGTGAGGAATGCTTCAAACTCATTTGCGGGAAAGACATTCGCCTTCGTTAAGCGGAAAAAGCCTATGGATTGGTTTTTGTTTTTGATCACATGGGGCGCGGCCGGCATCACCTTTCTGGCGCTGTTCTTTTTGATCGTCTACATTTTGGTGAACGGAATCCCATATATAAAGCCGTCTCTTTTTGCTTGGAACTATAATTCCGAAAACGTTTCTCTGATGCCCGCCATGGTAACCACCATTGCGATGGTGGCCGCGGCCCTGATAATATCGGTGCCACTGGGGCTTTTTACCGCCATATATCTGGTGGAATACGCCAAGAGGGGCAGCCGGCTGGTGAAACTGGTGCGGATAACTGCAGAAACCCTTTCGGGAATACCCTCAATAGTATACGGGCTTTTCGGCCTTCTATTCTTCGTGACATGGTTGGGCTGGGGATTTTCGCTGCTGGCGGGTACGTTTACAATTTCGATAATGATACTGCCGCTGATAATGCGCACCGCGGAGGAAAGCCTCAAATCCGTGCCAGACTCCTATAGGGAGGGCTCATTTGGTCTTGGCGCCGGGCGGCTGCGCACCGTGTTTAGGATCGTTTTACCCTCGGCTGTGCCGGGAATTTTAGCGGGGATAATCCTGGCAATAGGCAGGATAGTCGGCGAGAGTGCGGCGCTTATATACACTGCGGGAACAGTGGCGAGAATACCCAAAACCATGATGAACTCTGGCCGTACGCTGGCCGTTCACATGTACGCCCTTTCAAGCGAGGGGCTTTACACCGGGCAGGCATACGCCACGGCAGTGGTGCTCCTGGTGGTTGTAATGGGAATAAATGCGCTTTCGGCCGCTCTGGCCAAGCGCATCACAAAGGGGTAGATGAAAAAATGGAAAAATTTAAAATAAATAATGTGGAACTATGGTATACTGATTTTAAGGCGCTTCACAACATAACGATGGACATACAGGCGGGTGAAATCACCGCCTTCATTGGGCCTTCGGGCTGCGGAAAGTCCACTTTGCTTAAGACCCTTAACAGAATGAACGACCTGATTGAAGGCTGCCGCGTGACGGGGGAGATACTTCTGGACGGCGAGGATATATACCACCAGTATCCGGACATCAACAAGCTGCGCAAGAAGGTGGGCATGGTCTTTCAAAAGCCCAATCCTTTTCCAATGAGCGTGTATGATAACATCGCCTTCGGGCCGCGCACCCATGGCATTAAGTCCAAGCACAAGCTGGATGAAATCGTTGAAAGATCGCTGCATGACGCTGCCATATGGGATGAAGTCAAGGATAGGCTCAGAAAGAGCGCCCTTTCTCTTTCAGGAGGCCAGCAGCAAAGGCTTTGCATCGCAAGGGCGCTGGCGGTGGACCCAGAGGTGATTTTAATGGACGAGCCAACATCCGCGCTGGACCCAATATCGACCTCAAAAATAGAGGACTTGCTAATGGAGCTTAAAAAGAACTATACTGTAATTATAGTTACCCATAATATGCAGCAAGCGGTCAGAGTTTCGGACAAGACGGGCTTTTTCCTTTTGGGAGAGCTGGTGGAATACGGCACCACGGAGCAGATGTTTTCAATGCCCAAGGATCAAAGAAGCGAGGACTATATCACAGGGAGGTTCGGATAATGCGTGGTAGGTTTGACGAGCAGTTGTCTGATTTGAACAATCAGCTGATAGAGATGGGCTCATGGATTGAGCTGTCTATTGCCACGGCGATAGAGGCGCTGCAAAGTCAGGATCCTGAGACAGCGCGAAAAGCTATTTTGTTTGACGTTGAGATAGACCAAAAAGAGAAGGACATCGAGGCTCTGTGCCTTAAACTGTTGCTCCGCCAGCAGCCGGTGGCAAGGGACTTAAGGCTTATTTCTGCCGCCCTTAAGATGATTACGGACATGGAACGCATAGGTGATCAGGCGGCTGATATCGCCGAAATATCCCTCTACCTTACTGATGGAACTCTGGTGCAGAAGATGGCGCACATTCCTCAGATGGCTACTGCGACCTCAAAAATGGTGACGGAGAGCATAAACGCCTTCGTCAAAAGGGACTTGGCCCTTGCCAGGAAAGTAATTGACTATGATGATGTGGTCGACGGGCTTTTTACCGAGGTGAAAGAGGATCTTATTGAGCTGATACAGACGGACCGCTCAAGCGCCTCTCAGGCGATGGATCTTCTGATGATATCGAAATACTTCGAGCGCATCGGCGATCATGCGGTCAATATCGCCGAATGGGTGGAGTTTTCAATCACCGGTCAGCACAATGGGGAAAAAAGCGGTTAAAAGAAATGATTGAAAAGAGGCGCTTAGATGAATAGAGTTGTGATTGTCGAAGATGACGACGATATCCGCGAGCTGGTTATCTATGCTCTGGAGGCGGGCGGCTTTGTCTGCAAGGGCTTCGAGGATGGCGGCGCATTCTTCGCTGATATAGAAAAAAGCCAGGAGCTTCCCAGCATGGTTTTGCTGGACATAATGCTCCCAGGGGACGATGGCCTGACCATATTAAAGCGGCTTCGCGCCCATTCGGCATATAATAAAATCCCCGTGATAATGTTGACGGCGAAGGGCAGCGAGACGGACAAGGTGAAGGGTCTTAATATGGGTGCGGACGACTACATACCCAAGCCCTTCGGCGTGACGGAGCTTATCGCCAGGATAAATGCCGTACTTCGGCGATCGGGAGAGCAATCGGAGCGCCAGGCAAAGCTCACATATAAGGGCATCGTTCTGGACAACGAAAGGCATGTTGTGAAAGCCGACGGCGAGGATGTTCTGCTGACATTTCGCGAGTTTGAGCTTTTGCATTATCTTTTGCTGAACGTGGATATTGTCCTGAGCCGGGATAAGCTGATGGACGCTGTGTGGGGCTACGATTACGAAGGAGAAAGCAGAACTGTCGATATGCATATAAAAACATTGCGTCAAAAGCTGGGGCAGGCTGGAAGCCACATAAAAACGGTTAGAAATGTGGGCTATAAAATCGGGGAGTGATTAGCTTGAGCAAGCGCATATTCCGCGCCATAAGTATATTTATGGTTTTCATACTTCTGATTTTTTCCGTTTTAAGCCTTGTGGTATGGAGTCAGCTTGGTGATGACAAAATAAAAGAGAGCTTCAAGACGCTGCGGGTAAGCCTAATAAGCAAATCAGGAGAGGTGCTTTTTGACAATCAGACCGCATCAGCCGAGCTGGACAATCACCTGGATCGCCCGGAGGTGCAGGATGCTTTAAAATATGGGGCAGGCGAGAGCGAGCGCCTTTCCCAGACACTCGGCAAGGTCACCTATTACTATGCGATAAGGCTGAACGACGGCAATGTAATCAGGGCGGCGCTGACGATCGATACCATATATTCGATGATATACCGCATGATACCCATAATGATCCTCTGTCTGATAGCGGCGGTGATCATCAGCTTTATAACTGCCGATAAGCTCACAAAGCGGATAGTTGCGCCCATAAATTTAATAGATCCGGACAATCCGGAGACCGGATCATACGACGAGCTTCTGCCCTTCGTCAGGAAGATAGAGGCGCAAAAAAAGGAACTGACAGCCCAGCTTTCAGACCTGGAAAACCGATCGGACACCATCACCATCATCACTGAAAACATGCGCGAGGGCTTGCTTTTGCTGGATGAAAGCGGAGTGATATTGCTGGCAAACAGGAGCGTTGCCTCCCTTTTGGAGGTTGGGGACGCACAGGGTAAGCAATTGATACAAGCTTGCCGCGATCGCGTGGTGCTGGATGGCGTCGACAGCGCTTTAAAAGGGGAGCAGACTGAGGCAGTGCTGAAAAAGAAGGACCGGATATACAGCGTTCACTGCAATCCTGCGCAAACCGGCGGGGCCGTGGTACTTTTTATTGATGTGACGGACAGCTTCAAGGCGGAGACCCATCGCAAAGAATTTTCTGCCAATGTTTCCCACGAGCTTAAAACGCCCCTTACCACAATATCGGCTCTTTCGGAGATGATAGCCAATGGAACGGCCAAGCAGGAGGATACACGCCGTTTTGGGGAGAAGATAAGCAGCCAGGCAAGAAGGCTGATACATCTAATTGACGATATCATCCAGCTCTCCAGATTTGATGAGGACAACGCCGCTAACGACATGGTGCGCTTTGATATGCGTGAAGTCGCCGAATCGGTGATAATAAACCTCCAGGAGCAGGCGGAGATGCGCGGTGTTTTGGTTGAGCTGGTGAAGGGCAATCCCTGCCATGTGCGCGCCAACATCAGGATGATCGACGAGCTTCTTTATAATCTGGTGGAAAACGCCATAAAGTATAATCGAATGGGCGGCAAGGTTGTTATTGACATAGAAAACAAAGGCGCGTTTTGCAGCGCTACTGTCAGCGATACGGGCATAGGAATACCCGGGGAGCATCTGGGCCGGGTGTTTGAGCGCTTCTACAGGGTGGATAAATCCCGCTCTAAGAAGACGGGGGACACCGGCCTGGGCCTTTCGATTGTCAAGCATATAGTGGAGCACCACAAGGGAAAGATAGAGATTGAAAGCACGGTGAACGAAGGCACGAAAATAAGCTGCCTAATACCCAAAAGCCCTTTTTAAACGCCGGGCAGCCGTACAAGCAAACAAACAGACCAAAGGTCTGTTTGTTTTATTAATAAGATGGGGTTATTTATGCATTGTCAGGGCTAAGTCAGATATCATCGTCATCGCCGGAGATTGCGCCGCCTGCACCTGTGCCGTTGCCCTTCAAAAAGCGGGTAGAGTCGCTTATCTTGAGCATCTGCTGGGCTAAAACCGCCACCCTGTCCTTCATTTTGAATATGCAGTTAAGCTCGGTCGCAAAGCCGCGCACGATGTCCTCCGCCAATGTCTTGCAGGTGGGGGAACCGCAGGAGCCGCAGTCCAGCCCGGGCAGCTTTGCGGCGATGCGGCCCATCTTGTCCATCTGTGCAAGGCGCTCGTTCATAGTGCCGTCAAACTGGAATATATTGCTGGGCATAAGCTTTTTCGTGAAAGAAAGCTGCTCCAGGCCATAGGCAGCCAGATCGTCGTTGTTGTCCTCAGGGGCGGACTCGGCCATCCTGCGCATCCTGTTTCCGGCGACGAAGCTGTTTTCAACGGTGAGAGGCCCGCCGACGCAGCCGCCCGTGCAAGCCCTGCCCTCGAAATATTCAAGGTCGCTGAAGTTGAGATTGTCGATTTCCTCCAGACAATGGATGACGTTGACTATGCCGTCCACCGCCAGGGAGTTTTCAATGCCCAAAGAGCTGTTCTCGCCGCCGTAAACAGCCCAGCCCATGTCAGCAGCGCTGGCACGGCGGATCTGGCGGTTTCCGCCCTTGCGCATGGTTGAAACGAGGGGGCCGTAAATGCTCTGGATTGATATGGCGCCGTCGATGCCGGACTTTTCCATGCCGGGGGCGGTCTTTATTGCGGTCATCTTTGCGCTGCATGGGGTGATATAGATGACGCCCACATCCTCGGGCTTAGCGCCGGTTTTAGTGCAATATTCATCCCTTGCGACCCTGGCTGCAGCTTCCATCGGCGATATAAGATCAACTATGTTGCCTATCAGCGAAGGATAGCTCACCTGTATCAGCCTTACGATGGCCGGACAGGCGGAGGAGATGAGGGGCAGCGAATCCCTGGGGATGCCGCCTTCTCTCTTTGCTTTTATTGCCCTTGAAATCATGCCGGCGCCGATGGCGCTTTCAAAAACATGGTCAAAGCCCAGGCCGTAGAGCCCTTCGATTATTATGCTTGCGTCGTAGACATCCTTAAACTGAGGGAAAAGGGAGGCTGCCGGCAAGGCGATGGAGTGCTTGAATTTTTTTATTATGTCCAAAGGGTCGGTTATGGCAACTTTGGCATGAGAAGGGCAGGCCCTGATGCATTCGCCGCAGTCTATGCAGCGCTCATTCAGTATCACGGCCTTGTTCTCCCTTATTCTTATGGCCTCGGTGGGACAGCGCTTCAGGCAGTTGGTGCAGCCGATGCAGCGATCCTTATCCAGAGTTACGGAGTGGAAGTAGTCCATATGTAGCCCCCTTACGCCAATTCGAACGCCATTGTGATTACAGTGCCCTTGCCCACCTGTGACTCGATGCTGAACTTGTCAGCGTTGCGGCTCATGTTCGGAAGCCCCATGCCTGCGCCAAAGCCCATGTCCCTGGCTTCGTCGGAGGCCGTGGAAAACCCTTCTCTCATCGCCTCTTTGACATCGGGGATTCCTGGGCCCTCGTCACGTACGGTGATCATTATCTCGCTGGGTGAAATCCCGCATTCGATTTCGCCGCCGTATGAATGTATTACCAGGTTTATTTCCGCCTCATATGTGGCGATGGATACCTTCCGGATGATGGAAGAGTCTATGCCGAGCTGTTTCAGCTTGCGCTTGACCATGGCTGAAGGCTGCCCGGCGGCGGAAAAGTCCATGGCCTTCACTTGAAATTTTTCAGTTATCCGCATATCTTCAACCCAATTTCGCGCTGGGCATTCCGGCGGCGAAAAGCCGGCCGCAGGCCTCATACATGGTGAAGCAGGTGCACAAAAGAGGCAGGTCCAGCTCCTGCGCCAGGGCGATGGAGTCGCTGTCGGGCCTCTTTCCCCGAACGAATACGATGCAGGGCAGATCCAGCATTTCTGCTGTTCTGATGGACTGCTTGTTTATCAGCCCTGTCAAAAGCACCGTGTTTTCCTTCACATATGCAAGCACGTCGCTCATCAGATCTGAAGCAAAGGCGCAGTCCACCCTCTGATCAAGGGAGGGGCTGCCCGAAAGCACGGTTGCATCCAGCAATTTTACTATTTCGTTAAGGGTCATAGCTTCACCTCTTTGTTTTTTGCCTTTAGAAGAATGATGCCATGATCCGGTGAATCAATTGAAGCCGGCGGATATGGCGCTGATATATTCTCTATACTCAAATATAGCTTCAGTGTAATTATACTTGATTGCCGCGCTAAATGCTATAGTATCAGTAATATTTGCCCTGTAAAAGCTATCCGTTTTGGCGATCATGCCATCCAAAAGGGAGCGAAGGCCCTCTAAAACCCTGCTTTCATCGTCCACGCCGGTTTCAAGGGACAGGGCTTCATGGCTGCTTTTCAAAAGATCAAGGCTCTTAAAAAGCTCGTCTGCGGCCTCGGAGGGCTGCATATCTCCCTTGTCAACGAGGTCTGACAGCTTGCGCATAAGATCCAAAGAGCTGCGCCAGGCTTCATAGCCGGCTGTGATGGTGTTAATTTTTTCCTGGGGGGCGGTGACGGTCAACTCCACCATTGGGATGGCGCCGCTGTAGATATAGCTGTCGATTGCGTTTTCTTCCATCAGGTTCGCCTTAACGCTGCGGGCTTCGCTTTCGCTTAAATATATGTTTGCAAAGACCCTGTAGCGCACATCATAGAGTATATAGCCGCAGGCACCCCGCTGGCGGATGGCATCGGCCTCGATTTGGGCGGTTTCAAGGGAGGAAAAGGCTCCCACCTGAAGGGCGTAAAAGTCCAGCCTTGGAAAAACCAGATCGCTGACGACGCTGACGCCGGGCGAAGACGAAGGCGAGGGAGAACTTGCGATCGGCGAGGCAGAGTTCTCCGGCTGATGGGGCAAAAGCACGGGCGGCGTTGTTGCCGAGGCGCTTGCTTCGCCGATGTTCAGGGGCAAAAACACCTTGTCCGCCAAGAACACGCCGAAAAGCCCGGCAAGGGCGGTGTAGGCGGCTATTCCTGCGGTCACGAGGACGCCAAACCAAAATGACCTGCCGGCCCGCTGGCGGTATACTCTGGACACCCTGCGATAAGGGCGCGTTCCTCTGCGTCTCTTTTGCATATAATTACACCTCTCTTTGTATATTGTTATGCTATATCTTTGGCAGTTATAACCATCTTTATTCAGCTTAACGGCATCGCTGTTGTTGTGCCTGGGCCGGCGCTCTGATATAATTAACCCAATAGCAGGAATGTTAAACAGAATTATTAAAAAACATTGGGAAAAGGAGAAATCCTTATGAAGGGAAGATAATATGAAGTACCATATAGACACAATTCCAATTTGGGACGCTTTTAAGGCGGCAGGTGAATGCCCCCTTTGCGATATTTACAATAAATGCGAAAGCGAGTTCGTTGAAAGGTCGCTGGGCGGCTCGGTTATGGAGCCGGACACAAGGGTGCAGGTGAACAAGCAGGGCTTTTGCGGGGAGCATTTAAGCCAGCTTTATGCCCAGCAAAACCGGCTGGGGCTGGCGCTGATGATGCACTCGCATATAAAGGAAATAATCGCCGAGCTGGACAAACAGGAAAAAGAGCTGGCTGTCCAGATGGAGATCGATTCCAAAAAAAGAGGGCTGGAGAGGGCCGCAAGAGCGGTGACGAAAAGCGCTCCGTCCGTCGCCATGACTCATGACATTGCCGCCATCGCCCGCACAAGGATCGACGACTGCTACATCTGCTCCAGGCTTAAAAGCACAATGGACCGCTATGTGAAAACGGTGGTGGCCATGTGGGAAAACGAGAAGGAGTTTCAAAAGGCTTTCAGGGGCTCAAAGGGCTTTTGCCTGAAGCATTATTCCCAGCTTTTGGACGCCGGCGCAAGCTGTCTGATGGGCGCGAAGCACAGGGAGTTCACATCGGCTCTGGTTGGCGCGCAGAGGGAGAATATCGCCCGCATTGAAAAAGAGCTGGAGTGGTTCACCCTAAAGTTTGATTACCGCAACAAGGATAAGCCCTGGGGCGGTTCGCGGGATGCCGTCGAGCGCACTTTGCTGAAGCTGCGTTCCTGGCAGGGGCCTGCGGGGCAGAAGAAGAAGGAGGAATGATGCGAATATGGGCGCAAAAAAGTCTATGACGGTTAAGAATGCGGGGCGGGAGGCACTTTTCACAGATGCAGTGGAGCCTTTTGATATCGCCATACACCCCTGGGAGGACAGCGGCTATGACCCGAAGGTGGAGGGGCGCATATGCTACGACGGCGCGGGCATTCATATCGGTTTCACGGTCTGGGAAGATCAGGTGGTCATAAATCATTTCAACAAAAACGACCCCGTGAGCCTGGATAGCTGCGTTGAGTTCTTCGTAAGCCCATGGCCGGAGGGAAGCCCCCACTACGCTAATTTTGAGATCAACGCCATAGGCACCTTTCTGGCGAAGAACAGGCCAGGACCCAATGAGATGCAGTTCATTGAAAGGAGCGAAACCGACCGCGAGTTTGATATCCGCACCAGCCTTAGCCGCGAAAACCACAGCGATTTCAAAGGCCCTTTCTGGCAGGTGAGCTACACCGTGCCACGGTCGGTTTTAGAGCGGTACTTCCCCGGCTGTGAGCTGAAAAGCGGCGCTGTCTGGCGGGCGAACTTCTACAAATGCGGCCACGGCGATTATCTCAACCACAAGATGGCCTGGAGCGATATCAAAACCGAAAAGCCACAGTTCCATTCACCAAAGTTTTTCGGCAGCATAACTTTGGGATAAGCCAGCAAAAAATCAGCATGTTCAGTATATAATGAAGGCTCATGCATATGCTTAATCATCAAATGAACAGATGATGGAGGCGTAGCATGGGCTTTTCTTTGGATGAACTAAGGGAAGAAATTGAATCGGGCAGGCGAAAGAGGGAGGGAATGAGAAGGGCGCCCTCTGCCAGAAAAAGGTTCCGCTTGGAAAAGGGCGGTCTGGCCATGAGGAGCCTGACCATGCTGGGAGCGGCGCTGATCCTCTTTGCGGGGGTGAGCACGTTCTTGCCGGAAGCGCCTGCCCAGACGCAGACGGTGTCCGGCAGCGGCAGTGAAAGACAGATACCCATTTACCGGGTGGAGACGGATGAAAAAAAGGTCGCCATCAGCTTTGACGCCGCCTGGGGGGCCGACAAGACCAGCGGCATAATGGACATTCTTGAGGAATACGATGTCCAGGCCACATTTTATCTGGTGGGGTTTTGGGTGGATAAATACCCCGAGAAGGTGCAGGAAATAAATGAACGGGGCTTTGAACTGGGCAATCACAGCTCAACTCACCCGAAGATGACAACCCTCACAGCAGAGCAGATGCTGCTGGAGGTGAACACCTGCACGGACAAGATCGAGAAGCTGACGGGGGTTAGAACAAGGCTTTTCCGCCCGCCATACGGCGATTATAACGATGAAATGGTAAGGGTTTTGAGGGGCGCCGGCTACGAGGTGACCCAATGGAACACCGACAGCCTGGACTGGAAGAACCTGGGGGTTCAGTCCATGGTGAGCCAGGTGACTAAGAACGTGCAGCCGGGGGATCTGGTGCTGTTCCACAATAACTCAGACCATATCTTGGAGGCGCTGCCGCTGATACTCACATGGTTTCAAAACAATGGCTATCAGGTCATGAATGTGGGAGATCTTCTGCTGGAGGGGGACTTTTATGTGGACCACACCGGCATGATGCGGGCGGTGGTGCAATGATGTATGCAGAGGAAGTTCGCTCGAACTTTTTAAACAGCGTCAATCTAATGGGCGAGGTGCTTTATCCGGCCAAGTTCAGCCACTCATTCAGGGGCGAAAGCTTTTATTCGATGACTTTGAGCGTCGCCAGGCTTTCGGGCATAGCCGACCTGCTGCCCCTCACCGTGCCTGCCTCCCTTTGCCCTCAAGGTATCGAGGAAGGGCAGAGCATATTGGTGACAGGCCAGCTCAGAAGCTACAGGCATTTTGACGGCGAGCGCAACAGGCTGTGCCTTTCGGTTTTCTGCAAATGCCTTCAGCCGGTCTTTGGGGAGCCGGAATCGTCAAACACGGTCAGCATCGCGGGCTGTCTTTTAAAGCCGCCGATAATAAGGCGCACACCCCTCGGCAGGGACATCTGCGACCTTTTGGTGAGCGTGCCCAGAGGGTTTGGAAAAAGCGATGTCATACCGGTGATAGCATGGGGGGTATACGCCGGGGCCAGCGCGGAGTTCTTCGCCGGACAGGAGCTGATGATAAAGGGCCGCTTCCAAAGCAGAGAGTACCAGAAAAAGCTTGACAGCGGCGAAGTCGAGCAGCGCACCGCCTACGAACTTTCCGCCATGGAAATCTCCCCTGCATAATCTGGGCTATTGCCATTTTTTAAAAACAATATTATGATAAATCCACAGGAAGCGATAGCGGCGCTTTCTGTGGAGGTTTTTTTATGTGGAAACGGCTTGCGGCTGTTCTTTGCTTTTGTCTTTGCCTGTGCCTTTGCGCGGGCCTTTTGGGATGCTCCTTTTTTTCAATGCCATCTGTTCCAGATGAAAAAACGGCGAGGGTTTTCGCTATGGACACGGTGGCGGTGCTGACTGTCTACGGAAAAGAGGCCGAAGCTGCTATCGCCGATTTTGAGAGGGAGCTATTACGGCTGGAAAGGCTGCTTTCAGCCTTTGATGAAAACAGCGGCGTGCATGAGATCAACTCCGCCCAGGGAAAAGCTGTCCGGTCGGAGCCGGAGCTGCTTAAGATAATCGCCATGTCGAAGGAAATTTCACTCATGACCGGCGGCGCTTTTGACATAACCATCGCGCCCATAGTCCGCGCATGGGGCTTTGGCGGTGAAAACCGTGTGCCGGGAGAGGGCGAGATCGCCGGGCTGCTGCCCCTAATAGGTCATGAAAAAGTCAGGGTTGATGGCGATGAGATCACACTGGAAAAAGGCGCTATGATTGATCTGGGGGCAATCGCAAAGGGCTATGCAGCGGGCGTTTTGGCGCAGCTTGCGGCGGAGCATGATATCAAAGGGGCGGTGATTTCGCTGGGTGGCAATGTGCAGACCTTTGGCGAAAAGCCCGGGGGGAAGCCCTGGCGTGTGGCTATTCAGGATCCGCTGGACAAGTCGGCATATGCGGCGGTGGTTGAGATCGCCGCCGGGGTGAGCACGGCGGTTGTGACATCAGGGGCCTATCAGCGTTATTTTGAGGAGGGCGGGGAAGTCTACCATCATATAATAGATCCCCAAACGGGATATCCTTCCCGAAGCGGGCTGCTTTCGGCCACAGTGATCTGCTCTGATTCAGCCGTGGCGGACGCCCTTTCAACGGCCTTCTTTGTGCTGGGCGCGGAAAAATCCCTTGAAGCGGCTGAAAATATATCTGAAAGCGCCGGATGGGAGATTGATTTCATACTGATAACCGATGAGGGGAAACTCCTGTACACGCCCGGGCTTGAGGGCATGATCAGCCATGAAAACAAGGCGTATTCTATGGAAATGATAGGCGGATGACATGGTAGAGCGGCGGAAAATCAGCACAAGGTTTTTGATAATATTTTTTGCGGCGCTTTTTGCGGCGGCTATGGCGGCGACTCTTTTCCGCTTTCCCGGCGGCGGGGGGGCATTTGCCCATGTGAGCCTTGACGGCGAGATATTCGCAGTGATAGATCTGAGCGAGGCTGAGGAGGCATATTTGCTGGAAGTATCGCCGGGGAACATATTGCTGGTGGAAAAGGGCGCGATATCGATGCACAGCGCAGATTGCCCGGACCAGCTTTGCGTGAGGCAAGGCAAAACCGGAGAGGGCGGCCTGCCGATAATCTGTCTGCCAAACAGAATAATGGTGGAGATAAAGCCTGCCCGCGGCGAAGGAGAAAAAGTCGTGGATGCGGTTTCAGGGAGGTAGAATGTGAAAGGGGCGGGGATGAGCGCAAAGAAGCTGGCGGTCTTGGCCGTATTTACGGCGACGGCTCTTTTGATGCACTTTATCGAGTCGCTGCTTCCGGGGCTTTCGCCGGTGCCGGGCATAAAGCTGGGCCTTGCAAATATTGTGACGGTGGTGCTGATGGCGGCCATGTCCAGGAGGGATGCGGGCCTGGTGCTGCTGGCAAGGATTTTGCTGGGGGGCATCTTTTCCGGCAGGGGGGTGGGGCTGATATACAGCGCGGCCGGGGGCGCAATGAGCTTCGCCGTATGTGCTCTGCTGATTTTATGGCTGTCGGAAAAACAGCTTTGGGCTTTGAGCGTGGCGGGGGCTGTGGGGCATATCATCGGGCAATTGGCGGCGGCGGCATTGGTTATGGGCAGTTTTTCAGTGTTTGCATATGCCCCCTTGCTGACGGCTTCCGCCATGGCGGGCGGCCTTTTCACCGGCCTTTGCGCCCAGTTTTTGCTGGCGAAAATAAAAAAGCTGGGGATAAGTTTTCCTTCGTAAAGGGGAGTTTTGGGATTGAAAGACAGAATAATATTGCTGGATTTGGGCGGTGTGCTGATTGAAGTCGTATCGGCGCAAAGGCTGTATACATTGGCGCAGGGGGCGATAGATTATGACGAGATCGCGGAGCGGTGGGCCAAGTCCCGATACCTGCGCCTGTTTGAAAGCGGCCTTTGCAGCCGCGATGAGTTTGCCCGGGGCATAATGAAGGAGCTTCGCTTGGAGGAAACGGGTTTGTCGGCGGATGAGTTCATGGCCGAGTTCGACCTATTCCTAAAGGGATTTTATCCCGGTGCTGAAAAACTGCTGAAAGTTCTGGCAATCTCTGGGCTGACGCTTGCCTGCCTGACGGACACAAACCCCTCCCAGTGGGAGAGTCTGCGCAAAAGAACCAGAATAGACAAGCATTTTGAGCATTGCTTTCTTTCTTACGAAATCGGACGGAGGAAGCCGGACGCCCTCGTTTATAGACATGTGACAGATGCCCTTGGCGTAAGCCCTGAGGAGATCCTATACTTCGACGACAGGGAAGAAAATGTGCGGGCGGGGGAGCAGGCGGGCATGAAGTCCTTCCGCGTGGAGGGCGTGGGCGGACTTCGGAAAAGGCTGAACAGCCTTTGCCTGCTATGAAAAACAATTTAAAGCCCGTCTGCCGGCGCGGAAGAAAGTCTCCGAAAGGGTCGGAACCTTCAAGAAGCCCTTGGCGATCAAAAAATGTTTGAGGAGGCGCATATGAGTACACGCCGACACCTGGCCGATACGGCTAAAAAGGAGGCGCTGAGCTGCTTTCATGGCAAGGTGATGAAAACCGAGCCCAATATACAGCCAATTATAAGTCCGTTCCCTAAATGGTCCATGGATGAGGCGGACGGAAACTGGTGCGCCGCCTTCGTTTATTATTGCTGCGCTAAAGCGGGATTCACAATTCCGATCAGGCCAAAGGAATGCAAGTCCTGCAATCTTGCGGGCTGCGGAGCTTGGGAAGAATGGGCGAAAGGCGATCCCAATATCGCTTATTATCCCGCCGGAGAAATCGATTTTTCTCCCAGCGCGGGTGATATCGTCCTATTCGACAGAGTGTTTGAAGATAAAGAACACGATCATATCGGGATAGTCGTTGAAGATAAGGGCGCTTCGATCTTAGTCGCGGAAGGGAATATCAACAATTTTTCCGGATTGATTGAGCGCAGCAAGGATTCTCATATAAGAGCATATATCAGGATTCCCGACGATTACAGTACAGCGAATGACAGTCATGATAATAAAGGGCGGCCAGGATGAACCTTGCCGCCTTTTTGAGCTTTTCTTATTCGATTACAGCACCTTAGATAAAAACTCCTTTGTGCGCTGCTTCTGGGGATTGTCCAGCAGGGCGCGGGGCTCGTTCACTTCCAGTATTGCGCCGCCATCCATGAAAACCACCCGGTTGGCCACTTCTCTGGCGAAGCCCATCTCGTGGGTGACAACGGCCATCGTCATTCCGTCCCTTGCCAGGGCCTTCATCAGGTCCAGCACTTCGCCCACCATTTCCGGGTCCAGGGCGGAGGTGGGCTCGTCAAAGAGCATTATCTCCGGCTCCATAGCCAAAGCGCGGATGATTGCGATGCGCTGCTTCTGTCCGCCTGAAAGACGGGAGGGATATTCGTTTGCCTTGTCCGTAAGGCCGATTCTCTCCAACAGCTCCATGGCCTTCCGGTGCGCTTCTTTTCTTGTCTTGAGCTTGAGCTGCACCGGCGCAAGGGTGATGTTTTTAAGCACCGTCATGTGGGGGAAAAGATTGAAATGCTGAAAGACCATGCCCATCTTGCGGCGGTAAAGATCGATGTCTATGTTTTTTTGCGTTATGTCTATGCCATCAACGAAAACATGGCCGGAGTCAGGAGCCTCCATAAGGTTTAAACAGCGAAGAAGGGTGGATTTTCCGGAGCCGGACGGGCCGATTATGGACACCACCTCGCCCCTTGTGATCTCAAGGGAGCAGTTTTGCAGGGCCTTTATAGTGCCCTTGTTGTATTCCTTCGTAAGGCCCTCCACGCAAATTATCACATTGATTTTTGATTTTTCAAGATTATCGCTTGTCGCCACGGCGCATCCTCCTTTCTATAACCTCGATGCCCTTGCTGGCTGTATAGTTTATGCAGAAATATATCAGGGCGATGAAAACATATGAGCCAACGGATATATGGGTGGTGCTGGCCACGGTTTTGGCGGCCCACATCAGTTCCATCATGCCGTAGGCGGAGCAGATGGAGGACTCCTTAACCATGGTTACCACTTCGTTTGCAAGGGCGGGGAGTATGTTCTTTATGGCCTGGGGCAAAACCACCAGCCGCATTGCCTGCCAGGGGCTAAGGCCAAGGCTTCTGGCGGCCTCGGTCTGGCCGATATCAACAGCCAGTATGCCCGCCCGGAAGATTTCCGCCACATATGATGCGCTGTTAAGGGAAAGGGCAACCACGGCCGGCACGAACTGCTTAAGCGGTATGAAGCCGAAGAGCCTGTAGGATGGCACCTGTATGATGTAAAAGACGCCGAAATATATGATCGCCAGTTGGACAAGCAAGGGCGTCGAGCGGAAAACCGCGATATATGCGCCGGAGATCATCCTGACAATGCGCACCTTGCTCAAGCGCATCAGCGCCAGCACAAGCGCCGGGATAATGGCCAGCAGCACGGATACCACCGAAAGCAGCAATGTATATTCAACGCCTTGAACGAAATAAAAGGCGTACTTAGGCAAGAACTTGAAGTTGAAAAAACTTGCCGGGCCGGGATCGATGAGAAAAGTGAAAATATTGTCGCCCATGCTAAAGCCTCTTTCTAAAAGCAGGATTGATAAAAGGCGTAAAAGCCATGACAGTAATATGGCCGTGCAAATAAGGCTAAGCCCATCTGCACGGCGCATTCCTTATGTGTATGCGTTGACTAAATTATGTCGGCCTAAAGTCCGGCGGTATGTCCGGTGCTTGGCAAATTAATTCTGGCCTTCCGCCAGCAGCTTGTCAGCCTCTTCGATGAATTTTTCCATGGAGCCGTCTGAAAGCACCTTCGCGATGGTTTCGTTTATGCCGGGCAGAAGTCCCAGGGGATCATCCTTGGCGACCCAAACGCAGTAGGGCAGCGCGTCTCCAAGAGGAACGGCCTCGACCACGGCCAGGTCAGAGTTGGCATCGGCATACTGTAGGGCGACAGCGCCGTCCAGCACGAGAGCGTCGCATTTGTCGTAGACAAGGTTGTTCACCAGGTCCACAACGGAGGCCATCACCAAGGGCTCGGCGCCGGGCATTTCGTCGGTGATTATGTCCACCTTGGTGCTGCCGCTTTGTGCGCCTACGGTCTTGCCGGAGAAGGAATCAAGCGATGTGTACTGGTCCAGGTTCGCCTTTTTGGTGAGGATCATGGCGGGCAGATCCGTGTAATAGGGGTCGGAGGCGGAGGATGACTCCAGCCGTTCCGGGGTGGCCTCCATGGCGGCGATTACGAAATCGCAGTCGCCCTTGGCCATCAGCGTCAGCAGATTATCGAAGTTCATGTCCACAACTTCCAGGGGACGGCCCATATCCTCGGCGATCCGGTAGGCAAGCGCCACCTCAAAGCCGACGATCTTGTCCTCGCCGTCCTGAAGGATGTGAAACTCAAAGGGGGGATAGTCTGCGGAGGTGCCGAAAACCAGTTTCTCAGCGGCGTTTTGGCCTTCGCCGCCCGCAGCGCTGTTTCCGCCTTGGGAGCATGCCGCCAGTGAAACTGCAATTATCAGCGCCAGTGCCAGCGTTATAAACTTTCTCATGATCAAATTCTCCTTGTTTCCTAAAGTTTCCTAAAATACTTTCTGGATAATTATAAATTATATCCGATTTAATATACAGTGTCAACCGATAATGGAAAGAGAGTGTATTCACGGGTAAAGGGCGCTTTAATTAAAGCCGGTCTATGCAAAAACGGGGTTTTGCGCTAAAATGGTGAAAGAAATATACTGGTGAAGGCCGTTTAAGGGAGTGAATTTGCCCTTTTGGGCCGGCTCGAAGGAGAGTCTTATGCAACAAATGCAGAATATAGAAAACATTGTGAGCAATTCTTATCTTCTAATTGATCAAAGCTTATTATGCAATAATATACGCTGCATTTTGGATGAAATCGGCGATGAAACCGCATTGATAGCGGTTTTGAAGGACAATGCATTCGGCCTGGGGCTGCTGCAGGTAGCGGCGGTTTTGGCGCAGTTCGATGAAATAAAAACCATGGCGGTGGCCCAGATCGCCGAGGGAGCGGAGCTTCGCCGCTCGGGCATCGGCAGGGAGATTTTGGTCATGGGAGGCTGCCCTTCCTTTTTGAACCGGGTGGCAATAGAAAATGACCTTACCGTTGCGGCGGTAAGGCCGGGCCTTGCAGCCGATTTGGCGCTGGAAGCCTCGCAGCGGGGGACTATAGCCAAGGTGGAGGTGAAGATCGAGACGGGTCTGCACCGAGTGGGCCTTAGGCCCGGCGAAGAACTGGCCGGCCTTATCCAAGAGCTGAATGAAAATGCAGAGCATGTTCTCGTCACTGGCGCGTTTTCTCACTTTGCGGACATTTCCGACGCTGAAAGAACAAAAGAACAATTCGAAGCCTTCATGCAGGGGGTAAGCCAGCTTAGGGCGGCAGGAATAGCTTTGCCCCGGCTGCACATATCAGGCAGCGCCGCCAGCGAGCATTTTCCACAGTATAATCTGGACGCGGTGCGCATAGGGCGAAGGCTTTATATGAACCACCCCACGAATCCGGTGGGGGGCGTGGCAGAGGTGGCCTCATGGCGCGGTTTCATCACCCATGTGCGGACGTTGAAGGCCGGCAGCAGGCTTGGTTACGGCCGAGGCATTTTGCTTGAAAAGGATAGCGTGATAGCTGTGGTTGGGGTGGGCTATGGCGACGGGCTGAACCAAAGGCTTGCTGAAGCGGGCGCGCCTGTTCTGTTGGGTGGTCGGCGCGGGCGTCTTATTGGCTGTTGCATGGACCAGTGCTTTATCGACGTCACGGGAATCGATTGCCGGGTGGACGATGAGGTCACATTCTTCGGCTATGACGGTATGGGCAACTTTCTTTCCTCCCAGGAGGTGGCGCTGCTCATAGGCGATGATGAAGGCTGCGGGCTGACCAGCGCCCTTGGCCAACGGGTGCAGCGCATTTTTCACTGATGGTTTTTAGTCCTTAAGAAGGCCTTAGTAAATGCGACCACGTTCCTATTATATAAAAACAATTGATTGGTCTTTTAATTTATTTTTTATGATGTTAATATAGAGGCATAGGAAAAATGCGGCTATGAAAGGATGGCAGAATATGATGCTTAAGGAAAAGCTGAGGGCGGGGCAGAAGATTTACGGGACTATGATAAGGGTTGTTCGAAACCCGGCGGTGTGCTATATCGCCAAGAACAGCGGTCTTGATTTCGTGATGTACGACTGCGAGCATTCCAACTACACCATGGAAACCCTCCACGATCTGTTTATTACCGGCAACGCTCTTGGGCTCAGCAGCTTTTTGCGGGTGCCCAACCTTGAAAAACAGTATATCTCCCGGGCGCTGGACCAAGGTGCTCATGGCGTGATGGTTCCCATGCTCTCAACCCCTGAGATGGCCCGGGAGCTGGTGGCATATTCAAAATATCAACCCTTGGGGAACCGTGGTTTCTCCTCGGGCATAGCATATATAGACTATGTTTCCGGCGGCAGGCATGTGGACATTATGCACAGCAACAACGAAAAGGTGATAAGCATAGCTCAGATCGAGACAAAGGCGGCAATCGACAACGCTGACGCAATCGCCGCAACCGAGGGCGTGGATGCTTTGCTGGTGGGGCCGAATGATCTTTCGCTGTCTTTGGGCATTCCCGGCGATCTGATGAACCCCATCGAGCTGGATGCTATCAAGCATGTGGCTGCAGCCTGCAAAAAGCATGGCAAGGCTTTCGGCCTGCATGCCGGTGCGCCCATGCTTAAAATGTTTTACGATGACCTGACCTTAGTTATGATGCAAACCGACATTGACTTTCTGGGCGCGGGGTTTAAAAGCGTTAAGGCCGCATTTGAAGCGGAATAAACCTCAGGGTGACAACTGATTATATTGTATATAGATGGGGGGCTATAGATTGACCAAGAAAATTTTGGTGGCTGGCGGCGCGGGATACATAGGCAGCCATATGGTGGCCTGTCTTTTGCGGGCGGGCTATGAGTCCATAGTGGCCGACAGTCTTGTGACAGGCCACAGTGAGGCCGTAAAGGGCGCAAGGCTTCTCGAAGGAGATCTTCGCGACAGGAAATTTCTGCGGGAGATATTCAGCGAAAACGAAATAGACGGAGTGATAGATTTTGCGGCTTTTTCGCTGGTGCCTGAAAGTGCGGCGGATCCGCTGAAATATTATTCCAACAATGTGGTGGGCGCCATCGAGATGCTGGATGTGATGAGAGAATTTGGGGTGTCGAAGATAGTGTTTTCGTCCACTGCGGCCACCTACGGCGAACAAAAGGCGATGCCCATCGCCGAGGATGCACAGACCTCGCCCACAAACCCATATGGCGAAACCAAGCTGGCAATCGAAAAGATGCTGAAATGGTGCGACGAGGCATACGGCATAAAATATGCCGCATTGCGGTATTTTAACGCCGCCGGCGCTGACAACGCCGCAGGCATAGGCGAGGACCACTCCCCTGAAACTCATCTGATCCCCAATGTGCTGAAGGCGGCGCTGGGCCAGAGGGATTACGTTGAAATATTCGGCGATGATTATCCCACACCTGACGGCAGCTGCATCCGCGACTATATCCATATACTGGATTTGGTCAGAGCCCATTTGCTGGCATACGAGCATCTTTCCTCAAAGAAGGAAAGCGGAATATTCAATCTGGGCAGCGGCAGCGGCTTTTCTGTGAAGGAGATTGTGGAACAGGCAAGGGAGATAACCGGCAAGGAAATCCCCGCAAGGATATCGCCGAGGCGGGCGGGGGATTCTTCCACTTTGGTGGCGTCAAACCTGAGGGCTAAAGAGGTGCTGGGCTGGCAGCCGGAGCTGGGATTAAAAGAAATAATACAAAGCGCCTGGCATTGGCATGGCGAAAACCCCAAGGGGTATGCGAAATAGGGCGCTTGGGCCAAAGCCGAAAAAGTTTTGCATTCCATTCTATAAGAGGCTGCGGTGAGAGCAGAATAGAGGCCGGGCGACTTCTTCCGGCCTTTTTCATTTTTGGTCCGTATTTATAGAGTTAAAAAGGAGGGCTGGAAAGGGAGATGACGAGGCTATGCTTGGAAAAAGAATAATGATTATCGGTTCGCCCGGCAGCGGCAAATCGACGCTGGCCTTAAAACTAAGGGATATCACAGGCCTGCCTGTCATACACCTGGACAGAGAGTTTTGGAAGGCCGGATGGGTTGAAACCCCGAGGGAGGAATGGAAGGAAAAACAGAAAAAGCTGCTGGAGGGCAAAGAATGGATTGCGGACGGCAACTATGGCGGCAGCATTGAAATAAGGCTTGGGTTGGCAGACACGGTAATCTTTCTGGATTACGGCCGAACCCTGTGTCTTTTCAGGGTATTGAAAAGATGCGCGTTACACTTGGGGCGGACGCGCCCGGATATGGCTCCCGGATGCAAGGAAAAGATTGACATCGCTTTTTTGAAATATGTTTGGGGCTTTGCTGTGGGGCCTCGGGTCAGGATTATGGACAAGCTTGCAAAATGCAAAGGGATGAAGAAAATCATCCTGCGCAGCCCGCAGGAGACGCAAGCCTTTCTGTCGTCGCTTTAGCGGGTTTAATTAGTGCTGGGGGTTTTGATGATGCTCGCAGGAAGCTTTCTTTCTTGGGGAAAAATGCCCCGCGCTTTCCTAAGAGGACTTGCTGTCCAGCTTTTGCATTTCCTTTGAAAAGATGATGAAAACCCCGCAGATGATGAACAGAGCGATGCTGAAAATGAACGGAAGAACTCTGTTGGCCTCGGACATTAGGCCCGTCAGCCAGCCGAAGGGCGCGGTGAGAGCTATCATCAAGACCAGGAGGAGCCCCTGAACTCTGGCGCGCTTTTGGGGGTCTACGAATAGTATTAGAATAGAGTCCTTTCTGGGGAAAAGCAATGCATGGCCTATTGACTCGCAGACCACATATATCGCCAGCACCCCCAGGCTGCCGGAGGGCGTCAGCAGCAGCGCCACCAGCCCCGCGATGTAGAATATGACCCCGGCGATCATCACCGGCTGGAAGGGCAGACGGTTTATGGCGCCTTGAAGCCAGAGTATGAAGAAGATCATTATTGCGGCCCGGGCCATGGGGAAATAGGCGATCCATTCCTCGGGTATCAGCAGGTTTTTTGTGACATAAATCGGGAAGAAAGTGGTTATCACCATGCTGGTTGTGTTGGTGATGAACATTAGCAAAAGCACCGCCAACGCCGGCTTGGACGCAAGTATTTCCAAAAGCAAACCCTTGTATTCCTTCAGCATCTGCCAGGATGACTTATTTTTGGTTTCCTCCATTCGGCTAAGGCCCTGCCTGGTTTCGGTGGCCATGCGGTTCAGTACCACGAACTTAAGTGTCATAAAGATAAACGAAAAGAAATAAAGGATGCGAACGACCGGTATGAGGGAAAAATTTCTGACCAAAACCCCGGATATCGGCGCAAAAAACACTGCCAGAAGGCCGGAGACGGTCACCCAGGTGTAAATATCCACCAGCTTGTTGGGCTCTGCGTCCTCAACCAGAAGGCAGTTCCAGGAGTTATGGGTGATTTTATCCATGGAGTTGAAGATTGCGGCGATCAAGAACCACCAAAAGTTCTGCGAAAAAGCCCAGAGCAGGCAGGGCACCGACCAGGCAAGAACGTCGAATATGAATGTAGTGCGCTTGCGGCCCATTTTATCTGAAGCGACGCCTCCCCAAAGTGAAGTGAAGACCTGAAGCACCATGCCTATAGATGTCAAAAGGCCGATCTGGGCATCCCTGACCCCGAGCGAGAACATGAAAAGTGTTGCATAAGGCGTGTACAAGCTGAAGGGTATGCCCCAAAGCGGCTCAGTATAAACACAGGCCCTTGGATTCCCCCTGAGATTGATCAGTGTTGCAAACAAAGGATTTCTCTTAAAAGCAGCCATAAAACGCGCCATATGCCCTCCCGCAAATTAAGGCTTATCTTTACGATAAGCCTTTTCGCTTCCAGTAATAAATGGTATACTATGGTGCGGTTTATGTCAACTGCGTTGGCGGTTGCCGGGCTGGGCCTATAATCGGGGGTAAGTTTATCAGAAGGAAGGTGTATGCCATAAACAGCGGCATGAAAAACGGCATAGAGGTATCATTTTATCAGGAAGCACAGGGGCTTGATCTTATTTACGCGGTTATAATCGCCAGGCACGAAGGCAAGTGGGTGCTTTGCCGTCACAGGGATAGGCAGACTTTGGAGGTTCCCGGCGGCCATATCGAGGAGGGGGAAAGCCCCATGCAGGCCGCAGGGAGGGAGCTGTACGAGGAAACGGGAGCGACAAGGAGCAGGCTAACGTTCATATGCGAGTATAGCGTTAAAAGGCCGGACGGAGCCGGGGCCATGGGGGCGCTGTTTTTCGCGGAGATCGAGGAACTTGGCCCGCTGCCGGAGAGCGAAATCGCCCAGGTATTCTTGCTGGACGAGTTTCCGGGGCCGGAAAGGCTGACATACCCGGAGATACAGCCCTTGCTGATGAAGCATGTGATGAAAGATGTCGACAAAGCGCAGATATAGAAAAAAGCGGAGGGCTACCCTCCGCTTTGCCTACAGCAGCGTTCTTTAATGACCATAAGTTAAAAGCCAGCGGATGCCAAACTTATCCGTTAAATCTGTCATTTGACTGCACCACTCGCACGGAGCCAACGGGCAATGGATCTGCGCCTTTTCTTTCAGCGCATGGTAAGCGGCAGTTAAAGATTGCTCGTCGTCAAAATTCAGCCAGAACTGCATGTTGTTTTTTCTTTCAAAGTCTGCAATATAACGCGGTGTATCCTTTATTGTTAAAATATCGCTTATCGCCAAGACGGTTTTATTGTTTATAACAATTTCCGCATGTGCATAAAAATTATCGCCGTCATTGGCCTTGAAACAATTTTTCGCAGACGCATTAAAAGCTTTGCAATAAAAGTCTACAGCTTCCATGCTGCCTGGCAAGTAGGCCATAAAAACCATTTTCATTTTTTTATGCTTTTTTTATGCAGTCGGTCACGCGCTCTGTGGGGATGCCGAATTTCTCGCACAGGATCCTGATATCATTGAGGACGCCGTCGCCGCAGCCGATGCCATTCTCGCGGAAGAAGTCCTCATTCTCGTATTCTATCTCGCCTGAATAATACAGGCGTTCCACATCCGGGCGGACGGGGTTTGCCTTTATCCTGTCGATAAGGCTGTCTATTCTTTGGGTAAAATCATCATAGTCGGTGAACTTGGAGACATCCAGTGCCACGAAGAAATGGCCCACATCCTGCTTTTGCTTCATGTTGCCGTAAAGATTGGGCAGATCAGGATTGGATAGGCCGGCGGAAAGCTCGCTGCACATTATGGCTACCATCATCGTCAGCGCGCTGCCCTTATATGTGCCGAAGGGGAGCATCACGCCGCTTAAGGCCTCCTTGGGATCGGTGGTGGGATAGCCATCCTTTGTGACAGCCCAGCCCTCGGGGATGTCCGTGCCCTCAATATCGGCCAGGTTGATTTTGCCCCTTGCCACTACCGATGTGGCCGCGTCGAACACAAGCGGCCGGTACTTTTTCGCCGGGACGACTATGCATATGGGATTTGTGCCGAACATGGGCTCCATTCCTCCCCAGGGAGCGATGGAGGGCGGCGCTGTTGTGAAAGACATGCCGATCATGCCCTTTTCGGCGGCCATAAAGGCGTAATAGGCGGCAATGCCGTAGTGGTTGGAGTTGCGCACGGCTGCTGCTGCGATGCCGTATTTCTCCGCCCGGGCGATGCAGTCCTCCATGGCGAGAGTGCTTACCACAACGCCCATGCCGTTGTCGCCATCGAAGGTAACGGCGGCGGGGGCCTCCTTGACGATTCTGATATCGGGGTTGGGGTTTATGAGCCCGTTTGCGACCCTGGTGCAGTAGACCATCATCCGGCTTATGCCATGGGATGAAATGCCCCGAAGGTCTGCCATCAGAAAGTTGTCGGTCACCGCATCGGCGTGCTCCTTGCTCAGGCCCGCTTTTTGGAAAATTTCCGATACCAGAGAGAAGATTTTGTCGTAATGGAGATAGTTCTTGAAAGTTTCTCTTGCCATGTTGGCCTCCTTGTTCGGCTGTCAAGCTAATATATACGAATAAATTATACACCAATTAAAATGAAAATCAACAAAAACGAACGATAAAAAATGGGCGGTAAAAGGCTGCGATAAACGTTCTTGGCAACATTTCTCAAAGGACGGTCGTTTTTAGTGATGGGTAAACCAATGAATTAATGGAGTGTAAAAAAGAAAAAATGAAAGAAATGAAAAAAATGAAAACGCAATTTAGGGTTCTGTGCTGTCTGCTTGCGATGGCGCTGCTGATGGCGCCGGCCCTTGCAGGGGCGCAGTCCGGCGGTATGCTGGTTTTGGGCAATGACCTGAGCGAAAGCCAGCGGGGAAAAGTGCTGGGGCTTCTGGGTTTCAGCTCCGCCCAGGAGGCCGACCAGGTGCTATATGTCACCATAGATGACGAAAAAGCACTTCTCGGCGGGCTGGTGTCGGCGGATAAGATCGGTAGCCGCTCTATTTCAAGCGCCAGGGTCAATCTCTTGGAGGAAGGCTCCGGTATAAAGGTAAAGAGCCACAACATCACCTATATCACCGATGCAATGTACGCCTCGGCGCTTATCACCGCCGGTGTGGAAAACGCGGATGTTATTATCGCCGCGCCGACGAATGTTTCCGGAACGGCGGCTCTTGCGGGGATATTCAAGGCATATGAAGTGGCGGCCAACATCACTTTGGATTCGGTGGCCAAGGCTGTTGCAAGCGAGGAACTGCTGCTTTCGGGCGAGCTGGCGGAATTCATCGGCTCGCAGGAAGCGGTCAGGCTCATCGCCGACCTTAAAAAGATGGTTATCGACAACGGCTGGGACAATATTGAAACAATACGCCCCGCTGTGGTGGACATGGCCCAGCGCATGAACATAAGCCTTACCGACGCCCAAATCGACCAGGTGGCGAATCTCCTGCTGAAGTTTTGCTCGCTGGACATGAGCGCGGAGGATATCGCCGCCCAGCTTCAGGGCATACTCAACACGGTCAGCACAGCGGCAAGGGCCCAGTCAAAGGTGACTGAATTTGTTGGCAAGGTGGGCGAAACTTTTGCCGCCATCGGAAACTGGATCGCCGGGCTTTTCAGGAGATAACTGCGCCTCTGGTTTGCTGTATATATGAAAAGGATGGATTGGCAATATGAAAAGCCATATGGAAAAGATCCGTGAGGAGTTCACAAAGCAGGCCGAGAGCTTTGATCAATACCAAAAATCATTTTCGCGTGAGGAGCACAGCCGCTTCGTGATCAACAATATGGCACTATTAAAGAGCGATATCGTCCTTGAAGTCGCAGCGGGAACCTGCGCCTTCGGCAGAGAGATTGCGCCCCATGTCAAGGAAATAGTGGAGCTGGATTCAACCGAGGCCATGCTGGAGGTGGGCAGAAGGGAAGGGGAGAAAGCCGGCATCAGCAATGCGGTCTATGTAAACGGTCTTGCAGAGGAACTGCCCTTTGCGGGTGGGAGCTTTGATGTGGTGGTATCCCGGCTGGCATTTCACCATTTTGAGGATGCCAAGGCTCCTTTTAGCGAGATGCACCGGGTGCTGAAGGAAGGCGGAAGGCTCGCTGTTGTGGACATGGAGGCGCGGGAGGAATCCCTGCGAAAGACTGCCGATTCCCTTGAAAGGCTGCGGGACCCCTCGCATGTGCGCTGCCTTGCGAGGGAGGAATTCACAGATATGGCGCGAAGACATGGTATGCAGATGGAACACTGCGAGATGATCCGCGTGCCCGTGAAGCTTGCGGATTGGCTGGAGCTGACTAAAACGCCGGAGGCAACGCGTCGGTTTATCACGGCGGCGATGGAGGATGAAATCTGCGGCGGTGAAAAGACCGGATTTGAGCCCTACGCAAGGGAAGGCGACATATACTTTGATCATCTCTGGCTGCAGATAATAGCAAGAAAGCAGAGCGAATAAAACAAAAACGCAAAAACGCAAAAACGGCGGGGGAAACTCCGCCGTTTTTTATAATGCCATAATGCAGCGATAAGCGCGCGCTATTTTGCATTCTGTGGCAAGGGCTTGCCATTGGAAGACCGAAAAGTGTGCCTCATGGGGGTAAAGCGAAGGCCGTTTACTATTTGCTCGCTGTCCGTATCCACAAAGCCCAGCCTGCGGTAAACTTCCACTGCGTACGGCGATGAATTTACAGTCATTTTATCAAAGGAACTGTTTTCGATATAGAAGCCGACCGCCGTGCGGAAAAGGCTTTTTGCGATACCCCTTCGGTGGTATTCCTTATCCACAAACAAAAGCGAGATATGGCAAGGGGGTCTTGTAGCTATGGCTCCAACAAGCCTATTATCGCGCCAACAGCCCCAAAACAGCAGTTCCCGGCGGCTCATTCGCTCTTTCACGGACTGCGCCGCTATGAAGCTTTGAAACTCCTTTATTCCTTCATCGGTATAATCCGGCGCTTCAAACTCTTCAAAAACACGCCAAATTAAACCCAACACGCCGGACTTTTCCAACATATCCACGGTGATTGCTTTTATCAAATCGACACCTCGCTGGCATACTTAAAGGGCAAGCGGCTTTTATTTCGCCGCAGTGCTTTCCGGAAAAACGGGAGAATTATGGCTGATAATCCGGGCTCGGCGCAGCGCCCCTGCCGCTGACATCAAGATAGAAGGAGGCTCTTGCTGCTTCCATATATGGGTTAAGCCACAAAAAGCCTATGCCGAGTGTGAATGAAGCCAGTATGGCCCAGCCTATGAAGCTTAATTCCAGCACGAATAGGCGGCCCTTATTGCCGTTCATCATATCCTTGGAGATGTCAACGGCTTCGCGGATGCCTATATCCGGGTTTTCAGACATTATGTAGGGGGCCATTGAATAGCGGTAGGCGGCAATTATGCCGGGAATAATCAGTAGCAGCGACCAAAGGAAGATGAAAAGTCCTGTGAAAAGGCTGAGCCCCCATGCCTTAAGCCAGATAGTAAAGCGGCTGAAGATCATATCAACCCTTACGGCTTCGCGCCTTATGAGGGATGTATAATACAACTTATGCCCCAGTGTTGCGCTGGCGCCGATGATGGACCAGGCCAGAGAAAATACAAATATCACAATTGCGGATGTGGCCAAAATGCTGGACAGTATATAAGAATAGGGGGCTGCGGTTATGTCGGGGAAATTGCCGGAGAAATTATCGGCGAAATTATCCATGAAGATTGAGTTTCCGCCGGTAGATGAGTTAAGACCGTTAAATAAGTTGTAGCTAAAGCTGCTCCCGGATGAGTCGCCGCCCAATAGCACGACTATGAGGGAAACCACCAGGGAGATGCCCCATTTGCCGCGAAGGGAGTCCAGTGCGTCACGCTTGAAATCTGCCGATCTTTTATACATGCATTTACCTCCAGCTGTTTTTTATAAGTAATTATTACAGTTTTGATTGACCGTTTTCTTGGCCGTTGCCGAAGCCCGCCGGCCCGCGATTTCCTTCGGAAATTGCTAAACTTATTATACCATGTTTGTCGGCGTGCAAATGACGGGTATCGCCCGCCGACCCGCGATTTCCTTCGGAAATTGCTAAACTTATTATACCATGTTTTACTTTATCTCAGGGTAAAATCGGCGTAAAAACAAAAAACGTTTTTAAGGCGCTCGCTTGATATATGCTTGACATTGTGCTATAACTGGAATGTTAAGACTTTCGGGGGTAAGATCATATGGCCATCAAGCGGTTTCGCGTTGTAATTTTCTATATTGTCATTTCTATGTTCTGGATGAGCATGTATGTATACGTGCCAAACCTTTCCTCCTACAGCAGCAAGGTTATAGGCGCAAGCGATACAATGGTTGGCAGCATCATCGGTATCTATGGGCTGACGCAGCTTTTGCTCAGAGTTCCCCTTGGGATATTGAGCGACAAGCTGGGCAGAAGGAAAATATTCGTGGTGCTGGGCTGCGCTGTCAGCGCCATCAGCGCTATGGGCCTGGCCCTTTCGAGGGGCCCCGTGGGCATGCTTTTCTTCCGAGGCCTTGCAGGCGTGGCGGCCAGCGCATGGGTGACATTCACTGTGCTTTTTTCCAGCTATTTTGATGCCGATGAAGCGCCCAAGGCCATGCTTACAGCCATGATATGCAACAACCTGGGCCAGATGACCGCAACGCTCCTTGGAGGAGTGGTTTCCGAGCGGCTGGGAAGCGTGAGCCCCTTTTGGTTTTCGGCGATAACCGGCATGATTGCGGTTTTGCTCAGCCTTTTCGTAATGGAAAAAAGGCCCGAGACATCAAAGAGCCTTAAGGTTGTGGACCTTCTAAAGGTGGGCACCGACAAGCAGCTTCTTGTGGTTAGCGGCCTTGCGGTGCTGTATCAAGTCATAAACCAGGGGACAACCTTCGGCTTTACGCCCAAGCTTTTGATGGAGATAGGCGGAACGGACTTTCAAAAAGGCCTTTTAAACAGCGTATCAATTTTTGGCATGGCGATAATGTCGCTTATAACATCGAATATTTTGATAAAAAAAATGCCCCCGCGATATTGCATCTGGATCGGCCAGGCTATGACCGCATCGGCTGCTTGCTTGATTCCTATTATCGGCAAAACGGTGCCGGTGGTGTTCGTGCTGCAATTCATATTGGGCATGGGCAACGGCCTTTCGTTCCCGTTGATGATGGGCATGGCCATAAAGAATATATCACCGGAAAAGCGCGGCGCGGCGATGGGCTTCTTCCAGTCAATATATGCCCTGGGCATGTACATAGGGCCTCAGTTGGTGGGAATTTTAAGCGATGAGTTCAACTTGGGCGTGGGCATATTCTGCGTGGGGCTGCTGGGCTTTGCAGGTTTCGCGATCGCTCTTTTCGCCCTGCGGGAAAAGCAGGCGGTCTGACGGAGAACGCCGGGGTGCTGCCCGCAGCTATTCTATTTCCTTATCGCGCTGCCCGACATAGCGCCTGTATTCTATCGGCGTTCCCTTTTTTGGGGCGACATCCATCTCGGCGGCAGCGGCAAGAGATTTGATCTTCCCGCTGATTACTGGCTGAAGGCAGAAGGGCACATGATCGCCATGATAGCGACACATTCTGTGCACTTGCCATGCCAGTCGCAAAGGGTGTTGGGGCAGGTGCAGCGGGTGACGGAGGGATCTGCCGCCAATTCACGGTTTTTTAAAACAAGCTGATAATATTCATCTTTGGTTCCCATAGAAATGATCCCCTTCAATAAGCTTATATTAATGGGAACGGCTAGAGTGCGCTTAGCCTTTCGGCGATCTCGTCGAAGTAATCCTTGGCCTGCTTGGCGCTTTGAAGGATCTCGTCCTCGGCCTTTTGCCTGTCGCCCATCAGCCCCGTGAACTGGCTGACTTTAAGGCCCAAGGCATCCTGCACGTTCCTGTCACTGCCCTCGGCGGCCACCAGATAGTAGCAGAGGACGGAGTCATCCTGGCCCATCCTGTGGGCGCGGTCCTCCGCCTGTGAGTGCACCGCCGGGGACCAGTCCAGCTCGCCGAATACCACGCAGCTTGCCCGCTGCAGGTTCAGCCCTGAAGCGGCCCTAAGGGATATGCAGCAGATGTCTGTCTTTCCGCCCATAAAGCTTTCAACGGCCTTGTCCTTTTGGGCGCCCGTTTCCCTGCCGGTGACGAAAACAGGCCTTAAGGGCTTTAGATATTTCCTGTAGGCGTCCATCACGGCATGATGGTGGGCAAACAGCAGCACTTTTTCGCCGCCCTGCACAAGTGTGCTGACATAGGCGCAGACATACTCAGCCTTGGCAAGGCCGGTGGCCTGCCTATCCATGCGGCTGATCTGGTCGATCAAAAGCGCCCGCTGGGAATCATTTGTCTCCTCGCTGAGCTTTGTGAGCAGCAGCTTCACGCCCTTCATGCCGCTTTCATATATGCTGCTGGAGAAATCCACCTCGTGGACGAGCCGTCTTTTGGGCGGCAACTGCGGCAGCACTTCTTCCTTGGTGCGCCGAAGGATAAGCCCCTCGTTCCTAAGATGCTCCCCCAGAAGCTCCGGCTTGGAGACGATGTTGTTGCCATAGCCGTGACACCACTGGCGGGAAAAGCTCTCCCAGCTTCCAAGAGCTTGAAATTCAAGTATGTTTATAACATTCCATATCTCGCCGCCGCGGTTGTAAATGGGCGTGCCTGAAAGACCGATGGCGTTTTTGCAACTTTCGGAAAGCAGGCTTGCGCCGCTGTATTTCTCCGTGCCGCTGTGGCGCAATTCCTGGATTTCATCGAAAACCGCACAGGCAAAGCCATACTTGGGCAGCTCCTGCTTCCATTTGCGCAAAAGCAGATAATGAACTATGTATATATCCGCCTGGGGCAGAGGATAGGGCTTTAGACCCTTTATCTCATGGATGACGGGCTCGCGGCCGTCGATGACGAGAAAGCGGCGAATCTCCCGCTGCCAGTTGCGGATAAGATGGGGCGGCACCACCACGATGGCGGGGAAAAGTTTTTCGTGGGCCAAAAAGGCAAGGGCCTGAACAGTCTTTCCAAGGCCCATCTCGTCGGCCAGCAAAGCGCGCTCATTTTGCAAAAGGAAGCCCACGCCCTCCTGCTGGAAGGGGCGCAGCTCGCCGCTGAATACGCTTTCGTCCGGCGAAACGGCGATGGGATGCAGCGACGCCTCCTGCCGCCTGATGGCCCAACTGCGGGTCTTGTCCAGCCAGGAGAACCAAAGCTCCCTGTCACGCTGGGCGATCTCCAGAGGATAGCGCAGCATCAGCCAGTTGAGATTGCCCACCACGCGCCTGCTGGCGGCGAAGCGGGCGGTGTCCCTGGTTCTGCCCTCGCAGCCGGGGAAAAGCAGCTTTGCCATGCGGCAGACCTCTGGCGAGCCCTTTATAACGAAGCATTTCTGCCGCCGGTTATATGAAAGACTGCCATGGGTTAAAGCGTTGGGCGGAATATCAGCGAGATAGGGCGGGTAGTTTGGTTCCCGCGGCTCCTCGTAATAGTCGATGTCGATATCATTTTCAAAGCTCAGGGGTTCGTTCAAAGCGCCACCCCCCAACGGCGCTTTAAGTTGATATATATTAGGGGCTTGCCATTTATTTCGGCGGGCAGATGGGCTGCGTCATTTGTCACCAGCAAAATTGCGCTTATGCCCTCGCAGCCGAAGTAGCGGGAAAGCTGCTCCATCAGCACTTTGCGGGGCCTTTTTCTGGCCTTGATTTCGACGGCCACACCGCCTTTCAGCAAAAAGTCCACACGGCAGCCTTTTCCGCAAAGGGCTTCTTTTTTATATTCTATTTTATTTGATGAAAAGGCTTCGGCCACCATGTTTTGCAGTTCGAGCTCGTCGATGACGGCCGGAGGACGCAAGGCATATATGGCCTGAGCGGCGCTGTTGATTATTTGCATATTGTTTTCCATAATATAACAATCCATTTTTTCTGTTGTCTTTACTCCCGCTGTAATTTTGAATTAGCTTGACCTGAGCAAAAAAGCCATATACTATATTATACATACATTCTAATTGGAGGCGGCACTTATGGCAAGGTCTTTCGAGCAAATATACAATGATGCGCCCAGGGCGGCTGTGGGCAGGCTCCTGGCTTTCAGGGAGCGATATATCCCCAAATACGAGGAGCGCCACGGCAAGCTGTACCGGGTGTGGGATGTGAATGAGGCCAAGGAGCCCTTAGGGACGCTTGTGTTTTTGCCCTCGGCCATGGGCCATGGAGAGATCTGGTTTCCCTACATGCTGGATATGAGGGACCGTTACAGGCTGATCACCATATCCTTGGCGGACGATGAGGACCCGCAGCTACTCACAAGCGCGCTTTTGGATATTCTTTCAGGCCTTGGCGTGGACAAGATGATGATCGCGGCCAACTCGGTGGGCGGCCTTCTTGCGCAGATAATGGCCCAAAGGGCCCCGGAAAGGGTGAAGGGCCTGGCGCTGATGATGACAGGCTGCCCCGGCGAGGATTTAAGCCCCGCCATCCGGCAAAACTGGGAGCTTCGAAGGAAGCTTAAGCGGCGCTTTAGGTTTCAGTCATATTCGCCCGGCCAGAAGCTGAGCATGGCAAATAATCTGTTCGACTCCATCTGCCCGGAAAAATATCGCGACAACTCATTGTTTTGGCTGGGCTATATAGAGGAAACCTTTGCGGAGTCGGTGTACAAGGCGCAGCATATTGCCATAAACACCGCCCTCGTGCCGAATATTTATTCGAATTATCGGCTGAAGGCGGAAAACTTCAGCGGCGATCTTGCTGTGCTTATAGCCGAATCCGCCGACGACAAGCTCTATTCCCCAGAGGAGAAGGCATGCCTTAAGGCTCTGCACCCGCGGGCGGAAATAGTGGACCTGGGCGAAGGTGGCCAGTTTGCTTTGCAGCTTCACGAGCAACTGGTGACCGAGGTTTTGTCGGCCTTTGCGCAAAAGGTTTTCGGGGCGTAGGGTCTGGGGAGAGCCGGCCTTTTTCTGCCGCTGATTTGGCCCTTTAATTGACAGGGATTGCCTTAAGATGGTAATATAAAGAATGGATTATAATGCGCCTTTGCTTGGCGCTTTAAATCCCATTAAAATAAAAATAAACAAGGAGGATTACCATGCAGCTTACAAACATCGAAAGCGCCGTCATAGACATTCTGTCTGAGAATTCACGCACCAGTGTAGCGACAATAGCCGCCATGCTGGGCATCGAGGAGAGCGCGGCTGCGGCCGTAATCTCAGACCTTGAGACGGCCAGGGTCATAGTGGGCTACCCCGCCCTTATAAACTGGGACAAGGCCCACCGTGACATGGTGGAGGCGATCATCGAAGTGAGGGTGACGCCCATCGCCGGATATGGCTATGACGCCATCGCCGAGCAGCTTCTGGCCTATGAGCAGGTGGAGAGCGTCTATCTGATGAGCGGAGCCTACGACCTGCAGCTAAGGGTTGTGGCGGATAATTTAAAGGAGCTGGCCATGTTCGTTTCCCAGACCCTTGCGCCAATTGAAAATGTTCTTTCCACATCCACCCATTTCGTGCTGAAAAAATATAAGAGCCAGGGCACTGTCATTGAGAAGCGAGAGGACAAAAGACAGGCGGTGAGCCTGTGAACCATGAAAAGCTGATAGCCAAAGCGGTTGCACAGATGCCCCCAAGCGGCATACGCAAATTTTTTGATATAGTCTCCGAGATGAAGGACGCCATATCACTGGGCGTGGGCGAGCCGGATTTTGTGACCCCCACCGGCATTCGTGAGGCGGCGGTCAAGGCCATTCGCATAGGTGAAACCCACTACACCTCCAACTGGGGGTTGCTGGAATTGCGCCAGCTTATAGCAAGATATATGAAGGAACGCTGCGGGGGAGTGGAGTATGACCCTAGGAACGAGATAATCGTGACGGTGGGGGCCTCCGAGGGGATAGATCTCTCCCTTCGCTGCCTGATAAACCCTGCCCAGGGCGAGGAAGTGCTCATACCCGAGCCGTCGTATGTTTCTTATCAGCCGGAGGTGTCACTGGCGGGGGGCGTTGCAAGGCCTGTTAAAACCAGCGAGGAAAATTGTTTCAAGGTGACCAAGGCGGCCCTTGGGGAGGCCATCACCGAAAGAACTAAGGCCATCATATTGCCATATCCCAACAATCCCACGGGGGCTATAATGGAGCGGAAGGACCTGCTGGAGATTGCGGAGCTGATCCGCGGCACCGATATCGTGGTGATTTCGGACGAGATATACAGCGAGCTGGTCTACGATGGAAAGACCCATAACTGCTTTGCATCCCTTCCGGGAATGAGGGAAAGGACCATCACTTTAAACGGCTTTTCAAAGGCTTTTGCCATGACTGGCTGGCGCATGGGATATGTCTGCGCGCCGGAATCTTTTGCGGCGGCCATGTGCAAGATACACCAATACACCGCCCTTTGCGCGCCGGTGATGGGCCAGTATGCGGCCCTTGCTGCGCTGCAGGAGGGATTTAAGACTGACTTTGCCGATGTGCGGCACATGCGTTCTGTTTATGACAGGCGCAGGAGGCTGATGGTCAAGGGCTTTAGAGAGATGGGCTTCCCCTGCTTTGAACCCTTCGGCGCCTTCTATGTTTTCCCGAACATATCCAAAAGCGGCCTTACAAGCGAGGAATTCTCCCACAGGCTGCTTAAGGAACAGAAGGTTGCCGCGGTGCCGGGCACGGCTTTCGGGGCAAGCGGAGAGGGCTTTTTGCGTTGCAGCTACGCCACATCCACGGAAAATGTCATCGAGGCCATTTCGCGCATAGGCACATTTGCAAAGAACCTTTAAGGAACAACCAAAAGGAAGGAAAAATGCAGCCAGACAGCATTCATTACAGCGGAAACCGTGAAAACTACGAGCGAAGAAGGCCGCGCCTTTACATAAACCGCAAAACGCCGCTGGTTACATATATACTGGTGGCGGTGACGGTGCTGGTTTTTCTTGCCGATCAAGCACTAAAACTTGTGATCGGCTACCCGCTGCTGACTCTGCTGGGCGCAAAGCTTAACAGCGCCATAATTGCCGGGCAATGGTGGCGGCTGGTGACGCCCATGTTCCTCCATGCCGACTTTTTCCATATTCTCTTCAACATGTTCGCGCTGGTTATATGGGGAAGGCAGCTTGAGGCGCTGATGGGCAGAGCGCGGTATATCGCCGTATATTTTCTATCAGGAATATTGGGCTGCATGGCCAGCTTTGCATTTTCAAACAGCCTGAGTGTGGGCGCTTCGGGGGCTGTGTTCGGCCTTTTCGGCGCACTGCTGTATTTTCGCCGTGAGCATAGAGAGATATTCAACGCGGTTTTCGGGGTGCAGGTTCTGGTGATAATCGGCATAAACATTGCAAACGGTTTTCTTGTTGCCAATATAGACAACTTTGGGCATCTGGGCGGGCTGGCCGGAGGCTTCATCGCCTGCGGCATAACGGGCTTTTACGGCCAGAGGCAAAGCGCCGTCGTCCGCTACGGCTGCCTGTTGGGCTACTCAGCCCTGTTTTTGGGCTTTTTCGCCCTGAGGTATTACGGCATAACATGACAACAGTACTATATTTAAAAATAAAAACAGGGAAAGGGGAATTAGCTTGAGAAAAATGACTGCCGGTTTCGCACCATTTTTTGCGCTCCTTCTGATTTCCCTGATCACTTTGACGGCTTTGTTTCCGGGCAGCGCCATGGCAGCGTCTGCAGAGGCGGACATTTCCGTTTCATATTCCACCACTCCCGAATATATATACGACGAAGGCTATGTTGACATCAATATCGACATAGAAGTGACCAACGGAGTGGAGCACCAGCGCATTAATCTGATGCAGTTCAACCTGGAGGGCCAAAGCTATGCCATGGCGGGGAGCGTTTTCTCCGGAGACAAAAGATCATTCGACCTTGAGAATGTTTTCATCTCAGAGGACGATTTCGGCAGCAGCATTTTCGGCTATCTGCTCTATCAGGATTTTTCCGGCTCCCTTCGCACTTTGCCCATGGAGATCGTGCTGGAAAAAAGCCAGGCGCAACTGAGCCTTGAAAGAAGCATCAGCCCATTGGTGGCACTCCCCGGGGACATCATATTCCTTTCTTATACCGTGGAAAACCCTTCCGACAAGGTGTTTTTAGATGTCAGGATAGAGGATCCGGCGGTTGGAACGGCGAGCGAGCTGGAGCGCATTGGTGCCGGCGAAAAGGTGGAGATCAAAAAGGAGATTATATATTCAAAGCCGTTTTTCTCGCAGCCGGTGATGACCTACAGGCTTTCGGGCAGCGATGAGATCATGGAAAAGTCCGTCAGCGCGGTGGACGTCACGGACGAGGACATGGGCCTTGAGCTTTGCATTTACAGCGACCAGAGCAAGGTGGACCCGGGCCAGACCTTTAATATCGTGGGGAGCATGAAGAACACCGGCGAAGATGATATGACTGATGTGCGCATATGCTTTGGCGCATTGGGCAGGGAGTTGATTTTGCCCTACCTTAAAGCCGGCGACTGCTATGTCTTTTCAAAGGAAGTGCTGCCCATTGCCGACAGGGAGTACATTTTTTCTGCAGAGGCGTCAACGGGCGACGGGCGGAGGATAGCCGTCAGCTCCGATCCCCTGGCGGTGGATGTTTCCGGCGATGAAATGGTGGACTCGGCAGTTTTAAACGCTTATAGCGGCCAAAACACCCAGGGAGTCGAGTTTGAGGTGGAGCCGAATATGACCGAGATGGCGGAGCCCGGCGAGGCGACTTTCCAGATCAAGATGAAGATTGGCTCAGGGCGCCTTAGCGATATTGTCATAAGCGAAAAAAACATGGGCGAGGTGGCGCGTTTTGACACTTTGGTCATAGGCGACAAGGCCACCCTTTCGACCATCGCCGTCTTTGAAACCAGCCGCTTCGAGTTCAAGTTTGAAGCGACGGACGAAAACGGGCTGCCGGTTATTGTGCAGGCCGAGCCAATAACAATTAGGGTGCAAAACAATAAAGTTGCATCGCAGATAAGGGGCATTGCGGCGATGGACAATGCGGTGATGGTATCGATAGACGCATCTTCTGCCAGCGGGTTGGATGACTCCGGCCTGGAATTTTCGCTGATAACGCTGCTGATGATATTGGCAACCTTGGTCGCCATATGCATAATTGTTCTCATGTCACTTTTCATAAAGGAAAAGTATGTTTACAAAAAAACCCGATAGTTTTATGGTTTTACCGGTAGTCTTAAGATGGCTGTCTGGCCGGAAAGGATGAAAAGCAGTATGAAAAGAACGACAGGTATTTTCGCTCACAGAGGCGCCAGCGCCTACGCCCCGGAAAACTGCATGGACGCCTTCGTTATGGCCGCCGGCATGGGGGCCGACGGCATAGAGATCGACGTGCATATGACAAAAGACGGGCATATCGTGGTGGCCCATGACTTTGAGACGGACCGTGTGACGGGCCAGCCGGGAAATATAAACTCCCTCACCCTTGCCCAGCTTCGGGAGATGAACTTCGCAGCCCATTTTGGCGGCTATGCTCAGATTCCCACCCTGGAGGAGACGCTGGAATTTATAAAGCCCACCAACCTTCAGTTGAACATAGAGATAAAGGCCGGGCCGGTGGTCTACCATGACATCGAGGGCAAGCTTTTAAAAATGGCGGGGGAGTTCGGCCTTAATGACAGGATCATATATTCATCCTTCAACCACTACGGCCTTAAGATTATTAAGGCGCTGGACCCGTCAGCGAAGATTGGCCTGCTTTACAGCTCGGCTCTCTACGAGCCCTGGCACTATGCGGCATATGTGAAGGCGGACGCCATACACCCCTATTATGTGACTTTGCTGGCCCCGGGCGTTGTGGAGGGCTGCCATTCGAAGGGGATCGCTGTGAACCCCTGGACTGTGGACGAGCCGCAGCACATTAAACTGCTGCTGATGCTGGGCGTGGATAACATTATCACCAACAAGCCGGATGTGGCGAAATCCCTCAGGGATGAATGACAAAGTGATTTTATGTCACGGAAAACATCGCAGAAAATGCCGCAGAAAATGTCACAGAAAGTACCGCAGGAGAGTAGCATGAAAAAGATAATCATAGCGCCTGACAGCTTCAAGGGATCGCTGTCATCTCAGGAAGTGATCGACATCATATCAGAAAAGGCGAAGCGCTTTTTTCCGCAGGCGAGGATCGTGGGGATACCCGTGGCCGACGGCGGCGAGGGCACAGTCAGCGCCCTTTGCGGCGGGGAGACTGTGACGGTCGCAGTTTTTGGCCCGCTGGGCGAAAAGGTCGATGCCAGATATGGCTTCCTGGGTGAAACCGCCGTTATGGAGATGGCCGCCGCATCGGGCCTGCCCCTTGTCCCCGAAGGAAAGAGGGATCCGCGAAACACATCCTCCTTTGGCACCGGGCAGATGATTCTGGATGCCGTGGAAAAGGGCGTGAGGAGTATCGTCATCGGCATAGGCGGCAGCGCCACGAACGATGGCGGCATGGGCGCGCTTAGGGCTTTCGGTGTGCGGTTTTTGGACGAACATGGCAGTGAGCTTACCGGAATGGGGGCGGATCTTGCTAAAGTTCAATCAATAGACGCTTCCGGGCTTGATGCAAGGCTTAAAGAATGCGATATCCGCGTGATGTGCGACGTGACAAACCCCCTTACGGGGACAAACGGCGCCACGTATATATATGGCCCCCAAAAGGGTGGAGAGGGCCGCGTTTTGGATGAGCTTGAAAAGGGCATGAAAAACTATGAAAAGGTAATGGCCAAAGCCTTCGGAGTGGACACTAAAACCCCGGGCGCTGGCGCTGCGGGCGGCCTTGGCACGGCGCTTTTGGCCGTGGGAGGAAAGCTTGTAAGGGGCATCGATGCGGTGCTTGACCTTAAAAACTTTGACGCAGAGCTTGCCGGCTGCGATCTTGTGGTCACCGGCGAGGGCAGGTTCGACAGCCAGTCTTTGGGCTTTGGAAAGGTTATATCGGGCATAATCGCCAGGGCTGAAAAAAGGAATGTGCCTGTGGCGGTGGTGGCGGGAAGTGTCTTGGGCGATGTGGACGGGCTTTTTGCCCATAATGCCAGCGTAATCGCCTGTGTGGACAGGCCCATGCTCCTTGAAGAAGCCATGGAAAACGCCGCGCAGAACCTTGAAAATGCCGCGGCAAGGATGTTTGGGTTTTTGTCGATGGGCAGAAGGTAGGGGGGTCATGGTTTGATGAGTTTTCGCCTAGCAAAGCCGATGGACGCGCCTCAGCTTAAAAGACTGAATGATCTGTTTAACGGCGAAGGCTGCAATTCTGCGGAGAATATCGCAAAGTCGCTTGAGCAATGCGGCGGGGAGATCGTCTGTGTGGCGGAAAAAGAAGGAGAACTTATTGGCTTTTGCTGCGGACACATTTATTTGTCAATGTGTTATGAGAAAAAGCTTGGCGAGATCACTGAGATGTTTGTCTGCCCGGAGCACAGGCGCAGCGGCGCCGGCAAAGGCATGATGAACTTCATGGAAAATGAGCTGCGTAAGATGGGAGCAGCGTCGGTTAGGCTTTTGACGGGAGCGGACAACCTTTCGGCGCAGGCGTTTTACCTGTCCTGCGGATATGTTCAGGATGACGAACTATTGATGAAAAAACGCTTAAAATAGACTATGGGTACATTATAAAAGACGGCGGGAAAACTCCCGGCCGTCTTTAGTTTTGCTGCCCTCAGGTGATTCTTACAGCAAGGACTGTTCTGTCGTCGATGCTGTCCTTTTCCTGGGCTTTGCGCAGTATATATTCCGCTGCAAACTGGGGATTATGCCTGCTGATGCCGCCCCTTATGCTGTCCATCCAAAGGTCGGGGTCCTCCCGGGCGCAGTCGCAGATGCCGTCGCTGATGACGATCAGCATATCTCCCGAGGCGACAGTCTCCTTTCTTGATGAAGGGGCAAGCTCATCGAACAATCCGAGGGGAAGGCTGCTTTCTTTCAGCACCTTAATGGAGCCGCCCGATAGTATGTATGAGTGGCATGCGCCCATCTTCACATATTCCATGCTGCCATCAAAAAGGGAGAAGCAGTGCAGATCCAAGGTGGCATAGCGCTCCTTTCCCCGGGAGATGGAGCTCATGTATCTGTTGGCGGTTTCAACGGCCAAGGCGGGCTCAAGCCCGGCTGCCAGATAATCCTCCACCAGGGCGACGGTCCGCTGGCTAAGCTCATTGGCGTCAGCGCCGCTGCCCATGCCGTCGCTTAAAACCACATAGAACCGGCCGCCGTCCAGTCTGCCAAAGGCATAGGAGTCGCCACAGCTTTTTTCGCCCAAGGGTGCCCGCCTGGAAACCCCTACGATAACGTTCAGGTTTTCAACGGGCTCGAAATGAAGCCTGCAAACGCCGTCCTTGCTGATGCAGCCATAGTTTAAACACTGCATGGCCACGCCGGCGCATTCGCTGATGACAGGTGCAAGAATGGAATCGCAGAGACGGCAGCCTCCGCAGGGCAGGCAGGCGACGTCCACCTTCAAAAGCCCGTCCTCACGGGAAGCGCTGACGCTGAACGCCTCGGTTTCCCCGGTATCACTGATGGCAAGGCGAATTTTCCTGGTGAGCTCCGCCTCCGGCTCGTATTCCCTGGCAAACGAGCGCGCGACTCCCCCGATCATTTCTCCAATAGCTTTTATCTGGCGTCCTATCATTTTACAGCACTCCCTTTGTATCCTTACAAGCGTGATCTGCTCCCTCATATCTTCCCACCTGAGACAAAACTCCCTGAACTCATCGCTAAATACGCCGCCAGCCGCAGCCCGGAAAAATTTCACCGTGTGCATTGAATATTGCCCGTGGCAAAGATGCTCGTTCCGGCAACCGGCACAGACGCTTTGCATGTCAAGAGGTGCGCTTTCCCTTGCGGCATATGCACTTTCAATCGATGCAAAGACCGGCAAAAGCCTGCTGAGCTTGAGCATCGCCCCTGTGCGCACGCATTTTGCGCTGTGGTAAAGCTCGTTATTGCTTTGGGAAAGGTTGTCGGCCATGGCGCCCAGACGGCTGAAAAGGCTATTTGGCAGCGCCAGAAATATGGGCGCGGCAATGAGCATCTCCGGCCATGGCGGCGAGAGGATGGCTATTCCGCTCTGCCAAAAGGAAAAAACGGCCGCAGCCAGATATGCGCAGGCAGAGCCGCCCTTGCCCATATCCCTGAAGGCGCCGCAGGCCAAGCCGCAAAGGGCCATGGAGCCTGCCATGGCGGGCAGAGACGGCGATCCGGCGGAGAGTATAGCGCCCAGTATCGCGCCGAGGGCAGCGCCGCCTCCTGCGCCGCAGGAATATGCAAGGCTCATTGTGAGCAGCGCGGCGGCAAGGGCTCCCGGGGAGCGCCCAAAGGGCCGAATGTCGGTGATGCCCAGCAAAAGCGCGCCTATGGGCAAGGCTACCACCACAAGCTCGCTCGAGGTCAGCTTTATGCTATCGATGTATTTGCCATATTTGCCGTATTTCCCATCTGTGCCCGCGTCGAGGGACTCAGGGCAGAATATTTCCACGGTTTTTTCAAACATGGGAACCAGGAGCCAGCTTAATACGGCCGAAAAGGGGATGGAGAATATATCAGCGATCAGATAGCCGCCGAATATGCCCCATATACCGCTGAAAAATGCGAGGGACAGCGGCGCGGCGATCAGCAGCGCTCTCCTTGCTCCCAGCTTGTCCGCAATGCTTCCGCTTTGAGGGCCGATATATCTGTAAAAAGCGTAAACCGCCAAAACGGGCACGCAGGCCGCCGCCGAGAAAGGCCGAGGGCTTAAAAGCATTCCCGTGAGAACGCCGAAGGCGGCAGCATAGGGCTTTTTTCCTGTAAGAAGGCAGGCGCAAAGGGCGGCCATGCCAAAGGGCGCAATGTTTGGATAGACCGCCGCCCGACCCTGCAGCAGGCAAAAGGCGTATACGGCCAAGCTTAAGCCGCTGCGCCGCAATATGGCTGCTGCTGTTTTCCCAAATGTCCGGCCCAAAAGCATGCTCTGTGCTTCATGAATTCTGTTGGCCTGCGCCATATTCTCACTTCCCTTCATCCGCCCGGAAAAGCGGTGTGCAATCGAGATTATATCAGGGAGGATGCGGACAAATTGTCGCATGGCCTGACCTGTTAAAATAAGATTACGACTTATTGCGCCTTTTGCGACATTTTGCAGCGCTGTGATGTAAAATCAGAAATGGCGCTAATGGTGTTTAAAACCGGCTTTTCAGCCTTGGCGGCTATGGCCAAAGGCAAAAAACGGGCAAAAATACCTGCGAAAGAGAGAGCTTTTTGCGGCAGAGCGCTTGAACGGCGATGGATTTGCAGCTTTTTGCCGCCAGTCTCAAATGCTGTTAAAATTATCTTCATTTTTAAGAGTTATTATGGTATTCTATTACTACAAGCGGTTTAAAATGGGAGGGATATGCTTGCGCGACGCGGAATTGCTTGAAAAGCTGACAAAATGGCGAAGGGATCTTCACCAAATCCCCGAGGCGGCTCTTTGCGAGGAAAAAACATCGCGCTATATACTAAGTGAGCTTAAGCCCCTTAAGCCGGACAAGCTTGAAACCATGGCAGGCACGGGCATAAGATGCGTGTTTTACGGCAAAAACCGCGAAAGATCCATCGCCTTCAGGGCGGATATGGATGCTCTTTCGGTCCAGGAGGAGACAGGCGCGCCGTTTAAATCACAGCATGAGAGCTTTATGCACGCCTGCGGCCACGACGGCCATATGGCTATGGCGCTGGCGACAGCCCAATATGCAGCGGCCCTCAGGGATGAGGGAAGCCTGCCTGTGAACGCGGTGATATTATTTCAGCCGGCGGAGGAATCGGTCGGCGGGGCTCTTCCCATGATCGAGAGCGGCGCGCTGAATGATCCCGATATCACATATGTTTTCGGCTGCCATATGATGCCGGATAAGCCATTGGGCAAGATATCCCTAAAGAGCGGGGCGATGATGGCCTCCACCTGCGAGCTGGACATCGAGTTTACCGGCAGCAGCGCCCACGGAGCCATGCCCCATAGCGGCAATGACGCCATAGCCGCTTTTGCCAGCTTTTATTCAATGGCGCAAACGGCGATTTCGCGCTTGATGTCTCCCACGGAGTCGGCACTTTTCAGCGTTGGCAAGGTGACCGCCGGAGACAGGCGCAATATAATCGCAGAAAAAGTTGTGGCGGAGGGAATCGCCCGGGCTTTTTCGCCGGAGAGCGCGCAAAAGCTGGAGGAAATAATTGCCGAATGCGCCGAAAAGGCAGCGTCGGTCTACGGGGTGAAGGCGCGGTTTATTCCCAGGATGAGATATCCCGCCACTGTGAACGATGACTTTTGTGCAAGGGAGGTCATGGGCCTGGCAGGGGAAAGCTTTGTTCCTCAGGAGCAGTTGATGATCGCTGAGGATTTCTCGCACTTCCTTGAGCGGGTGCCGGGAGCTTACTTTTATGTGGGCTGCGGCGACGAGGCCCACAATCACTCTCTGCATTCCTCCCGCTTTAATTTTGATGAAAGAGCGCTGCTCACCGGGGCGCTTCTTCAAAGAAAAATACTGCGCCACTTCGCGGAAATTGCTGATAGGGATGTTTAGGACGATTAAAAAGAATAAAAAATTATTTAAGCGGGCGGAACCCGCCGTAATCTATACGAAGGAGATTTGGGCGATATGATGGGAAATTTTTTCAATAGGATGTACTACGGAAAGGGCAATAAGGGCGATTACACAAAGGATGATCTGCCCGACAACAGATGGCAGCTTTTTCTGAGCATGGTGCGGCTGAACTTCGGTAAGCTGGTGAGCACCAATCTGCTTTTTTTGGTGTTTTGTCTGCCGATGATAGTATGGGTGGGCTTTATGAACCTGCCGATCATCACCGAATATATGACCCAGGGCGATAACGCGATGGCTGCACAATATTTGCAGATGACAATATACGGGATGCTTCCCTGCTTTGTCATAATGGGCCCCGGCATTGCAGGGATGACATATGTCACCAGAAACATGTCAAGGGATCAGAACATATGGGTGTGGGCGGATTTCTGGGGTGCGGTAAAGGAGAACTGGAAGCAGGCATTAGCTATATCGGCGTTAAGCGGCCTTTTTCTAATCCTTTCATACATCGCCATACTCTTTTACGGCGAAGCCATGGCGGAGAACATGATCTATCTTTTGCCCCGCACTATGGTGATGGTTCTGTTCATATATTGGTGCGCCATGAACTTCTACATATGGCCGATGATGGTCACATACGACCTTAAAATCAGGGCGCTTATCAAAAATGCCGCTCTGATTGCCGTGGCAAGGCTTCCGCAGACCATATTCATGGGGCTGTTCACGCTGCTGCTGCCTGTGCTGCTGATATTCTCCACAAGCGTGTATGTCTATATCGCCATAATAATAATATATATTCTTATTGGATTGTCCCTTAACTCAATGGCCATAAACTCCGTGACCAATGCGGTTTTCGATAAGTATATCAATCTTCGCATAAAGGGCGCGAGGGTCAACCAGGGGCTCAGGGTTGAATATGACGATGACAATGACGAATATGATGATGACGATGACGAAGAAGCCGAAGACGAGGAGCAGGCATGAGACTAAGCGCCGCCCGCGACAATGCCTACAGCGCTCTGGCCCTGCGCTATGATGCGCTGATGGACGACTATGACTACAGCCGCTGGTGCGATTTTTACTGCGAAATAGCCGGCCTTAAAAGGGGAATGAGGGTGGCTGAAACGGCCTGCGGAACAGGCCTGATGACCCGGGAACTGATAAGGCGGGGCATCAAGGTTGCCGCCAGCGACATAAGCGAGCAGATGCTTCAGATTGCGGGCGAAAGCTTGCGTGCTTCCGGTAGCGCGGGTAATGCGCTGAGCCTTGCGCAGATGGACATGCGAAGCTTCAAGGTGCATCGGCCCTGCGACGCTGTGATCAGCGCCTGCGACGGCGTCAACTACCTGATTGAGGGCTTGGAAAACTTTTTCTCAAGCGCTCATGGGGCGCTAAAGCCGGGGGGCATACTTGCCTTTGACATATCGTCGGCGGATAAGCTCAGGGCCATGGACGGTCAGTTTTTCTACGACGACAGGGACGACGAGACCTGCTTTTGGAGCGCTGCCATGGACAGCGAAACCGATATTCTAACAATAGACCTGAGCGTGTTTTTGCGATGCACAGGCGATGCAAGCAGATACGAAAGGCATGACGAAAGCCAGAGCATGAAGGCTTTCGAAAAAGAAGAAATCGCCCGGTTGCTGTATAAAACAGGATTTAGGGACATAAATATATATGGGGATCTTTCGCGTACTGACGGCGAGGCAGGCATGGACGAGCCTGTGCGCTGTGAATATGTCGCGGACAGATCTTCGAAAGAGGACAAGCGGCTGCATTTTACAGCCAAAAAGGTTTAGAGTATGAATAATAAGTTAGATAATAAACACAGGGACAAGCGCGCGGACGATCAAATGGACAAAATTCTTTGCTACACCTTGGCAGGAGGCCAGGCGCGCGCATATGTGGCTAAGACCACAAACATGGTCCGTGCGGCTCAAAGCACCCATGGCCTTTCCCCCGTGGCTGCGGTGGCTCTTGGCAGAGCCATTGCATTCACGGCGATTATGGCTGTTCAGATGAAGGGCGAGGAGGACCGCCTTTCGATCATCGTGAAGGGGGACGGCCCTTTGGGCAGCATAACCACCGCCGCCAGAAGCGACGGCTCTGTCAAGGGCTTTGTGGATAATCCCGGTGCGCAGGTTTTGCCCACGCCTGAGGGAAGGCTGAATGTGGGCGCAGCCGTGGGAAAAGAGGGGCGCATAACGGTGGTGAAAGATCTGGGGATGAAGGAGCCTTATGTCGGCAATGTGGCCCTTCAAACCGGCGAGTTGGGGGACGACTTTGCATACTATCTTCTGGCATCTGAGCAGCAGCCTTCGGCGGTGGCCCTGGGGGTGCTTTTAAGGGACGGGCAAATCGCAAGCGCAGGAGGCATATTGCTGTCGCCCCTTCCCGGCTGCAGCGAGGAAGTTTTGACCTTCCTGGAAAACAGCGCGCCGCTTATCGCTGATGTCAGCTCCCTCTTTGAGGGCAACAGCGCCGAGGACGTGGGAGAGATACTCTTCTACCCGATACAGCACAAGCTGGAGGGGGAGTTCTTCCCCGAATATAAATGTGATTGCAGCCGTGAAAGGCTGGAGGGCGTACTTCGAGGGATAGATAATGATGAGCTTCAGGACATGATCGAAAAGCAGGGCGGGGCACAGGTGGTCTGCCATTTTTGCAGGAGCGAATATGATTTTTCCGCCGAAGAACTGGATTCGTTCATCAAACAGCGGTAAGCAGAGGAAAGAGCGGAAAGAGCGCTTATAGACCCGAACAAGTACAGAGTTTTTATAGATAATTCACAGAACATTAAGAGAGGGAATGCCATGGCCCGTGAGCTGATAATTATACTCGACTTTGGAGATCCTTCCGCCATGATTGCCGCCAGGATGATCCGCGGTGCGAAGGTGTATTGTGAAATTATGCCCCATGACACCCCCTTGGATATAATAAAAGCGAAGGAGCCGCGGGGGATAGTGGCGGTGGGCGGCGCTCAGAATGCGGACGACAGGAAAAGCCCGGCACTGTCCCTTGGTCTTTTGGGGCTGAACATACCCGTGCTTGCCATGGGATATGCCGCGAGGGCCCTTTGCATGGCGGAGGGCGGCAGGCTGGACGGAGTGGCAGTTGAAAGCCAGGTGAAGGATGTGCCGATTCCGGATCTGCCCTTGTTCGAGGGGGTGGAAGCCGGAGCAAGATATATCAGGCGGGCGGACAGAATGCTGCTGCCCAAGGGATATGATGTGATTTCAGCGGTGGACGGCGTGGTAATTTCGATGAAGCACACCGAGAAGGAGATCTACGCCCTGCAGTTGATACCCGAGCAGAACGACATGGACTCGGTGCGCATCACCGCAAATTTTGCGATGGGAATATGCGGCTGCAGCCCCGGATGGACGATGAAGGTGTTCGTGGACGATGCAGTGGAGGGCATACGCGCCCTTGTCGGAAGCGGGCGGGCGCTGATATCGATGTCCGGCGGGGTGGATTCCTCCGTCTGCGCGGCCTTAGCCCACAGAGCCATCGGCGACAGGCTTAGCTGCCTTTTCATAGACACCGGGCTGATGCGGGAAAATGAACCTGATGGTGTGAAAGGGCTTTTCAAAGAACAGCTTGGCATGGACATAATTTTAAGCGACCATTCCAGCAGCTTTTACGAATGCCTTAAAGGAATAAAAGATTCGGAAAGAAAGCGGGCGGCCATCAATCAGCAGATGCAAAGGGTTATCGCCCAGGAGGCTATTGCCCTTGGGAATATCGATTTCTACGTCAGCGGCACCATATACAGGGATCTGCTCTATCCCCAAAAATCATTCTCGATGACTCACCAGATGCTGGACTCAGGCGGCTTCACATGGGTGATAGAGCCCTTAAGGGAGCTGTTCAAGGATGAGGTGAGGGCTGTGGGAGAGCTTTTGGGCCTGCCCCAGGAGATAACAAAGCGCCAGCCTTTCCCGGAGCCGGGCCTTGCCATACGCTGCCTGGGCGAGGTGACGCCGGCGAAGCTGAAGCCTTTGAGGGAGGCGGACGCGATATTCCGCCAGGAGATCGAGGGTGCGGGCCTGGCGAAATCGGTATGGCAGTATTTTGCCGTGCTGTGTGATATGCCGGGAGGCGGCGCGGGCGACAGGTACATGGTGGCTTTAAGGGCGGTGAATACCACCGATGCCAACCGCTCGTCAATAGTTCGTTTGCCATATGAACTTCTGATAAAGGTGATGGAAAGGATAACAAACGAGGTGCCGAATATCGCCCGGGTTGTCTATGACCTTACGGGCAAGCCCCCTGGGGGCGTCGAATGGGAGTAAAATGTTATGAAAAAACTAATATCTTCCATACTGATCCTGGTGCTGATCTGCCTTTGGTGATGTACGGGAAAGTTTATGAAGATGTTATTGATGAGCCTTTTGAGGCGCCTATCGGCGGCAATTTTCATGCCGATCCCATATACGACGTTTTTTATGATGATGAAACAGGCGAAAAAAAACAGGGTGATAATCGGGCAGCATAATTATTACGACGAAACAACAATAGAAGAGCTGGCTGACGCACTAAGCTGGTTTACAGGGCTTGATTTTGCTGTCAGCACAGAATAGACGATCTGGGTACCGCCGTTGAATGGCTGCCGGAAGCCACAGTTTTTGATGACGAGGCTAAGACAGCCATTTTTTACAGCGATGATGTCACCGGCAAAGTAGAGCATCTTTTTGTGGACAATGCTGCGCTCAAGTGGTTCATGCTGGACAGCCTGGCGGAAACATTAGGCAATTATGCCCATGGGCTTCATTATACAATGGATGGCGGTAAGGATCTGGTTTTAAATGGCCTTGCGCCGGTGGACAGATCCTCTGCGGATGAGCTGTACGAAGGGCGCCCTGATTTTTAAAAGCATTTTAATTGCAATCGGAATAATGGGCAAATTTTTTAGATGTAAAGTATGGGGGAATACAAATGAAACGAACAGCGGTGCTTTTATACCCCAAATTCAGCAACTACGAGATGTCTATCGCAATATATTTGCTTTCGGCTTTAGGCAAGGAATACAAGGTTTTTTCAATCGACGGAAAGCCCGTCAGAAGCGAATGCGGCCTTTTTGTTTGCAGCGATTGCACCGTGGCGGAGCTTGAAGCAGGCGAGTTTGATTCGCTGCTTCTTACCGGTAGCAGCGATCCCCAGGCTGTCCTTGACAATGAGGACTACATCGCCTTTATCAAAAGCTTCAATCCTGACCGCTTCAAAGTCGGCGCAATATCCTGCTCACCGCTGTTTTTGGCCAAGGCAGGCATTTTGGGCGGCCGAAGGGCGCGAAACGGCGCTTACAAGGAGTATGCGCAGAGCCTTCCGTTTGTCCGGGATGAAAATATGGACTACTACGAGGACAGCCCCGAGGAGAAGAAGGTAATTTTGGACAGGAACCTTTTGACCGCTGCGGGGGATTCGTTCGCCGAGTTCGCCATGGAGTTTGCGGTCTTGCTGGGCCTTCGGGAGGAAATCAAGAACCGGAGCTATATTTTTGAGGTTTGTTGAGGCGGATTAATGAGTAAACCACGCGGCATAATCGTATTCGGCGCAAATGGAAGCGGCAAGACCACCCTTGGCCGGGAACTGGCGCGCATTTTGGGCTATAAGCATATGGATATAGAGGATTATGCTTTCAGGGAATCGGAAATCCCATACACAGATCAGCGATCTAAAGAGGAATGCATGGCGCTGATGCTTGCTGATTTTAAAAAGCACCGCTCGTTTATCATCTCCGCCGTCACCGGTGATTTTGGGGACGAGATTCAGCAGCTCTATGAATTGGCTGTCTTTATATCTGCGCCGGTTGGTATCCGGATAGAGCGAATTAAACAGCGGGAATATAAGAGGCATGCGCAGCGGGTCCTTGAAGGCGGTGATATGTACGAGCAGAACCTGAAATTCATTGATTTTGTATCTTCGCGTTCTTTGGCAAGTATTGAGCGATGGGCGGAAATCCTTACCTGCCCTGTGATCCGCATTGATGGCACTGTGGATTGGCGTGAAAATGCGGCAGACATAGCAAGATATGTCTGCGATAGATGATAAAGAGAGCGGAAAATCTTTAGAACATTATTTATACCGGCAAGCGGGAGAGGCGAAGGAGCGGAAAGAGTCCGCTCTTTATTTTTTGCAGGTGGGGGAAGGCGTTAACCTAAAGGGGCAACTTTGAATAGTATGAATGGTACTAAGGCAACACCGCGCAAATCGTGCGCGCCGACCCCACAGATCTTTTTGCGTGGAAGCTGTGTCCGAAATGCCCGCAATAGCGCTGCTATTCCTGTGCTTTTATCCTTGCTTCACACAAAAATCTCCTGCGGTTTCGGCGGTACTCCTTTTGTGGGGCATTGCCAACATTTGGGAGGTATTTCTATGAAAAGAGTTGCTGCACTCCTGCTTGCGGTTCTGATGGCGGCGGTGGTTCTGGGCGCTTGCGGCACTGACAAACCCACTGAACAGAGCCTGACGAAGGTTCGACTGGCTGAAGTGACCCACTCGGTATTCTATGCGCCCATGTATGTGGCCATAAATAATGGCTTTTTTGAGGAGTTTGGCATAGAGATCGAATTGACCAATGCAGGCGGCGCCGATATGGCCATGGCGGCCTTGCTCTCCGGATCGGCGGACGTGGCTTTCATGGGCCCGGAGGCATCGGTTTACGTCATAAATGAAGGCCGACAGGATGCGCCGGTTATAATCGGCCAACTGACCAACTGCGACGGCGCCTTCCTGGTTAGCCGCGAGCCTGAGCCGGACTTTAAATGGGAGAATTTGAAGGGCAAGGACATCATTGGCGGGAGAAAAGGCGGCATGCCGGAAATGACTCTCGAATATGTCATCAGGCTGAACGGAATGGACCCCATGGCCGACATGAACATCGATACATCAGTACAATTCAACCTGATGGGCGGCGCTTTCGTGGGCGGTCAGGGCGACTATGTGACGCTGTTTGAGCCGGCAGCCACGGAGGTGGTGCGCCAGGGCCACGGCCATATAGTGGCCTCTGTGGGCGGCGCCGGCGGCAAAGTTCCCTACACATGCTACCAGGTTACATCAAATTTCTTGAAGGAGAATGAGGACCTTGCGACCCGCTTCTTGTCCGCCATATACAAGGGCCAGCAATGGGTTCACAGCCATAGCGACATGGAGGTGGCGGAGGCGATGGTGACTTCCTTCCCCGACACCACCCTTGCGACTCTTGAAATGGTTGTGACCAACTACCGCTCCATCGACGCCTGGGCTGAAAACCCCGTCATGACCCAGGAAAGTTATCATCGCCTACTGGATATAATCGACCAGGCGGGTGAACTCAGCAGCAGGCCCTCGTATGATCAGCTTATCAACAACAGCATCGCCGAAAAGGTCATCAAAAAATAGTAAAAAAAGAGCGGCCGCCGATTTCACGGTGGCTGCTTTTTTATTTCAGCTTTGTTTTATTATGAGAAATTATGAAAAACTACATTTCGTGTCGGCCCTGTATCGCCCGGGAAATAGTGATCTCGTCTGTGTATTCAAGCTCGCCGCCGATGGGCATCCCATGAGCGATGCGCGACACCTTTATGCCCATGGGCTTGATAAGCCTCGCGACATAGGCGGCCGTGGCCTCGCCCTCGATGTCCGGATTGGTAGCCAAAATAACCTCTTCCACTTCAACAAGGCGCGTTAAAAGCTCCTTGATGCGTATATCGTCCGGCCCGATCCCGTCCATGGGGGAGATTGCCCCGTGCAGCACATGATACAGCCCCCGATATTCACGCATCCTCTCGATGGCCGCCACCTCCCGCGGGCCTTTAACCACACAGATGGTATGCCTGTCGCGGCTTTCGTCGCTGCAAATATGGCAGATATCTCTGTCGGTGTAGTTGCCGCAGGCGGAGCAGGTGTGGGTGTTGGTCTTTGCATTCAATATGTTCTGTGAAAGCTCCAGCACATCCTCCTCGTGCATCGCAAGGATATGGTAGGAGAGCCGCTGCGCTGTCTTTTGGCCCACCCCCGGCAATTTCGCAAGGCTCGCCGTCAGCTTCGCAATGGGATCAATCTGGGCCATGGCTTAAAAACCCATATTCATGCCGCCGGTGATCTTGCCCATTTCCTGCTCCGTCAGCTCGTTTATCTGCCTGAGGGCCTCATTTACGGCCGCCAGCACCATGTCCTCCAGCATCTCCACGTCATCAGGGTCAACCGCTTGAGGGTCTATTTTTATTGAGACAAGCTCCTTTTTGCCGTTGACCTTGGCAGTCACCACTCCGCCGCCGACAGAGGCCTCCAGCTCTTTTTCCTCCAGTTCAGCCTGCTTTGCGGCTATCTGCTGCTGCATCTTTTGGGCTTTCATAAGCATCTGCTGCATATTGCCCCCGCCCATTCCCCCGGGAAATCCGCCTCTTGCCATATATAAACCTCCGAAAAAATCTTTTTGCCTTTTCTTTCTATGGATTTATAAAAAGTATACATCAAAGCGTCCCAAAAATCAAATTAGGTTGTATTTGATTTTGCCGGATGATATAATTATATCACCGCTTGGCTGTGATATAATTTTTCTTGTAATTGTTGGCATAAATTGACATAAAAGCGGAGCTTGAGTTGGAGGAGGTGCTTGATGAATCCATATATTGTGCTGGGAGTTGAAAGCAGTGCCAGCGCGTTTGAGATCAAACGGGCATATCATGATGCCGTGAAGCGCTGCCATCCCGATAAATATGCCGGCACGCCCGGATATGCATCTGCTCAGGAGGAAATGAAAAAGGTAAATCTTGCCTATGACATGCTGGCTTCAAAGTTGCGCGAAGGCTATGAAGCCCCGAAGGCGGAGAAAGAAACCGGCGAGGAAGAATACTACGACGGAATAGAATATGACCGCCATGCGCTGAAATACGCTTATGATATGGCGATGGAAAAGCGCCTGAGCGAGGCCCTGCTCCTGCTTTCAAAAACAAAGCGCAGGGGCGCGCGCTGGCACTATGTCCATGCCATTTGCCGCAAAAAGGCCGGGGCTTTTTCTGAGGCCATAGCAGACATCGAGATCGCCATGAAGCTTGACCCGGGAAACCTTGACTATCGCGATGAGTGGCGCTCCATCATAGGCCTGAGGACGCGCCGCAGAAAGCGTGCGGCGATGGTCGGCGTGGCGGCGACGGCGGCTGTGGCCGTGGCGGTAGCGGTGACGCTATAATCTACTTGTTTTATTTGTCTTTTTCCACTTAAGAATGAAAACATGCAAACGGTGAAGAGATTGAAGCTCCTCACCGTTTTATTTTGGAAGCGTCGTGGTTATTTTGCCCCTGAAACGATCTGGAATATAGTCCGATATCGATCAGAAAAGGCCCGTTCTGTCCGGTCGCTTAAGTCGTTATAATCGCCTTCAAAGGCATCTTTTTTCTTTTTTGCACTTCTGGCAACGAGGGGCTGCTTTCTGTTAATACGCATCTTACTACTCTCTCCAGCTTTCTCGTGGGTAATGGACCTTTCCAGCATGTTTTTCGCAATTTTTCCCCGCTTATGTGACTCTCCGCTGTGGCCACTTTCTTGGTCATCGATGGGATGTCATGCAGCAATGTTGCAAGTTCTACAATTTCAGCGCCTGCATCGTATTCATCTGCCGCATTTTACAGAACATATTTGATATGCTCGTGCCAAAAGTTGCATTGATCCCTCCTGATATTCCGGATTATTTTCACTGCAAAACATACGTAAGAGGGGGGATTCCAGCGCTCCTTATCATCATAACAAACGCTGATACATCTTTTATGACATGTATCAGCGTTTGTTGTATGTTTGCTAAGTTAAAATACGCTTGCTTAGCCCTTCAGTGCGCCGATGAGGACGCCCTTTGCAAAATATTTTTGCAGGAAGGGGTAGACGCAAAGTATTGGCACCGTTGCCACCATAATCGTTGCGTATTTTACCGTCGCTTCGATGGAGCGGTATACATAGGCATCAGTTTCCTCCTGGAGAGAGCTCATCTGTCCTAAAATGAGAATTTCGCGCAGGACCGACTGCAGGGGATACCTGCTACGGCTGCGCAGATAGATCATCTCTCTGAACCATGAGTTCCAGTGAGCCACGCCGTAATAAAGAGCTATAACCGCGATGATGGGCGCTGAAAGTGGTAGCACTATGCGGTAGAGTATCGTCAGTTCTTTTGCGCCGTCTATCTTTGCGCTTTCTTCAAGGTCAATGGGCAGACCCATGAAATATGTGCGCATCATTATCATGTTGTAAGTGCTGATGGCGCCGGGAAGCACTATCGCCCAAACGGTGTCGTACATTCCAAGGGACTGTATCAACAAAAATGAGGGGATAAGGCCGCCGCTTATAAACATTGTCAGCACTATGAAAAACATGATGTATTTCTTGAAGTAAAGGTTTCTTTTTGCCATAACATATGATGCATGGAAAGTCATTATGAGGTTGATGGCGGTTCCAAAAAGCACATAGTATATGGTGTTTCCATAGGAAGTGAGCAGCAAAGGGTGCTTGAACAAGAACTGATATGTCTCCAAAGTCAGCCCCTTGGGCCACAGGAACAGCCCCCTGTGGGCGAGCACCTGGCTGGGTATGCTGAATGACGCCACGGCCACGTGCCACACGGGATAGAGCGTCACGAGCATTAGAAGGGTCATGAAGACAGTGTTTATCACTATAAATATTCTTTCGCCTACGGTTTTTCTTATAGCCATATTATTAATCTTCCCCCCTTCTTAAAACAGGCTGGTTTCGCTGTACCTGGCGGAAATCCAGTTAGCGGACAGCAGGAATATAAGGTTAATGACGGTGTTGAAAAGGTTGACCGCGGTTGAAAAGCTGTAGTTAAAATTCAGCAGCCCCTCCCGGTAAACATATGTCGATATGACATCGGACACAACCCAGGTTGCTTCGTTGTACAACAGCAGAACTTTTTCAAAGCCTACGGTCATGAGATCGCCGACGCGAAGTATCATGCGGATTATGATCGTCGGGGCGATCCCGGGAATGGTGATGTAGATCGCCTGGGCGAACCTTCCTGCACCGTCGATAATTGCCGATTCATATTGCGCCTGATCGATGCTGGAAATGGCCGATAGATAAATAATCGATCCCCAACCGATGCCCTGCCATACTCCCGAGATAACATAGATGGTTCTAAAATACCTGGGGACTATAAGAAGGTTGGTTGAGGAAAGCCTGTCACCCAATATCAGCTTCATCATGTCGCTTAAGATGCCGTCGGTGGTGGTGAACATTCTTATCATACCGCAGATAACAACCATTGAGATGAAGTGCGGCATATATGTAATGGTTTGAACTGTGCGCTTAAACCATGACACATGGATTTCGTTCAGCAAGAGCGCCAACAGTATGGGAGCCGGGAAGCCGAAGAGAAAGCTGAAGAAGCTTAAAAGGAATGTGTTTCTTATAAGCCGGAAAAAATATTGGCCGTTGATGAACCTGTCAAAATGCTTCAGCCCCACCCATGCGCTGTCAAAGATGCCTTTTACCGGCTTGTAATCCTTAAAAGCAATTGTGATGCCATACATCGGCACATAATGGAATAGGGCGTAATAAACCAGCATGGGAATCGCAATCATGTATAAGCTTTTGTTTACACGCAAATCCCTGCCTGCTATGGCACACCATCGGCGAAAGCCGGATTGTGGCCTTTGTACGTTTGTGGTGGTCAAATGCATCTGCCTCCTACAAGTTTATCATAGATGATGGTATATTTGTTTATCATCTATAGCTTTAAAGTTAAGGCAACAAGCGGACCTGTTGCCTTAACAATTATGGCTTTAATTTGGGTTCGTAGCCTGTTCTATTTGGCTAAGTAGTCATCCAGAGTTGCCTGAATGTCATCGATCACAGTCTGGATATCCATGCCCTTGACTGCCTCGACGTAAGCATCGAACTCATCAAGCGAGCGCTGGCCGAGGATAAATGCGGTTGCCTGCTCCAGAACGTATGTCTCGATGGGGGTGTACAGTTCTGCTCGGCGGGCCGCCACTTCTGTGGAGAAGGTCAGCTCGGGCAGGTTGTTCACGAAGTCGCCATTCATCCAGTTGACTATCCAGGTTGCGCGGCGGGTCGCACTGTAGATGTTCTTCTTTGTTGCCAAAGAGTCATCGTTGGGGTTGAACCAGCGGGGCACAAACACGGATGCATCTTCCTGGTGAACGAAGGTGCCCTTGTCATAGTCGAGGATGCCGGAAATATAGGGGCCGGAGGTGCCTGTCCACTTGGGATCAAACTTGACGCCGCCGTCATACTCCCATTTTTCCACTGCGCCGCCATCAACGTCGACGTAGGTATTCACTCTGCCGTCCGCATCGATGACATAGTCAACATCTTCGATGCCGTACATCATTGTGCGGATGCCTTCGGGGCTGTAGCCCATGAAGTCCATGACCAGCAGAACTTCTTCGATGTTCTCGCACTGGGTGCTTATAATGGCCGCCTGGTTGGGCTGATAGTTCGCATCGGAACGGTCAACCGTCTTGGGGCCCTGGCCCTTCTGGCCGGAGAGACCGCGGATGCCGAGAACGTACATTTCGGTGTCGGGCTCATTGTCCATGGCTGCATGCCAGGGGGTGACGCCGCCGCCGCCGCCGGCTCCATACCAGGAACCAACCATGCCCTGGGAGATCTTGCCGTTAAGAGTAGCAGTGTCATTGGTGAGGAAGTCGACGTCCAGAAGGCCGTCAGCATACCATTTGTTCAGCATGGTGAGAACTTCCTTGAACTCGGGCTCGATTATACCGAACTTAACGGTGTTGGTGGCGCTGTCCTGATATTCCTTGCCCTTCATATCCCAGGCGGACCATATGGCGGTGCCGTCCCAGATGAGGGGCTTCATTCCTCCGGTGCCGCCGGCGATGGAGAAGGGAATCTGCATGCCGTCTTCCTTGAGGGCATAAAGGGCAGCTTCAAACTCTTCCATTGTTTCCGGAACAGCGATGTTCAGCTTTTCGAACACATCCTGACGGATCATGATTCCGTTGTTATAAAGGTTGGCGTCGTTACGGAAGTAGGGCAGGGTCAGATGCGTTCCGCCTTCGTAGACAGCCTGCGTCTCATAATGAGGGAATGCCTCGTAGAACCGGCTGAGGTTGGGCATGTAGTCTGCAAGGTAGGGGTCCAAGTTGGTGACTATGCCATCGTCATAGCCGGCAGGAACGCCGCCTGAATAGTACTGATTGAAGTGCTGGATGACATCCGGCCAATTGTTGGACGCGATCATCAAGCCAAACTGCTCTTTCTCAGAACCTTCGGAGGGCTCGTTCCACTCGAACTTCACATTGGTCTGCTCCTCAATCCACTTAAAATAGGGGAAATCGTTATAGGAGCTGATCAAGTTGGAGTACTTGGAGCTGAAGACCTGGAAATAGCTGATTGTCAGAGTCTCTTCCAGGGGAAGCGTAAGCTTATCCGCAGTGGGCTCTGAGGGAGCTGCCGTTTGCGTGCTTCCGCCGCTGGCGGGTGTTGATGCAGGCGCCGTTGTGGCCGAGCCTCCCGCCGCTGGGGTGGTGGTTGTGCCGCCGCTCTGACATGCGCCAAGGGCCGCACCGACAAGCACTATGCACAGAATTAGTGCCATTATACGGACTTTGTTCATGATGTGCCTCCTTAAAAAGTTTAAATAATCGTGCCTTTCATTTTTCGATAAGGCAGTCCAAAGCAAAGTGATACCATAGGTATTCGTTCAATTTGATTACTTATATGAACTTATCCATAAAAAAACTATTGCGAAAAGTTTCGCAATCACACTGCGAAATATCCGCCGGACAAATCCATAACAAACGAACAGGACTTCAAAAAAATATCTAACATTGCTTCGTTGACAACGTCATTATACATATCGAAAATTGACATGTCAAGCACTAAAAGCGTAATATATATATTTCTTACACAAATATAATGATTGATTTTTATATAACTTTGATATTTATGCTGTTCTCAAGCAACTTATTAGAGCAATGATTTACTTGACTAAAGCGATGAAGCGGTGTATAATTTATTCAATAGATCACTCTGAAAGTGAAGGTTTGATTATGGATAAGCAGATTGAAAAGCTAAACATACTTAAAGAAGGCGAGCTTAAAGTTCTGGAGCTTCGCGCCCTTTATGAGCTGTATGGCTATAAGAAATTTACTATGGTCAAGTTTGAGGAGTATGATTTTTACGCCCAGAACATGGACTTTTTGCAGAATAACCGGGTGCTGACATTTACCGGCGGCAAGGGAAAGCTGATGGCGCTGCGGCCGGATGTGACTATGAGCATCGTGAAGAAAACGAAAGCCAGCGCAAGAAACTGTGAAAAGCTTTACTACACAGAAAATGTATATAGAATGGATGAAAATACCTCAGAGCCAAAGGAGCTTTCGCAGATCGGCATAGAGCATATCGGCCAGGTGGATGCTTTCACCATTAACGAGCTTCTGCTGCTGGCCTCAAAGAGCCTTGATATAATAGATGAAGAAAATATTCTGGACATCTCTCACATGGGCTTTTTAAATGGCGCATTGAATGAAAGCGGCGCAGGAGTCGATCTTAAGAAAAAGCTTCGCAAATGCGTGGAGGCGAAAAACCCCCACGAGCTAAGAGCTGTGGCGGCCGGGAAAATCGGAGAAAAAAGCGCGGAGCTTTTGATATCGCTGATGAACATGCCGGAAGATTTCGGTGCTGCAATGGAGTTGGCCGGGCGGTTGGCGGTAAACGAGAGCATGACAGCGGCTGTTGAAGAGCTGGAAGAATTGCACGGTGCGCTAAAGCTTTGCGGCGCTTGCAGCAAGTTCCGGCTGGATTTTTCAATCGACAGCGATGAGGAATATTACAACGGAATTATGTTTCGAGGCTATGTGAAGGATGTGCCAAAGCCCGTGCTTCGAGGCGGGCGCTATGATCTTTTGTTAAGCAAAATGGGCAAGCCGGGACTGCAGGCTGTGGGTTTTGCCATTTTCTTTGACGAACTGGAGAGATACCTTGACCCCGATGTGGACAATGACGTCGACGTGGTGATATTATATGATAATAAAAGTGATATGCCCGCGATGATGAGCCATATAAACGGCCTTGTGGCCGACGGAATAAGGGTTTGGACGGGGACGGAGCCGCCGGAGGGCATGGTTTGGGAAAAGCTTTACCGGGTTGAAGGAAAGCAGATGAAGGAGGTGGCAAATGGTGATTAACATAGCATTGCCGACGGGCCGCATGGGCGATAAGATATATAAAATGTTTGATAAGATGAGCTATGGCTGTGAGGATTTTTACGCCGACGACAGAAAGCTGGTGAAGGAAAGCACGAAGAACGCAGTGAGATATCTGCTGGTGAAGCCCTCCGATGTGGGGATTTATGTGGAGCGTGGTGCGGCGGATATCGGCGTGGTGGGCAAAGACGTTATTCTGGAGACTTCGCCGGACATATACGAGCTGCTGGACCTGGGAATTGGCAAGTGCAGCCTTGCTGTCGCCGGCAAGAACGGATATGTTGAAAACACCAATTCGGTTTTGAGGGTTGCAACAAAATATGCAAATGTGACAAGGGACTACTATCAAAGCATAAACCGCGAGATTGAAATCATCAGGCTGAACGGCTCGATTGAGCTGGCGCCTCTTTTGGGGATATCGGATGTGATAGTGGATATAGTGGAGACGGGCAGCACCTTGAGGGAAAATGATATGAGCGTTTTCACATATATACACTCAAGCAGCGCCAGGCTGGTGGCCAACAAGAGCAGCTATAAGTTTAAAGGCGCCCGCATAGAGGAAATTGTCGGACGTATGGGCGATATTATCGCGAAGGAAAATGGAAGATGATAAAGATAATTTCAGCGAATGACTTAGGGGAAAGAGAACTTGAAAAAATCCTCGGGAGAAGCGGGGATGATGGCGGCGTAGAGCAGGCCGCCCGCAGCATCGTGGATGATGTGCGGCAAAACGGCGATGCGGCCTTGGTCAAATACACGAAAAAATTTGATTGGCCCGATATCGCCGGCGCGGAAAGCCTGAGGGTTTCCGGGGAGGAAATCGACGAAGGGGCGGCAGGCTGCACGAAGGAATACATGGATATGCTTTCAAGGGCGGCGGAAAACATCCGCGCGTTTCATGAAAAACAGTTGCGCAGCGGCTTTATGATAGCCGAAAAGCCGGGGGTGGTTCTTGGTCAGAGAATAACGCCCCTGGACAGCGCAGGGCTGTATGTTCCGGGGGGAACGGCAAGCTATCCCAGCACGGTGCTGATGGACGCAATCCCTGCGAAGATCGCCGGGGTTGAGCGGGTGGTTCTGGCGACGCCTCCGGGAGGGGACGGAAAAATCCCCGCGCAGGTGCTGGCTGCGGCGAAGATCGCAGGGGTGACGCAGATATATAAGATGGGCGGCGCTCAGGCGATAGCGGCTTTGGCATATGGCACCCGGACGGTGAAGGCCGTGGATAAGATCGTCGGGCCGGGCAACGCATATGTGGCGGCGGCAAAAAGGCTGGTGTTCGGCAGGGTGGGCATAGACATGATCGCCGGGCCAAGTGAGATTCTGATAATCGCTGACGCTGAAAGCAGCGGGGAAAATGTCGCTGCGGACATGCTTTCCCAGGCGGAGCACGATGCCATGGCCAGCGCAATCCTCGTCACTGATTGCTCAGACCTTGCGCAAAAGGTCGCAAAGGAGCTGGAGCGCCAGATGGCGGAGCTTCCAAGGAGTGAAATCTGCAGGGCGTCCATAGAAAATCATGGCCTTATAATCATTGCGGAAAGTCTTGAGCAGGCGGCTGAAATCAGCAACCGCATCGCGCCGGAGCATCTGGAGCTGTTCATGGACGATCCCTTTGCATTCCTTCCCCTTATAAAGCACGCGGGCAGCATTTTCATGGGGCGCCACACCCCTGAAGCCCTGGGCGATTATTTCGCCGGGCCAAACCACACCTTGCCAACCAGCGGCACGGCGCGCTTTTCATCACCCCTTTCGGTGGACGATTTCATAAAAAAGTCATCTTATATATATTATGACAAAAAGGCTTTGGAGAATGTGGGCGGCGATGTGGCGGCCTTTGCCGAGAGCGAGGGCTTGAAGGCCCATGGCAGAAGCGTCGAAATACGCCTTGAAAGGAACAGAACATGAGTCGGTTTTTGTCGCGGGAACATGAAAACATGGCTCCCTATGTACCGGGGGAGCAGCCCGGCTTTGGCGAATTTATAAAGCTCAATACAAACGAAAGCCCTTTTCCCCCTGCGCCCGGTGTGAGGGAAGCGTTGCTTAGCGATGAGGCTTCGCGTCTTAATCTCTACAATGACATGGAAGCGGGCAAGCTGGTGGCGGTGATAGCTGATTTTTACGGCATTTCTCAAGAGCGGATAATTGCCGGAAATGGTTCGGACGAAATATTGGCGTTTTGCTTCATGGCATTTTGCGGCCGGGAAACAGGCGCCTGCTATCCCGATATCAGCTACGGATTTTACAGGGTATATGCGCAGCTTTTCGGGCTTGATGCAAAGATCGTTCCCCTTAAAGAAAATTTTGAGATCGACCCGCAGGGCTATTTTTCTGCCGGAAAGACCATCTTTATAGCCAATCCCAATGCGCCCACAGGAATATTTTTGGAGCTTTCGAGGATTGAAGAAATTCTCAGGGCAAACCGGGAGAATGTTGTGGTAATCGATGAGGCATATGTGGATTTCGGCGGAGAAAGCGCTGTCAAGCTGATCGACAGCTATGAAAATCTCCTGGTGGTGCAGACTTTCTCGAAGGCCAGGAACATGGCCGGCGCAAGAATCGGCTTTGCGATGGCGCAAAAGCATCTAATTGACGATCTTAAGCTTATAAAGTATTCGTTTCATCCCTATAATGTGAACACACTCTCGCATTTGGCGGGGGCCGCTGCCATGGCTGACAGGGACTATTTTAACCGGTGCATAGGTGAAATCATTGCAAACCGGCAGTGGACAAAAGAGCAGCTTGAAAGAAGGGGCTTTGAATGCACAGACTCAAAGGCGAACTTTATCTTTGCAAAAAGCGATAGAACTTCCGGCAAGGAGCTGTATGCACGGCTCAAGGAGAAAAAGGTGCTGATAAGGCACTTTGGCGCGGCGAGGATAGACAGTCATGTGCGCATCAGCATAGGCACGAAGGAACAGATGGAGTTTTTGGTGGAAAAGATAGATGAAATATTTTTTGAAGGCGGTGTTTAATCAATGAAGGAAGCGGGCGAAAAAATGGGTAGAGTCGCGGAAATTTCTCGAAGTACGGGGGAGACGGAAATCGGGCTGAGCCTCTGCCTTGACGGCGGCGAGATCGAGATCAGGACTGGAGTCGGTTTTTTTGATCATATGCTAAACTTGTTTGCTGCCCATGGGCGCTTTGGCTTAAAGTTGAACTGCGATGGCGATATCGATGTCGATTTTCATCACACAGTTGAGGATGTGGGCATTGCTCTGGGTGCAGCCTTTTCAAAAGCCCTGGGCGAAAAGAGGGGCATAGTCAGATATGGCAGCTTTCTTCTTCCCATGGATGAAGCCTTGGTGATGGTGGCCCTGGATATCAGCGGCCGGGCTGGGCTTTATTATGATGCGCAGCTTCCATCCGACAAGGTGGGTGACTTTGATACGGAGCTTGTGGAGGAGTTCTTCAATTCTGTTTGCAGAAACATGGGATTGACGCTGCATATAAGACAGATATCAGGAAGAAACACCCACCATATTATAGAAGCTATGTTCAAAGGCTTTGGCAGAGCCCTAAAAGATGCCGTAAAGCTGGACGAAAGCCTTAAGGGCGCAATCCCTTCCACAAAGGGAGTCTTATAAAATGATAACAGTGGTGGACTACGGCGTTGGGAATTTGTTCTCGCTCACAGCATCATTAGACTATTTGGGCCAGAAATCCACCATAACCGGCGATGGGTCGGTTATCGGGATGGCGGACAAACTGATTTTACCTGGCGTTGGGGCATTTTCGGATGCGATGAAAAGCTTAACAGACCATGGGTTGGTTTGCGTTCTGGAGGAAGCCGTCAAAAAAGGAACGCCGCTTTTGGGCATTTGCTTGGGCATGCAGCTTTTGTTCGAGGAAAGCTGGGAATTCGGCTTCCACAAGGGCCTGGGGTTTTTGCCGGGGAAGGTCTGCCCCTTGAGAGATGATGTTTCAGATGGGCTGAAGATACCTCACATCGGCTGGAATTCGCTGAAAATATACGACGAAAACGAACCGATGCTGAAATACACGAGGGACGGCGAACATGTTTACTATGTCCATTCATTTTATGCGAAGGGCTGTGGCGGCTGCGTTAAGGCGGCCTCTGAGTACGGCGTGATGGTGCCGGGTTTGGTGCGCAGGGGAAATGTCTGGGGGGCGCAGTTTCACCCGGAAAAGAGCGGCGAGGTAGGGCTTAAAATGCTGAAAGCCTTCTGCGAGATATAAACGGCATATAAACGTGGAATATAAGGAGTTTTCAATGAAGATTTTTCCTGCTATTGATCTGCGAAGCAGTAAAGTCGTCCGGTTGACGAAGGGCGACTATGAAAAGATGGATGTATATTCAAGCGACCCGAAGTCGGTTGCGGCGAGCTTTGAAAAAAAAGGCGCGAGCTATCTGCATGTGGTTGATCTGGACGGAGCCAGGGACGGCGCTTTTGCGAACCTTGAAGCGGTGAAGTCAATCTGCGAGGTGAAGGATCTTTTTGTGCAGTGCGGCGGCGGCGTGCGGGATGAGAATAGAATAATAGAACTGCTTGAAGTGGGGGTAAGCAGGGCTATTCTTGGCACTGTTGCCGTTAGGAACTATGCGTTCGCGAAGGAGATGGCGCGTAAATATGGCGATAAGATCGCCGTGGGTGTGGACGCCATCGACGGGCGGGTTGCCGTTGCGGGCTGGCTTGAAACCACGCAGGTTGATTCAATGGAGTTTTGCGAAAGGCTGCGTGACGACGGAGTGAAGACCGTGATTTACACCGACATTTCCCGCGACGGCATGATGCAGGGGACGAACCTTAGGGCCTACGAGCGCCTTTGCGGGCTGAAGGGACTGGATGTGGTGGCCTCGGGCGGCATCACTTATATTGAAGAAATCAAAAAACTAAGCGAGATGGGCATATACGGCGCTATCCTCGGGAAAGCGCTGTACGAAGGGCTTTTGAATCTGGAAGAAGCGTTGACCGCTGCGGAGGATAAGAAATGATAACGAAAAGAATTATTCCATGCCTTGACGTCAGGAACGGCAGAGTGGTGAAGGGCACAAAGTTCGAGGATATCCGCGATGTGAACGACCCTGTCGCCATGGCGAAGATGTACAATGCCAGCGGCGCCGACGAGCTGGTCTTTTATGACATCACCGCCAGCTTTGAGGGCAGGGCTATATTCACGGATGTTTTGGCGGCCGTTGCGAAGGAGGTCTTTATACCTTTGACGGTGGGAGGCAGCATCAACGCCCTTGAGGACTTTGACAGGGTGCTTAAATGTGGCGCGGACAAGGTGAGCGTCAACTCCGGCGCTATACGAAGCCCCGGGCTGATAGGCGAGGCGGCTGAAAAATATGGCAGTCAGTGCGTTGTGCTTTCGATGGACATAAAGCGGGTGAACGGCCAGTTCAGGCTTTTTGCAAAGGGCGGGCGCGAGGATACGGGTATCGACGCGATAAAATGGGCGAAGGAAGGCCAGGAGCGGGGCGCGGGTGAGTTGGTGGTCAACAGCATTGACACCGACGGCGTCAAAGACGGTTTCGACATCGAAATGCTGGCAGCCGTCTGCGATGCGGTTTCGCTTCCGGTTATCGCCAGCGGCGGCGCGGGCAGCATGGAGCATTTTAAGGACTTGTTCAAGGCGCTGCCGAAGGTGGACGCGGGCCTTGCTGCGTCGGTTTTCCACTTTGGGCAGATAGACATAAGGGAGCTGAAAAGCTATCTTAAAAGCGAGGGCATTGGGGTGCGCATATAAACGGAAACGGGAGAGAGAAAAATGATTACGCAAAATTTGGATAAGTTAAACTTTGATGAAAAAGGATTAATTCCCGCCATAGTGCAGGAATACTCAACCGGCAAGGTGCTGATGATGGCCTATATGAACAGACAAAGCCTTGATATCAGCCTTGCGGAGGGGAAAACCTGCTTCTATTCCCGCAGCAGGGAGGGGCTTTGGCGCAAGGGCGAAACAAGCGGTAATTTTCAGCAGATAGTCAGCGTTAAGTCCGACTGCGACGGCGACACCCTGCTGATAAAGGTCATCAAGGCGGGGCCGGCCTGCCACACGGGCAATGAAAGCTGCTTTTTCGATGACATATTTGAGGATGACAGGCATATAGATTTTTCGATGGACGATCTTTACAGCCTTATTATGGGCCGAAAGACGGAGAAAAAAGAAGGCTCATACACCACCTACCTTTTTGAAAAGGGCAAGGAAAAAATACTCAAAAAGGTGGGGGAGGAGTGCAGTGAGGTCATAATCGGCGCTATGAAAAACAGCAAGGAGGAAACCGTATACGAGCTTGCAGACCTGGCTTATCACTCGCTGGTGCTGATGGCGGAAATGGGAATATCATTGGAGGATATTCGCGAGGAGCTGGCGGGCCGCCATGTGGTGGACAAGAAAACTAAGCAGGAAACCATGAAGTGACATGAAGTGACGATGTTTGCCGAAAATTATCTTTCACAATCGTTTGCTTTATGCTATACTATTGTATGGTTTTCGGCTATCTTGGTTATTTTTATTGTTTCAGTTATTTTAGTTATTGCGAAAGTCTTCTCGCTGAATGGGAGGGTGTTTTTTGGTAAAGCGCAGAAAAAATGGAAGCCTTTTTCTATTTATAATCAGCTGTGCGACTTTGGCGCTGGGCGTCTTTTTCATAGTTGATATTTTTGACAACTTTATGGCCGCAATCATGGTTTTTGCTGCCGCAATGCTGGTCATAGGGGTGGCATATCTGGCGTTTTATTCGCTTTCCCCCGGAGTGATGACCGCTGAATGGCCTATTATTGAGGGCCTGACCGATGTTCTTTTGGCGATAGTGCTTTTCATGTCCATGAATACGGCAAAGACAGATATGATACTGTATATTCTCTCTATCTGGGCGCTGGCGGGCGCCACGTCAAGGGTTGCGACCTCTTTAAAGCTGAGCAAGAATGTAAAAAGACAGGCCTTTTTTAACGCGGGAGCATGCCTGGTCGCCGCGATAGTGATAGCTGGGTTGACGATATTCACCCAGTTCCCCCCGCAGATTATTGCCGGCGCTGGAATCATCATATATTCTTTTGGGTCATTTGTAAGCCCTAGAAGGGCCTTTTTCCCAAAATCGAAGCAATTTGCATAAATATTACCGGTTTTATTTTGTGCAATGTGTTGACAAAAACATTTTTTGGAGATATAATGACATAGTAGCTAAGACAGACGGCTACTGAAGATGATCTTATTTGCCGGTTCTACCGGTTAAGATAGGCAGATTGACTTTGGTTGAGAGAAGGCAACCAAAGTCAATTCTTTTTTGTCCGTTGTCATTTAAGCTCTTGTGCGAAATAAGAAGGGCGCGGCCTAGTAAGACTTCTGTATAGGAAAATGTTTTAGCTGGCGTTTCAATGAAAACATGATATAATTATTATGAGTTTAGCTATTTTTGAAGAAAACCGCGGGTTGGCGGGCAGGCTCGGCACACCTGAAAGCGGATATAATATAAACATATATAATATAAATATAACAATTTTTAAAGAGGTGTGATTTGCAGGATTCATCAAGGCAGGAATCATTATTTATCAAGATGACTCAAAGGCCGGTAAAGCGTTTGATACTCTCCCTTTCAGTCCCCACGATAGTCAGCATGATGATCTCATCCATATACAACATGGCGGACACATACTTTGTTGGCCGGCTTGGCACCAGCGCAACGGGGGCGGTAGGCATCGTCTTTTCGCTTATGGTCATCATTCAAGCGGTGGGGTTCACATTCGGAGTCGGCGCAGGCAGTTTGATATCAAGGCTGCTTGGCCAAAAGCGAAACCAGGAGGCCGACAGCGTGGCCGTGACCGCACTTTTGATGTCCGTGGGTCTTGGCTTCATAATAATGGCGATAGGCCTTATATTCGTTCAGGATATAATGCGTGTTTTGGGCGCGACGGAAACGATTTTGCCCTATGCGGTGGATTACGCCGAGTTTATACTCATCGGCGCGCCGTACATGACGGCTTCTTTGGTGATGAATAATATCCTTAGGAGCGAGGGAAGCGCCACCCTTTCGATGGTGGGCATAGCCGTGGGAGGAGTCTTGAACATAATCCTTGATCCCATATTCATATTCACGCTGGATATGGGCATGAAGGGCGCGGCGCTGGCCACGCTGATAAGCCAGTTTGTGAGTTTTTGCATACTTTTGAGCATGCTTCTTAGCAAAAGAAGCAGCATTAGCCTTAAGCTTAAGAACTTTACTCTTAAGCCGCAGGTGCATATGGAGATATTGAAGATCGGCTCTCCGTCGTTTTTTAGGCAAATCCTTGCCAGTATCGCTTCCGTATGCCTGAACACATTCGCAGGCCCCTTCGGTGACTATGCTATCGCCGCCATGAGCGTTGTTTCAAGGATAATGTTCTTCATGGTATCGGCTCTGCTGGGCTTTGGACAGGCCTTTACGCCTGTGGCCGGATACAACTACGGCGCCAAGCGCTATGACAGGCTTTGGGACAGCTACTGGTTTTGCATATGGTTTTCAGCGGCGGTTGTAAGCTTCATGGGCATCGTGGCCTTCATATTTGCTGAAAATATTGTCACTCTTTTCAGGAAGGATGATTTAGACGTGATATTAACCGGCACAATCGCTCTTAGGGCGCAGTGTATCACTTTGCCGCTGCAGGCTTTCGTAATAACAAGCAATATGCTCTTTCAGGCCACCGGCAGGGCTGTAAAAGCGGCTGTGCTGGCCCTTGCAAGACAGGGGTTGTTCTTCATTCCCTTGATATTCATACTGTCAAAGACGCTGGGTTTAACGGGCGTTCAGATAAGCCAGGCGGCGGCCGACCTTTGCACATTCATTATTGCGGTGCCGGTAGTCTACAGCTTCATGAAGGAAATAAAGACGCTGAAGGATGGCATGGCCGATATCGAAGGCCTGGAGGAGATGCGGCTTGCCGGCGACGGGGCGGCCGTAAAAAGTCAGGGATAGATCAAAATAAATGATAAAAATCGACTAATCAGGAGGTAGGATATGAGCAACAGAGGTGACGGTTTAAACTATGCGCCAAAGGGAAAGGCGAGGCCGGTTGTTGAAAAGGGAGAGTTTGTTTTTGCGGCTACAGGGCTGGATCATGGCCATATAAACGGCATGTGCAACGGCCTTAGCGAGGCCGGCGGCGTTCTGAAGTGGGTTTATGACCCCAACACAAAGGCTGCCGAAGCTCTGGCGGCCAAGTTCCCGGGGGCGAAGATCGCCAGGAGCGAGCAGGAGCTTTTAGACGATACAGAGGTGAAGCTGGTGGCCGGCGCGGCGATTCCCGCCCGCAGATGCGCCCTGGGCCTTCGGGTGATGGACGCAGGAAAGGACTATTTCACCGACAAAACTCCGCTGACCAGCCTGGAGCAGCTTGAGCAGGCCAAGGCGAAGGTGAAGGAGACGGGCAAAAAATACGCCGTTTACTACAGCGAAAGACTGCATGTGGAAAGCGCGATATACGCCGGAAATCTTATCGAGGACGGCGCAATCGGCAAGGTTTTGCAGGTCACGGGCCTTGGGCCCCACAGGCTCAGCAAGCCCACCCGGCCGGACTGGTTCTGGAGCAAGACAGAGACAGGCGGCATACTCTGCGATATCGGCAGCCATCAGATAGAGCAGTTCCTCTTTTACAGCGGAGCGAAGGATGCTAAGGTTACATACGGCAGGGTTGCCAACTTTGGCAATCCGGATTATCCTGAGTTTGAGGATTTTGGAGAGGCGGCTCTCGTCGGCGATAACGGCGCTAGCGATTATTTCAGGGTGGACTGGTTCACTCCTGACGGCCTGGGTGTCTGGGGCGACGGCAGGCTGTTCATTTTGGGCACGGATGGCTACATCGAGCAGCGCAAGTATATCGACGTGGCCAGGGCGCAGGCGGGCAGCCAGCTTTATGTGGTGGACCATGGCAAGGAAAGGCATATAGACTGCAACAACACCGTTGGCTATCCATACTTTGGCCAGTTGATACTGGATTGTCTGAACAGAACTGAAAATGCAATGACCCAGGATCATGCCTTTAAGGCGGTAGAGCTTTGCGTTAAGGCACAGATGATGGCTGACGCAACCCGCGGCGATGTATAGCCGGCCATTTGTCTGCTGAATAACTGAATAAATTTAAAAGGAGCGCCTTTGGGGCGTTCCTTTTTTGTTTTATTTTTGATTAAGCCGCATTATCCGCCCAAGGCCAAGGTGTCGGTTGCATTTTTGTCGGCGGGAGTGCGCAGGCGCAGCACCAGCGCCGAACCCAGGACTCCGAAGGCAAGGACGGCGGCAAAGACAGGCAAAAAGCCCAGCTTTTCCGCCACAAGTCCGGCAAAATAGGGCCCAAAGGCTGCGGGAACCTGCGCCAGGGACTGCATCACCAGTATTATCGGTCTGTTTTCCTCGTTTGAAAGCCTTATCAGTTCATTGGTATAGCCGACCCAGGCCATTTGGATGAAGCCCACCAAAAAGACCATGGAATACACCAGCGCTGCGCTGCCGAGCAAATAGGCTGAAACGCCAATAGCGCCCAGCAGGGAGGCGGCGAACATGGAGCCAATCATTATGGCATGAGGCATGAAATAACGGCTTATCCTGCCCCAGAAGAAGCCTCCGATGAACATGCCAGACATCTGAATGTACACCATGGAGGAGGTCTGGGAGGTTGTCATATTAAGGGAGGATGTGCCAAAAAGTACCACCAGGGGTGATGCCATGAGGGCCATGGCGTATATCGCCCGGCAGATGATGACTTTGCGGATGCGGGGCTCGCTATTCCAAATGGGGGCGAAAGCGCCGATGTATTGCCTGAGCGAGTAGCGCCTTCGAACCTGCGGCTGCATGTCCTCTCTGTCGCGCAGCAGGAATATAAAAACCGTGTTAAGGCAGAACAATGTGCCGCATATGCCGAAGATAATGCTATACTTTATGTCCGGCTCAAGGCTGCCGGATAGAATGAACTTGATTAAAAAACCGGCTGCAATGCTCAAAACCCCAGCAAGCATCTGAGAATTGCCGATCATCTGCCCTCGAAACTTATCGGGAATGGTGCGGGCGGTCAGGTTAGTCCATATGAGGGCGAGACAGCCGTCCCCAAAGAAAAACAAGCCCAGCAAAACCACCAGCAGCCCGGCGGAGAAAAAGTCGCTGAGGGGGGAGAGCAAGGCCGGGACCATTAACAGAGGCAGGCCGCGGCTGAATAGAGCCAGCATGCGCATGGCCTTCATTTTGTCGGCGATCTCCACCTGCACCATGCCCATCAAAAACTGTGCCAGCATGAATGAAAATGTGCGGATAACGGCGGAAAGGCCCGCAAGCTGCATCGATCCTGTGTATTGGTGAATGAAAACGGAAACAACGGTATTACCGTCTATAAAGGCTGCGGCAACCCAAAACAGAGAGCTTTCGGCAATCATAAACTTATAATTGCGCTTAAATAGCTTCATCAATTTTGGTTCGGTATATTCCATAGAGCACCTCCGGCAGATCATCAGCATGATTATATATGACTAAATGGAATAATACAATCAAAACATGCTCTCTGATGCGGACAAAGCTTCTTGCCGATACAAATGCAAGGAATGCGGGTTGCATTAAAGCGTTTCCGACTGTTCGGCCATCAGCTTAAACTGCCCCGGGGTGATGCTTTCATACTTTTTGAATACCCGTAAAAATGTGTTTATGTTTACATAGCCAACCATGCGGCCGATGTCGTTTATGCCGTATGTGCCCTGGGAGAGAAGGCGCTTTGCGGCTTCGATGCGGGTGCGGTTGATGATCTCCAGCAGGCTTTCGCCCTGGGTTTTGCTGCTGAAAAGGGCGAACACGCTGGAGCGCGAGCGGCCGAAATGCTGGCAAATCTGATCAACGCTCAGGTTTGGATCGGCGTAATTTTCGTTTATATATTCTATGATCTGTTGGCGAAGCAGGCTGTTATCGCAGCTTTCATGGCCCTCATCCGGCTTACATACGATATCGATGGCCTTATCCAGCACTTTAAACATATCATCCGCGCTTAAGTAGCGAAGCCTTGATATTTTAACATCCAGCATCTTTCCATCAGCAATATTCAGCGACTGTTCTGGTCTCGCTTTTAAAACGGAGCTTAAAAAGTCCATCATCAAAAGCCAGGCAAGATCCATGGATATCATTTGGCTGGTGTTTTTATCCCATATTTCTTTCATGATTTTCCTGGCTGCAGCCTTATCGCCCACTGAAACGCAGTTGATGAACCGGCGTTCGTCCTCAGGCGAATATTGGTAGCTTCCGCTGCTCTCCTCCGCGATTTTGCTATAGAAAAGAAAAGATTCGCTGCCTAAGGCGCAAAGGTAATCCAGCGTATAAAGCGCTTCGTCATATGCCACGGCTATTCCAAGAGCCGTCTCGTGGATATCGCTGGCAGCCAGCACTATGCTTTGGGAAAAATCATAAAGAGAGCCGGCCATAGTCACGATGTTTCTTTCATATTCGTCTTGGGGCATGCCGCTTACATCCACCAAGGCTGCCAAGCGTCCGTCAATGCGCACATGATAGCCGTAAAAAAGGCTGCGACTGCAATCATCGATGTTCACAAGCTGGCAAAGCTGGCTCTCGCAGTCCTCATCGCCAGCGCAGTCCAGCAAAAGCACGGCAAAGGCGTTTGAGGAATAATCAAAGTCCAGCAAAGGCAGGTATTCCTCCATTGATATGCCCATGTCGGCATGTCCCAGCATCAGCCTTTCAATATAGGCCACCCTGAGCTTTTCCCTGTGCTGGCTCAAAAGCACATTGCTCTGCTCATTTGTTTCCAACACGGCGTCTATTGAACGTTTAATATAATCCAGTTCGCTCATGCCCTTGCTTGCAAAATTATGTCTTTCAAGAGAGGCAACCATATCACGTAGAGGGTTGTAGTTTTTGCGAAGAGCATAGATGATTATCAATGCGCAGGCCGCGACCGCTCCCGCCAGGCTCAGTCCAGAATATTTAAGGAGATTCCGAGTGGGCTCGCTGTAAATTGAAAGGGGGAAATAGGAGTGCAGCTGCCAGCCAAGGGAGGTTGATGAGACGCTGCGCATGCTGTAGCTGCCCATATCCAACTCATCCGGTGCAGTGGGCGAATTTGTGGCCAATAGCTCTCCATAATCGCTGTATATGGCGACGATTGCTCCGTTGGAGGCGGTTAGCTTGTCGATGAGGCTGGTTATTTTGGAGCTTTTTAAAGTCAAGCATATGACGGCGCCGGTGCCTGAGTCCTTGGCCATGTTAAAGGGCAAAAGATATACTATGCTATCGCTGCCCTTATCGGCGGGCCAATATGTGAAGGTTCGCTGGTTCAGCCCGCAAAGAGAGTCAACCCACTGGCTGTAGTTGATGGAATATGCCTTGTTATATGGCTCTGTGTATTCTGTGCTGTAAAATATGGTGGAGCCGGCCTTTGTTTGGTTGCTGATGACGCAGTCACTTTTGCTGAAATATACATATGCTGATTCGCAAAAGGTATGCTTGACAACAAAATCAGCCAATAGATCGCGTATTTTTAGGGAGTCAACTGCGGCTGATATGTCCAATGCTTCCTCGGTGGCGGTCATATTTCGTATTTGCGGATCAATGACGAGATGATAGGAGTTTATCAATATGGGGTTTATCTCGCTTTCGTAAAGCTCGCACATGCTTTCCAACATGCGGCTGTTCATCTCGTCAATCTGTCTGTGCACAACGATATCGTACTGCCAAAGCATGTAAAACCAGGACATTATGGGGAGAATCAAAATGAGCAGATAGGAAATCAGCCAGCTTATAAGGACCTGCTTTTTTGTCCTGTTGCGCTTGATGATCAAGAGATCATCCTCCTTTTATAAAAACATAGGGAAATGACTTTCAAAATTATCACTAATGAATATAGAATAAATTCTGGAGTTATTATAGCATATTTCTCTATAAAGCCCAAAGAGTGGATGCTTTTTTATCGTCGCGGACTTTTTAATGATGCTTTGGACGATTTGGAAATTGATGCCGCCGGCATATTTGTCCTATAATAATAATGGCTGAAGGAAAAATGGAAAAATATTTTTACAGAATAAGGCAAAGTCCGGCTAGTGCCATAGTCCAGGGTTTTTCTTTAAAATGATTAAAAGTATGATTAAAAAACAGCTGAAAAAGCTGTAATATATGAAAAGGAGGGCTTGCTATCAAAAGTGCAAAGTATCGCTTTTGTGATAAGAGCGCACGGCTTTCGCTCGATGAGGGGGGCGAGTTTCTAAACCTTGATATTAAAAACCTGCTATCATACTGCATGGAGAAACCTTGGAGGATCGGTGCACGCAAGTGGGCCTTGTCTGAAGCCGGGCGCCAGGGGAGCGAAACAATGTTTCGCTTGGAGGACGGCAAGGCGTTAGCCGAGCTGAGGTTCGTGACTGTGGGGGAATATCTGCGCCTGGATGTGCTTTTACGCAACGAAACAGATGACGACTGGAGCAATTTTTCACTGGCGTTGCGGCTGCCCATACCTCAAAGGGATAGCTGCAATGTCACCATGCCCCATGTGATATACAATGACAACCCTTCCGCATCGCCAGAGCGCCTGGTGCCTCATATCGGCAAAGAGCCGGGCAAGGGTCTTGTCGTGGAGGAGCACCGCCTGCCGATACCTGCGGTGAATGTTGAATGGGGGCAGGAGGGAAGCGAAAGGTTTTTGACTTTGCTCTCGCTGCCGGATGTTACCACTGGAAATGAAGAGGATTTTTGGTCGCTTGGCGCTATCTTCGGGGAAGAGACCATGGATATCACAGCGCTGAGCGGGCCTTTGATGTTCAACGGCGAAAAGGATTTTACATATGGAGCCCAGTGCAAAAAGGTTGCTTTTGAGGGCGGCTACCGCACCTTGCCTGCGGGCGGGAGCATTTGCAAGACATTTTTTATCCACGCAGGAAAGCCAGAGGGCAGGGGGAAGGGTTTTCGCAGCATCATACGCATGGGATATGATGTGCTTAAGCCCTCGGCGAAAGAGCAGCACAGCTTGCAGAAGATGATCGAATTTAAAAAGAATGTAATGGATCATCGCTTCCATGAGGGCAACCATAGTCTGGGCTACATCTGCTACGGCGCATCCAATAAATTTGGTGATATCTCCGGCAGGCCGGAATATTATCTTTACGCGTGGACAGGCCAGGCTCTTAAGCTTGCTTGGTGCGATTGCCTGCTGGGAATTAAGCATAAAGAAGATGAAAATAACAAAAAAGAAAACGAAAGTGGAAACGAAGAATTTAGGCTCAAGCGCGGGATGGACGTGGCTGATTTTTATGTGAAGGGCAGCGAGGCGAATGTGTCTGGGCTTCATAGGGCCTATTATTATCACCAAAGCGATTCATGGGGAGTTCCGTTCCCTCCGGGAGGCGCGCAGGAAGCGCAGGAAACCCGGCAAGAGAAGATATCATCGCGGATGCAGGGCGAGGCATACATGGATCTTATCGACATAATGCTGCTGTTAAGGGAGAGCGGAATCAGTGTTCCGTCCCACTGGGAGGATTCTGTCAAAGACTGTTGCAACTTTCTGATGAATGAAAGCTACCAGAACAGGGAAGGAATATACCCCCTTTTCTGGACACCCGATGGGAAAATTCCTGACGGGATGATAAATGCCGCAGGAATGCCTTGCGTGGCTGCATTGGCGAGGGCATACCGGTATTTTGGAGAAAAGGCATACATTGAATACGCCATAAAAAAATATGAAATATACTACGATCTGCATATGCGCACATTTGATAGGCCTTTTGCTCGCTCCACGATGGATGCCAGATGTGAGGATAAGGAGGCGGGGCTTTATTTCTTTGTGGCGGCTCATGAGCTTTTCAAGGCCACAGGGCAGCGGCGTTTTGCCGATTGGGCAGCCATCGCCGCGGATTGGATATTGACATTCGTATATTTCTGGGATACCGGCTTCGAGCCCCATACCATCTGTGCGCGGAAAAATTTCAGCTCCGTTGGCTGGCCGGGGGTCAGCGTGCAGAACCATCATCTGGATGTTTTCTTTCCCACATATGAGCTGTATGAATACGGCGCACTGAGCAAGCAGCCCTTCTATAGCGAAATGGCGTTGAATGTCAAGAATGCTCTGACATATGGCGTTTGCACATACCCGGGTGAGTGGGGCTTCAGCGTCATCGGTGAGCAGGGAGAGCAATACTATCAAACCAACTACGGCTTTGACGAAAGGCGCCGTTTCCCTCAACTAAAGCGAGATTATATATGGAGGGGCGGAATGCATGTGTGGAATCCTTCGTGGATAACGGCCCAGGTTTTGCAAAGCTCGCTCAGGCTTCACTACGGTACATAGGATAGTTCGCCCCATGTGGCGATATCAGGATTAATGCACAACATGTAAGGAGGATATCAACATGAAAAAGACACTTTCACTGATCTTGCTGGCCGTGCTGATTCTTAGCTTTGCGCTGACCGGATGCACAGCTCCGTCAGGCGGCGGCGAAGCTACGGCAGCCCCCGGTTCGGCAGGCGAGCCCTCGGCTAATTTCAGCTATCCCATGGACCCCATCACGCTGACAATAAACATGGACCCCCAGGATTACAGCACCATTCCCGACTGGGCCCTTGAATATTACTGGTACGACGTGCTTGCGGAGAAAACAGGCGTCACGCTGGATTGCATCGGCTCGGCTGCCGGAGCGATCGACATGACGGACGAATTTTTACTGCTGCTGGCATCGGGCGACTACCCAGACATGTTGCGCGCCTGCTGGGCCAGTGGTTTCCCTGGGGGGCCCAATGTAGCCATACAGGACGGCTACATAATCACCCTTGATGAGTATTCAGAATATTTTCCCCGCCTGAGCAAATATCTTGAGGAGAACCCGAAGCTGGATGCCTACATCCGAAACGATGAAGGCCAGCTCTACTGCTTCCCGAAGATAACTTTGGAGGAAGTGGGCACAGGCCCGGTTGTACGTCAGGACTGGCTGGATCAGCTTAACCTTGATGTGCCGGAGACTGTCGACGAGTGGCATAATACCCTCACTTTGTTCAAGGAAGAGCTGGGCGTTCCCTCGCCGCTCACTTTCGAGTTCCGCTGGATGTTCTTGGAATATGCCGCTTCCAGCTTAAGCTCACCCTATGGCGTAACATACCCTTTCTATATTATGGATGGCGAAGTTAAGTTCGGCCCCCTGGAGGAAGGATACCCCGAGTTCCTGGCGATGATGGCCGACTGGTACTCCCAGAAGCTGATCGACCCGGACATCGCTTCTGTTGACAAGAACACTGTTCAGGCGAAGTTCGCCACAGGTGAAGCGGGCATTGCCATACAGCAGATCGGCAATGTGAGCAACTGTATAGATGCCAACCTGGACGATCCTGATTATGCTGTCACTCCACTTAAGGCAATGGTTGAAAGCAAGGGCGACGAGCCCCAGTTCAGCCGCTGGGTGCGCCCCTATGACGGCGGCCATTCGATTGCCATCAGCACGGGCTGCGATAACATTGAGGCTGTATGCCGCTATCTTGATTATCTCTATGGAGACGAAGGCGCAGTTTTTGCCAACTTTGGCGACGAAGGCATTGCCCATGAAATAGTGGACGGCGAGTATGTGTGGTCTGATTTCATACTCAACAACCCCAATGGCGGCGCTCCAGGAAGCGTAAAGGGATATATCGTGCCGGCAAGCAACTGGCACAAGGTCAATGTGCCTGCACCCACTCTGCTCACCGATAAGGTTCAGGCTATTTATGAGGGCTGGGTCTGTAATATGTCGGGCTATGTTTATCCCACAGTCACCCACACTCTGGAGGAAACCGAAGCCATTTCCGGCGCCTACAACGATATCGACACATATTGCCGCGAATGGATCACAAAATTTGTCCTTGGAACAACTCCCATGAGCGAGTATGAGAACTTCAAGAATGAGCTTATCAGAATGGGCATAGAGGATGTGCTGGCTGTTAAGGCTGCTGCCTATGAGCGCTTTGTAAACCGCTGATAACTGATAAGAAAAAGCAAACAGGCCACTTAAAGGCCGCTCTCCGCAAAGGGACATCAACCTTTGCGGAGAGTCCATCAATATCATAAGGAGATGTTGTCATGCTCTCATATTCAACCCAGAGGAAAAAAAGCTTTCGGCATGTGCTGGCTTTGGATTTTAAGCGAAATGGCGCACTTTATTTGATGGTGCTGCCGGTCATTGTCATATATTTCATATATAATTATATACCGCTGTTTGGCGTTATCATCGCTTTTAAAAACTATAAGCCCAACTTGGGCGTGTTCGGCAGCGGATGGGCGAAGCAGATGGGCATGGAGCATTTCATCTCTTTCTTTCAGGGTGTGTACTTTTCAAGGACTGTCCGCAACACTTTGCTCATCAGCCTTTACAATATAGCATTTGGATTTCCAGCGCCAATAATACTGGCCATCCTTCTAAACGAGGTCAGGAGCGTAAAATATAAGCGCATAATACAGACATTCACATATTTCCCTCATTTCATATCGCAGGTTGTTATCTGCGGCATCATAATACAGTTTTGTCTGACAGACGGGCTTTTCAACTATGTCGGCAGCCTTTTTGGGGTAGCGCCCAAATCCCTCCTTCAGGATCCACGCTATTTTAGAACAATATATGTGGGCACGGGCATATGGCAGGGGGTGGGCTGGAGCAGCATAATATATCTGGCGGCCATTGCGGGGATAGATCCGCAGCTCTACGAGGCCTCCGCACTGGACGGCGCCACGAGAATAGGCAATATCTGGCATGTGACGCTTCCCGGCATCAAGAATACGATAATCATTTTGCTGATTATGGCCGTGGGAAACATGATGGACGTGGGTTCTGAGAAGATTCTCCTTCTATACAACCCCGCCATATATGAAACCGCGGACGTGATCTCAACTTACATATACCGGCGCGGACTCTTGGAGTTTAACTGGAGCTTTTCAACGGCAGTCAACCTTTTTAACTCCATAATCAATTTTTTGCTGGTGCTAACTGCCAACAGCATAAGCCGCAAATTCTCGGAAACGAGCCTATTTTAGGGAGGTTATGAAATGATCAGAAAAAGAACTGTGAGCGGCTATATATTTGACGGTCTTAATATTCTCATGCTGGGACTTTTGGCTTTAATTATGGTTTACCCCATGGTCTACGAGTTTTTTGTCTCCATAAGCGATCCGGCCATGCTCACGAAGCATCGGGGCATAATGATCTCGCCCCTGGGCTTCAGCGCTTCCGCCTATCAGATAGTCTTTCGCAACAGGCTGCTGTTGTCCGGCTACCGCAACACCCTTTTCATATTGGTGGTGGGCACCGTGTTCAGCGTGGCGCTGACAGCCATGGGCGCATATTTTCTCACAAGGAAACGGGTGCTTTTCTATAAGCCGGTGATGGTTTTCCTGCTCATAAAGATGTACTTTTCAGGCGGCCTTGTTCCTTTTTTCCTGACAGTGCGCGCAACGGGTCTTTATGACAGCCTGTGGGCGCTGATCATTCCCACGGCAATCAGCACATATAACATGATTTTGCTTAGGTCATACTTCATGTCCATACCCGAGAGCCTGATGGAGTCTGTGTTCATAGACGGCGGGGGACATTTTTCCGCCGTGTTCAAGATTGTGCTCCCCCTTTCGCTGCCTGCCCTTGCCGTCATGACTCTCTACTATGGCGTCGGGTATTGGAACAGCTGGTTCAATGCGAAGATTTTTCTTAAATCGGAATCTTTGTTTCCGCTGCAGCTTGTGTTGCACAAAATTCTTATACAGGGTGAACAGTTGGATGTGCAGTCGGAGTTTGTGGATGTGCATAATTATGAGCAGATATCCGACAGCGTGAAGGCGGCGACTGTGATGGTGTCGACGCTGCCAATACTGATGTTCTACCCATTTTTGCAAAAATACTTCGTCAGCGGCCTTATGATCGGCTCCCTTAAAGAGTAAGTGTAAGTTTCCGGCTGGATGGCCCCGGTTTTAAAAGGAGTGCCCAAGGGCGCTTCTTTTGCGTTGGCAAAGCGGCCTGCCCTGCATTGAATACACTATGATTGAAAAGCCCCGGCCGTGAAAAGCGGAAACGTGTGCTTTGTAACTTGAAGACTGCTCTTCCTGGCTTGTAAAACGGCTTTAAATGCGAAGCATTATGATTTTTAAGAATGAGCAAAAGCCGGGTAATATTGACAGCGCCGCGATGGGGGAGTATAATTTGAGGATACGATTAGTTTAGCAAATTGCGAAGCAATTGCGGGTTGGAGGGTTTTTTATGCAGCCAAATGAGCGCAAACAGCGCATTTTTTCAGGTATACAGCCAACGGGAGTATTTACCATTGGAAATTATATCGGGGCCATGCGTAACTGGACGCTGCTGCAGGAGGAGTACGATTGCCTTTACTGCGTGGTTGATCTGCACGCCCTCACCATCCGAAACAAGCCGGCAGACCTCCGCCAGGGCAGTATGCGCGCGCTGGCGCTGCTGATAGCCGCGGGGCTTGATCCGAATAAAAACATACTCTACTTTCAGTCCCATGTGCCCCAGCACGCCGAGCTTTCGTGGATTTTAAACTGCTACACATATGTGGGCGAGTTAAGCCGCATGACCCAGTTCAAGGATAAGGCTGAAAAGCATTCGGACAACATAAACGCCGGGCTCTTTGACTATCCTGTGCTGATGGCGGCAGATATTCTGCTCTTTAACGCAGACCTGGTTCCCGTGGGCACCGATCAGCGCCAGCATATAGAGATCACAAGGGATATAGCCATTCGTTTCAACAATATATACGGTGATACATTCACAGTTCCCGATGCCTATTATGGCAAGGAAGGTGCGAAGATTCTTAGCCTGTCGGACCCTGCGCGAAAGATGTCCAAGTCAGACGAGCCGGGCTCCGCCATATTCCTTCTGGATGAACCCGATGTCATCGTCCGCAAGATGAAGCGGGCAGTCACCGATTCGGGCAGCGGCATCATATACGGCGAGGACAAGCCGGGGATCAGCAACCTGATGACAATCCATGCGGTCATGTCAGGCAGGACCATAGAGCAGGTGCAAAATGATTGCGAGGGGATGGGCTACGGGGATTTCAAGCTTCTGGTGGCTGACAGCGTTATTGCCGCCCTTAAGCCCATACAGGACGAATACCAAAGGCTTGCGGCCGACAAGGGCTATCTTACCCAGGTCATGAAGGACGGCGCAGCCAAGGCTGAGCGGATAGCCGCCAGGACTTTAAGCAAGGTACACCGCAAGATAGGTCTGGTGCAAAGATGACGCTATATGATGCTATATGATGCTAAAGGTCAGAAAAAAGAAAAAAGCAGAAGGAGCGAGGAGAAGGGCAATATGACAGAGATAAAATTTATCAAAAATGAAAACCTGAAGGCAAAGCCGGCGGATTCCGGCAAGCTGGGCTTCGGCAAGATATTCACCGACTATATGTTCACATACCGCTACAGCGAGGACAAGGGTTGGCATGACGCAAAGATTGAGCCTTTCGCGCCCATTTCGATGCATCCGGCCACAAGCTGTCTGCACTACGGACAGGCGGCCTTTGAGGGGCTCAAGGCGTACAAAAATAAGGATGGCCAGGTGCGGCTTTTCCGCCCGAAGGATAATATTCAGCGGATGAACAGGGGCGCAGAGCGTCTTTGCATGCCCAAGCTCCCGCAGGATGTTGTCTATGAGGGCCTTTTGAAGCTGGTGGAGCTTGAGAAGGACTGGATCCCTACTGAGCCGGGGACATCGCTTTACATACGCCCAACATATATCGCCACGGAAGAGGCTCTGGGGGTGCATGCCTCCAAGAGCACCCTTTTCTACATAATACTTTCGCCCTCGGGGCCCTATTATGCACAGGGGCTTAAGCCTGTGAGGATATTCGTCGAGGACAGCTATGTCCGCGCGGTGGTGGGCGGTGTGGGCCACACAAAGGCCGCCGGGAACTATGCCGCTTCGATTTTGGCGGGCGAAATCGCCGCCGCCAAGGGCTACACACAGGTTCTGTGGCTGGACGGCGTTGAGCATAAATATGTGGAGGAAGTGGGCGCCATGAACATGTTCTTTGTGATCGACGGCGTGATAAAAACACCGCCCCTCCTGGGCTCCATACTCCCTGGCATCACCAGGGACAGCATTATAAAGCTTGCGTCCGGCATGGGCTATCAGGTCAGCGAGGAGCGTATCGCCATAGGGGATGTCGTTAAGGCCGCCAATGAGGGCCGCTTAAACGAGGCTTTCGGCACGGGCACTGCGGCGGTGGTTTCCCCGGTGGGCGAGCTGCACTACGAGGGGCAGGACATCGTCATAAACGGCGGCGAGATGGGCGAGATCACCCAGAAGCTCTATGACAATTTGACCGGAATACAAACAGGCAGGCTGGACGACAGCCGCGGCTGGACTGTGGAGCTTTAAAGTTTGCCCACATTTATTCAAAAATAAAAACAATAAAAAGATAGCGCGCAGCATGTTTTCGCCTTGGAGACCTGCTGCGCGAACTTTACCCAGGAGGATTTGGATGAGCAGGGCGGAGATTTTGCTTTCAACGGGTGCTTTCACCGGCCGAATTAACGGCAGAAACCACAGGCTTGCCATCGAATATATGAACAGGCTTGAATGCGACGGCTTTGAGCTCATGATATTCGAGGATTGGCTGGAAAAACTGGACGAAATTATTGCTGAATATATAAGAAGCGGCATAAGGATAAAGGCGGTCCATTCGGTAAAAAGCATTGGCGATGCGGTTTCTGATCCGGACGAGGAAAACTGGCTTAAATGCCGCCGGCTTTATGCGGAAAACTGCCGGGCAGCCCAAAGGCTGGGGGCTGATAAGCTGGTAGCCCACATATGGGGACGGCCCCACAGCGACCGGTATTTTGATATTATTGCCCGCCGCTGCGGATGGATGAAGGAGACGGCCGAAGCCTTCTCGCTTGATTTTCTGCCTGAAAACTGCGTGTGTCTGAGCTCACCCATAGAGAATTTTGAGAGGCTGGCCGCCCTGATCCCCGGCCTTGGCGTCACCATAGACACAAGGCCCGCCCAGTTCCACCGCGAGCTTGAAAGAACCACCGACAGCCCCGTGTTCAAAAACAATGTGCGCCACATCCATATAAACGATTTCAGCGGCGGATATATGCAGTGGGACGCCCTTTACCCAATACCTGCCCTCGGCAGCGGCCAGGTGAATTTCCCCATCTTCTTTGCAGCTTTGAGAAAAATGGGTTATAATCAAACCATAACCTTGGAAAGCCCCAGGATGCGGCCTGATGGCGTGGACTATCAAGGGCTTAATGAGGGTCTGGCCTTCATCAGGCAGAGCATTTTATGAAATAGCAGAAATATAATTAATATAATTTAGTATTATATAATAAAGAATAGGAGGATTGCTATGTTGGTTGGAGTAAGAGGCCATGACTACGGCCGCGGTACCCCGAGGGAAATGGCCCAAAGGATTGGCGCGGACGGCTGGCAGTGCGCCCAAATCGCCGTGCAGAAGCTGATAACGGGATATAATTCGCTGGACGATGTGGATGAGCGGGTGATCGACGAGATTCATCAGGAGTTTGAAAGGGCGAATATAAAAACGCCGGTGCTGGGCTTTTATGTGGAGCCTGCCAGCCCCGACAAAGATATCAGAAAGCATCAGGTGGAGCTTTTCTGCAAGGGCCTCACACTGAGCAAGCGTCTTGGCAGCGCCCTTGTGGCCAGCGAAACAGGCCATTTCTTGGGAACCGAGGAGGAGCGCAGGCCTTTGTTTGAAAACCTGGTGGACAGCGTTTTGCGCTTTGCCGAACATGCTGAAAAGGTGGATGCAACCATCGCCCTTGAAGGGGTGACTGTCCACACATTGGGCAGCATTGATCTGATATGTGAGCTTATCGGCCGGGTGGATTCAAAGCGGCTGCAGCTCATAATAGACCCGGTTAATCTGCTGAGGCCGGAGATTGTTGATAATCAGCCGGAGTACTGGCAAAGGGCGTTCGATCTTTGGGGCGAGAGAATACAGGCTTTTCATGTGAAGGATGTCAAGTTTGTGGAGGGCAGGTTTGAAAACTGCATACTGGGCGAAGGCGTAGTCGACTTCGACTATATATTTGGATGGATGAAAAAGAACAAGCCGAATATTCCATTGCTTCGGGAGGACTTAAAACCCCAAAACGCTGAGGTTGAATTCTCATTCATGAAAAAGTACGCTGACGCCATGAAGTAGATAATGAAAAGATGATGAAAAGAATATGAGGTCTGCTGCCCCGCTTGTTATAGGCGGGGTTTTTCATTCTTCGCGCTTTTGTATATTTGCCCGAATAGGAGGCAAAATATGGCTGGAGGTGGTTTAATTGTCAATGAAAAAGGTCAGGAGCGCGGCGGCGGCAGTGAGATATGTGGCCCCGCTGATGACCATATTCGCCATTTTTGCTCTATGGATATACGGCAGAACCGCCAATTTCGAGCTGACTTTAGCCCTGGGCGTGTTACTGACACTGCTGACGGGTATATTGCTGATAATGGGAAGGGAGAAGTTTTTTGCCGACTCTGCGAAAAAAAGGGAGAGGGCCGAAGATGCCAGAAAGGGGCGGGTGCATCTGCTTTTGCAGGCTGAAGGCGATGCTCTTAAGCTGTTGCTGGAGGCAATGCGCTCGGATTATCCGGTGGAGGATATTTCCTATAGCGAAAAAAGCGGGAACTTCGCAACGGGCAGGCGCGGCGGGCTGAACATCGGCCTGAGCTTCATAAACTCGCTGGAAAGCGGCGAATATGAGGCGGGGCTGGTGGCCCTTTACAGAAAATGCCTGCAACAAAAGCTGGACAGAGGCGTGCTTTTGCTGATGGGCGAGGAGCCTAAAGGTCTTTCACTCCTTTGCGCGCAGCTTCCCGAGCCAAGGGTAATCATCATCCCGGGAAGCAGGCTGGAGGACTATTTTGCCCAAGTGGGCGAAAAAAGCCCCTGCGAGGCTGCTGCGGGCAGCCGCAACCTCAAGGGGATTTTCACAAAAAAGAATGGTGTGCGCTGCATGATCGCAGCGGCATATATGATAAGCGCTCATATTGCCCTTAAAATGGCATGGTTTTTGCCGGCGGGGCTGGCACTGGCGCTGTTCGCGTCCGTCTGCCGGTACATGGACATTGAAACGGCCAAGCTTTTCTAAGCTAAAGCAAAAATCTCAGATGAATATCTTTTTATTGTCGTCCGATTCCCGATATATCACAAAGCGCTGGCCGATGCACTGCACCGGGGAGGCGCCCAGCCTTTTGCACAGCTCGTCGCAGGCCTGACGGGCGTCGCAGGGGGCGTTTTTCAGCACCTGACCTTTTATCAGCTCCCGGGCCTTGAGGGCGTCGTATGCCTGCTTGATTATGTTGTCGGTCACTCCGTCCTTGCCCACGTGAATGACGGGGTCGATGGTGTTGGCCATGGCCCTCAGGGCCGCCCTTTGCTTGCTGGTAATTTCCATAAGATCTCCTTTTTAATTTGTAGCTATCTGTTCATCTTTTCTATAAAGTCAATTTTTTTAACAGTCAACTGCACCCATGCGGGGCGAAAGCCGCTTTTAATGGCGTTTCGCACGGAGCCAAGATTCGACCAGGCGCAGCAATAAAAAGGTGCGATCTCCCTTCCAAGCAGCTCCAAGGCCAGTCGGCTTGTAAGACAGGAAGCCACGCCGCGGCCCCTGTGGCCCTCCAATACATCGATGCCTATCTGCCACATGGAGCCGCAGTCGGCGGAGCAGCCTGCCAGGCCGATCAGATCGCCGCCGTCAAAAGCGCCGTAGGCCAGCATATCCAGCTCCCTGCGCTCCATGCTCAAGGCATTTTTCCACCGGGGCAGGTAAAAGGGGGAAAGATCCTCCGGTTGCAGGAGCCTGAGCTGGTAGGGACAGTCCAGAGCTTTCAGCGCGCCGATGTCCGGCAGGAAGTATTCCGCCATAAAGCAGACGCTTGCGCCAAGGGGCAGCAGCTTGTCCGTGAGAGCGTGAATGCTCGGCGTTTCAAAGCAATGCTCCACGGGATATTTGCCGATGTATTCGCGGGTTATATCCTCAAACTCCGGCGAAACGGAGGCGACGATATTGCTTCCATAGGAGGTCAGATCGCAGAGGAAGGGCAGCTCAAGATATTGCCTTGCGCCCGGGTTTTGCTTGGAAAGCACAATTTTGTTTTCGCGGGCCGTAAAATCCTCCGCAAGGCAATTGCTGTCCACTGCGGATTGGCGCATCGCGATATCCAGGATATCGGCATTGGTCATTTTTTTATACCTCAAGTTAAAGGCGTAATAAAAAGGGAGTAAAATGGCGTAAAGTTAATCTACAAAGTCGAACTCTAAGTCCTCTATTCGGATGGTATCGCCCTGCTGAACGCCTTTTTCGCGCAGTTCGTCGATAACGCCCAGCCGGCGCAAAGTCCGCTGGAAAAAGGCCATGGACTCGTCGTCATAGAAGTCTGTGGCGTTGATCAGATTCTCTATGACGGAGCCGCCGATGCTGTAAACGCCGTCTTCGTCCAGGCTGATGACATAGGCCGGGCCGCCGTCGGCTTGCGGCATTATAAAATCCTCAATGAAGGGCGCGGGCTTTTCGATGGTATCAAGCCTTTCCACAACTTCTCTTAAAAGGGGAGCAAGGCCCTGTCTTGCAAGGGCGGAAATTTCAAAGACCTCAACATCAGGATGCGCTTCCTTGAAGAAAAAAAGATATTCCTGCGCACCCGGCAGATCCATCTTGTTGGCCACGACGATGCGGGGCTTTTCAAACAGCCTGCCGTATTTTTTAAGCTCCGTATTTATTGCGTCATAGTCCTCAAGGGGATTGCGCCCCTCACAGCCGCTCATGTCTATGATGTGCAAAAGCAGCCTTGTCCTTTCCACATGGCGCAAAAAGGCGTGGCCAAGTCCGATGCCCTCCGCCGCACCTTCGATAAGGCCGGGAATATCCGCCATGACAAAGCCGTCATCATCAACGTTTACCACGCCCAGATTCGGCTCCAGGGTGGTGAAATGATAGTTGGCGATTTTGGGCTTTGCAGCCGAAACGACTGAAAGCAAAGTGGACTTGCCGACGTTCGGAAAGCCGACCAGGCCAACGTCTGCGATTGTTTTAAGTTCAAGTATGAGGGAAAACGCTTCGGTTTTTTGGCCGGGCTTGGCGAAGTTTGGCGCTTGACGAACCGGCGTTGCAAAGCGCGCGTTGCCCGCGCCGCCCCTGCCGCCCGTGAAAGCCACCTTGCGCATATCCTTTTCGTGCATGTCGGCGATGATGGCGCCGGAATCTTTATCTTTTATGACGGTGCCAACGGGAACCCTGATGACAAGATCCTCCGCAGACTTCCCCGTCTGCCGGCCTGCCGCGCCGTTTTCGCCGTTCTTGGCAAAGAACTTCCTGTGGAAGCGAAAGTCCAGGAGAGTGTGCATGTTTTCAGCGGCAATGAAAACAATGTCGCCGCCCTTGCCTCCGTCACCTCCGTCGGGGCCGCCGTTCATCACATATTTTTCCCTGTGGAATGAAACCTTTCCGTCGCCGCCGTTGCCGGCTTTAACGGTTATTGAAACATAATCTACGAACAAAATATCACCGTATTCCTAAAAATAAAATAGTTTACAAGCCAAAAAAAGCAGATTTAATAAGCTATTTAATGCCCACATATCCGGTTTTGTCGACGATGTACTGCCCCTGGGGGGAAAGAATCCATTCGATCAGCGCGGTGGCGTTTTCATGGGGATCTTCAAGGGTGACAGCGAAAAGCGCATTTGAAATGGGGTAGCTTCCATCCTGTATGGACTCGACCGAAGGGTGAACGCCGTCTATCGAAAGGAGCTTAATGCCCCCGTCCCCCAGCATGGAGGTTACATAATATCTGAAAGAAAAGCCTATCGCGTCACTGAAGTTGCGGTAGTCTGACGTGCGGTTGACTATGCCGCCCATGCCATAGACCACGTTCTCGGTGGGGGGCTCCATCAGCGGGTGGCCCTCCATCAAGCGCAAAAGTGCGCTCTGGCTGCCGCTGCCCTCTTCCCTTTGGAAGGCGCGGATATTCTGGTTTTTGCCGCCCACCTGGCTCCAGTTGGTAATCTCACCGCCATATATGCGCCTTATTTCATCCGTAGAAAGGCCGTTCACCTTGTTTTTATCGTTGACGAAAAAGACGAAGGCCTCCTTTCCGATGGGGGTTAAGACCATTTCAACGCCCATCGCCTCGGCGGCGTCAAGCTGCTTTTGTGACGGCGCAGCCACGAAGATTATGTCCGCATCGCCGTGAATCAGCTTTTCATAGGCCGAAGCGGTGGTGGCGCAGGCGACGACAGAGTTTTTAATGTCCATCACGTCATAGTCTGCAACTGGGTATGTGGCTGCAGCAAAAGCGCTGTATACGGGCAGAAGGGCTGTAGCGCCGTCCAGCCTGGGAAGGTAATCGTCCTCGCCGAACTCGAGGGAGGGCTCATCCGTCAGTTGTGCCAGCTTAGGATTGACGATGGGGTATTCACGGCCGTCTTCAAGGGCGGGCCCGCCATAAACGAAGGGCGCGTATTCCCAGATGTTCACATCGCTGCTTCTTACCACCGTCAGGCTTGAGATATGCTTGTCGTATATTCCCTTGCCGGCGATGACCAAAGCCGATGCCAGCAAGAATATGCCCAGCAGCCGCCAGAGCAGTTTCCTTCGCCTGCAAAAAACCAGCAGCACTGAAAATATGATGACCACGGCAGCAATCGCCGGTATGAAGCTGCTCAGAAAAATGTTGCCCATCAATGAAAATATGACTCCGGCAATGAAGCCCGCCATAGTCAGGCAAAAGGCAAGCGACAAGGCGACGACTATCTTCGCCCAAAGGGGAAATTTCTGCCTTGTTTCTGTGTCGCCGCTGTTATCAGATTTAAAGTTACCGCCGTTTTCGCTCATTATGAATCACTTTTCTTTTTTATATATTTATCTATGGCCTCCGCAGCAATTTTTCCCGCTCCCATGGCCAGTATGACCGTCGCGGCGCCCGAAACGGCATCGCCGCCCGCGTAAACGCCCTCCCTGGAGGTTGCCATGGTGTTTTCATCCACGATTATTCCCCCCCAATGATGGGTATCAAGGCCGGGGGTGGTGCTGCGGATAAGTGGGTTGGGGCTGGTGCCGATGGCCATTATCACCAGGTCTATATCCATTTCAAACTCGCTGCCCTCGATGGGCCTGGGCCTTCTGCGGCCGGAGGAGTCAGGCTCGCCCAGCTCCATGCGAACGCATCTGAGCCCGGCGCATTTGCCGTCCTTTTCGATGATCTCAACAGGGTTCACCAGGGTGTCAAATATAATGCCTTCCTCAACTGCGTGGTGAACCTCCTCAACCCTTGCCGGCATTTCCTCCATGGAGCGGCGGTAGACCAGATGCACTTCCTTGGCGCCCATGCGCATGGCGCATCTTGCTGCGTCCATGGCCACATTGCCGCCGCCGATTACAGCGATTTTGTCCGCCAGCATTATTGGGGTGTGGCTTTCTTCGCGGTAGGCTCCCATAAGGTTTATCCGCGTCAAATATTCATTTGCAGAGAAAACTCCCGGAAGGTTCTCGCCGGGGATGCCCATGAATGTGGGCAGGCCAGCGCCGCTGGCTATGAAAACCGCCTCAAAGCCTTCCTCAAACAGCTCGTCCACGGTAATCGTCTTGCCGATGACTGTGTTCAGCTCTATCTTGACCCCCATGTCCTCAAGCTGCTTAACCTCTTGCTGAACTATGACCTTGGGCAGGCGGAACTCCGGTATGCCGTACATCAAAACCCCGCCGGCCTTGTGCAGGACTTCAAATATGGTAACGTCATAGCCCATCCGCCGCAGATCCCCCCCGCAGGTGAGACCCGCAGGCCCTGCGCCCACCACCGCGACCTTGTGGCCGTTCTCGGTTATGTTATCATCGGTTTCAAGCACCGCATTGTCGGCGGCGAAGCGCTCCAGGCGGCCGATTGCGACCGGTTGCCCCTTCAGGCCGATTATACACAGTTTTTCGCATTGCTCCTCCTGAGGGCAGACCCTTCCGCAGACGGCGGGCAGGCTGTTTGTGCGCTTGATGATCTCCAGCGCGGTTTTGGCATCGCCTTCTTTAAGCTGGGTGATGAAGCCCGGAATATCTATGCCGACGGGGCAGCCTTTGACGCAGCGGGGGTTCTTGCAGTTTATGCAGCGGTGAGCCTCCAATATCGCTTCGTCCATATTATAGCCAAGAGTAACTTCCTCGAAGTTACCTGCCCTTATCTTGGGATCCTGCTCCCGCATGGGCACACGGCCTTGTTTTTCTCTTTTAGCAGTGCTATTAATTGTGGTATTTTTGCCGTTGTTATTCTGTGTCATTTTCTGCATCCTCCAGCCTGCATTCGTGGTCACGGAACATGGTCATGCGGGTTTGCATGGAGTCAAAGTCCACCAGATGGCCATCAAAATCGGGCCCATCCACGCAGGCATATTTGACCTGGCCGCCAACCACCACCCGGCAGCCTCCGCACATGCCGGTGCCGTCTATCATGACGGGATTTAAGCTGACCATAGTCTTTATTCCGTAGGGTTTTGTGGCCTGGGCCACGAATTTCATCATCATGGGCGGGCCGATGGCCACAACCATGTCGTACTTTTCGCCCTTTTCCAAAAGTTCCTTCAGGATATCCGTCACGAAGCCCTTGCGGCCATAGCTTCCGTCGTCGGTTGTGATGTAAAGATTTTCAGTGTGGGCCTTAAGATCATCCAGCAGGATAAGATAGTCCTTGCTCCTGGCGCCCTGTATGGCGTCCACCCTGAAGCCGTTTTCGCTGAGCCATTTCACCTGGGGATAAACAACCGCAGTTCCAACGCCGCCGCCTATGCAAAGCACCCTTTCACCCTCGAAATGGGAGGGCTGACCCAGCGGGCCCACGAAGTCCAGTATTGAATCGCCGGCGTTTAGCTCGTTTAAAAGCCTGGTTGTGCGGCCGACGACCTGGTAAATTATCGACACGCTGCCCTCCTGGCGGTCAAAGGAGGCTATCGTCAGCGGAATGCGCTCGCCGTCCTCGCAGACGCGCAGGAGTATAAACTGACCGGGCATAGCCTTCTTTGCTATCCGCGGCGCAAAAATATCCATTCTGAAAAGGCTTGGGGCCAGTTGTTCTTTTCTTAAAATTTTATACATAAATTACACCTCTTGTCACATTGTCCATTAAAAAAACTATAGCATATTTCTTTTGAATAGTAAATGGCAAAAGATATTGCCATATTGCTAAATCACCCATTATAATATAGAATTATAAAGTATTAATGAAGGAGGTGAAGGGTTGGGTTTCTTCAATAAGAAGAGGAAGGACGGGGTGTGCGTAAGCCATAAGGAAGCTTTTGTGGTCATTTTGCCCTATGTCATGAAGACCAGAACGGAATCCTTGGTGTATTATGAGTTCGACATTGAAATGACAAATGCTCGAAAGTACATGCAACAGCAAAGAAAAAACGGTGAAAATATTTCCTTTTTCAATCTTGTGGTGGCCGCTGCCGTTCAGACTTTCGCCAAGTATAAAAGGGCCAACAGATTCATCGCCGGAAGACGGATTTACCAGAGGAACAATATCGAAATCTGTTATGCCATGAAGCGGGAGATGACCGAGGAAGGCGAAGAGGTCACGATAAAGCTGAAGTTTGACCCTGAAGATGACGTGAAGCAAGTGGCTGAGAAGATGAACGGCTACATGCATGACCGCCGCGAAGGCCAGGAGGGGAGCGAGGAAAAGCTGATAAAGCTGTTGACCAAGCTGCCGCGTTTTGTGATCAGCGGATTCGTGGGGCTTATAAAGCTGCTGGACTTCAACGGCCTTTGCCCAACTGCGCTGGTGGAGGAGCTGCCTTTTTGGAGCAGTCTTTTCATCACGAACATGGGCAGTTTGGGGATGAGAGCGCCCCTGCATCATCTCTATGAGATCGGCACATGTTCCATGTTCCTTTCGATGGGCCGGCTTGAAAAGACCGTCGTTTTGGACAGCAGCGGCAAGCCGAAAAACAGGCTGAGCATTTCATTTAGCATAACGGTTGACGAGCGCATAGTGGACGGCTTTTATCTTTCAAGGGTGATCGACAATTTCCAGAGCCTTTTGAACAACCCTGAGAGGATTGACCTTTCGGCGGCGGAAAACAAAGAGTGACGATTAATTTGGATTTATATGTAAACGGAAAAGCGGTTGCGCGGTTGTGATGTGCGGCCGCTTTTCATCTCGTTTGAAGGAATATGGAAGGAATTGAGATGACGGAAAAGAGGGCGGAAAAATTTGGTGAAAACGGCTTTGTGAGCCTTAAGCCCATAGAGAACGGCTGGTCGGAGGACGAAAAGTATTGCGCTGAAAATGCGGACGGCGAAAAGTTTCTGCTGAGGATAAGTTCACAGGAAAGGTATGAAAAACGCAAGGCGCTTTTTGAAATGCTTCAAAAAGTTGCGGCGCTGGATATACCCATGTGCCGCCCTGTGGATTTCGGCCTTTGCGAAGGCGGCGTTTACATGTCTCACACCTGGATTGACGGCGTAGATGCGAATGAGATCATCCCCGGCCTTGATCGCGGTGGGCAATATGCCTATGGTCTGGACGCAGGCAGAATATTAAGGAAAATCCACGGTATCCCCGCGCCGGAAAATCAGGAGGACTGGCAGCGCCGCTTCAACCGAAAGATGGACGGAAAGATAAAAATGTATGAAAAATGCCCGATAAAGTTTGTGGGTGCGGACCGGTTTGTTGAATATATAGAGGAAAACAGGGGCTTGCTGGCGGGCAGGCCGCAGTCATTTCAGCATGGCGATTACCATATCGGCAACATGATGCTTGAAAAAGGCGTTCTCACCATAATCGATTTTGACCGCTTCGATTTTGGCGACCCCTGGGAGGAGTTTAACCGCATCGTCTGGTGCGCTCAAGCCGCCCCTGCATTCGCCGGTGGCATGGTGGACGGTTACTTCAACGGAAAGCCGCCGATGGAGTTTTGGCGGCTTCTGGCGCTGTATATAGCCAGCAACAGCCTGTCGTCGGTGGCCTGGGCAGTTCCATTCGGGCAAAAAGAGGTGGCTGTGATGCTGCAGCAGATGGAGGATGTGCTCCGGTGGTATGAGGGCATGAAGGAAGTCGTGCCTGCGTGGTATTGCGGCGGGAGGTGATGGCAGTGCTCCACCCCGGGCCCCCGCCAGCTTTTGAAAAAGCTGGGCCAAAACTCTTAAAGAATGGGTAAAAGCATAACGGGGTGTGGGGCGGGGCCTTCGCATCGTACTCCCACCGCGTCAATCGCCGCAAATTTTCACCACAGGGTACCAAAGCTCGTACCGGAAGTTCTCCTTGGGGAAGTCGTAGTCAAAGTAGACCTCCACATCGGGGATGGAGTTGCCCGCGCGTCTGTATCCCGACGATGGGAACCATTCCTTCCAGATGCGCGTGACGAGATCTGTCAGTTCGCCCTCACCTTCAAATACGGCCCAGGTTGCTTCGGGAATGTTTATGGTCTCTAAGCCTTTTGTATTGTCCTGATCTGTCGCAACGGCGATGTAATAATTGAACAGATGCTTGCCGTCAAAGTCAGTGCAAAGGCCCAGAAACCCCTTGGGGCTGCCGCCTGAAACCGATATCATCTTCTCATAGCTTTCCCCGGGAAGATCGCTCCAGAACTTGGGGACAAGGTTCACCTGACTATCATTGCGAAAGGCTTTCTTGACCCCCGCTACCTTGAACGCAGGTTTTTTCTCCACTTTGCATTTCATGCTCATTTCTCCTTTTACTTTAATTTGAAAAGAGATGCGGGGATAGACGTTGATGAATATTCTCATGCTCCGGGCATACTTGGGCGAGGCCCTGTGCTGGTTTTGAAACGCCCTGTTGAAGGCGGTGGGCGACGAGTAGCCGTGCTTAAGCGCAATGTCGATTATCTTAGAGTCGCTGCTTTGCAGTTCCAGCGCCGCCATCGAAAGACGCCTGCGCCTTATATATTCGCTCAGGGAGGTTCCCGTTACGCTGTAAAACAGGGTGGAAAGATCGTTTCTGTTGCTAAAAGCCAGCTTCGCAGCCTGGTCGAGGTCGATCTCTCCGCCATCCTTAAGACAGTCCTCAATGTAGTCGACAGCTCTTTCAAGCCTGGAGGTTAAATCCATCCCAATCACTCCTTTCATACAAAATATATACGAAACGGCACGCAAAGTCCTCTCATCTTCCATGGAAATATGAGCGCTGCGCTTTAATTATACAGCATGTCCTTTGGCGCCGCCATCATGAAACAAAAAGCGCCCCGTTTGCGTCAATAAATATTGATGGACTAATGGTATTGTGCATCTGACATTAATGCATTATACTTTCTGTATATAGGAGGTGTGAGAATGAATCCGGACGATATCACCTTAAAAAGAGCCGCAAAACAGGACCCCGAAGCCTTTGAAAAGATTGTCTTGCTATACCAAAGCAGGCTGTACGGGCTATGCCTTAGAATGCTGGGAAATGAGCAGGACGCATTGGACGCAGCCCAGGAAACATTCATAAAAATTTACCAAAACCTGCCGGGCTACAGAAGCATCGCTTCCTTTTCCACCTGGGCATACAGAATTGCCACAAACACCTGCCTGGACATGCTCAGAAAACGCAAGGCCAGGTTCTCGCTATCAATGGAGGCAATGGAGGAGGAGGGAAGCGCCGCGCAGCTAAAGTCCTCCGACGACGTTGAAGGCGAAGTCATGCGGGGGATAACCTCAAGCGAGCTGATAGCGGCGATAGACGCCCTGCCGGAGGATCAGCGGATGGCGGTAGTCCTCAGGGATGTTCACGGCCTGGCTTACGATGAGATCGCAAACATGCTGAAGCTTAACCTTAACACCGTTAAATCGCGGATCAGCAGAGGGCGGCGCAGTCTTAGAAAAAGCCTTTCCTCAAAGCCGGAACTTTTCAGCATTTAGGCCGTCTAAAGGGTAAAAGGAGTGGTAATATGAATTGCAATGAATTCATTAGCAAACTGGATATATATATAGACGGGGAGATGCCCGACAGCGACCTGCCCGAGTTTTTGCAGCACGCAGAAAGCTGTGATGACTGCTGCACAGCCTTTAAGGAAGCGGTGCTGATCGCAGAGAAAGCGAAGGCGTTGGCGGTGGCTAAGGCTCCTGATGCGCTTTTGGAAAATGTCATGGCGCAGGTGAAAGAGAGGCCCGCCCAGGTCAGGAAAAAGTGGCCCCTTTACGCAAAGGTGCTTACAGGCGTTGCGGCCTGCCTGCTGGTGTTCGTGGTGGCATTGGCGTCCCTCAATCCCAACCTGACAAGCCTTGAATACCCAGGTGCGGAGGAATATGGCCGCTATGATTACGACATGAACAGCGCTACCTCCGGTGGGGGAGCATATGGCGGCAGCGTTCTCATGGGCGGCGAGTCTGCGCCCCAGGCCGCACCTGTGCCGGCGCCGTCGACCGCGTCATCGGCCGCTGATTATGCCGAAAAAGGCATTATCCTTCCTCCGGCTGATAACACAACCTCCGCCGAGCATGGTCAGAAGATAATCACAAACGGCAATCTTTCGATGTCGTCCGCCAACTTTGATGTGGACTCAAAGATGATAGAGGATCTCATCGTAGCAATGGGCGGATACACCCAAAGCTCCTCCATAAGCGGCAAGCCCCTGGACGAAAACCAGTATTCCTCCGGGCGCTATGGAAGCTACACGGCAAGGATCCCCAGCCACATGTACAGGCAGACTGTTGACCAGCTTAAAGTGCTGGGTGTGCTGGAAAACTACAGCGAATACTCTGACGACATCACCTCCCAGTACTACGACACCGTCGCAAGGCTTGAGTCATATCAGCTTCAGTACGACACCATCGAAGGCCTTTTGACGAAAGCCGAAGCCCTGGAGGATATTTTAAGAATTCAAACCGAACTGCAGAACCTGCGCTACATGATCGACAGCCTGACAGGCACAATCAAGCAGTGGGATTTCCTCACCAGCTATTCCACCCTGGACATCTCCATCCGCGAGGTGGCCGACCCCGCTCTCGTCCGAAGCGTTGATCCTACCCTGGGCGAGAGGATAAACGAGAGCTTCATCAGCAGCATAAACAGGCTCATCGAAAACGCTGAGGACTTCGTGGTCTGGCTTTCGGGCTCCATAATAGGGCTGATAATATTTGCGGGAGCGGTCGTGGCGGTAGTGTTGATAATAAGATCTGCAAAAAAGCGCAGGCTCAAAAAGAGCGGAGAAAAGCAAGGATAGAAATAACAAACCCGAAACAGCGTAAAATAACGCAAAAGGCCGGAGGGAAATCCCTTCCGGTCTTTTTGCTTAAGACTACGCAGGGGGACCGCCCCTTTGGCCTCCTTATTATTTTTACAACCGTTATAAAAGTTTGGGTCCAGCTTTTTCAAAAGCTGACGGGGTATGGGGTGGAATCCCAGCGCATCTCCGACTTCGACTGCATAACAAAAAGCCCGGAAAAGTCCGGGCTTTTGCAATATGGGGCTTGTTATTCGCTCTCTTCGCCGGGAGGAAGGCCCGAATCTTTTTTATCGCGGCAGGAGGGGCAGTAGCCCTCAAAGACCGTGTTGTGCAAAATGACATCGAAACCGGTTTCCGCAGCAATCTCCTGGTCTAAGGAGGAAAGATAGGGCATGGGCACATCGTGCACGCTGCCACAACCTATGCACAGCATATGGTAATGGGGCTTTTTGAGCCAGTCAAACCTATCGACGCCGGGTATGTTCGCCCGCCCGATAGCCTGATCCTCAATCAGCAGCCGCAGGTTTCTGTATACGGTGCCGCGGCTGATTTTTGGGTGTTTCTTGCTGACTTCCTGATATATTTCCTCCGCTGTGGGATGATCGCGGTGGCTGCGGACGGCTTCAAATATTAGCTGCCGCTGTTTGGTGTTGCGTCGCTGCTTCATCTTTCCATTCCCCCGTGAATTCCCCTGCGCTCTTTGCGTGTTTCCGTTCAGTGTCAGGTGGTCGCCTTTATCAGGGCGTTGTTGTCCAGCTTTGAAAGCTCTTTTGCCTTTTCTGTGCAAAGACCCATGGCCTTGGTGACGCGCTCGCCATATTCCTCATCCGCCAGATAGCAATGGGCGGCGTGGCGATACTTTACGTTCTCAGTCACCAGAGCGATGTCGGCGGCGGTGTTTTCAACAAGCAGCTTTTTCTTGTCCTCGGTCAGTATGCGCCACAGATCTCCGCCGGCTCTGAAGTTATCGTCGGAGGGATCATTCTTGGGATCGTAGCGCCAGACAGCGCCCTCGATCTCAAGGGGCGGCTCGGCCACTTCTGGCTGTGCAGTCCAGTAGCCGGCGCTGTTGGGGGTGTATGCGGGTGCGCCACCATAGTTGCCGTCAACGCGCATTGCGCCGTCGCGGTGATAATCGTTCACCTCCACCTTTGCCCTGTTGACGGGGATCAGGTTGTGGTTTACGCCCAGGCGGTAGCGCTGCGCATCGCCGTAGGAAAAGAGCCTGCCCTGGAGGAAGCGGTCTGGCGAGAAGCCGATGCCGGGAACAACATGAGCGGGGGTGAAGGCAGCCTGTTCAACTTCCGCATAAAAGTTTTCCGGGTTTCGGTTAAGCTCAAGCACGCCCACCTCGATAAGGGGGAACTCCGCCTTGCGCCATATCTTTGTGATGTCAAAGGGATTTTCGTAGTGGTTTTTCGCCTGCTCCTCGGTCATGATCTGCACGTACATCGTCCACTTGGGGAAATCGCCCTTCTCGATGGCGTCGTAAAGATCCCTGCCGTGATACTCTCTGTCCTCGCCGTTGATCTTCGCTGCTTCTTCGTTTGTGAGGTTCTTGATGCCCTGCTGGGTCTTGAAGTGGAACTTGCACCAAACGCGCTTGTTGTCATTGTTGTAGAAGCTGAAGGTGTGCTCGCCGAAGAAATGCATGTTGCGGAAGGAAGCGGGGATGCCCCTGTCGCTCATGACGATGGTGATCTGGTGGAAACACTCGGGAAGGAGGGTCCAATAGTCCCAGTTGTTCTGGGCGGAGCGCCTGCCGGTGCGCGGATCACGCTTGACGGCGCGGTTGAGGTCGGAGAAGTTGTGGACGTCTCGGATGAAGAATGTGGGGGTGTTGTTGCCCACCAGATCCCAGTTGCCTTCCTCGGTGTAGAATTTCACGGCAACTCCGCGGATGTCGCGCTCGCAGTCGGCGGCGCCTCTTTCGCCGGCAACGGTTGAAAAGCGCAGGAAAAGGTCTGTGACGGCGCCGGGCTGCAGAACCTTAGCCCTGGTGTACTGGGAAATGTCATGGGTGACGGTGAGCTTGCCATAAGCGCCCCAGCCCTTGGCGTGCATGCGCCTTTCGGGAATAACCTCGCGGTTAAAGTGGGCCATCTTTTCCATAAGCCACACATCATGCATGACTACCGGGCCGCGTGGGCCGGCGGTTATTGAATTCTCGTTGTCGGCCACGGGGGCCCCCACCTCGTTGGTCAGTTTTTTACGATCATCCATTTTTTTACCTCCTTGTTTATATGTAAACCTTTTTGGTTATTACGCAAAGTCACAGTGAAAAAAGCATCGAAAGCATCCATATGTAGGCGATGGTTTTCGGAAGCATAAGCATGCCCAATTTGGGGTTTTTGCGCGCCCACAGGATGACGGGGGCGTAAAAGGCAAAGCTTAAAAATATTGCAAGCCACATGTGGCGCAGCCCGGGAAATGCCCCGCCGTATACCGCGAATAAAACGGCCGTCAAAAGCCCCAGGAGCGCGAAGGGAATGTTGCGCCGGATGGCCCAGCTTTGCGGCTGGCTCTTTGATATCCAGCCGTTTTGGGGAAAAAGGCAGAGGGCTATGCGCAGCAGCGCAAGGGCATATGCCAAGGCCGTCCAGCCCTGCGATACGCCGAAGCCAAGCTTCAGCCCCAAGTGCCATAATATCAGGTAGAAGACAGTCATTGTGACTGAGGTTATCATCTTGCCCAGGCCCAAAGCCCGGTGAAAGCGCTCATTGCCGGAGTCCTTCGATGTTGCCGCGGCAATTCTGGGGGCCAGATGAAAGAAATCTCCCCCCGCCAATGTCAAAGCCGCTGCGCCGGGCAAAACGCCGGCCGGCCCCTTGCTCTGCAAAAGCACAATGCCCATAATTGCCGCCGTAACAAGATAGGACATATTAAAGATAACCTCGACATATGCAGCCGTTTTTTTGTTCATGATGCCACATTCCTGCACAGGCGCTTTCGCTTTGCGCGCGGCTTGGCGATGTGGAGTATATGTACTGTGACACTCACTCCTATTATGGCGAACAGCGGCAAGGCCCACAATCTTTTCATCATAAAAGCGGACAGGGCCAGCATCGTCCAAAGAAATGCCAAGCTGTAAATGACGGTTTTGCGCTCAAGGCCGTTGCCCACTTGATAGCTTTCGATATAATCGCGGAAAAACCGTATGCGCATTATTTTCGCCCGCAGATTTGGGCTGGCGCTGAAGCAGGCGGCCGCCAACAGAACAAAGGGAGTGGTGGGCCAGATGGGGATCACCAGACCTATGGCGCCGCTGGCCAGAAACAAAAATCCCAATATGGTAAGCGCTATTTTTTTCATGCCAATCTTTCTGTTCTTTCACTCTATTAGGGGAGCATCTTTGCAAATATACAAAGCGCTATTAGGTATGATTACTAATAATAGATAAAAAATGTTGATCTGTCAATAGTTTTAGACGAATGTAGAAAGAAAAAGAAAAAGGAAAAAATCCCTGCAGCAAGGGCTGAGGGATTTTTTTAATAGTTTGGGAGTAATTTCTGCGGCGCGGCGAACTAATCGCCCAGAGCCTGGCTTAAATCATATAGGATGTCGTCGATGTGCTCTGTGCCTATTGATAGCCGAACTGTGCCGGGCTTTATTCCCTGCTCCAGAAGTTCCTTTTCGTTGAGCTGGGAGTGGGTGGTGGAAGCCGGGTGTATCACCAATGATTTGACATCAGCCACATTTGCCAGCAGTGAAAAGATCTCCAGCTTGTCGATGAATTCATGGGCCTCTTTTTCGCCGCCCTTTATTTCAAATGTAAAAATGGTGACGCCGCCGTTTGGGAAATATTTCTTGTATAGCCCGTGATGCGGGTTGTACGGCAGAGAGGGATGGTTCACTGCGGCCACTCTCGGATGGTTTTTAAGGAAATCCACCACCTTGAGTGAGTTTTCCACATGGCGCTCCACCCGCAGCGACAGGGTTTCAAGGCCCTGCAAAAACAGGAAGGAATGCAGCGGAGCCAGGGTAGCGCCTGTGTCGCGCAGTAGGATCGCCCGTATTTTTGTCACATAAGCCGCCGGTCCAACGGCTTTCGCAAAGCTGAGCCCGTGATAGCTGGGATTGGGAGCGGTCAGAGAAGGGAATTTCCCGCTCGCTTCCCAGTCGAACTTTCCGCCGTCCACGATGACTCCGCCGATGGCAGTGCCATGGCCGCCGATAAACTTTGTCGCCGAGTGTACAACGATGTCGGCGCCGTGCTCAAAGGGCCGCACCAGATAGGGCGTGGCGAATGTGGAGTCAACGATAAGAGGAATTTTGTGCCTGTGAGCCACGTCAGCCACCGCTTGGATGTCTATCAAAGTGGCGTTAGGGTTGCCTATGGTCTCGATAAAAATGGCCTTTGTCCGTTCATCGATGGCCTTTTCAAAGGCGTTTTCCTCGTCTGCGTCCACAAACTTTGTGGTGACGCCATATTGGGGCAACGTGTGCTGAAAAAGATTGTATGTGCCTCCATATATGGTCTGCGCTGAGACGATATTGTCGCCGGCGTGGGCGATGTTCAAAATAGCATATGTCACTGCAGCCGCGCCGGAGGCCACTCCCAGGGCCGCAACGCCGCCTTCCAGGGCTGCGATGCGCTTTTCAAAAACGTCGGTAGTGGAGTTGGTTAGCCTGCTATATATATTGCCCGCGTCGCTCAGATTGAACCTTGCGGCGGCATGGGCAGAGTTTTTGAAGACATATGATGTCGTCTGATAAATGGGCACCGCCCTTGCGTCGGAGGCGGGGTCAGGCTGCTCCTGGCCTGCATGCAACTGGATGGTTTCAAACTTGTACTTTCTGCTCATAATGAACCCCTTTCTTCCAGCTTATAGCTTTTTTATTGGTGAAAAACGATGAAAACAGCTCATGAGGCTGCACATTCGTTCTTTACCCAAACTATGCGCTGATTTGAAAAGAGTAATGAAACCCATCTAAGTCGCCTCCTTTGGAATTATATAATGTTAATGCCTACTAAACATACAATCTATATAGGAATAATATGTTAAGCATATTCTACATCGCCTTTGTTTCTTTGTCAATAGGGAAATCCATTTCTTGCCTTTGTTTCCTTTGTTTATTAGAGCTTTTAATTCTTTGTCAGGCGTATACTTCAGGCATGGCTAAGTTTTGCTTGCTAACATCGCCGCTGTATGTTATAATACCTGTTGCGTAAATTCCCCCTTGCTCTGCGATAAAAATTTAAGACGCAGGGCCGGAGACCATAAGGAGGTGAAACCTGATGTCCAACAAGTACGAAGCAATGTACATTATCGACGCCATAATCGAAGAAGAGGTCCGCAAAGGCCTTATTGAGAGATTCAGCGCCATCGTGACCGACAACGGCGGCACGATAACCAGCGTCGACGAGTGGGGCAAAAGGCGTTTGGCGTATCCTATCGAGAAGAAAAACGAAGGATACTATGTGCTGATGCACTTTGAAGCCGCGCCTGAGCTGCCCAGGGAACTGGAAAGAAATTTCCAGATATCCGAAGATATCATGCGCTATCTTGTCATAAGAAGATAGCTTTCCGTGCACCCAGACGGTGCACAAGACTTTAAAAGGAGTAGAGGATGAATAAGGTAATATTGATAGGCAATCTTACCAGGACACCGGAACTGAGGGTGACCTCCACCGGCGTTTCTGTATGCAATTTCACGATCGCTGTCAACCGCCGCATCCCCAATGCGCAGGGTGTGCGCGAAGCTGACTTCATCCCTGTGGTCGCGTGGCGTCAGCTTGCTGAACTTTGCGCCAAATATCTGGACAAGGGGAGGAAATGCGCCGTTGTGGGGCAGATCCAGAACCGCAGCTATGAAACAGCAGACGGTCAAAAGCGCTATGTGACAGAGATTTTTGCCGATGAAGTCGAGTTTCTCGACAGGCCGGGTCAGGCCCAGCAGGATTCCGGATCAGGCTATGTACCAAACAATTTTCAGCCCCAGGCCGAAGCGCAGCCGACTTTTGGCGGAGAGGGCTTTACCACCGTGGACGACGACGAGCTGCCCTTTTAAGGCGGCGTAGCGTTACGGTTATCTCAATTGAGAAGGAGATGAAAAAACATGTCCGAGAACAGACAGGAAGGCAGGGACCGCGGCGAGAGAAGCTTTAACAGGCCCCGTGGCGGCCGCAGGCCCCGCCGTAAGGTGTGCCAGCTTTGCGTGGACAAGGTTCAGCACGTTGAATACACCGACACAAACCGTCTTCGCAAGTTTACATCCGAGCGCGGCAAGATACTGCCCCGCCGCATGTCCGGCAACTGCGCGAAGCATCAGCGCCAGGTATCCGAGGCGATCAAGCGCGCAAGGCATATCGCCCTTATGCCCTACACGTTAGACTGATTGATCATACAGCCCAAAAGAGCACGCACAAAGCGTGTTCTTTTTCTTTTTTCTGCTTGCAGTAAGGATGGGCGTTAAATGGAAGCGAACAATTATTGGGTTATGGCCGAAAATTTTTAACTGCTGTTTACATTTATATGGTAAAATAAAATTGGTAAATGAGATGGCGAGTGAATTATCGCCCGATATGCATTTTTATTTTTAGGAGGAATATTATGTTTTGGATCGCTTTAGCCATAATCGGCGCTGTGGTGGTGTTCATAGCCACGGGAATCAGCAGCTCCAGGATCGAGAAAACAGATCTTGCGGGCAATGTCAGATATATCAACACCGGCAAATGGAAGCTGAGCAAAAAGAGTCTTCTGGCAATATTACCGCTGTTCTTAGTAATAGGGGGCTGTATTGCCACGGTGCCTGCCGGCCATACCGGCGTTTTGGTGACCTTCGGCAAGGTGGAAAGCAATATATTGAGCGAGGGTGTCAGCATGAAGCTGCCTTATCAGGAAGTTATTCTGGTTGATAACCGCGTTCAAAAGATGTCCTTCCAAATGGAAGCCTTCAGCGCCGACATACAGCAGACGTCCATCAACGGCTCCATCAACTTCATGATTGATAAGACTCAGTCACAAAATCTCTACAGGAACGTTGGCACCGCTTACTTTGATACCATTATTCTTCCCCGCATACAGGAGGACGTGAAGCTGGTGTTTTCAAGGTATACGGCTGAAGAGCTGATCGGAATGCGCACAGTGCTTTCAGCGGAGGTGCTGCAGTTGATTGAAGTTGCGATGCAGCGCTACGGCATACAGATCGCCAGCATTAACCTTGAGGATATAGACTTTACCGACACGTTTACCGACGCTGTCGAGGCAAAGCAGGTGGCGCAGCAGAGAAAGCTGACCACTCAAACAGAACAGGAGTCTGCCCTGATAATTGCTGAAACAGAGGCGAAAAAGCGTGTTATCGCCGCCCAGGCCGAGGCTGAGACTGCAATGATATCAGCGGATGCGGCGGCCTACGCGGTGGAGGTTGCGGCAAAGGCCGAGGCGGAGGCCAATAAGATAGTGGCCCAGTCACTTACGAGCGAACTTATAGAGTACACAAAAGTGCAGAACTGGGATGGCGCGGTGCCGATGTTCCAGTCCGGCCAGGGGGAGGGCGGCGTATACCCCGTTATCAATTTGGAGCAGGGCCAGGGCAGCGCAGGCAACGAAGGCGATGTGAGCAGGGCGGAAGGTTCGGGCGAATAGGCGCTTGAAAGAAATATCCTAAAAAGCATTCTGTAAGCCTGTGTGACAGAAAGGAGTCCTTGCGTTGAATAGGATATGGTCAAAAAGAGTGCTGGTGGCGCTCATGGCGATAGCGTTTCTGTTTGCGTTGCTGGCGAGCGGGCTGGCCGACGCCGGGAACTTTGCCGGAGATTCCGACTGGGGCGGCGGTGGCGGATGGGACAGCGGCGGTTGGGACAGCGGCAGCGACTGGTCCTGGAGCAGCGACTCTGACTGGGGCGAAGGCTCCATAGAGGATTTTCCCATGACACTTGTCGTGGTGATAATAATAGTCCTGTTCATTTTTTTCAATGATAAGCGCAAAAGAAGCCGTCCGGTGCAACGGCCTGTCAGTAAGGAAGCGCCGGCTCCGGATTTTTCTGCCCTCTTAAGGAAGGATCCTCTTTTTTCACAGGAAGCGTTTTTGGAGGAAACGGCGAATCTTTTTGTGCGGCTGAACGACGCCATCGAAGCGGGAGACCTGGGGCCTGTGCGCACAAGGATGTCGCCGGAGCTTTTCGCCAGATATGAGTCAAGGCTAAGCACTTTGTCGGGGCAGGGCCAAAAGGAGTATTTCGACAGGGTGGCAGTGCTGGGAACGAAGAGCATTTCATACGCGCCTGGCAGCGATTTTGACAGAATAACCGTTGAAATAAGGGCGCGGCTCAACTGGTATGTGAGGGACTCTGCCGGCAGGATTGTTCAGGGGAGCGACTCAAAGGAGTTGTTTAAGAACTACAGATGGACCATGTCCCGCTCCGCGAAGGCGGTAACCGAAGGCCCCGGCGGCGAATTGCGCCAGACCTGCCGAAATTGCGGCGGCCCCGTTTCAAAGAACAACAGCGGGCTTTGCCCCCATTGCGGCGTGGTCTTGCCGGTATCCCAGACTGACTGGGTGGTCACCGACATCACGGAGTCGGCAGCGGCCGCCACAGGAGGAACCCCCGGGGAGACTAAGGGCATGCCGGTTAGTATAGAGGATATCAAGAAAACGGACCCGGGCTTTGATGGAGACGAGTTCCTGAACCGGGTGAGGGATATTTACCTTAAGATGCAAAGCCAATGGAGCAAAAAAGAATGGGAGCCAATGCGCCGGCACATGACGGACGCCCTGTTCCACCAGATGGGCCAGCAACTGCGCGAATATATCGACGGCAGGATGACGAGCCATCTGGAGGAGCTGAAGGTGACGGGATGCAATATCGTCAAAACGATGCGCGACGACACCAACGATATTATCACCGTCAGGATAAAGGCCTCCTTTGTGAACCATGTGACCAGCGATGTTGATGGCAAAACCCTTCGCGGGGACAGATCGCTGCGAAGGCATATGACATATGAATGGACGATGGTGAGAAGAACCGGCGTTAAGACGGGTGATGCGGCCAGAGAGATATCCTGCGAGGCCTGCGGCGCAGAGCTTGACATCAGCCATAGCGTGAAATGCGATTATTGTGGCTCCATGTTCGTGTCCGATCATTATGATTGGGTGGTTTCAGCCATAAGGGGCATTTCCCAGAGCAGTGAAAGAAGATAGGAGAAAAATCAAAAGGGCTTGCGGCAAGACGAAAACGGCCGCAGCCTTTTTCTTTTTTCATTTTTTCTTTTTTGCTCCTTTAGGAAAGCCGGTCCGGCAAAAGCATTAATAATCCGAAGGATGCACAAAAATTTTGTATTATCCGAAGCTCGGACATTTTTAATCCCGGCTCCTCAACTTATTGTTAAGATAATGAAATGTAAAATTATTTTCGGTATAGGCGTTATCCGTTTTACGTCCACCAGGAGTGAAAAATTTTTACAGGGCTGGTGAATTGATTTGAACAAGGAGTTGGTAAAATCAGCGCCTTCGGCTGGATTTAATAGAAAAGCGAGCGATAAACAAATGCTAAGGAGATTATACGAGGCCAGATATCTTTGTCTGCTGCTGATTACAGGCATCGTCCACTATGTGATCTTCCATTATTTCCCGATATATGGCATCATTTTGGCATTCAAACAGTTTCGCGCTGATTTGGACATCATCGCTTAGAGCGCATAATCTTCCAATTTCCAATGCAATATTGCTGGCGCTGCCGCTGAACGAGGTGAAGTCCAGGAGGATGAGCCGGCTCCTAAGCATGAACCCCGCATCCTTTCGTGGAGACGGGGAACGGCTTCTCCAAAACATATATTCCAATCCCGGATGCCTGTTTGATTACGCGGGGATAGACGTCTATTACGGCACCTGGATTTCCGACGGACCCGAAACATGGCTTGAAACAATCGAGAGATTGCATAGCTGACGGACCGGCCCGTTTTTATACATGAGTGGGGATATTCGTCTTTAGGAGGCGGCGCAAAGGAGATGCCCAAGGATTCCTGCAAGGCCTTCAAGGAAGCTGTCCGGCGGTATTATTGACGAGGCTGGCGGGGGGAGCTATGTGATCTTTAGAAGGGAAAACGGTGTTGATCACTGGTGCAGTCGAAGGGATAGGCCCTGCTATGGCGGAAGCTTTTCTAAGTGAAGGCACGAGGGTTGTTTTAAATGATTAAAACGCGGAGGAGCTTGATGCTTTAATAAACGCAGGAACGGCCTGCATCAAGCGGGCTTACGGCATATTAAAGAGCAGGGTATGGTGCCTTCCTAATGCATCATGTCGTCAATCTTGCTGTAGCGGAGATGGTTTTTTCCATTGCGCCTAAAATTGCCGCTGAGATTGAAAGCGTCGCGGGCTTTGAAGAAAGGATAAACAGTCCCGTGGTAAAGAAATAATGGACAACCGATCAGTTTATCAACTGCGGCTGGAACCCGCTGGTTCAATATGAGTATGAGGAGGAATTAGAATAATGTCGGGTATAAAAATTACCGATATTCGCACGATCTTCACCGCGCCGGAGGGCATCGATCCTGCTGTTGTCAGGGTGGAAGCCGGCCTGGGTTGTGCTACGTTTATTCAGCGCTGCAAGGCGGTCAAAACCGCAATGGAGGAGTACTTTAGGCCGCTGCTTATTGGCCGCGATCCACATTATATCGAGGATATCTGACAGACGGCGCTGGTAAATTCTTACTGGCGATATGGTCCCGTGTTGAATAATGCGATTTCGGGCGTTGATATGGCTCTGCGGGACATAAAGGGCAAACTGGCGTGAATGGCACTATGCCAGCTCTTTGGGGGTAAATGCAGGGAGGGGGGTTCCCTTGTACAGACACGCGGACGGGCGCGAACCGCAGGGAGTGCTTGAAACTGTTCAAGGCTTTCTGGCGCAGGGCTATCGACATGTCCGAGCTTGGCCTGTACGGCGGTGCTCAGAGGAATATAAACCGCCCGGAGGGTGCGCTGCCGGGAGTATATTATAACCCCGGTTTATATGCCCGAACCACAGTAGGGCTCTTTGAGTTCCTGCGCGAAAGGCTCGGGTTTGAGGTGGAGCGGCCCCACGACAAACATGAAAGGGTTGCTCCCATGGAAGCGATACGCATGGCAAAACAGTTTGAGCCCTGCCGCCTTTTTTTCTGGAGGACATGCTGCCGCCGGAGCAGGTGGGCTGGTTCTCGATAGCAAGGCAGCAGACGGCTACGTATAATAACCTGCTCACCTTCAGACAGAATAAAGAACGAATTGGGTAGCTTGGGGAGCTTTTCCAGAATCGAGTTTAGTATATTGGAGTTGCACATAACAAAGCATGTACCGGTATTGCCCGAGGCGGCGCCGCCCTCAAGCGCGGGAAATAAGGGGTAGGCATTGTAAAAGCAGGCGATCCCGGCCGAGTCATAGTATATGTGAGTGAAAAAGTCCTCCATGCGGCTTCCGGAATTAAGGCCGTATTCGCTTATTAAATTGGCAAAGGAGCCTCCTTGTTGGAGATTTTAGTCAGCAGAATATCTGCATTGACCACCATGATGCCATTTACACTGCTGTTTAAATCGGTAATGGACTTCATGTTGTCGAAAACGGCGTTGAGATGAGTGAATTTATCATAAGGTGTGTTTCTTCTATGTAATTTTTTAGGTTATAACATATGCGGCGATATAAGCTGCTTTTTCAATGCCCTCCAAAGTGTGCAGCACATTTTGATTGGTGGTGTCGGCGACATTGTTAAAATATACGAGAGTTTTTCGCGGATAAGGTAGTAAAGCCCATCGAATACAGGAGCTGCTTTTTATCTTCATAAAAGTTTTGAGCTTGATTGACGATGCGGGGCAGAAGGAACGATAGCTTTATTTGTTTTTCATTCTATCTATATTTATTATGAGATATGCTGGTGGCTGATTCAACGTCTTCAGCTATGGAGTCTTAGGAAAGCTCGGAATGAAAGCAAGAAAAGGCCCCTGCCGGAGGGGGCCGCTTTGACCGGCTTTTTATGTGAACGCATGCAGCCTCATAACCGCAGTTTTGAAGTTCAAAATTGTAAAAAGGAAGTGCAGCTTGTGAGATGGAATCAGATCTGCTTTAAGATGTTGCTAAGGGGCGATGAGGCTGCGCGGGTTTTCTAAATGAGCGACACTCGCTTTGAGATTCTTTCCCGTGGGTTTTTAATATGGGCTGAAAGCTCGCCTTTGTCGGAGAGAGTGGCGACGATGACATCTTTGAGGGAGCTTATGCCCTGGGCTTTAAGCTGCGCCAACAGCCACTCCTCGTCTCTGTTGAACGCCTCCAGGTTGCCGTGAAGGATTTTGCCGTCCAGCACCACATTTGCAAGAAGGCCGTCATCTTTGGTTTCGATTGAAAGATCCGAGGCTTTAATGGTTCTGGCATGGGGTTTTGCCATCACAGCGATTGTGCCCTTGGTTTCAAGTATCGCGTAGTCGATATCGCTTATATTAAAATAGCCCTGACTGCGCAGCTCGCTGAGAAGAAGGGCGGCGTCGATCTTCGAGCGCTTTAGCCCCTCGTACATTATCTCCCCCCGAGCGATCAAAAATATGGGATCGCTGGAGAAGAAGCGCCGCACATATATGCTCTTTCGGGAAAGAAAGGACATGGCGAGGCTGGAGAGCATGTAAAAAGCGATGGCAGCAAGGCCGTGAAACATGGGAACGTCCTTGTCGATGCTCATGTTTCCCGCCAGGGAGCCCACGGCGATTCCCACCATGTAGTCGTACCAGGTCATCTGGGCCACCTGCTTTGCGCCGTTCACCTTCGCCAATATGGCCAATGCGACTATGCTCGCAAGCGCCCGCAGAAAAATGTGCACCAAGGCCGGCCCCCCTTTATTCACAGCAAAAATGAAAGCGCTTATAGTATCGTCTAAGTTTAGGAAATTTATTCAAGGGCGGAATTATTGGCTGAAAAAGCCTGCCCATATGTTATATAATGATATAAGGCCGCAAAATAGCGATGGACGGAGGAGAGGGAAGATGGATTTTGATCAGCTATATCAGATCAAGGACGATGTGGAGCTGACGAAAAGGACGTATGAGCTGTTCAATGAGGATATAAGGCTTAACCGTTCCAAAGCCGCCCGGGTTGAGTTTGTGACCACCGTCCGCTATATTGAAAAATACCTGCGGCCGGCAGGCAGAATTTTGGATATCGGCGCGGGGGCGGGCGAATACAGCCTGTATTTCGCTGAAAAGGGCCATGAGGTCTGGGCCCTGGAGCTGGCGGAAAGCAATATTATTGCCTTTAAGCGCAAGATAAAGGACGGGCATTCAATAGAGCTTTCACAGGGAAACGCGGTGGATCTGTCCCGATACGCGGATAAATCCTTTGACATCGTGCTGATCTTCGGACCTTTGTACCATCTGCGAAAAGAGGGAGACCGGCAAAGGTGCATATCGGAGGCAAAGCGGGTCTGCAGGGACGACGGCTTCCTGCTTTTCTCCTTCATATCCAACGATATGGTTGTCGTGACGGAGCTTTTCCACAATGAGAAATACCTGTCGGGGGATACATATGAGCCTGAAAGCTTCAAAGTGAAGGATTTCCCCTTCGTGTTTTTTACCGTGGAGCAGTGTCGCAAGATGCTGGCGGATGGCGGCATCGGTGTCATCCATGAGATTGCCTGCGACGGCGTCAGTGAACTGCTGGCGGATAAAATCAACGCTATGGACGAGGAAAACTACAGCAGATACCTGCGCTATCATTTCCATGTCTGCGAAAAGCCGGAGATGCTGGGGCGCAGCAACCATCTGTTGTTCGCGGGAACGAAATGAGCAGTTGCTTATATTAAAAAGACCCGGAATGCTCCGGGTCTTTTGCTTTGTGAAGCTGCCCTAAAAGGAAGTGACGGCCTTTGAAGCGTCGGCGGGAACCATGTATATGTTGATGGCGCCCTCGATATCGGACGTGAAAACGATGTGGGAGCCGTCCGGGGTGAACACGGGGTGTACATGGGCGGACTTGCGGCCGGAGGAGTCGTGGCGGCAGAGTATGGACTGCTCGACCTTGTGGGTTTCCCTGTTGTAGCGGATCAGCGATATCATCTTGCTGCTGTCCCTCATGCCAGCGTAGAGCTCGGCGGTGTCGCCCACGGCGAGACTGTCGTCATTGTTCATGCTCACATGGCCAGGGCGGCTGTGGGGGTAGTAGAAGCGCTCCTCGTTTTTACCGTCAATATCCACATATATGTCGGCGTGCATGAAGAAGGGCATGTCGGCCCGGTAGCGGTAGGAATACTGTGCGCCCACCCTGCATGAGGGCGTGAAGAACTCGTGGCCCACCTTTTCAAGATGCTTTTGCTGTATGATAAGGGGGGTCTGCTCGTCTGTGGAAACCCTGGCCACCCACATGCGCTGCACCAGCTCCCAGGGGCCTTCGTGGCAGTATAGCAGAAAGTCGCCATCGTCGGGCTTGAGGCTCACATGGGTCATCTGTTTCAGGCCGCCGCAGACGATGTGCATCTTATCCAGCATGGTGTCATAGCGAACGACGAAGCTGCGCAGCCCGGCGAAGAAGGAATCCCGGGCGACGGGGTTGCCCACCGGGTTGTTCAGCGCAAACTGGGATGAAAGATATTCAGGCGCTTCCACCACCGTGAAGGCGATATACCTTTCATCCCTGGTGATTGAAAGGCTGTGGACGGTACAGGAAAAGGGGATATGCATCAAGGGACGGCTCTCCAGGGTCTCAAGATCCACCACCTTCAGTTCCTCGTTGCTGTAGTAATAGGCCTTCTTGCCGGATGGAGCCATCAGCGCGTGGCAGCCGTGGCCCATCTTTATGGCCTCACCCTGAGTGACCTGCGTAGCCTTGCCGGTTTCAAGCTCAAGGGTGAAAAGCTCGCCCAAGCCCACTCTGCCCACTGCGGGAGCCCCGGAGTCCTTGATCTTTGACGTGCCTGTGAAGTCCGACGCAAAAAGAGTGTACTTTCCGTCGCCGGAAAACTGGTTCGTGGTGAAATAGGGCCTGTCGTACATGCCTTTGTTGTCCGTGATGCGCAAAACCTCGACGCCCGTAATGGGGTCCTTGCGGGACTGCACATTCGAATGATATACTTTCCCTTTCACAGTATACCTCCACATATTTTGAATAATGAGTACATTATACATCCAAACGGCGGTGAAAAACAGTTTTTGGGAAAGTTTTTCTTATATTATAAAAAGTGGTTGTGTTTCGCGCTGAGGGGAGTTATAATAAACGCATGTATAGTATTGACTATGCCATGCTGGGTTGCCGACGAATCGACTGCCAAGGGCATGGAAAACTGAATACTACAAGTGGTTTCTGTAACGGATTTCGCGGCGCATTGTGCAACGCTGCTTAACATTTCGTGTACAGAGCTTTTTTTTCCGCTTATTTTGCTTTCAGAATCGCTTTTTCGGTCATATTCAAAGCCATCTTGCGCGGTTACAAAGCGCGCTATTAAAGGGAGGGTGATAAAGGCGTATGAAATGCGATTTCCACATACATTCGCTGCATAGCGGAGACGGTCAGGCGTCCATATACGAAATGTGCCGGGCTGCAGCCTCAAAGGGCTTTTCTGCCGTCTGCTTCACAGAGCATCATGATCTTGGCCTTTTTTCGCAGGAGACTCAAGCGTATATCGAAAAAAATATGCCGGGCTTTGCGCCTTTTCGCATTGAAGATCCGAAGGCCTATCAGAGGGAAGTTATCAAGGCCAGGGAGGACTTTCCGGAGCTTGAGGTGCTTTTGGGGGTTGAGCTGGGCGCTGCCTCGCTGATGGACGAAGGGGGCCTGGACATAATTGAGCTGCTGCCCCTTGACTATCTGCTGATCTCCTGCCATGATGCCGGAGGGATAGACCCTTACCTGAGGCTGTGCTACGAGGGCAGGGAAAGGGTGCAGGTGATAGAGGCCTATCTTAAGTCAATGCATGACGGAATGCTGGCGGCCCAAAGCTTCGACGGCCTTGCCCACATCGGCTATGTATACCGGTACATAAAGCGCTACGGCCTTTACGGCGAGGATGGCTGGCGATATAATGCCGGAGACTGCCCAGAAATTTTGGATGCCGTGTTAAAAATGGTCATTGAAAAGGGGGCTGCGCTGGAGGTGAACATGAGCGGCTGGGGCGAGGGATATTCGATGCCGGACATCGCCGTGCTGAAAAGATATGTTCACCTTGGCGGAGAGGCCGCAATATATGCATCAGACGCTCACCGCCCTGAAGATATCGGCCGATATTACCGCGAAGCGCTGGAAATAATGAAGGCGTCGGGTGTAAAATATCTGGCGGAATACAGACAAAGAAAAAAGACGTTTACGAAAATATAGCGGAGGTAATCCAATATGGGCACTTTCAAAAAGGTGCTGAGACTGTGCAAGCCTTATACAAAAAATATCGGCCTGGGGATAATGTTTTTGTTATTCATGAACACGACCAGGCTGATCATGCCAAGACTGACGGGAAAGATAATCGACGATGTGATAAAGGGCGGCGATTACGATATGCTCTATAAAATCGTCGCTATAATCCTGGTCATGGTCACAATAAGGGCGCTAAGCCATTACATGAGGAACATAAACTTTGAAAGGGCCTCCCAGGGCGTGGTGTATGACCTGCGGGTGGGGCTTTACGGCCATTTGCAGAAGATGCCCTTCGAGTTTTTCGACAAGAACAGGATAGGCGAGATCATGTCCAGAATGACGGGCGATATCGAGGGCATAAGAAACTTTGTTGCCGGCGGCATAAACCAGATATGCGAAAACTTCGTTTGGTTTTTTGGCTCTATGATATTTCTGTTTATGCTGGAATGGCGGCTGACCTTTGTAATTTTGGCCATATCTCCCTTTGTGGCATGGAGCGCCATGCGCTTTTCAAAATATGTGCGGCCTGCCCACAAGGCAATGCGGGAGCAAAATGCAGTCCTGAACACCCGCGCTCAGGAAAACATCGCCGGAATGAGAGTCGTCAAGGCCTTTGCCCGGGAGGACTATGAAAAAGAACTCTTTGACAAGGAAAACATGATGACCTATCAGATGCAGATGCGCTGGGTGACCCTTTGGGCCAAGTATTACCCGATAATGGACGTGTTTGCAAGCCTGTGCATGCCGGCGGCGCTCATATTCGGCGGCTACATGGTGGTGGACGGAAGCATGACCCTGGGCGATCTGGTGGCATTCACCGGCTACATATGGATGATAAACTCCCCCATGCGCTCCGTGGGCAATATAATCAACATGCTTACCAACACCCTTACCTCTGCGGAGAAGCTGTTTTACTACCGCGAGCTTGGGCCCTCCATCCGCAACAGGCCCGGCTGCATATCCTCCGAGGATATAAAGGGTGAGGTGGAGTTTAAGAACGTCACATTCAGCTACGGTGACGAGAAGGTGCTGCACGATATCTCCTTCAAGGCAGAGGAGGGCGAAACCATCGCCATAATGGGCCTTACAGGCAGCGGAAAGACAAGCGTGGTAAACCTTATGGCGAGATTCTATGAAACTAATGTGGGCGAGGTGCTGATCGACGGCGTGGACGTGCGCAATTACGACCTGCACTCCCTTAGAAACAATATCGGCTATGTTGCCCAGGAGACATTCCTTTTCAGCGAGACCATAGCAAACAACATCGCCTTCGGCAGGCCGGGGGCGTCGATGGAGGCCATCGAGAAGGCGGCAAGGATTGCCCAGGCGCATGAGTTCATCACCCATATGCCCGATGGCTATGAGACAGTCGTCGGCGAGCGGGGCATGGGCCTTTCGGGCGGGCAAAAACAGCGGGTGGCCATCGCCAGGGCGCTGCTTTACAACCCGCGCATTCTGGTGATGGACGACTCGACCTCCGCGGTGGACATGGAAACCGAGTTCGACATCCAAAATCAGCTCAGGAGCGAGATGGGCAAGCGCACCACATTTATAATCGCCCACAGGATATCCTCCGTGAAGGATGCCGACATGATTCTGGTGCTGGAGAACGGCAGGATAGCCGAGCGTGGAAGCCACGACGAGCTGATTGAACAGCAGGGGATATATTATGGCATGTTCAACGACCAGTACAGCGACTATGACAGAGCAAGGGCAGGTGTTATGAATGGCTAGGCTGAGAGTTATAGACGATGAGGCATTAGAAAGACCGTTTAATAAGGACCAATTTTTCAGGCTCCTTAAATATCTGAAGCCGTACAAATGGCGGATGCTTCTGTCGCTTTTGCTGATGATAATCGCCGCGGTGTCATCGCTTATGATACCGATGCTGATGTCAAAGGCAATAAACAATTCCCTGGAAACCGGCGACATGCGCTACTTTCCCTTATATATAATCGGCATGGTTGTGATGAGCATAACGGGCGCCATATGCCTTCGCTACAGGGTCATAATAATGGATACCCTGGGCCGGCGGGCAATTGCCCAGCTAAGGCAGGATCTGTTCGACCATATTCAGGGCCTGTCCTTCTCGTTTTTTGACTCAAGGTCGGCGGGGAAAATAATGGTGAGGGTCATAAACGACGTCAACGCCCTGATAAACCTTTTTACCGACGGCATAGTCAACGTTATAATCGATTGCTTCAACATAGTTATCATTTTGATACTTTTGCTTTCCATAAATGTCAAGATAACATTGATAGGCATGAGCGTTTTGCCTCTGATACTCTTTTTGATGCTGAAGCTAAAGCGGGTTATCCGCAAAAGATGGCAGACCGTGCGGATGAAAACCTCCACCATGAACGGCTATCTCCACGAGAGCCTTGCCGGCATGAGGGTGACAGAGTCCTTCGTGCGCGAGGAGGAAAACTTCGATATATTCAGCGAGACAAACGAGGATATAAAGCATTCGTGGATAAAAGCCATAAAGGTGAACAGCATCTTCTGGCCCAGTCTGGATTTATTTTCGATGGTCAGTACAGTGCTTGTATACATATTCGGCGTGCGGTTCATGCAGGCGGAGGGCCTTCTTGTTGGAGATCTGATACTGATAATCAACTATCTGGGCCGCTTTTGGGATCCTTTAAACAGCCTTTCACAGTTCTACAACAACATGCTTTCGGCGATGGCATCCCTTGAGCGCATATATGAAATAATGGACACGCCGGCGGATATTGCCAGCAAGGAGAACGCGCCGGATTTGCCGCCCATAAAGGGCGAGGTGACATTCGACCATGTTTTCTTCAGCTACGATCCAGAAAAAGAAGTGCTGCATGATGTCAGCTTCACGGTAAAGCCGGGGCAGACTATCGCGCTGGTGGGGCCAACGGGGTCGGGCAAGTCCACGGTGGTAAACCTGATAAGCCGCTTTTACGACGCCACAGCCGGCCGCGTTCTTATCGACGGTCACGATGTCAAGGAAGTGGAGCTCAACTCAATGCGCAGGCAGATGAGCGTTATGATGCAGGATAGCTTCATTTTCTCAGGCACGGTAATGGACAACATCCGCTATGGCAGGCTGGACGCCACCGAGGAGGAGATCATCGAGGCGGCAAAGAGCGTACACGCCCATGACTTCATAATGGCGATGGAAAAGGGCTACCAAACCGAGGTGAACGAGCGCGGGTCAAGGCTCAGCGTTGGCCAAAGGCAGCTCATATCCTTTGCGAGGGCGCTGCTGAATGATCCCCGGATACTGATACTTGACGAGGCCACCTCCTCAATAGACACTAAGACCGAGAAGATCATCCAAAGCGCGCTGGAAAGGCTGCTGGTGGGGCGCACATCATTCGTTATCGCCCACAGATTATCCACCATCCGCAAGGCCGATTGCATTTTCGTCATAGAGGACGGGGGCATAAAGGAGTCCGGCACTCATGAGGAGCTGATAGCTTTGGGCGGCTTCTACGCCAATCTGGTCGAAGCTCAGTATAGATTCCTTTACGAGAAAAAGCCGGCTTAGCAGTTGGGGGTTGTGTTGGGGTTCCACCCCAGGCCCCGTCAGCTTTTAAAAAAGCTGGACCAAAACTCTATAGAACGCTTTTAAAATCTATGAGGGTGAAGGGGGATTCCTCGAACACCTTTGGGCGTAGGGCAGGAGCTCTGCGTCCTCTTTTTTATTTAGCAAAATAAAGCGGCATAAGTGCAATACGGGGATGGGTATGCTATAATAAGTTTAGCAATTTACGAAGGAAATCGCGGGTAGGCGGGCCCGGAGGAAAGGCCGCCGACAAACAAGATATGAGAAGTTTATAAGCATCCGGTTGCGGGGAAAATAAGGGCGATATAAACCGAAGGGAAAGTAAAAAAGATGCTCAGGCCGACATGGGTGGAAATCAATTTAGGCAAACTGCGCCATAATATGGGCGAAATTCGCTCGCAGCTCTCGCCCCAAACGAAGCTTTTGGCGGTGGTAAAGGCGGATGCATATGGCCATGGAATGGTTAAGATAGCTGAGCAGGCGCTTTTAAGCGGCGCAGACATGCTCTGCGTTGCTATGCCGGAAGAGGGCCAAAAACTTCGCCAAAGCGGCATAGATGCTCCGGTGATTGTACTGGGCGGCGTCACGCAGGAGGGCATGGAGGCGTCGGTGGAGCATGGGCTGATACAGACTGTTTATGACCGGGAATCGATAAGCTGGGCGCAAAAGGCCGCTGAAAGGCTGGGCTGCACGGCTTTTGTTGATATAAAGATTGACACGGGCATGAACCGCATCGGCATAAAGGGCGCGGCAGAAGCGAGAGAGCTTCTGGAAGCGCTTGCGATATCGAAAAATGTGAAAGTTCATGGCGCATACACCCATTACGCCGTTTCCGAGGAGGATGACGACTTCACATGCGCTCAGTTTCAATGCTTTTTAAAAGCGGTGGAGCCGATAAAGGCGGCATATCCTGAAATTATGCTGCACAGCTCCAACAGTGCGGGGGTTTTTCTGCATGAATACCTGCATCTGGACGGAGTGCGATGCGGGATCGTAATGTATGGCAGCGCGCCGGCTTTCGGCATGGAGGCCGGCCTGGAACCCATTTTGAGCTGGAAAACCCGGGTGATGCATGTGAAGGAAGTGGAAGCGGGCGAGTCCGTGGGCTATGGCAGGACATATTTCACCCGCGGGCGGACGAAAATTGCCACTTTGCCGGTGGGCTATGGCGACGGCTATATCCGCGCGCTAGGCAACAAGGCGCATGTGCTGCTGGGGGGCAGACCCGCAAAGGTGATCGGGCGGGTGTGCATGGATCAGATAATGGTGGATGTGACGGATATTGACGTGAAAAACGGCGACGAAGCCGTGCTGATCGGCAGACAGGGCGAAAATGAAATCACCCCTTGGGACATGGCGCTTTGGGCGGATACAATCCCCTATGAAATCACGCTGGCGATAACGCAGCGGGTTCCGAAGATATATATTGCGGAGGGGGAATCATGAAAATCTCGAAGATCAAGGCCGATATAAGAAAAAATATAAGGCAGCAAAGGGTTGATCTTTCCGCCGCTGAAAGGGAGCTTTTTTCTTGTAAGTTGGTTCAAAATGTGTTATCGTGGGAGATATATAAAAGGGCCGGGGCTGTGATGATATATTACCCCATGTCCGGAGAGATCGACCTGCTGGAGCTGACAAGAACCTCTGGGGGAAAGAGGTTTTTCATGCCCATAACCGGGGAGAACTTTACCATGACGGTTGGTGAATATTCGGGCGGTGGGCTGATCCGCGGACTGATTCGCGGGAGTCATGGAATTTGGGAGCCGCAGGAAAGCTCCCACGACGCCGATATCGACCTGGTGCTGGCGCCGGCTGTGGCCTGCGACAGGCTGGGTACAAGGCTAGGTCAGGGCGGCGGCTATTACGACCGGTTTTTGCGGCGTATGAAAGAAAGTGGGAAAAGCGGGAAAAATGTCGTCTTTGCGGCGACAGTTTATGACTTTCAGATGATGGACATTTTGCCTGCGGAGCCCCACGATATGAAGATGGATTATGTGGTCACGCCATCGGGGATATTTTCGCCGCAAATGATGAAGCATGAAACTCGATGATAATGAGCAAAGGAGCATGGGGGGAATTTGATGAAAGTGTTTAACAAGCGCAATGTCTTGGACGCGCTGAAGGTAATCGGCGTGATGCTGGTCATAGTGATGCTCTGCTTTTTTATCGGCACTGCTTCGCTTTCAGGGGAGGGAGTATTTAACTGGATTCTGTTTGCGGCATTTTTGCTGGTATACTTCTTGTCTGGGTTCATAGACGGATCAGTTCGCGGCGAAGGCGAGTGCCGGCAGAGTGAAAGGCTGGAAAATCAGACGAAAAGAACCGGCATTCCGCTGGATGAGGACGAAATCGCCAGGAAGTTCAGCCCGAAAAAGGGAGCGTCGGTGGCGTTCATGGCGGCGATTCCGGGGATTGTGCTGTTTCTTTTGGCAGTGATAACCGCCGACGGAAACGATATTCTGCGGGCGGCCACGCGCATATATTTTACGCCTTATCTTAAGCTGTTCAGCGCTGGTGCTCAGCTATGGCAAGTGCTTCTGATATATTTTGCAGGAGCCGTGGTCTATCCGGCTTTGTATTTCGCCGGCTATATGAGCGGCCCCAGGCAGCATAGCAAGATAAAACAGATAATTAAGCAGAACGATGAGGACTACAAGAAGGGCATCAGGCGCAGGCGCCCAAAACCCAAGAAGCGGCGCAGGAGTTTTTTTGGGTAATTGAATAAATGAGCGCGAGATGAAAAAAACCGCCGGAAGATTTTACCGGCGGTAGGCCGGCAGCATTTGCCGGCTCTGGCATGGCCAGACAGAGTAGGAGGAGTGACCAACGAATATCGGTGCATTGCCCGATGCTGTTATTCTCTGCTTCCTGCCTATTTTTATGCATAAAAATCAATTTATTTTCATTTCTCATGCTTTGATATCTGTTTATTTTTTTAAAATCTTTTATTTTTTGGAGGAACAAATGAAGCTTGGTATCGTTGGCCTGCCCAATGTGGGCAAATCGACGCTGTTTAACGCGATCACTAAGGCGGGCGCAGAGGCCGCTAACTATCCCTTTTGCACCATAGAGCCGAACACGGGCGTTGTCGCAGTGCCAGACAAAAGGCTGGACAAGCTGACGGCCATATTTTCGTCGGCTAAGACTATCCCGGCGGCAATAGAGTTTGTGGATATCGCCGGCCTGGTCAAGGGCGCCAGCAGGGGAGAGGGCCTTGGCAATAAGTTCCTTTCGCATATACGGGAAGTGGATGCAATCGTCCATGTTGTGCGCTGCTTTGAGGACGAAAACGTGGTGCATGTTGAGAAGGAAATCGGCCCAAGGCGGGATATCGAAACCATAAACATGGAGCTAATATATTCGGACATGGAGACCATCGGTAAAAGGATGGAAAGGGTTAAAAAGATTGCTCAGGCCGGAGACGCCGGCGCAAAGCTGGAGGCCTTGGTGATGGATAAGCTTATGGAGGCCTTGGACAAGGGCCTTCCCGCAAGGTCTGTGGAGTTTGAAAACCAAGAGCAGAAGGATTGCCTGAAAGGGTTGTTCTTGCTGACATCAAAGCCGGTTTTATATGCTGCGAATATATCGGAAAGTGATATCGCTTTTGGTGAAACTGATAATGATTTTGTACGGGAAGTGCGGCGCATCGCCATGGCGGAAAATTCTCAGGTTTTGGTGATAAGCGCCAAGGTGGAGGAGGAGATTTCTCAGCTTGAAGCAGAGGAAAAGGAAGCGTTCATCCGGGAACTGGGCATAGGAGAATCCGGCTTGGACAGGCTGGTCAAGGCCAGCTACGAGCTACTGGGCCTTATCAGCTTTTTGACGGCAGGGCCAAAGGAAACCCGTGCCTGGACCATCACAAAGGGAATGAGGGCGCCCCAGGCCGCAGGTAAAATTCACACCGACTTTGAGCGGGGGTTTATTCGCGCGGAGGTGGTTGCCTATGATGACCTTGCCAGAGAGGGCTCCATGAACTCATGCAAGGAAAAAGGCTGTGTTAGGGTGGAAGGGAAAGAGTATATCGTCAAGGATGGGGACGTGGTGCATTTTAGATTTAATGTATAGTCAGGCCCCAGGCAGGGCCTTTGGGCAGGCCCTTAAATTGACGCAGAGCTGTGGTTGTGCTATTATTTAGACATACAAAAATTTACATATGCAGGTGCATAAAAGAAAGGCGGCAATATGGAAACCTTCAATTCGTCATTGCTTTTTTATGCGTCGGGGGCATCGTTTGACGCAGAGTATGCGAAGGGTGATCCTCACCACAGCTTTTTGAAGGATGTGCAAATAAAGGAAGGCGGCGCAAAAGACAAGTATTTTGAATGCGAAAACCGCCAGCTTCTGGCATGGCGCGCACCGGGAAACATATACGCAGCCAGGGGCACCCTATCCTTCTTCTGGCGTTCCCGGTATCCCGTTGGGCCGACTGCCTTTCCGATATTTCGTGCGGGCTTTTCCGATCACTCCAGTTGGGATGCAGTTTGGCTAAGGATAGACTGGAACGGCGAGGGCTATGAGGCCTTCATAACCGACATCAACCTTTCAAGGGCCAGGGTTCGGCATACGCTGGGCGAAACTCCAAGGCCGGACATATGGTCGCATTTTGCCCTCGCCTGGGATGAGAACTGGGGGATAAAGTTCTACATCAACGGCGAAAAGGTGGCGGAGGAATACAGACCGGCGGTCTATTCCACCGGGCTTGACCAGTTCGGCCCCCATTCGCGGATAATCTCCCATTGGCAAGTGCAGAGCGATTACAACTTTATCCGTGGCGGTGATATCTGTGAGATCGCAATACATGACAGGATGCTCTGCTGCGAGGACATTTTAGCCCTGTCTGAATCTAGAATTCCTCCGCAGATTGAAGAATACAGCCTTGATATGAAGGATGACGAGACCCGAAAAGGCTGGCAGCTTCGCAGCGGGTTTGACGGCGATGTTCCGCAGATAGCAGACCAGGCGTCGGTTCGCAAGGTTGAGATCCACGACGCATATGATCTGAAGCGCTGGTGGTGGAAGGGCTGCGACGGCATCCGCGAGACCACCTGGCCGGGGGTTTATGACCGCTCAAGGCTGAAGGGGCGAAACGACTATTTCCAGCTTCCCGACTGGGATTGCTACTCCCTTTCAGGCAAGGCCATCACATTTAGCGCCCCTGACGAGGAGTACAATCACATCGAGGTTTCCGGCTCCGCCTTCGGCAAACTGGAGCTGGTGGACGATGATGGCGGCGTGATAAAGCCGCTGTTTGAAAGGGCGCAGGGCATCGAGCGGTCGGTGAACGCAATCGAGCCTTTGAAGGGCGGCAAAATCCGCTTCACAAATGTGCTTAAAGAAGAACCGATAGGCGACTTTTCGCTATACAATGTCACCGAAGGCAAGGCTCCCGAGGGCGTTAAAAGGGTTTTCTACTCGCTTTTTGAGGGCTATAGCAAAAAAGCCGAGGCCCAGCACGAGCTGATAGCCTTCATAAAAGGCCGCTATTTACCCTACGAGCGGAACATAATGACGGCGATTCCAGCGGGAGAAAGCCATAAAGAAAAAGAGTTCACGGGCCATGACAGCATCGGCGGCTATCCATTTGTAAACATTGTTATACCATATGAGGCGGATGACTCCGTGGGTCTTGACGGCGTTGAGCTGAAGCTGCCGAAGCTGCCCGATGATGTCAAAATCGCGGTGCAGATAAAGGATCCGCTGTGGTATTACAGGAATTTGGCGCATTTTGTGTTCAGCGCCAAGGCCGGTCAGGAAAAGACGGTCTGGTTTGACACCCGCGACAGGATTCTGCCTGAAAACAAATGTCTGTATATGACGATCGCCTTCAGCGATGATGGCTACGGCGTTGACTTCTTGAAGGAAGCGACCGTTGGTCTGGTATATAAATCCGCGGAGGAAGCCAAAACCGAACATATTCTGGATAAGTTCACACAGGTCAGGGACATATACGGCCATATGACCGAGGAGCGCCCCTCTGTTCCGGAGCTAAACTGCTTCAACAGGGTGAAGGCGGACATTTTCGATCTGATGCGGGTTGACCCAAACCACAAGCCCGGCCAATATTACTTCTATGATTTTGTTGGAAGGCCGGCGCGGGGAAGGCCTGCGCTGGTTCCGGGGTACAGGCCGGATTATCAGACGGAGCCTGTGCCAAAGGGCGTTCCCGCCTGGGCGTTTAAGCAGGTGGAGATGCTCAAGCATTATAAATATATAGTCAACTACTATATAGACGAGAGGATGATCGAAAACGGGGAGCTGGGCGGCGGCCTTTCCGACGACGGCGACTTCGTTGCTACCTGGTGCTATCTGGTGATGATGGGCTCCGACCCTGAAAAAGTCTATGACGCGATGGTGAAAAATACCGACGCCTTTTATAATCAGGGTCTTTTCACAAATGGTCTATGCTCCATTCAGGCCGACGAGCTGCATTCCTCCGAGGAGGGCATCGTCTCCGTGGCGGCTTGCATGATGGCCAACAACGGCGACCCGAAGATGTTCGAGCGGGCCATGGAAAACGCCCGTCAACTGGGCTGGGTCACAGGCATCAACTGCGCGGGCCACAGGCATGTTAAGAGCACATATTTCTCCGGCTCAGTCATGGCCAGGGAAGAACCCTGGGGAGGTTCCCAGCCAGCGGTTTTCTCGGCTTTCTGCCCTTCCTGGATGGTCTCCCGCTTTAATGGAAATGAGAGGATAAGGGAGTATCTCAGGGAGCTGGCCGATGGCGTATTAGCCCACTATGACTATGAAAACAACAGGATAAACACATATATCCGCTTTGATGACGACCAGATAGTGGGCACGGTTTTCAGAAACGACGGCAACAGGGCGATGTTGTTGGCGGCCACAGCCCAGACAGGCAACGAAAAGTACGCCTGGATGCTGCCTGAAAACCACAATATTGATGACCGCAGAACGCCGGGCGCGACGAAGCATCCCTGTCTGCCCTTAGATGAAAACGGCGTGCTGGACAAGGAAAAAATAGCTGAAAACTATGAGGCGCTCTGCTTCCACGCGGGAGTGAACCGCTACTATAACACACTGGGCAGCTGCTGGATTGACAGAGTTTACCTGCAGCAGGCCATGGTCGCCTGTCATCGCACCGGCGACTCGTCAGGCATAAACACCCGCGCTCTTTACTCCAACAGCCGCTTTGGCTGGCGCTTTGAAGCGCCGGGAGACGACGAGAAGCTGGGTATTATTGCCCCCGTCAGCAAGGGCGACAGCCTTAGGATTGTGGTTTGCAATATCAGCGGCGATGACGTGACGGCAAGGCTTATCGGCGATGAAGTTGAGCCGGGGCTTTGGAGCTTCAAGCACGGCCTTGATAACGACGGCGACGACATGATAGACGGCGGCGCCAGCGAATTTACGGCTGAGTTTGAGCGCACGGTGGGAGTTGAACTGACCTTTCCGGCCAACGCCACCACAGTCATAGAGGCGCGGCTTGTGCAGCGCGGGGTTTCATACTGGGATCGCTGCGACCTGGCAATCGGCAGGGAAGACATAAGGTTTTATGACCACGGAATGAACGTTACTGTCCACTCCATCGGCGCGATTGATTCGCCGGAGGCGGAGGTGGTCCTTAAAAATGCGGAGGGGCAAATCCTCAAAAGAGCGGTTTTACCGCCCTTGGAGGCGCCGCAGGATCTATGGCCGAGATATCGGGATGTGATATTCAACCTGCACAATGTGGAAAGCCTTGACGGCTGCTACGTTGAGATCGATCCTGATAATAAGTTAAGCGAAATCACTCGCAGCAACAACATAGTAAAGCTGTGAAGATGCGAAGGGAAGCTTATACGGCTTCCCTTTTCAAAATTCGATTGCTTTTTTTGAGAAAATGTTGCATAATTATTCTATTGTGATTTTTTTCTAACTTTGATGGAGGACTGACAGTGATAAATTTCGGCTTGTTTTTGCTCACCATCGCAGTCGGGGTGCTGGGTGCGTTTTTTGCGCGCAAGGCGAAGATACCTGCGGGGGGAATGGTGGGCGCCATGGTTTTGGTCATGGCCTTCAACCTGCTGACCCAAAAGGGCTTCTTCTATGACGGGCTGCGCACTGTGGTGCAGATAGGCTCAGGGGCGATGATCGGCTCAAGCATGAAAAGGGAGCATATCAAGGCGCTAAAAAGCCTGATTTTACCAATGATAATACTTTGGGTGTTTATGCTGATTATGAACCTGACAGCGGGCGGGCTGATAATCGCCCTGACCGATATGGATCCGGCCACGGCGTTTTTCGCTTCGTCGCCTGGGGGCATGGCGGACATGGCGCTGATAGCATCGGAGATGGGCGCAAACCCGGCCTATGTGGCGGTCTTGCATCTGATACGCATTTTAACGATAATCATATTCATGCCGCCAATATACAAAAAGATAGGCGCAAAAGCACCTGAAACAAGAACAGAGACAGCAGTTGGTGAAACTGCTGCCGCATCAGGCGGGAATGGCCGGATCAAGCAAGCCATTCAGCTTTTGACAACCGTTGCGATAGGTACGGTCGGGGGGCTTTTGTTTGCATGGCTGGGCGTTCCTGCCGGGGCGATGATCGGCTCGATGCTGTTTGTGGCGGCGTTCAGCGCTTTAGCCGACAAGGCCTACTATCCCTCCCCCCTAAGGAACTACACCCAGATCGCCGCAGGGATTTATGTGGGTATGCGCATGGACAGGGCGAGCTTCATGACGCTGCCGGATTTGATATTGCCGGCCTTGATTCTCATCATAAGCGTATTTATTTTCGCCTTTTTAACCGGCTATGTGATGCACAAAGCTACAAAGGTTCCCCTTTGCACGGCGCTGATGGCATCCACGCCGGGGGGATTGCAGGAGATGTCAATACTCGCTGACGATCTGGGCATGGATGCACCGACTATAGCCCTCTTTCATACATCAAGGATGATGTTCGTGATAGCCATTTTCCCGACGATGCTGAAGCTGATTGTGACATATTTGCTTTGATAATGTCAATCAATAATATCAAGGCTTTTTTGCAAGGTATAAATCAATTGTGTCAAAAACCGTCATGGTTCCGCCGAGGTTGTTTATCGCCTCGGCGATTTCTTTTTCAAAGACGCCCTTAATTTCTGGCGGCAGGGCGATATGATCGGAATATGTGTTTAAAAGACCGATATAATCCTGGGCGCTGAAGTTTCTTTCACCGTGATAGAGCCTAAACTCAACATCAGCAAATCCAAAGCGGGCAATTTTTTCAGCAATAGCGCGGCAGTCCTCCTCGCCATGGGGCTTGGGGCGCGCAGAGGGGCGGTATTTGGCATAGACTTTTTGAATTTCAACATGCATCTGATCGTCCTCGCTGGCCGCGGAGGGATGGTTCCAGAAAAGCGCAAGCGTTCCGCCCTTTTTCAGCAGCCCATGGGCCTTGGGGTAGCCGATCTCGTCCTTGATCCAGTGAAAAGCCATGGCGGAATAGATGAGGTCGAAGGCGGTGCCGGTTTCAAAATCCTCAAAGCTGCTGTTTATTATCGTTAAATTCTCATATTCTGAAAACTTCTGTCTGGAAAATTCGGCAAGGTCCTCGCCCAGCTCCACAGCGGTGATATTGCAGCCGGTTTTAAGAAACGGCAAGGTGGCCTGGCCGGTGCCGAGGCCTATCTCCAAAGCTTGCTTGCTGTGATCAAGGCCGCAAAAGGCGGCAATATCGCTAAAAAGCCGGGGGTGATAGCGGGGCCTGAAGCGGTCGTAGTTGGCGGCATCCTCGTTGAAGGTTTTACGAATATCCATCAAAATCCTCCTGATATAAAAGTAAAAAAGAGAATGTTATTATATCAAGTGCGGTCTTGAAGTGCAAGTGGGGCGCAAACCTTGCCTTAGGCTTTCACTTTCTTTTTCATGTTTTATGAAAATAAACTGCGCCGCTTAAATTGACAGTCAGCTTGGAATACTTTATCATATAAGCATAAAGGATTAGGAACAAACATGAAAAGGAGCTACTATTATGGAAAGTATGACAAAAAAGACAGCCCTCGATTACGCAAAAATGGGCGCTGATACCCTTATCCGCAAATTTACCGTGGAGGAGCTTCCGCCGAAAAACCGGTTCCATTACCATCAGGGGGTGTTCCTGTCGGGAATGCAGCGCACATTCTTCCTTTCCGGCGAGGAAAAATACTATGACTACATCAAAGCCTGGGTGGATTACTATATCGATGAAAACGGTGAGATCCGCTACTGTGACGTCCGGGAGTTTGACGACATGCAGCCGGCCATACTTCTTTATGATCTCTACGAAAGGACGGGCGACGAGCGCTATAAAAAGGTGCTTGACCGGTTTGTCCCCATAGTGGAAATGTGGCCCACCAATGCCCGGGGCGGCTTTTGGCACAAATATCACAGGGAAAACCAGATGTGGCTGGACGGCCTTTACATGATAGGCCCATACAGCACCATGTACGCCCATCACTTCGGCACGAAAGAATATTTCTTCGAGACCGCTTATCAGCAGATGAATCTTATGCGCCGCAACATGACCGATCCGGTCACGGGCCTTCTCTACCACGCCTGGGACGATTCAAAGGTCGTAGACTGGGCCGACAAGGAGACAGGGCTTTCGCCGGAGTTTTGGGGCAGGGCAATCGGCTGGTATGCCGTTGCGATACTTGACATTTTGGACTATCTGCCGGCTGATCACCCCCGCAGGCAGGAGTTCATCGACGCTGAGAGGGATATCATCGATGCCTTGATACGTTTCCAGGACGAAGAAACCGGCCTTTGGTATCAGGTGGTTGACAAGGGCGAGAGTGATGGCAACTGGCTTGAGACCTCCTGTTCCTGCCTGTACAATTATGCCATCTGCAAGGCGGTAAAGACGGGGCTGATACACAAAAGCTATTTGAAGTACGCCCATAAAGCATACCAGGGCGTAATTGACTCCCTTACCTTCGAGGGGGAAAATGGCGAAGACCTGATCGTTTCCAATATTTGCATCGGCACCGGCGTGGGTGATTACGAATTCTACATCAACCGGCCCACCGTTCAAAACGACCTGCATGGCATGGGCGCCTTCCTGCTGATGTGCACGGAATATTACGATACCTGCCAGCAGATGGGGGTTTAATTTGTTGCCGGGCAGAGCCCCGGTATGGGTTTTTCACGAGAGCTCTGCCCTCGCGCTCCCGCCAAAGGCTGCCCCTTTGTGATCCCTTTATTATGGCCATCCGTTATCTTGCGGCCGGCGGGCTTTGTTAGTGAGTCCGCGAAAAACGCCTTTTAAAGGCTTGCGGGGTCTGGGGCGGAGCCTTGGAGTCTCATCCTTCAAAAAGAAAAACTGCCGACGCATTGCCGGCAGTTTTTATGTTTTATTTGGGGAAAGGATTAATCCTCGATTTCCTCCATCTTGGCATTGGCGATTATCTTCTGAGCGATGTTCGCCGGCACTTCCTCGTAGCGCACGAACTCCATCGTGAAGGAACCGCGGGCCTGAGTCATGGAGCGAAGATCGGTGGCATACTTGAACATTTCGCTCTGGGGAACTTCCGCCTGAACTTCCTGCCCTTCCTCAACCTGGTGCATGCCCATGATGCGGCCGCGGCGGCGGTTCATGTCGCCTATGACATCGCCCATATAGTCATCCGGCACGACGATCTTGGCCAGATATACCGGCTCCAGCAGAATGGGGGATGCGTCCGCGCACTTACGCAGGGCAAGCCTCGCGGCGATCTTGAAGGCCATTTCTGATGAGTCAACCGCGTGGTATGAGCCGTCGTACAGGGTCGCGCGGATGTTGACCACGGGGTACCCGGCGACGATGCCGCGGGGGAGGTTTTCCCTAAGGCCTTTTTCAACCGCGGGGATAAACTGGCGCGGAACCACGCCGCCCACGACCTTGTCCACAAATTCAAACTCGGTGTCGGAGTCGAAGATGGGCTCGAATTCGATCCAGCAGTGGCCGTACTGCCCGTGGCCGCCGGATTGTTTCTTGTGGCGGCCCTCCGCCTTTATGGACTTGCGGATTGTCTCCCTGTAGGGGATCTTCGGGTCCACCAAAAGGGCTTCTGCGCCAAACTTGGCCTGAAGCTTTTTAAGGAGGACTTCCATCTGAAGCTCGCCCTGAGCGGACATCAGCATTTCCTTTGTATCGCTGGTCTTGGTGATGGTGAAGGAGGGATCCTCCTCCATCAGCCTTGCAAGGCCCGTGGCAATCTTGTCCTCATCGCCCTGCTTGGCGGAGACGACGGCCATCGATATCGCAGGCTGCGGGAATTCGAACTCTGGGTATTTTATCGGCTTGCCTGCCTCGCAGAGGGTGTGGCCGGTGGCGGTGTTTTGAAGCTTAGCCAAAGCGCCCACATCGCCAGCGATGAGCTTGTCGACATTGCTCTGTTTCTTGCCGCGCATTGTGTAAATAGAGCCTATTTTTTCGTTCTTGTCCGCATTGGGGTTGTAAAGCGACATATCTGCGGTGAGGGTTCCCGAAAGAACTTTTATGAGTGAAAGTTTCCCAACGAAGGGGTCGGCGACGGTCTTGAAAACCTGAGCGCTAAAGGGAGCGGAAGTGTTGCCCTCGCGGGTTTCCTCGGCGCCCGTGCGGGAGTTTTCGCCCTTGTATGTCCTGCCCGAGGCATTGGGCATTATGCTTATGATGGTGTCTAAAACTGCATTCACGCCTATGCTGTTAAGGGATGAGCAGCAGACTACGGGGACAACCATGGCGCTGCTTATGCCGATGCCAAGACCTTTTTTGATCTCGTCGTCGGTGAGCTCGCCCGCATCGAAGAACTTTTCCATGAGGTCGTCGTCGGTGCCGGCGGCGGCTTCGGAAAGCTGCTCTTTCAACTCGTCCATCTGGGCCTGGATTTCATCGGATGGTCTTGAAACCTTCAGCGTCTTGCCCGCGCCGGTGTAGACGTTGCCGGAAAGCAGGTTGGCAACGCCCGAAAACTGGCCGCCCTCATAGACGGGCACCATTATGGGGGCTATGGCCGAGCCGTAAAGCTCCCTGAGCTGATCAAGGCACTTGTTGTAGTCGGCATGTTCCCTGTCCATCTGGTTGATCACTATCAGGTGGGGAATATCCATCTTCTGGGCCAGCTTATGAGCCTTTTCCGTGCCGACCGAAACACCCGACTGGGCTGCCATGACTATCATCGCAAAGTCCGATATTTTAAGGGGAGCGTTCAGCTCGCCAACAAAATCAAAGTAACCGGGGAGATCTATGAAGGTGATCTTCTTTTCCTTCCATTCCAGCGGCGCTAAGGCTGCGCTTATGGAAGTCGTACGCCTGATTTCTTCGGGATCGTAGTCCGTGGTGGTGGTTCCGTCGGTGGTTTTGCCCATCCTTTCGATTGCGCCCGCGGCGAACAGCATTGCTTCAATCAGCGATGTCTTGCCGTCGCCGCCATGCCCAATCAAAGAAGCAGTAAACAAATTTTCTGTTCTATAGTCCTTCATGTATATCCTCCCTTGGCATTATAGATAAATGAACATTTATTAAGCTGAATTTGCAGCCGTAAACCTACCTTAAATAATAACAGAAAAACGGACGAAAGAAAAGCCCTTTTTTGCGTTTTGAAGGTTTTGCGCAAGGGCTTTACAATAATCCGTTTTTTTTTCTTATTTTCCGCTGTTCATCCGCCATTTTTTATTGCTGCTACAGCTATTCGGCTTCAAAATCCTCGATCTCCTGCATCTCAGACACGAACATTTCAAAAAGCTTGTTCAAAAGCTCCTCGTCATCCACGGCTTCGTAAGAATCCTCCTCATCGCCAATGATGGCTCGCAGTATGACCACGCCGGTTTCTTCTTCGTCAGGATCCTCCTCAACGGGGGCAAGGACGACATAGTCCGCATCCTCGAAGTTTAGGGCATGGATAAATTCGAACATCACGCTCTGGTCGTTTTCGTCCAGAAGCTCAATATAATTATCGTCCGCGCCAAATTTTTCCGCCATACTCTTTTCCCGCTTTCATTTTATCTTTCATTTTATGTTTTTTTAGCGCCTGCACCGCTGCAGTTTGCTTTTGTTATATTGGAAATATACTATTCGCCTTGTTTGCTTGCGCGGGCTCTGTCAAGGTAGGTTTGCAATATGTGAACGGCTGCCAGCTGGTCGATAACATCCTTGCGCTTCTCCCTGCGCATTCCGCTTTCGATGAGGCTGCGCTGGGCCATGGCAGATGTGAGCCGCTCATCCACAAACTCAAAGGGCAGCCCGCAGGCTTGCTGAAGGGCCAGAGCGAACCGGCGGGTTTCCTCAGCCTGTGAGCCTTCGGAGCCGTTCATGTTCAGCGGCAGCCCACAGACTATAAGCCCCGCTTCCCTTTCGGTGAAAAGCGCTGCAAGGCGGGCAATGTCCGCCTCAAGGCCCTTGCGCCTATATGTCTCAACAGGCTGGGCGGTTATGCCCAGAGGATCCGACGCAGCTATCCCGATGCGCCTGTGCCCCACGTCCAAAGCGATTACTCTTGTCATATTAAAGCAGTTATCTGGGCTGGTTCGTTACATAGAAGCGAACCAGCTCCTCTAAAAGCTCGTCCCTTTCCATGCGCCTGATGAGATAACGGGCGTTATTATGGCTGGTAATATATGTTGGGTCCCCGGAGATTATGTAGCCCACTATCTGGTTGATGGGGTCGTAGCCTTTCTCCAAAAGGGCGTTGTAGACCATTATGAGTATGTCGCGCGCTGTCTGCGTCGGCTGACTTTCAAGCTTAAAGCGCATGGTTTCGTCGAAACTGCGTGCCATATGAATTGCTCCCTTCCGTTTCCAACTATATACATTACGTATATTATACAGGAAATGTTTCAGGATTTCAAACATTTTTACGATACAATTTGGCGTTCGTAAAAGAAATGTAGGCAGATTTTAATATTGACGCAACAGGTACAGCCAAAAGCATGCCCCAAAGGCCGAAAAGACTGCCGCCCAAAAGCATCAGCAAAATGACAACCGCCGGATGGAAGCCTGAAACGCCGGAGAGCATTCTTGGGGTGATAAGGACGGACTCAATCTGCTGGACAGCAAAGACCACCACCATTGCCCAAAGGAGCTTTGCAGGCCCCTGTATCACGGAGAAAAGCGCTATGGGTATGGCCCCCAGCAGCGGCCCAAAGTAGGGTATCAGGTTAAAAAGGCCCATGATAAGCCCCAGGAAAAGGAAGGCGTCTATGCCTGCCAGAGCAAGGCCGATGGCGGTAAGTGCTGCCGTGATCAGAGAAATCATCATCTGCTTTTTGATATAATCCAGCAGGAATTTGCCGACGTCCATAAAAAACTTCACTATGGCGCTTCTGTTTTTAGATGGAATAAGCCTCTTGGCAAAGTCAGCCATCTTTTCCCTGTCCTTCAGCATGTAAAAGGCAATAATCGGTGAAAGAAAATATTTGCCTGCGCTTGAAAGTGAGGCAAACATGCCGTTGACAAAGTTCTGTGCTCCTTCGGTCATTTTGGCAAGCATTTCATCGCCCGCGCTTTCAAGGTTGCCCACAGGCAAGTTCATCTCGCCCATCCTTTGCACAAAGCGGTCAACGATGCCGGTGGCATAGTCGAAAAGCTCCGGCAGGCGTTTTGAGTAAAGCTCCGCCTGGGAGATTATGCTGGGCACAGAGGCCCACACCAGGATTCCCAAGGGCACCAGCAGCGAAAGTATGCAAAGAACCGCCGAAAGGGCGGGGCTAAATTTCTTTTCGTAGATTTTTTGCAGGGGAAGCAGCAGAAAAGCGATGACAGCCGCCGGAAGGACTATCATGAATATATCGCGCAGAGCGTTTCGCGCAAGAAAAAGCATGGTCAGCGCAAAGAGAATTGCAAGCGCCTTCCATGCCATGCGTCCTATGCCGGTTTTTTGCCTTGCTTCATTTGATGTCATAATCGAGTTTGCAGGGCTCCTTAGAAAAGCCTTTCGCCAAAATTCCTGGCCATTCTCATGGCGCGCATTCCCTTTTTGTGGAGCATGCGCTTGTAGGGAGGGCAGGTTGCATACATGATTGTCTCCGCAGCTATAAGGCCAACCGTGGCTCCCGCGATGAACGCCGATATTTTTCCGCCTGAATGTCTCATAAAACTACCACCTTTGCGTATATTTCCTCTGGTCATTGCCCTTGGGCGGAAGGGCGCAGACAGAATATGTTAACTGCGCCCGTTAAACAAGGCTGTAATGCCCCGCCTTCCGCATGAAAACTCGCTTATCCAGCGCCTGCCCCTGACTAAATCATCGATATAGCCCTCTGAAACCTCCAATGAATGAATGTCGCCGCTCGATTCGTTAATCAAAGCGTTTGTAAACCATCCCATGTCAGAACCATCGGTAAGATATACCTTTTGACCTAATTCCAAACGTTTCTTTGGCCTTCTTTGACTTTTCAGGCTTTTAATGGTTTTCTCGCTCTTTCCATTCTTTTCATTTCCAACGCTCAAGCCGCCGTTAAGACGGCTCTTTTGACCGCCTGAGCCCGAGGCTTCGCTGCGTCTGATAAGAATCGAAACGTCGCCGAAAATCTCAATGTCCCCAAACTCGATAAAACGCTGGGCGCTTATGAATCCGCGGGGAGATATGTCGACGCCGGCAACTTTTCTGCTTTCAGCGCTTAGCACCACCTGGGTGACATCGCCGATTTTGGCGCCGCTTTGTGCATCAATAACTGCAAGGCCGCATATCTGATCAATTCGCTTCATGTTTCCTTCTCACCCGAACCACTTGTTTTCATCGGTATTTTGCGCAGGCATAGCTTTTTTATTAGCGGTAATTTTAACAATTTTTTTGTTCGAGCGACGAAGGGGAACGCGCCGGGGCTCCGCCCCAGACCCCGCAAGCCTTTAAAAAGGCTTGATCCAAACTTTATAGAACATTTTTAAGCTGATATAGGGGGTCAAGGGGGCTAGTCCCCTTGCGGGGCGCGGGGCGGAGCCCCGCATCGTATCCCCCGGTGCCTAAGGCTCTCTGATGGCGTCCTTTGAATATTCCTTCATCTTAAGCAGCCAAGCCATGTTTTGCCCCAAGCGGCGCATGGTTCTGATTCCTTCTTCGTCCTGAGGAAGGCTGCCGGAAGGACCGGCAATGCCCATGTTCCAGTAGCTGGAGCCGACGGCGATCATTTCGCTGATGAGCAGATAGTGGTTTAGATGGTCGAATGTGGCAACGCTGCCCGCACGCCTGCATATGGCCACGCTTGCGCCGAACTTATGGCGCATCTTTGTCTTCATGCCCCGCTGGTAAAAAGTTCTGTCCAGGAAGGATTTCATCGTCCCGTTGATGGAGGCGTAGTAGACCGGACTTCCCAATATGAGGCCGTCCGCATCAATGATTTTTTGAGTCATTTCGCGGAACCATTCATCGGCGAAAGCGCAGACGCCGTCCTCGCAGCCGCCGCAGGCCTTGCAGCCCGATATATCCCTTGCGCCGATATTGATGATTTCGACCTCGATGCCCTCCTTTTGAAGCTCCTGCGCTGCGGCATTTAATGCCGTGTAAGTGTTGCCCTGCTTCCTGGGACTTCCGTTCAGTGCAAGTACTTTCATAGTTTCTCCTCCCGTCATCTTTATATGCCCATTATACCATTTTTGTGGCCGTGAGTCCCTTGATGGCCGAAGCTTTCTTGGGCAATGATCAGGTTTCTATGGAGTGTTTTGCAATTTTCCGGCATTTACACTTCAAAAGAAATTCCCTTGCATCCTTCATTTACGAGTTAACAGCAGAGCAAAGTGCAATTTTTATTGATAAATCGCTATATATTGGTATAAACTTTAATATCTTTACACAAAATATACCATGCAGCCCTTGAAATATTTGCCATTATGGAGTAAAATAAGCCGGCGTGAGAAAAGTTTTGCAGGGGGAAAAGGACAAAATGAAGCCTTCCTGCATTTTTTGAAATTTTTCTTAAACATTTCACGGACAAAAACCATACTAAAAAGCATAAACAATAGAAATTACATCTGGAGGTTAGTTATGAAAAAGTACGTATACCTGTTCAGCGAAGGCGCGGCCGGCGATAAAAACCTTTTGGGGGGCAAAGGCGCCAACCTTGCGGGAATGACCAGCCTTGGGCTGCCTGTGCCGGAGGGCTTTACCGTCACCACAGAGGCCTGCACAAGGTTTTATGAAGATGGAAGAACCATCGGTGAAGATATTCAGGCGCAGATTGACGATGCCCTTGCCAAGACAGAGGAAATCAGCGGCAAGAAGTTCGGCGACAGCGCCAACCCATTCCTTGTTTCGGTTCGCTCCGGCGCGAGAGCGTCCATGCCCGGCATGATGGACACCATACTGAATCTGGGCCTTAACGACGTTTCCGTGGAGGGCCTTGCAAAGCTCACCGGCAACGAGCGCTTCGCATACGACTCCTACAGAAGGCTGATGCAGACCTTCTCCGACGTGGTCATGGAAATTGAACTTTCCAAGTTTGAGGCCATACTGGAAGAAGTCAAGGAGGAGCATTCAGTCGAAAACGACGGCGATCTTTCCGCCGACAATCTCAAGGAGATCGTGGAAAAATACAAGGAGCTATATCTGAAGGAAAAGGGCGAAGAATTTCCCCAGGACCCCAGAGTGCAGCTCTATGAGGCAATCAAGTCCGTTTTCCGCTCATGGAACAACCCCAGGGCCATCTATTACCGCCGCATGAATGACATACCCGCCGAGTGGGGCACCGCTGTCAACGTCCAGTCGATGGTCTTTGGAAACATGGGCAATGATTCGGGCACCGGCGTTGCTTTCACCAGAAACCCCGCCACCGGCGAAAAGAAGCTCTACGGCGAATACCTGATAAACGCCCAGGGCGAGGACGTTGTGGCCGGCATCCGCACCCCCAGCCAGATCAGCAAGCTGGCGGAGGATATGCCCGCCGTTTACAAGCAGTTTGCCGAGACTGCGGACATCCTTGAAAAGCACTACAGGGATATGCAGGACATGGAGTTTACAATTGAGCGCGGCAAGCTTTACATGCTGCAGACCAGAAGCGGCAAGAGAACCGCCGCCGCCGCTCTTAAGATAGCGGTGGATCTGGTTGAAGAGGGCATGATCACAAAGGAGCAGGCTGTTTTGAACGTGGACCCCAAGCAGCTTGACGCTCTTTTGCACCCCCAGTTTGACCCTGCGGCACTTAAAAAGGCAAAGCCCGTGGCGGCCGGACTTCCCGCATCCCCCGGCGCTGCCTGCGGCCAGATTTACTTCACCGCACAGGCTGTCACAAAGGCCTTCAACGAAGGACAGGACACTCTTTTGGTAAGAGTTGAGACAAGCCCTGAGGACATCGAGGGCATGAACAACTCCATCGGCATCCTCACCGCCCGCGGCGGCATGACCTCCCACGCGGCGGTTGTGGCAAGGGGCATGGGCAAGTGCGCCGTAGTCGGCTGCGCGGCCCTTAAGATAGACGAGGAAAACGGCGTCCTTCGCATTGGCGATGTTGAATACAAGGAAGGCGATTTCTTCTCAATCGACGGCGCCTCCGGAAACATATATGACAGCAAGATCGACACTATCGACGCGGAGATCAGCGGCTATTTCAACACCCTGATGACCTGGGCCGACGAGATGCGCTCGCTGAAGGTGCGCGCCAATGCTGACGCCCCCGAACATGCCGAGCAGGCGCTTAAGTTCGGTGCAGAAGGCATAGGCCTTTGCCGGACCGAGCATATGTTCTTTGAAAGCGACAGAATACGCGCCATGCGGGAGATGATACTCTCTTCCACCGACGAACAGCGCAGGAATGCTCTTGGCAAGCTTTTGCCCATTCAAAGGGAAGACTTCGCGGGCATATTCAAGGCCATGAAGGGCCTGCCGGTGACCATCCGCTTCCTGGATCCGCCGCTGCACGAGTTCCTGCCGGCTTTGGACGCCGAAGACGAGATAAAGGGCATCGCAAGCGAGCTGGGCATGAGCGTTGATAACGTGAAGGCGAAGATCACCGCCCTGCACGAGATGAACCCCATGCTGGGCCACAGGGGCTGCCGTCTGGCGGTTTCATACCCCGTCATCGCCGAGATGCAGACGAGGGCCGTCATCGAAGCGGCCATTGCTGTGCGCAAGGAATGCGGCTATGACATCGTTCCCGAGATAATGATCCCCCTGGTCAGCATCGACAAGGAGCTGGCTTTCGTGAAGGAAATCGTGGATGAGACAGCGAAAAAGTGCATGGAGGAAGCGGGCGTTCAGTTCGATTATATGGTGGGAACCATGATCGAGGTGCCCAGAGCGGTTGTGACGGCAGACGCCATCGCCCGGCACGCCGAGTTCTTCTCCTTCGGCACAAACGACCTGACCCAGACCGCCTACGCCTTCTCAAGGGACGATGCGGGCAAGTTCCTGGATGACTACTATGATAACAATATATTCGAAAGCGACCCCTTCGCTAGGCTGGATATAGAGGGCGTGGGCGCGCTGATGAAGATCGCCGTTGAAAAGGGCCGCAAGGCAAGGCCGGGCATCAAGCTGGGCATTTGCGGAGAGCACGGCGGAGATCCCGCATCAGTCGCATTCTGCCACGGTCTGGGGCTCGATTATGTTTCCTGCTCACCCTTCAGAGTGCCGATAGCAAGGCTTGCGGCTGCTCAGGCGGCTGTGGGATCGAAGCATGACGTGGGGCAGAGATAAGCACCGTGTAAACGAAGGCGCCGGCATTTGAGTAATCATGCCGGCGCCTTTTTTGTTTTTGTATTGATGAGCACATTCATTGTGTAGCACATTCTTGCCTAAGGGCTGTAGATCACGGTGAGAGCACCATGGCTTTGGAGGAAGGATGCCGGCACCATCGGTGTTATCGGCCCGTAAAGCGCCCGCTTTAGGATATCTCTTTTTCCCTCGCCGCAGGCCAGCAGCAAAATGCGCTTCGCTGACATTATGTTGTCGATGCCCATGGTGATGGCATATTTAGGCACCTGATCCTCGGAAAGGAAAAAGCGTGAGTTTGCTTTTATGGTGGACTCGCTGAGCTTTGTGACATGGGTTCCCTTTTCCAGGGCTTCGCAGGGCTCATTGAAGCCGATATGGCCGTTGTGGCCGATGCCCAAAAGCTGCAGATCGACACCTCCGCTGTCCTTTAGCAGGCCATCGTAACGCTTGCATTCAGCCTTTAAATCAGTTGCCATGCCATCGGGAATGTTTGTCTTTAATGGGCATAGCCCCGTCTCCCAAAAGAGATTGCGGTTCATGTAGTTGCGAAAGCTTTGCTCATTCTCCGGCGGAAGACCGCAGTATTCATCAAGATTGAACGTGGTGATCATGCTAAGATCTATCTCGCCCCGTTTTTTCATCTGCACCAGATTGCCATAGGTCCCTATTGGGGTGGAGCCGGTGGCAAGGCCCAGAATAGAGTCCGGCTTTTGCGCCAGTTGCAAGGCAATAATATCAGCGGCTTGCAAGCTCATATCTTCGTAGCTGGAAGCAGAGATATAGTTCAAATAAAAGCATCTCCATTCTATCGTTTAGTTATCCTTATATTAATATATCTTATTCTTGTGCCAGCAGAATATAACGGCGCAGATTTTCAATGCCGATTTCAAGCCCTGTCATCGGGTTTTCAAGGCCCTCAAACTCGACTGAAACCGGTCCGGAATAGCCGGCCTTAAAGAGTATGGAAAGGCATTGAGGAACCGGCACCTCTCCATGGCCGATAATTGCTCCCCTCAGGTAATTTCCAGCCCTTGAGCGGAAAAAGCCTTTGCCCGGGCTTGGCAACATGCCGCTTCTGATGTGAAAATCCTTGGCGTGGACGTAAAAGGCATGAGGCGCTGCGATGGCCACGGCCACTGCGGGGTCCTCGTCGGCGCAAAGGAAGTTGCCGATGTCCACCAGCCAGCCGAAGTTGGGATGAGCCGTCTGGGAGATGAGCTTTTGAACCCTTTCGCTGTCCTGGCAGAAAAAGCCGTGGTTTTCAACCATTGTCTTTATGCCCATTCCAGCGGCGTACTCGCTAACCTGAAAGCAGCCCTGTGCAAGGCGGGGAAGGGCGTCATCAAAGGACTTAAGGGCCCGTTCGCCAGGGGGAAAGCCTGAGGAAGCATCGTGGCGCACAAGCTTAACGCCAAGCTCGGCGGCGATGTCCACCTGTCTTTTCACCCGGTCGATCTCGCTGCCGATATCACCGCCGCTGCCGGTTAGAAAGTCTGCGCCCACGGTGTAGTTGAGTATTTCAATGCCCGCATCCCCGGCCCTTTGGCGCAATGCCTTTGCAAGCTCCAAAGGCGTCATGCCTTCCCGGGGCATAAGCTCGGTGAAATCGATAGCGTCAAAGCCCAGCTCTTTTGCGCTTTCAACGCACTGGGTCAGGGCCATGCTCCCGCTTTTCAGCAAGGAATTAAAGCTGTATGAGTTGACTGAAATTTTCATCAGACAACCTCCTTTTGCAGCCGCACCTCGTGTCCGGTTCGGGCTGATTCATATATCGCATCCAAAATTTCCATCAAAATGACTCCGTCCTCGGCCGGTGCGCAGCAGGCTGTTCCTTCATCTATACAGCTAAGGAAGTGGTCTATCTCCCTGTCAAAAAGCCCGTCGAATGAAAGAGCGGTGGGTGCTGCGAGGGTCACATTGGTCATATAATCATTCCATTCGCCGAATATCTCCAGCTGAGGATCCAGCTTTGCGCCTGCCTTGGTTCCGAAAAGCTCTATCTTCCCCTCGTTTTGCTTTATGTTCAGGCTGAAGCTGGTTTCAACGCTGAGGACGGCGCCGTTATCGAAGCGTATCATGGCGCAGGCGAGATCCTCCACGTCGCAGATGTCATTTTCGGATTTATCGGCGGAGACATAGGCTTTTTCGCTTAAAATGTTGGCGCGGTCTGCAAGCTTTGAAAATGTCGCTCCGTAGACCGAGACAGGCAGCGGGTTGCCCATCAGGAAGCGCACCAGATCTATGACGTGAACGCCCAGGTCGATCAGCGGGCCGCCGCCGGAGCGGGAACTGTCGCCGAACCAGCCGCCGGGGTTGCCGTTGCGCCGCAGATATGCCGCCTTGGCGTAATATAGCTGCCCAAAATCGCCCTTGTCGATGAAGCTTTTGAGTATCTGTGCGTCGTTTCCAAACCTTCTGACAAAACCTATCATCAACAGCTTGCCGCTTTCCCGGGCGGCATTCTGCATCTTTTTTGCTTCATCGGCGGAGATGGACATGGGTTTTTCGCAAAGCACATGCTTTCCCGCATTAAGGGCCGCTATGGTGCAGGACGCATGGGCGCTGTTCCATGTGCAGACGCTCACGGCGTCAAGCTCCGGCAGGGCGGCCAGCATCTCCTCGGCGTCGCTGAAAAGGCGGCTTATCCCGTAAGCTTTCCCCGCTTTTTCAAGCCGCTCGGGGTTGATATCGCAAAGGGCGTAAAGCTCCGCGCGGGGATTCTTTCTGTAGGACTGTATGTGAGCTTTGGAAATTCCGCCCACGCCTATGATCGCAACTTTAATCTTTTCCATGTTTTTCCTCGTTTTTCCTCGTTTTCTGTTCGTTTTCCCGTGCAAGCCAAATTTTACTTTGCGCCTATCAGCTCTTTTAAGAAGTTCACAGCGTGGATTATATCTTCCTCGGGATTTTCGCCTGTCTCCCGCTCCACGGTGAGATAGCCCCTGTAGCCGATATCATGCAGGGCGTTGATATAGCGGGGGAAGTCCACATCGCCCTGGCCCAAAGGCAGCTCCTCGAAGTTGCGCCCTTCCTGAACAGATTTTTCGATGATGCCGTAGACCATCTCGGGGTCGCATTCCCGCAGGCGGCGGCCATCCTTGGCGTGTGTGTGGACGATGTAATCCTTAAGGGTGTAAACCCCCTGCACGGGATCATCGCCGGTGACCATGACGAAATTGGCCGGATCATAGTTGACAGCCACGCCCTTTGAACCCAGCGAATCCAAAAAGCCTTTGAGTATTGCGGCGGTTTCTGGCCCCGTTTCAACGGCGAAATGAGCGCCGAGGCTGTCGGCAAAGCGGGAAAGCTCGAAGCAGGCCTCCTGCATGATCTTATACCGCTCATGGCCGGGGTCTTTTGGAACAACGCCTATGTGGGTGGTGACTACATTTGTTTCAAGATCCTTTGCCAGCTCCAATATGCGCTTGGAGCGATCGATAAGCTTAGGATTCCTTTCTTTGTTGCCAAAGCCTAAGCCAAGATCTCCGCAGAGAGCGGAAATCTCCAGCCCGTTTGCGCGGACTGCCTTAAGGAACTCACGGCGCTTCAAGGGGGTGAGCTTTTCAGCGGACATTTCACCACGGGAGGTGTAAACCTGTATGCCCGAGGCGCCGGTTGCCGCTGCTTTTTCCAGAGCAGAAGCGGTGTCGGTGCGAAATGAATCCAGCATGACGCCTATTGAGAAAGAATACATATGGCCCTCCTGTATGATATAGTGTATTTTTTGCTTTTTCCTTTTTCTTGATTTAAGTCTATAGATATTATAAAATATATATGCGGAAAATAAAAGGCCTCATATTGCCGTTAATTAACACAATATTGCTTTGAAGGGGGTGCATCCAATGCCGGCGGGCGACTACGAGCAGCATATATACTCCGACCCTGACTTTCCATTCATATCCCATGTTGATCTGCTGCATGCCGGCGATGAGGTGTTCGCCCACTGGCATGAAAACATAGAGCTTTTGCATGTGCGCAGGGGGCGTATTGTGGTGACATGTGATTCAGTGCCGACGGCGGCTGAGCGGGGTGATCTGGTGGTGGTGAACTCCGGCGCCATTCACACCATCCGCGCTGACGGCGGCCTTGCGCTGTATGACTGCCTTATTGCGGACTGGCGCTTTTTGAACGAGGCGGGCTTCCCTTTGGATGAATACAGGCTTAGTACTTTGGTGAAGGGCTCAAATGCCATCGACAACAGCTTTAGCAGGATTCGCTTTGAGTCCCGCAAGAGATCGCCTTACTACAGGATTGCCATCCGCGCCGAAGTGCTATCGCTTTTTGCGGAGCTGTTTAGAACATCTGCCGTTAAGTTTGGGCAGATGAGCGGGGGAAGCGGCAGGCTGGATATGGTCCGCGCGGCTTTATCGTATATATTCTTGAATTACCGCAAGCCCATCGCGGTGGAGGATGTTTGCAAGAGTGCGGGCTTCAGCAAATATTATCTGTGCAGGACGTTTAAAGAGGTGACCGGTAGAACCATTGTGCAGACGATAAACCATCTGCGCTGCCGGTATGCCCGCCAGCTTCTGATGTCAGGGAGCTACACTGTGGGAGAGGCCTGCGAGAGGAGCGGCTTCAGGAACCTTTCCTATTTTGCCAAGGTTTACAAAGAGCAAGCCGGAATACTGCCATCGAAGGAGCAGGTGAGGAAATAATAGCCGCAGGGAAGGGCTGGAAGGGCTGTGCTAAACTGCAGCGACGATGCTAAGATTCGCTTTAAAAGCTGGGGAGCGGTTTTAACGCCGCAGGCGGGCCCCACCCGCCCACGAACCAGCCTGCCTTCGGGCGGGGGCAGGCTGCTTCTCCCGCGCGGCATCGGCGTATCTTAGGGGTGTTATTTTTACAGACGCTTTCCTTTCACGGCAAAAAGTGCTAATATTATGGCAGACAAATGATGGCAGACACATGAAAAGGTGATTTAATGGAACAAAATCAGAATATCATGCCTCACAGCCTGGAGGCGGAGCGGTCGGTTTTGGGCTGCATGATGCTGGACCCTCAGGCCTCGTATGTCGTCAGGGAAACTCTGGAGGCAGACGACTTTTTTTCCAGCGCCAACAAGGAAATATACAAGGCGATGTGCGAGCTGATGATGGCCAGAAAGCCCGTGGATTTCGTGACGGTGGTGGACGAGATATACCGCAGGGGCACGATGGAGGGCATAGGCGGCATACAATATCTGACGGAGCTTTCCACCTTTGTGCCAACCACTGCAAATCTTTCGGCATATGTGCGAATAGTGGAGGAAAAGTCCACAATGCGAAGGCTAATCGAGGCCTCACAGATCATCACGAAGGAAAGCTACAACGGCGAAAAAGATCTGCAGGAGCTTTTGAACCTGAGCGAAAAGCTGATATTCAATATATCGATGAAGCGGGCAGGGGAGGCGCTGACCCATATTCACCCCACCCTTTTGAAGGTATATGACAACATAGAGGAGCTATACCTCAACAAAGGGCAGATAATGGGCGTTCCCACCGGCTATACCGCCCTGGACGACCTGACCACGGGCCTGCACGGGGGCGAGTTCGTGCTGATCGGCGGGCGGCCTTCAATGGGCAAAAGCTCATTGGCGATGAATATCGTGGAGTACGCATCGATCAAGCAGGGCAAGAAGTCGGCGGTTTTTTCGCTGGAGATGCCCAAGGAGCAGATCGTTCAAAGGCTTTTGTGCTCATATTCATTTGTGAACATGCAGAAGGTAAGGCAGGGCAACTTGACCGAGGAGGACTGGGAGAAACTGGCGGATTCGCTGGGGCCGGTAAGCGCAGCGCCGATATATCTGGACGATACATCCAGCATATCGGTGCCGGAGATAAGGTCAAGATGCAGAAGGCTGCAGATGGAACATGGGCTGGATCTGGTTGTGATCGACTACCTGCAGCTTATGTCATCCAGCAGAAGGCGAAGCGAGAGCCGTCAGAGCGAGATATCCGAAATTTCGCGGATGCTGAAGGGCCTCGCCCAGGAGCTGCATGTGCCGGTCATCGCTGCGGCGCAGCTATCCAGAACGCCCCAGGGCAGAGCCGACCACCGGCCGGTTCTCTCGGATATCCGGGAAAGCGGCTCCATCGAGCAGGACGCCGACGTGGTAATGTTCATATATAGGGACGAATATTACAACAAGGAGAGCGAGGAGAAGAACATCGCGGAGATAATAATCGCCAAGCAAAGAAACGGGCCATTGGGCACCGTTAAGCTGGCGTGGCTTGGCGAATACACTAAGTTTGCGCCGCTGCCCAAGGAGTACGAGCAGTTCTAAATGGGATTTGGGGGGACGCTGTGGCGCTGCCCCGGACTCTGCAAGCCTTTAAAGAGGCTTGATCCAAGCTTTTTATACAATGAATGATAAAAAACAGAGCGGTGCTTGCGCGCCGCTTTTTGTTATCCTTTTGTTATCTTTTTGCTATCTTTTTACTATCGGCGTGGGATGAACAAGCCTTTCATGAACTCGGTTTCGTTGTGGAGCTTGAGCACTTTCTGCTTTTCTTCTTCGGTGCAGCCGATGAGTATCTTGATCTCGCTGTCGCGCTTTATGAGATCAATAGTGCAGATTATGCCGCAAATAGTCCCAGCCGGATCGGAGCCGACCCAAACATCGATGCCGCCGCCGTCCATTGAGGATGTGTTTTTCAAATAACCGTAATGGACGGGGTAGATAAGATGGGCGTACCTGGGATGGGCCGTTCCTTTAGGGCGGTCGATTATGATCTCCGACTGCGCTGCCAGAGCATCCAATGCGGCCCAGAAATCAATACTGTTTTGCATCCGCGCTTCTCCTTTCAGGGGGACAGGAGGGATTGTCACGAGGGCTCTGCCCTCGCGCTCCCGCCAAAGGGAAGCATCCCTTTGTAATCCCGTTATCATAGCCGGGCGTTTTTAATGATTGCGGGGAAAACCGCGGGCTCCTCAACCCCATTATATTCAGAAGTTAGTCAAGCTTTTCGGAAGAAGGAGAGAGTCTGGGGAAATCACGAAGGCTCTGACCTTGCGCTTCCGCTCTTTAGCATGGTTGGATGTCTATGGAAAGATTACGGGGAAGGCTACGGGTGCCTTAGCCGTCCTGCTGGCGGGTTTTTCTCTGTATGAAAAAGAGGATGCCGGCGAAAATCAGCATCACGGCGGAGACGATGAACATGTAGTATTGCTTGTTGATCATGTTAAAGCCGAAGATGCTCAATGACAGGCTGGCTGTGGCGCTGATGAGCTGCCTGCCCGCCGTGGCGCCAAGGAATGCGCCCACGTTGGCCACGGTGGAATAGAAGCTGATATATACGGTCTGATTATCCTTTGGTATATTCACATAGGGTATTCCGGTGAAGGAAAGGTTCACCCCGGCGATCATAAGATAGGCCCATATCTGCGAGAGGGGGTAGAGCCAAAGGGATGCACCCGTCACAAAGGGCAGAAGCAAATAGTGCAGCGCATAGGCACACATGCCGATGCAAAGCGTTTTAATCCATGAATATTTCTGAATGCATTTTGTCCACAGGGGCGTGAACAGCAAAACTATCGGAATATTCACAAGGTTTACCAGGTTTATGAATGTATAGCTCACCTGGACATCGCTTAAAAGATAGACCGTGTAAAAAGCGCCTGGAACGTTGGCGATAAATGACCACAAAAGCCCGCACAGCACGGCGGTTTTCAAATAGGCCGACTCCTTAAGAGGCAGAACGAACAGCTTTTTTAAGCTGATTGAGCCTGAGCCGGTCTCGGCAGTTTCGTCCTTGAGCTTTATCAGCGAAGTTACCTCAACAACCGCCGCCGCCACAGCCAGCAGTCTGACCATCAAAAGCCCCGCATAGGCATGGCCGCCTGCGGTGAAGGCGTCCAAAAGCCTGCTGGCCCCAAGGGCGACCAGCGCGTTTATGACGCCCACATACATGGTTCTTCGCGCAAAGAAGGAGGCGCGTATGGAGGGGTCTATGAAGCGCATATGCCATGTGGAGACGGCCGGAAAATGCAGCGCGCCGATGAGGTTGCCCACCAGCAGCACAACCGTCAGCAGGGTTATATTTGTCTGCTGGGCAAAGGGAAGCAGCGGGATGAGGGCAACCAGCACCACCTTCATCGAAAGGAAGGCTATGCGCATTGTTATATATGTGCGCTTTTTGTTCTTGAAGCGGGAAAGAACTAGGGGCGCGAATATCTGGAACATGTTTGCGAAGGTGATGCCCATGGTCACAAGGCCGATATCGCCGTCGCTGGCGTTCATGTAGAGCAAAAGCCCGGTTAGGAAGTTGCCGGTGACCAGGATATCGCGCAGGTTTGATGAGATATTGAAGATCATGACTCTGTTGCGGTTTTGGCCCATCTCGCTGCGGTCAATAATGATGCGGGATTTAAAGAATACGACCATGCTGTGAAGCGCGAACAAAGCCCGCCCGGTCAGATTCATAATCTGGTTTTTAAAGTTATTTGACAATTAGCCCTCCAAAGCTGCGGGAGATCCGGCATGCGCCCTTATCCCGCCGTTTTGTTTACACCATATGACGATCAACCTTATTATACAATAATTTTGCCCAAAGGCAAAGCCCCGCCAGCAGGCGGCAAGGCACAGAGATATTTGCCAAAACGCCAACTTTTCTGCCATCAGCCTCGTTTATAAATATGAGCAATTGTTTATAAGGCAAAATTTGACGGTACGGTTTCTTTTATTATAATATGATATATGATATAATTGCAGTGAATATTAAGGCGCAGGCCTGGGAGATATAAAAACATCCATAATCTGGGGATTTAAGAGGATATGTGCAGATGACAGGGGAAAAAAGATGGCGTCCTTCAGTCAGGTTCGGCAGAATTCCGGTATCTGATGAATATAAAAGCACAAACGAATATTTAGGTGATGTTGCGCAGGTCGCCGCAAAGCCGCAGCCGGAAAATACTGCCAGGAATGCGGCTATTGCTGTGGCTGTCCTGGTGGTGATAGTTCTGGCGCTGTATGTCTTTTTAACAGGGGACTCTTTGCCGGTTTCCAGGCAGGCCCCCGAGGCTCAGGGCGCTTCGTTTCAAGGGCCTGACGACTTCGATACCCAGCCATTGACCGATGATCTTCACGCAGGCCAGCAAGACGATGCCGGCCTGCAGAGCGTGATGCCCACAGCAAAGCCCAATCAGCAGGAGCTGGAGGCGATGGATATCGGCGGTGAAAAGATAAGGGTTGACGCCAACCATGAAAACCTCAATCTCCCCGGCATGATATACGGTGAAATGGTATACTCAGCAGGGACAGGCACGGCAAGGCTGCCGGTTCTTAAGGATCTGTTCTTCTACGACATGGAAAGCGGCGAGGAGACGAAGATCGCCGAGGCTTCCGTCAAAAACGGTGAGATATTTGAAACTGTCTTGAGCCAGCGCTGGTTTGTTTACATAGACACCAACCAAAGCGGCAGCAACCAGATCTGCTACATAGACAGATTTTCGGAAAACCCTGAGGTGATGCTGGTGAAGGAGACCGCCTACGCCCTTCCCAAACTGCGCCTTTACGATGACTATCTGGTGTGGATTGAGCAGACCGACCAGGGCACGGACGAGGTCTGGTTTTTCGAGCTGGGCACTGCGGATAACTTCCCCGTGACGACCCTTACAGATGCCAACACATACGGCGTGAGCGCGCCGTCCATCCATGGGCCGGAGATAATCTGGGCTGCGCCGGATCCTGATCAGACGCCGGAGGAAAGAGCCCTCGGCGAAAAGAGCGCCATATATGTCTGCGACATACGCGAGCTTGGTGCGGACGAGGTCATATACGAATATTTCAGCGCCGATATGTATGTCCACGAGCCCATCACAAATGGCGAAGCCTGGGCATGGATAGACAAGAACTGGGCGCCGGACAATGGGCTGTATTTCAAATACAGAAACGGCTCCAATGTCATACAGGTTTCCCAGGGCGTCACCAGCTATGCTTTCGGCGACGACATTTTAGTCTACGCAAAAAACATGCAGATATGGGTTTATTTCTATAAAACAAACACATACGCCCGCTTGACTGCACCCGATGAGGAAGCCATGCTGCCGGTGGTGTCCGGCAGGCATGTGGTCTGGTACGATCTTTCCGGCGATACCTCTGTGGACAAGCTGGTCTACAGGGAGATTTTGCTGCCGGGCGAAACTTCGATGCCTGCGCCCACGCCCAAGCCCACGCCCACGCCGCGGCCTTCTGTAGAGGAAATAGTCATAATCGACATCGACGACGCTGAGGACGGCGGGCAGACGCCCAATCCCTCGGGCACTCCCACACCGGGTTAACCGTTTTGCTTCGAATGCTCAGCGGGATTTTCAAAGAGGTTTAATAAATAAAGATGGCAAAGACTCAAAAGACTCAGAAAATTTTATTCATCTGCTCCGAATGCGGGAACGAAAGCGCCAAATGGCATGGGAAATGCCCTGCCTGCGGCGCTTGGAACTCCCTTGAGGAGCATTTGCAGCAGGAAACACAGGAAAAAAAGAGCGTTCGCGACCCGCGTGGCTCTCAGCCCGTGGCAATAGGCGATATAAACGAGCATAATCAGGAGCGCATACTCTGCGGCATAGGCGAGCTGGACAGGGTCATGGGCGGGGGCATGGTTCAGGGAAGCCTGGTGCTGATCGGCGGCGATCCCGGCATAGGCAAGTCCACACTGCTGCTTCAGGCCTGCGCTAATCTGGCGGAAAAATATGATGTGATGTATGTATCGGCTGAGGAAAGCTCTTTGCAGATAAAGCTGCGCGCGAAGCGCCTTGGCATAGGCGGCGGCCAGCAGGGCAAAAGGCTGTACATTTTGGCAGAAACCGATATGGAGGAGATCCTCGCCCGCCGGGAGAACTTGAAGCCTGACTTTCTTGTGATAGACTCCGTGCAGACCGTGTACAAGCCGGGGCTGAACTCTATGCCCGGCAGCGTTTCCCAGGTGAGGCAATGCGCGGGGGATATAATGCATATGGCGAAAAGCACAGGCTGCACTTGCTTTTTGGTTGGCCATGTGACCAAGGAAGGCGCCCTTGCCGGGCCCAGGGTGCTGGAGCATATGGTGGACGCCGTCCTCTACTTCGAAGGTGACCGCAGGCAGGAGTATCGGGTTTTGCGGGCGGCCAAGAACAGGTTCGGCTCCGTGAATGAGATAGGCGTTTTCAGGATGGGCGAAAAGGGCATGGAGCAGGTGGAAAACCCGTCCGAGTTCTTTTTGGCGGGCAGGAGCATAGGCGAATCCGGCTCGGTTGTGACCTGTGCGCTGGAAGGCAGCAGACCTGTTCTGGTGGACATGCAAGCCCTTGTGAGCCAGACGGTTTTTCCCGCGCCAAGGCGGCAGAGCTACGGCTTTGATAACGGCAGGCTGGCCCTTTTGCTGGCAGTCCTTGAAAAGCGGGCCAATATGAAGCTGTACAATATGGATGTTTACGCCAATGTTGCCGGGGGAATAGAAATCGACGAGCCGGCGGCGGACTTGCCCCTTGTGGCGGCGGTGGCCTCATCCCTTTCCGGCATCGCCATAGACCCGGGCGTGGTAGTGATGGGCGAAGTTGGCCTTTCGGGGGAGGTGCGCGCCGTTAACCAGATGGACAGGCGCGTGGCGGAGTGCGCCCGCATGGGCTTCAAGCGCTGCATAATACCAAAGGCGAACCTTAAGCAGTTGGCCCGGGTGAGCGGAATGAGCATCATCGGTGTCGGCAGCGTGAGGGAAGCCTTGGACGCCGTTTTTTCGGGGAAGGGTGGCGGCGCATAAGTTTTCAGCGAATTAATGGGCTGTTCATATATAAGAAGTATAATTTAAAATAGCCTTGTTTTATTCTCATATCGGCTATATCAGCGAAAAAAGAGGTCAGAAGGGAGTGACGGTTTGAAGCAGCGAGTTATAAAAGCACTGTTTGCCTTTTTTGGCGGCTTGGTGGGCCTGAGCTTTATGACCGTTTTAGGCCAGTCAGATGTTTATCGGCAGGCGATGAGCGGTCAGGGGAGGCCTATATGGCTGTATACGGTCTTGCTTATATCGGGGATATTTATTTTCGCATTCATCTCTTATATCATTTCACCCAGGATATACAAGCGTATGCAAAAGAGCGTCAAATTAATGGAGCAGAACATGAACCAGCTTCAGATGGCCGATATCGTTTTCGGCGGAATCGGCCTTGTGGCCGGGCTGGTGATATCCTATTTTATATCTGCTCTTTTCAGGGACTATCTGCCCGCGCCCTTGGCAATGGCCCTTTCCATATTGCTATATGTGACCCTGGGGCTTTTGGGGGCGCGGCTCTTTCAAAGAAGATGGCATGAACTGCCGTTTTTGATGGACATGAAGCGTCCCGAGCGCAGCATTAGCGAGCGCATAGCAGCGAGCCAGCATGAAAAGCAGCTAAGGGCTGAGGATTTGCCTATGCCGAAGCTTCTGGATTCAAGCGTGCTGATAGACGGCAGGATAATCGACATATACAAGACAGGCTTTCTGGAAGGCCGGCTCATTGTGCCCCAGTTCATACTGGAGGAGCTGCAAAAGGTGGCCGATTCTTCAGACAGCATGAAGCGCAAAAGAGGCCGGCGCGGTCTGGATGTGGTGGGCGAGCTGCAAAGGATAGAGGGGATAGACATCAGCGTGGGCGAATATGAAAACGACTCCGACGATGAAGTGGACATGAAGCTTTTGAAGCTCACCAAAAAGCTAAACGGCAAGATAATGACGAATGACTATAATCTAAACCGGGTGTCGGAGCTTTCGGGGGTGCATGTGCTGAACATAAATGAGCTGAGCAATGCCCTTAAGCCCGCACTGATTTCGGGTGAGGAGATGTCCGTGCTGGTGGTTAAAGAGGGCAAGGAGCAAAACCAGGGCGTGGGCTATCTGGACGACGGCACCATGATAGTGATCGAAAACGGCAAGGGAATGATCGGCGAAAAAATAGTGGTTGTGGTGACCAGCATTTTGCAGACCGCCGCCGGAAGGATGATATTCGCCAAACCCCGGGAGACGGGATGATACCGCTGAACGTTAAAAATATGGAAGAAAAGAAAACGCCCGCTCCGGGAATAAACGGGGCGGGCTTGCTTTTTAAATCTTTTAATAAATGCTTGGCTGTCGCCTGGGTGCGTGGTAATAATATAGTCAAAATCGAAGATAAATCTGCTGGGGGAGTGATGGAATGACCGGTAATAAGAAAATAATCGAGGAGTTTGGGGTTGCTAAAAATTATGATATCCAGGCCGATATAGCGCTACGGGCGGGTTTTTAGCAAAATATCTGGAGGACAATGCCTGGGCGGAGGGCTATCTAATCGGCGTATCCGGGGGGATCGACAGCGCGGTGGCTGCGGCTTTGCTCAAAATGTCTGTTTTGTTTTCAAATAAAAGAGTCCTCGCTGTTCTGACGCCGTATCACTCGAAGCACATCGACCATATGCTGGCCGTAGTGCAGGCATTGGATTTGGAATACTGCATAAGGGATATAGGGGAAGTCGTCGATTTCTCAGTCAATAATTTTAATCAAGCATCCTCCAGTCTGCAAACTGGAAACAGAATGACGCGCCAAAGGATAATAGAATGGTATGATATCAGCAGCGCGGAAAGATTGATTGTTGCAGGCACCGATCATGCGACTGAAGCGATAATTGGATATTACACTAAGTACGGCGATGGCGGCGTTGACATCAACCCAATGAAGACGCTGAATAAGAGGCAGATAATGCAGCTGGCAAAATATGACTGGCCGTTTGGCAATATTCCTGAGAGCATAATCGGCAGGCTGCCCTCGGCGGATTTATGGGACGGGCAGACCGACGAAGAAGAAACAGGAATATCATATGAAGTCATTTGCGATTATTTAGAAGGAAGGGATGTGAAAGCGGAGCTGGCGGAAAAGATAGAAAGGATGTATTATAAAAGCATGCATAAGCGCCAAATTCCGTTTGTATAATCATTGAATGTTATCGAAAAGATACTGGGGGATGCCATATGCTTTGCACAGTTCCCGAAGGCCGCAGAGTATCTCGCTGCGCGGGAAATTGCAGCTTTCCAGTTCCTGGTCGGTTAGGGCGTTTATCTGCGAATAAAAAAGCACCGCGGCTCTTAGCGCGCTTTCCTCGCCTGCGGCAACGGCCTCGAACAGCAAATCCTCCGCCCTGCCTATTTCGCCCATAGATACCAGCTCTTTAAGCTTTAAGTAAAGCCCGCCCGTATCGCCGATAAATCCCTCCGGGTCCGCAAGGCTTTTTTCGGAATTTACACCGGTTATTAGCTTCATTAAAATGGATATTGCGGCCATTATCTGCCGCATCAGCCAGTCTTCATGGTAATGCATTGCTTTCTCCTCGAAGGCCTAATCCCTTTTCAGCAGATGCTTTTCCAGCTTGCGCTTTATGCGCTGAAGGGCGTTATCGATGCTCTTGACATGGCGGCCCAAATCCTCGGCTATTTCCTGATAGCTCTTGCCCTGCAAGTATGAGTGCAGCACGCTTTTTTCAAGGTCGGAGAGCATCTCGACGATCTTGGATTCTATCTGCTGGAAGTCCTCCTGGTTGATCAGCATGTCCTCAGGGCTGGCCACCCGACCCTCTGAAAGGACATCCAAAAGGGTGCGGTCGTTTTCTTCGTCGTACATGGGCTTGTTCAGCGAAACATAGGAGTTAAGAGGTATATGCTTTTGCCGCGTGGCGGTCTTTATGGCGGTGATGATCTGCCTGATGACGCAAAGTTCCGCAAAAGCGCGGAAGGACGCAAGCCTGTCGGTTCTGTAATCGCGCACAGCCTTAAAAAGGCCGATCATGCCCTCCTGCACGATGTCCTCTCTGTCCGCGCCGATCAGAAAGTAGGCATGGGCCTTCGACTTAACAAAGTTTTTGTAGCGGTTAAGGATATATTCGTGGGCCTCCATGTTGCCTGCTTGGGCCATCAGCACAATTTCCTCATCGCCCATGGCGCTGTAGTCAGGTCTTGGGGCTCTGTTTTCGTTTTTGCTCTCGTCTTTAAGCGGCAAGTCTACATGCTCCTTCTTATTTGTTCCAGCTTTGCAAGTATATCCGCCGGCAGCTTGGAATCCAGCCCCAGCTTGCCGGAGTTTTTGTGAACGCTTCTGCCCTGGGATCTGGCCTGCATCACCATGCCGCGAAGCTCCGGTGAGGAGACCCTTGCGGCGCCCCTGCCCATGACTATGCTCTGCTCGATGGCGTCGGAGGTGGCTACTCGCACCTCAATCTGCTTTGAAAGGTTGCGGCAAAGTTTGTCCACCAGGCGCTCGATGTAGTGGTCGGCAGTTTCACCCGCCTTGGTGTACACAACTTCCACCCCGGCGATATTCTCCACCGTGCGCTTTGGGTTTTCACCGGCATAGGCGTCAAAGACGATTATGACCCTGTCGCCCGTGTAGCCGGCATAATCACACATGATCTCAATAAGCCTGTCGCGGCTGTCCTGCAGGTTTATGCTGGTTTTAAAATCCGGCCATGCGCCGATTATGTTGTAGCCATCGATGATAAGAGTCATACGCGGCTTTATTCCTTTTGCTTATCGCGCGCGCGCAGTGCTTCATAAAGCAGCAATGCCGCTGCGCAGGAGGCGTTCAGCGAGTCTATCTTGCCGACTACGGGCAAAGAGACTAATCTGTCGCATTTTTCGCGCACAAGGCGGGAAAGGCCGTCCCCCTCCGCGCCGATGACTATGGCCAAAGGGCCGGAAAAATCGACGCTGCGGTAGTCCTCGCCCTGCATGTCCGCGCCGAAAACCCACACGCCCATCTCTTTAAGCTCGTCTATAGTGCGGGCAAGATTTGTGACCCTTGCGGGCTTTATATATTCAAAAGCCCCTGCCGCCGCCTTTGCGGAAACGGGGGTGAGCCCGGCAGATCTTCTGCTGGGGAACACCACGCCATGGGCGCCTGCGCACTCGGCGCTCCTGGCGATGGCGCCGGTGTTCTGGGGATCGGTGATGCCGTCCAAAAGCACCAGCAAGGGCTCCTGGCCGCTGTCCCTGGCGCCTGCTATTATCTCATCCACTGAGTAGTACTTTGCGGCGGAGACATATGCGCAAACGCCCTGATGGCCCTGGGCCATGCCGTCGATTTTCTGGCGGTCCACCTCCTGCACAGGAATGAGCCGCGCCCTTGCCCGAGCTAAAATTTCGTGCATGGAGCCGTTCATATCGCCCTTAGCCATCAAGATTTTTTCGATCTCTCTGCCGGACTTCAGCGCTTCCATCACCGGATTGCGGCCGAATATCAGGTTTTCGGGCGTGTTTTGCATTCTCGGCCTTGTTTCATCGTAGTTCCTGCTCATATTATATCTTCCGTCTTTCCTTTTTAGCGTTTAAAGCAAATATAGTAAAAAGAGCATCAGGATTCTTCGCCTGAGTCATCTGCTGAAAATATCATGGCCATAATTTCTTCAAGCCTTTTGTCCTCGCCGGTCAGGTACAAAAAGCCCACAAGAGCTTCCAATGCGGTGGCCTTTGAGTATTGCGCCGGATCATTTCTGGAATGGGACGAGCGTGTGCGTATTCGCCTGCCGCGGCGCAGTATATCCTGCTCATCTTCGCTTAAGCGGCTTTCAAGCATGTCGAGAACCTCGGCCTGGGCAGCGCTGTTCACCTCGGTGACGCTTAGCTTGTGCATTTTAGCCAGGGGGAAATCGGTGGTGGTTAAAATTCGGGTACGGACAAAAAGGCTGTAGACAGTATCGCCGACAAACGCCCACTGGCGGGGGTTCAGGCGCATTGCCTCAGCCCTGGACATGCGCTCCCCGGTAAAAACCAAGCCCTTTGCAGACATTATCTTCCCGCTTTCACAATGATCACTCAAAAAGCGCCATGATCGCTGCAATTATCGAAAACAGCAGCGCAACGCATCGCCATTACATTATTATACCCCGCTTGAAGCGGCGCAGTCAACCACCGCCGTGGCTGCGGGGAGATAAATCATGCTTTAAAAGGGGGATTGCAAAAGGATCGAAAATGAAATATCATTTAAAGGTAGTAGATGGATGAGGAAAAAGATGAAGAAAGGGCGGGGGTGGGTTTGATTGATATACATTGTCGAGGATGATTTGAATATCAGAGAGTTGGAAAGCTATGCCCTTAAAAACAGCGGCTATGAGGTGGCTGAATTTTCAAACGGCGCAGACTTCTTTCAAGAATGCGAAAAGCTTGCGCCCTCACTTGTTTTGCTGGACATAATGCTCCCCGGCGAGGACGGGCTGAGCATATTGCGGAGGCTTAAAAAGGACGCGCGCTTCAGCGATATCCCTGTGATAATGGTGACGGCTAAGGCTGCTGAGGTTGACGCTGTGATCGGGCTGGATGCCGGCGCGGATGATTATATCACAAAACCCTTTGGGATAATGGAGCTGATCTCCCGGGTGAAGGCTGTTTTGCGCAGAACCGACCGGGATTCGCAAGGCAGATATGAATGCGGCGATATCGTTATGGATGACATGAAGCGGGTTGTCACCGTGGCGGGAGCTTCGGTGGATCTTACCTTCAAGGAGTATGAGCTGCTTAAATATCTGTTGATGAACAGCGGAATAGTGCTTTCAAGGGACAAGATAATGGACAGGGTGTGGGGCATCGACTACGAAGGTGAAAGCCGCACCGTGGACATGCACATAAAGGCGCTGCGCCAGAAGCTGGGCGGGAGCGGCGGCATGATAAAGACCATCAGAAGCGTGGGGTATAAGATTGACAGAGGAGAATAAAGCGCCCAGCATAAGGGGCAGAATATGGCTGTATATGACCGCCATCAGCCTTTTGACGGCAGCGGCTTTATGTCTTGTTGCCCTGGGCTTGTTCAGCGCGCAGAGCAAGGCGCAGGCTGAAAGCAGGTCGAGAGCTTTGGCCCAGGCGGCGTTTTTGCTGCTGGAAAAGGGTGGCCGGGAAAGGGACTTTTCAATGCTGGAGCTGGGCGGGGACAGGCTGGCGGTTTTTTCCGGCGATAAAAGCCAGATATATGCAAGCGAAGGCAGCCGCTTTGATCCAAGATCTCCCGAACTGGATTTTATGGCAGCCATGAAAAGTGGCGAGGGCGTTTTTTTGGAGCCTGCTATATTCGCAGGTGAAGAAAAGGCGGCAAAGATATTTGCAATCGCTGCCGGTAATGGGGGGATTATTATTGCGCAGGCCGAGTACGCAGGCGCTTCTTCTACCTTTGTGGATATCATGCCCGTATTATTGATTGCCGCCTTGGCGGTCTGCGGGGTATGCTGGGCGGGAGCATCGGCCCTTGCGGAGGGTATCATGCGGCCCATCACCGAGATGGCCGGAGCGCTGGGTGAGTCGGACGCCCCCTTCAAGGAGCTGAGGGGCTTTGTCCGGGAGGTTCGTGAGCAGCAGCGCAAAAAAAGCGAAAACGAACGCTCAAGGCGTGAGTTTACCGCCAATGTTTCCCACGAGCTGAAAACACCGCTGACATCCATATCCGGCTATGCGGAGATGATAATGAACGGCATGGCAAGGGATGAGGACGTGAATACTTTTGCGGGGAAAATCCACTTGGAAGCGGGCAGACTGATAGACCTTATAGGCGACATAATAAAGCTGACGGAGCTGGACGGGATCCCCTCCGGAGCGCCTGCGGAGAAGGTGGATTTGCACCAGATAGCCAAGGAGGCGATTGAAATCCTGAGATTCAGCGCGGAGCAAAAGGGCGTAAATTTCAGGCTTTCCGGCGGACACAGCTTCGTTTTTGGCGACAGACGAATGCTGAGCGAGCTGATTTACAACCTTTGCGACAATGCTGTGCGCTACAACAGGCCCGGCGGCCAGGTGGAGATTTCCACCACAATGACTAAGTTCGGCGCAGGGCTTATGGTGAGGGATGATGGCATCGGCATGGCGGATGAGCACCAAAACAGTGTGTTCGAGCGTTTTTACAGGATAGACAAGAGCAGATCAAAACAGACCGGCGGTACCGGCCTGGGCCTGGCGATAGTAAAGCACATCGCCCTTCAGCACGGGGCGACCATTTCCCTTGACAGCAGCCCGGGGAAAGGCACTGCCGTCACCGTTCTTTTCCCGGAGGAAACACCCTTGCAAAAAAGGTGAGAGCTTATTCTCACCTTTTTGTTTTTATGCGCCCCGCCGACTATTTAAAGCTAATTATGACATCGCCGAAGCTGGTTTTGGCGTCGATTTCCACCTTAGCGCCGGACAGGGTTTTTTCATAGCTGTTTGCCTGTCTTTCGCCGCCAATGCTGACGGAGCCGCTGGCGGTTTTCGCTTTTATGGAGGTTTCATTCTGGCTCATGGCAAGTTTCTCCAGGGTCACATCGCCGTTTTGGCTGTTTGCAATGCAGCTTTCAAAACTTGTGGAGCTTATGCCGATGCTGCCGAAGCTGGTTTTTGAATCGATTGATGCAATGTCTCCACCCACGATTTTCACAGAGCCGTTGTCTGTCTCGGCGTAAAGGCTTGCAAGGAATGAATCTTCCACGTCGATTCCTCCGAAGGAATTGGTGAGCTTTACCGCCGCCGCAGAAACGCTGTCCACTTCAATATTGCCGTTGTCGCTGTCGGCCGTGATGTTGCCGGCAGAGCTGTCCTCGATGTTGATATCGCCGAAGGAGGTAGAAATATGCATATCCTTGCCGGTCACATTTTCGATGTCAACAGAACCATTGCTGCTGTCGATGCTGAGCTCGCCCACTGAAATGGATACCTCGCTGAGGGAAATGCTGCCAAAGGATGATTCTATACCGGCCTGGGATAAAGCGGAATTTTTTATGCTTATTTTCCCGTTGCTGGCGGCGACAAACAGCCTGCCCTCCACGGTGAGTTTGTTTATAACGATATCGCCGAAGGAGCTGTCTATTGCTGCGCTTTTGGATGGAATGCCGCTGATGTCGATATCGCCGCTTTCGCCGGTTATGACAAGTTCGTCTGCGGTGAAGTCCCTAAGGGTGATATTGCCGTAGGAGCAGTCGACTTTCAGGCTTTCCAGCTCTGTATCCTTGGGCAAATAGATGTAAACGGCCCTATCGGCGCTTTTGTCGGTGAAATCAAAGGAAATGAAGTCGGAGATATTCACGAAATTTCGCTTCAGCTCCTCCTCCAGCTTTAGTTCGCCGCTTTCAAGGGAGGCCTTCAGCTTGCTTTCATCGTTTTCAGTGCTCTTGATTTCAATGCTGCTCACATCGGCGGGGATGACGTAAACATTCCTTGTCTGCAATGTTATATTAAGCCCGCTCACTTGCCCGGAAGCCATATATGAATATTCGCTCATTTCCTCGCTCAGCAAGGCCCCCAGCGCCTCCCTGTTGGAGTCTATATTGCTGTTTCCCGCCCCGCTTGCTGCCATGCGCTTGAATTCGTCGGTTCCGGCGCTCACACCCCACAGGACAAGGCCCACAAGCAAAAAACATGCCCCTGTTATCAAAGCTATTTTAGCAGATTTCTTCATCTGACTTCCTCCTTTTGAATCCTTTGCTCCCTGGCGCTGCGCTTTTTACCGGCGAAAACATATATCTTGCGGATTAATATCCCCGTTCCCTTAAAGGTTGCTTTCAGGAGATAATATGCGCCCATTCCCCCCAGCACCGCAATGCCTATGGCGGTGAACACCATGCCGACGGAGCCGAAGGAGAAGGGCAGCCGCACGATGGCCCAGCCCGCATATATAAGTCCGGCGACCAGCACCGCGAACACCGTTATCACCACTGCTACCATTACGATGATGAGTGAAATGAAAATCATCAACACTGCCGCCGCCAAGGGTAGAGCAATGGGCGTTGCCAGTATGCCCAGCACGGCGATCAGCGCCTTAGCCCAGTTGGACATGCCCGGCTTTGCAACCGCCCGGTTCACGTCAGCGTCGGCTCTTATCCTCCCGGCGATTTCGTTCATCTGCCCCAAAGAGACGATGAATTCATCCTCATCGTTTCCATTCTCCACCGCATCCGTTATAAGTTCGTCATAATACGCCTTTGCTGCGTTCGCCTCAGCGGATGGCAGATCATGCAAATAATTGCCCAGCACCTCTAAAAACTCATGCTTTTTCAATCGGATCACTCTCCTCCAGTAAATAATTGATGATCTTCATTGCTTCGCGCCAATGCGCGCGAAATTCGCCCAACCGCTGCCTGCCGGCGCTGGTTATGCTGTAATATTTGCGCAATCTGCCGTTGAACTCCCTGCTGTATGTCTTTAGATATTTGCCCGCTTCAAGCCTTCGCAAAATCGGGTAAAGGGTGGACTCGCTCAAGGGAATTATCTGTGCGATATCCTGCATAAGCTTATAGCCGTAGACATCCTCCCTGGAGACGATGAGCAACACAAGGGACTCAGTAAGTCCTTTTTTTATCTGAACATCCAAAAACCATACCTCCCTTCACGCAATATGATACAACGCATAGTATTATATGTCAAGCAGTATTTTAAATTTCATAATCAATTGCTATGGGGACACTTTTTTGATATAATATACAAGCTTAACATGCAAAATACGAAAGGAGGGGAGCGAAATGGCCGAATACACCAAGGAGCTGATGAGAAACCGCCGCGCATGGCATGATTATTACATCGAGGAGACATTTGAAGCGGGCATAGAGTTGAGCGGCACCGAGGTCAAGTCCATAAGGCTGGGCAGGATGAATCTTAAGGAAAGCTATATATCGGTGGACAGCGGCGAGGCCAAGATTCACGGGATGCACATTTCACCCTATGAGCAGGGCAATGTCTTTAACCGCGACCCTCTGCGGGTGCGGCGGCTGCTGCTGCACAAAAGGGAGATCAACCGGCTGCGTGCGCAGGTGATGCAGCAGGGCTATTCGATAGTGCCTCTTAGGGTTTATCTGAAGCGTGGGCTGGTGAAGCTGGAGATTGCCCTGGCAAAGGGCAAGAAGCAGTATGACAAAAGGCATGAGCTCGCCAAAAAAGATGCCCAACGAGAAATTGAGCGCTCCCTATCAAAGGGCGCAAGGGATGAATGAACGCGAATTATAATTGTTTTATTTTGATCTTTTTATCAGCAGACAGTGAAGATAACGAATAATGCTTGCAGCGCCGCCTTTAGGGGTGGCTTTTTTGTTTTGGAAACTCCTCCGGCAGTTCGCTTTTTGCTCATGACAGTATAATGGCGGATTCTTATTTGACAGCGTGGTTTTATCTGCGGTTTCTTGTGGTCGGGGAAGAAGGCGACGAAGTCGGCAACTATCTTGTGGCGGCGAATTACAGGATGTACCAGGAGGAATATAACGCGCTGCCTGTTGGGGCCGGCGCTAACGAGGCGGCTGTTCGCGGCGGATTCATGCCGAAAAAGCTGGAGTATTTCGAGGCGCAGTTGTACGATATCGTGGACGGGTACAGGGAATCTTTGTTGAAAAACTTGCCGGATTTGCACCAGCGGAAAGTGAACGAATTTTCGCTCACGGTTAAAAATGCGCTGTCAGAGGAAATAAGGCGGGGGCTTAGAAGCAATCTACCTGCGGATGTGCTTTTAAAGCGGCTGGAACATATTTTAA
>JBMNOE010000044.1:0-10114 GCA_050942895.1 Christensenellales bacterium
ACCCCCTCCCGCCAAAGGGAAGCTTCCCTTTGGAATCCCTCTGCGGTCTTCGTCCCGGTTAAAGCTCCCTTTCTTGTCTGCGAGCCAGCCTTTCTTGCTCACAGAAAATGCGCAAAGTAAGCGATATACCTATCGCTTTTTTCTACAAATTCATGCAGGCTGTTGGCTAAATATCTTTTAAGGCTCTCCATCTGCGCATGTGCCAGATTGAATTCGTCCAGGTTGATATCGCCAGCCTCCAGAGCCTCCTGAAGCTCACCCTCATCCAGCGTCAGCATTTCGCCATTTGGATAGAGCGCCAGATCAAGGTAAAGATCGCGAATATACGCATTCCCCTCTTCATCCAGGCTGTTTTCAAGGCTTATATCAAAATACCATTGCACCATGTTCAGGTTTTCATCCATCATCAGAATAACGCTGTGGTTTTTTCCCACGGGCATCACCTGTATCCAGACATAACCGTCATCCAGTATGCAAATTTCCCTGCCATCCCGCCGGTAAGCCAGCCTCATGGCCGCCTTGTCGATCTTCGTCATGGCAGCATAGCCCTCGAATAAATCCAGATATTCGCAGGTAGCCACGCACTCGTACTCCTCCGCCAATTCCCAGCCCTCGCCAAGGCTTTTATCCAGCATCCTCTTGCGCTCCGGCCTCATTCCCTCGCCTCATTTCTTCAGTGAACTTGCTCTACGGCAATGATATCACAGCCCGTTTATAAATTCCACGACTTCATGTCTGGGCCTGAACCCAACCGAGGTGGCAAGCGTCAGCCCTCCTTCCATCACCACCAGTGTGGGCACTCTCATCACATTGAAAACGGAAGCGATCTCCGGCTCCTCCTCGACATTCACGTTGCAGACCTTTAAATCCTCGTAATCATCTTTGGCGATGGAATCGATAACCGGCGCGAAAGCCCTGCAGGGGGCGCACCAGGGCGCCCAGAAGTTCATCAGAATTCGTCCCTTGCTGCGGATGGCCTCATCCAGAAAATTTTCTTTCGTAAGGTTTAACAAGGGCATAGTTTATCCTCCCAGCATTTTTTAGGCGACCTTTCTCAGCGCCCCACTATAATTAGATATTCCGGCGCAAATAATAAATTCATCAATAATAATTTTTGGACGCAACATAATTAGAAAAAAAGAAAGTTGACAAAGCGCTGAAGCTGTGCTAATATTCCAAAGGTGGCTTTTATTTGCCGCTTGCGCCTAAGACAGCAGGTTTCCTTCGGGAAGTAAATCCTGCCGAGGAACATCAGAGCACTCTTTATGCGATTATCCGTTAATTTGCGTTAATTTGCTTCTAGTGCCCTTGCGCCTCGGCGTGAGGGCTTTTTATATGCCGCCAGCAACCCCGGAAATAGAGGTGAGAAAATGAACAAGAACCAGCTAGCAAAGTCTTTGGTGGTGGATGAGATCCGCTCAAAGCTGAGCGAGGCCAAGGCGGCCGTTCTGGTGGACTACCGCGGGCTGACCGTGGAGCAGGACACCGAGCTTCGTCGCGAGATGCGTAAGAACGACATCGATTATAAGGTGCTCAAGAACACGCTGATCAAGCGCGCCGCCGACGCTCTGGGAATGGACGAGCTCACGCCCTTCCTGGCAGGCCCCTCGGCGATAGCCTTTTCCAACACCGATCCCGTCGCCCCCGCCAAGGTGCTGAACGACTGCATCAAGAAAACAAACAAGATGGAGTTTAAGGCGGGCTATGTGGAAGGAAAGTTCTGCGACGCAGCAGCCCTTGCTGAAATCGCCAGTCTGCCAAGCCGTGAAGTGCTTATTGCCAAGATGCTCGGCAGTTTGAACGCTCCTGTGTGCAATTTCCTTTACGCCATCAACGCAATCATCGAAAAACAAGGCGGCACCGGCGAAGAAGCCCCGGCCGCGGAAGCTTAAGCTTCAGTACAAAATTTGGAGGAAAATAAAATGAAATTTGAAGACATTATCTCTGCGGTAGAGAATATGACAGTGCTGGAGCTGGCTGAGCTGGTAAAGGCAATGGAAGAGAAGTTCGGCGTTTCCGCTTCGGCCCCCGTGGGAGTTGCCGTGGCAGGCGCAGCAGCAGCGGAAGCTGTTGAAGAAAAGACTGAGTTCGACGTGGTTCTCAAGGACGCCGGCGCTCAGAAGATCAAGGTTATCAAGGTTGTCCGTGAAGTCGTTTCCGGGCTGGGCCTTAAGGAAGCCAAGGATCTGGTCGACAGCGCTCCCTCCACCATCAAGGAAAGCGTTACCAAGGAAGAAGCCGAGGCCATCAAGGCTAAGTTTGACGAAGTCGGCGCTTCCATCGAAATTAAATAATCAGGCTCTAAAACCGCAAAAGCGAGGCCCTATGGCTTCGCTTTTTATTTTCATCTGTGCGGGGTAGTCTTTGGGGGCAGAGCCCTTGAATGACATAAAAAAGCAAACGAACAAAAAGCTCCGGGCAAGGGCCCGAAGCTTTTGCTTTGAAAACTTTGTTTTGTTTAAATATTCGCCAGGAGTATGAAGTTCAAAATGAACAGCGCCGTGCTCACCCAGAGTATGGGGTGAATGCTCTTAGCGTCCTTGCGGAGAATCTTCACGATGCAATAGAATATAAAGCCTCCGGCGATACCGTAGGAGATGCTGTAGCAAAGAGCCATGAAAATGCCTGCAAAGAAAGCCGGGATGGCCTCCTCCAGCTCGCCCCACTTAATGTTGGAGAAGGACGACATCATCATGATACCAACCAGGATGAGCGCAGGAGCAGTCGCCTGAGCAGGAACGATGCCTATGACCGGAGCCAGGAATATGCTCAGCAGGAACATGATGGCAGTGACCAATGAAGTAAGGCCTGTGCGCCCGCCTGCGCCTATGCCCGCTGCGCTTTCAACGTAGGTTGTGGTGTTGGAGGTTCCAAACACAGCGCCTATAGAGGTGGCGATGGAGTCTGCGAACAGGGCGCGGTCCATCTTGGACTTGAAGCCGCTGGAGGATTCCATTGCCTTTTGATCTTCCTCGCTGAATATGCCTGTGCGGCGGCCGGTTCCGATGAAGGTTCCGATTGTGTCGAAAGTGTCGGAAAGGCTGAAGGCGAAGATTGTCATCAGCACAAGGGGTATTTTGGCGGGATCTGAGAACAAAGAACCCATGCCCTCAGCGCCAAATGCCGCGCCAAAGGTTGTCCCAAGCTGTGCGAAAGAATCGCCGACATTGGATGCGATGCCGATCTGGCTAAGATCAACCACTTTGAAAGGAATGCCGATTATGGTGGAGAGAATTATGCTTATGAATATTGCGCCCGGTACCTTCTTTACAACCAGGACAACCATCAGCACTATACACACCACTGCAAATATGATGGGCAGGGCATCAAAGTTCGCCAGGGCGGGAACGATGCTGCTGCCGGTGATGACTGTGCCGCTGTCCAAAAGGGTATAGGTGCCCGGATCGGATGTGAATGTGAGCAGTCCCGCATTCTTTATTCCGATATAGGCAATGAATATGCCGATGCCGCCGCCGATGGCGTGCTGAAGGCTTTCGGGGATGGACTTAATTATAGATTTTCTGAGCTTTGTAACCGTTATAATGACATTAATGACGCCGCAAAGGAAGACCATCGCCAGAGCCTGCTGCCAGGAAAAACCCAGGCCGAAGCACACCGTGTAGGTGAAGAAGGCATTGAGACCCATGCCGGGGGCCTGTGCATATGGGACGTTCGCAAACAGCGCCATGACCAAGGTTCCCGCTACGGAAGCGAAGATGGTCGCCAGGAACACCGCTCCATGGGGCATGCCGGTCTGCGCGAGCATATCCGGGTTTACGAAGAGGATGTAAGCCATGGCGAAGAATGTGGTTAGACCGGCGAGGATTTCAGTCGATACCTTGGTATTGTGCTGTTTCAGTTTAAAAAAACTTTCCATTGACAATCTCCTTATCTTATAATCTAAGAAGGGCAGGCTGTACGCCTTTCCACAACTCCTGTTTCAGCCCGGCAACAGCCGGCGTCCATTGGAAACGAGTGAAAATAAACGCTTTGGAGCACGGGCTTGTAATTCGCCCAAGGGAGGGATAATCACTGACCCTGGCCAAAAATTGCTCCGGAAAAATAAAAAACCAAATGCACTGGGCACTTTTCTTTATAATAAACCAATAAAAAACAAAATGCAATTATCTTGTATAAGATTTTTATCAAACGTTCGGATTTTATGTCTTTTTCTTTTTAATCGTATAACACTCTTAATAAAAAGGCGCCTTAAAAAATGACAAAAAAAGCGAAACCCCGCCTTCAAGCTGCGAAGGCAGGGTTCGGTAAGTTTTTTTAAACACTATGTGCAAATGGATGTCTTAGCCGAGGATTTTCTTCAGGTCCTCATCGGGAGTGCTGATGGGGGCTATCGCAAAGTTCTCCACCAGGAAGTCAAGCACATTGGGGGAAACGAAAGCCGGCAGGCTGGGCCCAAGCAGTATGTTCTTTATGCCCAGGTGCAGGAGAGTCAGCAAAATCGCCACTGCCTTTTGCTCATACCAGCTAAGAACAAGGCTGAGGGGCAGATCGTTCACGCCACAGTCAAAGGCTTCCGCCAAAGCGATGGCCACCTTGATGGCGGAGTAAGCGTCATTGCACTGGCCCATGTCCAAAATGCGGGGAAGGCCGCCGATGCTGCCGATGTCCAGGTCGTTGAAGCGGTACTTGCCGCAGGCAAGAGTCAGTATTACTGTGTCCTGAGGCGTTTTTTGCACGAACTCGGTGTAATAGTTGCGGCCGGGTTTGGCGCCGTCGCAGCCGCCCACCAGGAAGAAATGCTTTATGGCTCCGCTCTTAACAGCTTCGATAACAGTGTCGGCAACGCCCAAAACAGTGCCGTGGCCGAAGCCCGTCATCGTCTGCTTGCCGCCGTTTATGCCCGTCATCTCCCTGTCCTCAGCATATCCGCCCAGCTCCAAGGCCTTTTCAATTACAGGTGTGAAATCCTTGCCGCCATCCTCCTCGTCGATATGCACCATTTCCGGATAGCCCACGACGGCGGTGGTGAACACGCGGTCGCGGTAGCTGTCGCGAACGGGCATAATACAGTTGGTCGTAAACAGAATCGGCGCGGGGATGTCGGCAAACTCCCTTTGCTGGTTTTGCCATGCGGTGCCAAAGTTGCCCTTAAGATGGGAGTACTTTTTAAGCTTGGGATAGCCATGTGCCGGCAGCATTTCGCCATGGGTGTATATGTTGATGCCCTTGCCCTCGGTCTGGTCAAGAAGCTGCTTAAGATCATGCAGATCGTGCCCTGTGATGACAATGAATGGTCCTTTTTCAACTGTGAAGGGAACGGTGACAGGTGTGGGAGTGCCGTAGGTGGCGGTGTTTGCCCTGTCCAGAAGCTCCATCACCTTAAGGTTTACAGCGCCGGTTTCCAGCACCATGGGAAGAAGCTCGTCCATGCCGTAGCTCTCCTCGCCGATGGCCGCCAGCGCCTTCAGGAAGAAATCGTTCACTTCCTGGTCGGTATATCCCAGGGCGAGGGCGTGATAGGCATAGGCCGCCATGCCCCTTAGGCCCAGAAGAATCAACGTGCGAAGTGAGCGGATGTCCTCGTTGTCAGTCCAGATCTTCATCATGTCGAAGTCTTCACAGTCTGCAGAGGGCGGGTATATTTCAATCCTCGCGTCCACAATCTTCTGCGTCAGCTTCTTGATGGCCTCATCATCAAAGCTCACATTTGTAACGGTGGTGAAAAGCCCCTCCATGACAAGACGGCTAACATCCTTGGTGGATTTCTGGTTTCTGACCACCTTCGCCAAGAGCACCATGGCCCCCGTAAGCTGATCCTGAACGCCGGCCACCACATCGTTTTTTCCGCATACGCCGATGCGGGTGCAGCCTGTGCCGCGCGCCGTCTGTTCACACTGAAAACAAAACATGCTCATTCCAAATTCCTCCTTAAATTTTATATGCGTTTTATACACTATGTAAGCTATTCAATCAGTTCGCCGTCCGTGGTTATCGTCACTATCCTCCAGGGGATCATCTTCCCGCAGTTTTGCAGGGCTCTTACCGCCGCATTGGCTATCCCGCTGCAGCAAGGCACCTCCATCCGCGCCACAGTCACGCTCTTTATGTCGTTATGGCGGAGTATCTCCGTCAGCTTCTGGGAATAATCACCCTCGTCCAGCTTGGGGCAGCCGATTATGGTCACATGATTCTTTATGAACTCCTGATGAAAGTTCCCATAGGCAAAAGCGGTGCAATCCGCAGCGATCAAAAGCTTTGCGCCGCTGAAATATGGCGCGTTTACAGGCACCAGCTTTATCTGAACGGGCCACTGGGCAAGCTGGCTGGAGTTGTCCACATGGGCTGCCTGCACCTGCTGCGCATTTGCCTGAGGCCTTTTTATCTCTCTTGTGCGCATTCCCGGGCAGCCGCTGAAAGCCGGCCTTTGCTGCGCCTCATTAGTCTTTTGTGTCTTTTGCTTTTGCATCTCGGCCATTCTGGCCTTGACGGCTTCTTCATCGAAAGCAGCGGCTTCCCTTTCAACGAATGTGATGGCGCCCGTTGGGCAAGTGGGCAGGCAATCCCCCAGTCCGTCGCAATAATCGTCCCGAATGAGCTTCGCTTTGCCATCCACCATGGCAATTGCCCCCTCGTGGCAGGCATCGACGCAAATGCCGCAGCCGTCGCACTTTTCTTCGTCTATATTAATAATTCTGCGTATCATTTTTTCCTCCTGTTAAAATCAGATTTTTTATCTGTTTTTCATCCTTTTCATCCGATTGACTTTTCATATATATAATAATATACTAAAACCGAAATGTCTGTTGGAAAAACAACAGGAGGTAATTATGTTCACAGATTTTGAGTTTCTGCAAAAAGTGCCGCTGTTCGTAAATATATCCGCCCATGACCTTCCGACGCTGATGTCCTGCCTTTCAGCGACAATAAAAAGCTATGAAAAAGACGAAATCATATTCATGGCTGGAGATCCGGCGACCTGCGTGGGCATAATCCTTTCCGGAAAAGCCCATGTTCAAAGCGAGGATTTCATGGGCAACCGCACGATAATCGCCGCCTTGGATGAGGGGGATCTTTTTGGCGAATCCATGGCCTGCGCTCATGTGGAAAAGCTGCCGGTCAGCGTCGTGGCCACTGAAAGCTGCCGCGTGATGCTTATCGATTACCGCAAAATCGTCAGCATCTGCCCCAGCTCATGCTCCTTCCACAGCAGGCTTATCGAAAACATGCTGACGATAGTCGCTTCAAAGAACGTCATCTTAAACCAGAAGGTTGAGATAATATCCCGGCGCAGCACCCGCGAAAAGCTGATCACCTATCTTTCTGCCCAAGCGCAAAAGGCCGGCGGCAGCAGCTTTACAATCCCCTTCAGCCGGCAGGACCTTGCGGACTTTCTTTGCGTGGAGCGCAGCGCCATGTCGGCTGAGATTTCAAAGCTCCAAAGGGACGGTATGATCAAAACCAGCAAAAACAAGTTCGAATTGCTGTACGGCCGCGACTAATTTTCTGCGGTAATTTTCATTTTATTTACTTTTTTGCTTTTTTTGCTTTATTGATGTTTACTTATTGCATGTATTTTTAAATCCGCCAAAAACGAAGAATATAAAGCCCCGCGGCGAAAAACTCGCCACGGAGCTCATGGTTTACTTTCTAATATTTACGCTTCCTTGCAGCTTCGGCCTTTTTCTTGCGCTTAACACTAGGCTTTTCATAATGTTCACGCTTGCGAACCTCTGCCAGTACGCCCGAACGGGCACATTTACGCTTGAACCTTTTTAGAGCACTCTCCAAAGATTCGTTTTCACCAACATGTATTTCGGACACCGTTATCCCTCCCCTCTGCGACGCAAACTGCCACATGATAAGGACAGAATACGCATACACATAACCTCACTCGGAGGATCGCTTGATGCGTCACATCAAACGGCGTCTATAATTATACTACTATAAAGCGCTTCGTGTCAACAAAAGAAGTAAAAGTAAATTTCTCGCTTTTTTCGTTTTTCCTTTTTTCGTTTTTTTCTTTTTTTGCTTTAAAGCCCGGCCGATTGAAATTTAAGCTGCCGCAGCAATGGGCTACTTACCCTCCTCTTCAAGCTGCCGCAGCCTTCCCTCGATTTTTTTCATCCTCTGCAGAATATTCTGCGACGCATCTTCCATTTCCGAGATAATCTTTTTCAAAGCCACTGCAGTTAGCGCAAAGAAAATCGGCACGGAAATGATGCCCAGGTTAATCCAAAAAAGAGACTGTCTGTGCTGCCAGGATATATCGTAAATCACTGCAATACAAACAACCGCTATTATGCAGCAAGCAACCGCCAGGCCGACCAAAGCATCCGCAAACTTTTTCAGTCCTGAAAACATATTAGCATATTCCTTTCTTTAATAACTAAAATAATAGTGCATTTATATTATAATACACTCAGAAGAAATATGCATAAAAATATAGAAGCAAAAAAGCAAAAAGAAACAGCAGACGCATTATGCGCGCCTGCTGTTTTTCGCGCCGTTTGGCACGAAAGTCCGGGGCGTTAAGATCGTTTCTGCTCCGACTACTTATATTCTGCTGCGGTAACTGCCGCACATGGATTCTTCGTCGGACTTGCCGCTATGACAATCCTCGCAGGGGAGCACCTTTATGGCGTCCAGCGAGCAGTTGTATCCCTTGCTGTTGTAAGCGCAGGAAGTGACGGTGCATTCGATCTTTTGCTTATAATCATTGTGCATTTCTCTCGCCTCCGCTCATATTATTGTCGCGGTCGGGAAATATTATTCTGGTAAAGTTCAGGAAACATGGACCGAAAATGCAATATAGGCGCCATATAAAATCAGCATCAAAACGCCTTGCCAGCGCCGGAAGCGGCCGGATATCAACGCGGGAATTATGGCGATAGACATCAGGAGGACCGCAAAGGGGATGTCGAGCAGCGCTATTGTTCTTGAAACGGGAAGCTGCCCACCGCTCAAAAAGGAACAGGCGGGTAAAATCAAGCAAAGGTCGATTATATTTGCGCCCAATATATTGCCCACCGAAAGGGCGGACTCCCTTTTCCTTATGGCAGAAAGGGTCGTTGCCAGTTCAGGCAGCGATGTGCCGACCGCCACCAGCGTGAGCCCTATTATGCCCCCGGGAATGCCCATTATATGCGCCAGCGCCTCGCCTTTTTCCACCAGCAGATGCGCCCCAAAGGCTATTGCGGCAGCCCCCAGAGCAAATCTGAACACAATCCTTTGTTTCGTTTTTTTGCTTGTCAAAAGCCTTTCTTCGCCAAAACAACCTTGATTTTTCAGGCTTTTTATGTTTATATATATAAAGTAGGAAAGCATGCCCAGCATCAAAAGGCTGTCCCGCGCCGTCAAGCTCTCGTCAAGGCTCAAAATGCAAAGCACCGCAGCGGATGCCATCATTAAAAGCCCCTTGCTCAACAGGCTCTTCCTGTCTGCCGGGGATGGCATCGCCGTGAGGGACACGCCAAGTATCAGCCCCATGTTCGCGCTCACCGAACCGATGGCGTTACCGGATGCGAAATCGGGTGAGCCCTGTGCAGTTGCCAACAGCGAAACAAGCAGCTCCGGCAATGTGGTTGCCACGCTGACTATTGTCGCTCCTATTATTATCTTGGGAATCCCCGTAATGCCGGCAATCGCCCTTGCGGCATCGACAAAAATATCGCCGCCCTTTATTATCATGACCAGACCTGCGGCAAAAAAAATGACAGCGGTAAAAACATGCATGGCGCACTCCTCGTTTAATTGACAAAGCTTGTTTATATGATATAATCAATAGCGGTTACTGTTAGCAAGTCTGCGGGCTATGATATAAATATACTCTTGGCAATGCCAATAATAGCCCCTTTCAAAAATAATATTCAACAGGAGGAATTGGTATGGAACTTAAAGGGTCAAGAACGGAAGCGAACTTAAAGGCCGCGTTTGCCGGAGAGTCACAGGCGAGAGTTAAATATGGCTATTACGCTTCAAAGGCCAGAAAAGACGGCTACGAAAAGATTGCCGCGATTTTTGAGGAAACCTCCGGCAATGAAAAGGAGCATGCCAAGATTTGGTTTAAGCTTCTTGACGGCATCAACAGCACCGAGGAGAACCTGAAGGACGCCGCCGCCGGTGAAAACTACGAATGGACCGAGATGTACGCTGA